>CAYTXC010000015.1:0-70845 GCA_964441425.1 uncultured Sphingobacterium sp. | reverse complement strand
AACCCCCGACCAGCTGATTACAAATCAGCTGCTCTACCAACTGAGCTACTCTGGCTTGATTATTGATTCTTACAAAGACCTTCCCGAATTGGGATTGCAAAAGTAATGGAAATTGTGAAATGCCAAAATTTTGAAGGGGAAAATATTTTTCCATAAAAAAGGGGCTCTCGGCCCCCCAACAAATTATGCAGCTTGTTTCTGCTTGACTTTTTTGATTTGATTGATCATGGCATCTAATGCATCATCAAATGATTCTTCAAAGGATTTAGTAGTCTGTTTTACAAAGAATTCGTGCTTGGGTACTCTAACCCTAATCTCAGCAATCTTATCCTTGATCGTATGGACAATGTTATCCAGCTTGAGATAGACATCAACTTTGGTAATCCGATCATGAAAATTCTCCAGTTTCTCGATCTTCCGATTTACATGTTCAATCAGCTTCGCATCAGCATCAAAATGAACCGTTTGGATGTTTACGTTCATAGAAATATTTATTTAAAAAATCAAAAATGAAAAGAACTAAAAAATGCAACTTATCGATATGCATTCTCTCCTTCTAATTTACAAAAAAATTGAGACTAAAACCTTCCATCCAACCAAAAAAATATTCCTAAGCTTTGGGGTGCGCCTGTTTGTGCACTTCTTTTAACTTTTCAATCGAATTATGAGTATAAACCTGAGTGGCTGCTAAACTGGCGTGCCCAAGCAGCTCCTTTATGGCATTGAGGTCTGCCCCATTGTTTAGCAAATGTGTGGCAAATGTATGCCTCATCACATGGGGACTTTTCTTACTTATTTGACCAATTGAAGCGAGTTGACCTTTAACTTCCCGATACACGTATTTTACATTTACTGAACGTCCTTTGGAGTTTACAAACAGGGATAGCCTATCCACCTCGGTCGGCAAATTCACCTTATCCTCTATGTACTGATGCAACGCTTTAAGCATCTCGGGTTTTAACGGAATGATGCGCTCTTTATTTCCCTTACCTAACACTTTTACATGTGCAGCCCGAAAATCGATATGCTTTTCTTTTAACCCCACTAGTTCACTAACCCGCAACCCGGTATTGTATAGCACTTCCAATATCAACCAAGCCGTTCTTGCTCTCCAATCCTCTGTGGCTGGATGACTGAGTAGATCGGAGGTTTGGTCTTCTTTAATGAAAGAAGGGAGTCGCTTAGGCGTTTTTAAAACCTTTAAAACTATTGAAGGATTTTGATGAATCTGACCCTTTCGTAGCAGAAAGCGATAAAAAGATCTGATGGAAGAAATTTTTCTATTTATGGTACGAATTTGGACCTCTTTTTCCAATCGTAAATTCGCTAACCATGACTTGAGAATGGAAGCGTTTACTTCTTCTATTTCCTTGATTCCATATTGCCCCTCTATAAAGGTGTAATACTGTTCCAAATCCTGCTGATAGGCTATGATGGTATGCTGGGAATAGCGCTTTTCAAAGCGCAGATAATTTAAAAAGTCTGGAATTAAAGATTGAATTAACGGCATAAAAAAACCATGAAACCAAAGGCTTCATGGTTATAAAACTATGAAAAAGGGTTGAATTAACCCTCGATCTTTCCAGCTACAATTTGTTGCTTATAAATTGCTTTAAGCACTTCAGCCCTACGTTTAATAGACGGCTTAGTAAAAGATTGACGCTCTCTTAACTGCAGAAGAATCTTCGCTTTTTCAAATTTCTTCTTGTACTTCTTTAAGGCTTTGTCAATGTTCTCGCAATCTTTAGAATCGATAATTAGCATAAATAAATACCTCCTTTGTCCTTTAAGGTGGGCAAAGATAGGGGTGAAATTGGACTTTTATCAAAAAAAATAAAAAAAACAACAGAATTACCCGAAAATCACCAATTCAAAAATAGTTTTCCGGCTGATATGGACGGCATAATGTAATTTGTCGGGGTTATTGGAGTACACATGTTTACTGGAATCATTGAAACTATTGGCATCGTAAGGGAGATAAAAGAGAACCAGGGAAATCTAAGTTTCTGGATCGAATCCCCCATAACTTCTGAACTAAAGATCGATCAAAGTATTGCCCATAATGGTATTTGTTTAACTATTGAAGAAATTAAGGGAAATCAATTCAAGGTAACTGCAGTTCCTGAAACACTAGATAAAACCAATGCCCGAAATTGGAAAACCGGAGATCAACTAAATCTTGAAAGAGCGATGCTGTTTAATGCTCGTGTAGATGGACATCTGGTGCAAGGTCATGTAGATACAAAAGGAATTTGTACAGAAACGAGAGCACTGAACAATTCATGGATATATAGTTTTGAATTTCCCTCCCATTTCGGACATCTGGTCATTGAAAAAGGCTCAATTGCTGTAAATGGCATTAGCCTGACTTGCTATAACGTTACCAAAATTGGTTTCACGGTAAGTATCATTCCTTATACATATGAACATACTAACCTAAAAGATGTAAAACTAGGAGATGCTGTTAATCTGGAATTTGATCTCATTGGGAAATACATCAATAGACTCCATCAACTTAGATCTTAGTACATCAATTACACCAATCCTCTATTTTGTAGCATCTCTATATGTTTATACGGCAAAAAATAAGGTTAATCCTCTTAGTTCAATCTTCCTACCTTTGAGTAAATTTCTTCCTGATGAATTTAATCGAAGAGCTGAAATGGCGGGGGATGCTACAGGACATCATGCCTGGCACCGAAGAACAACTTCTGAAAGAAAAGACTTCGGGTTATATCGGATTTGACCCAACTGCAGATAGCTTACATATAGGTAGTCTGGTGCCTATATTACTACTGGTACATTTACAACGTGCCGGACATCAGCCTATTGCCCTTGTTGGAGGTGCAACAGGTATGGTAGGTGATCCAAGTGGTAAAAGTGAGGAAAGAAATCTTCTGGATGAAGAAAGTTTACAGCGAAATGTTAAGGGTATAAGGAATCAATTGTCTAAATATCTTGACTTTAATCCAACTCATTCAAATCCTGCTCAGTTAGTAAATAACTACGATTGGTTCAAAGAAATTTCATTCATTGGATTTTTGAGGGATATAGGTAAACATATCACCGTCAACTATATGATGTCGAAAGATTCGGTTCGTAAACGAATTGAAGGTGACACTGGAATCAGTTATACAGAATTTGCTTATCAGTTGATGCAGGGCTATGATTATTACTGGCTATATCAAAATAAGGGATGCAAGCTGCAGATGGGCGGAAGTGATCAGTGGGGAAATATAGTAACCGGAACGGAGCTTATACGCAGAAAATCAGGGGGAGAAGCATTTGCCTTCACTTGCCCGTTGATCACCAAAGCAGACGGAGGTAAGTTTGGTAAAACAGAAAAAGGAAATGTGTGGCTGGATCCCGAAAAAACATCCCCTTACCATTTCTATCAATTCTGGTTAAACGCTTCTGATGCAGATGCTGAAAAATGGATAAAGATCTTTACTCTTCTTCCCAAGCCAAATATTGATGAAGTAATAGCTGCTCATCATACAGATCCATCGAAACGTGTTCTGCAAAAGTTGCTGGCAGAGGAAGTGACAAGATTCATACATGGACAAGAAGAATTGGAAAAAGCTGTACAAACTACTGAAAAACTTTTTTCAGGAAATGCGGCAGATAATATAAAAGAACTAAACGAAGCTGATCTACTGCTCTCACTCGAAGGAGTACCTGTATTTGAAGTACCGATGGCACGCTTTGAAGAAAATATTGATGTCCTTAGTTTATTGGCTGACACAGGCATTTTCCCTAGTAAAGGAGAGGCACGTAAAATGGTTCAGGGAGGCGGTGTAAGTTTGAACAAAGAGAAAATCAGCGATCCACAATTACGCGTAGATAAATCCCTCCTGCTCCATGCTAAATATATACTGGTGCAGAAGGGAAAGAAAAATTATTATCTGATCAAAGCAAATTAATTCAACGTTTTGATCACTTGCCACATGCGTTCAGCAACCAGTTTATTACCGGCGGCATTTAAATGAACACGATCAGTGGTCAGAATTCCCTGATCTTTATTTTCAGGATTGTTTTTAAGATTGAAATCCAGAAAAGCCTTTCTCAGATCAACAAGGGGAAGGTTTTCTTTTTTAGCCAATTCACGAATAAGGTTACTGTATCGGTTCAGATCTCCATCGAGTTGATTGGAATGATCCGTTTTTTCGCCAATAACTGCTGGTGTAGCCAAAATAATGCTAATGTTCTGAGCTTTTAATTTTGATATGATCGCCTGATAAAATCGCGAGAATTTATCGGCATCTGTACCTGTTCCCATACTTTGTTTGTGCCATACGTCATTAACGCCAATGAAGATGACTACGATATCAGGCTTTTTACTCAATACATCCGTTTCCATTCTCAGATATAGATCATAAACCTTATTTCCACCAATTCCTGCCCCAACCAATTCATATTGATCATCTAGTTTTTGCTCTTTCAGCATGGTATTCAACACATCTATATAACCACCTGATTTTACTCCTGCTTCCGTAATGGAATCACCAAAAAACAGCACTTTCTTTATCTTCTGGGTTGGGGATGTAAATGAGGAAAACAATAAGGACATGACGATCAGGGGGATGAATTTTGTTGACATATCAATCAATTTAAAAACAATTTACAATTTTACCTCGATTTGGCAGTTTATCCGAGTACATGAACCTTTACCCGCTGGTAAAGGGCCGGTCAAAACAAATATTGTTTGGAAGAAATATAACTTTTCGCTTATTTTTGCATCCCCATTCGGGGAATTTAGGCTGCCCGATAGTATAATGGTAGTACGACAGATTTTGGTTCTGTTTGTCTTGGTTCGAATCCAGGTCGGGCAACAAAAAAAGTGGTTGATTTCTCAACCACTTTTTTATTTTCTAAATATTCTATATTAACTCATATCATATCTACATAACATATTTACGCCATTCCAAACGAGCATATTCTAAAAATTCAATCGGATCATTTTTAAAATCTGCTTCTGTTTTGTACTTCCCCCAATGATAATAATCTGGTTTACGAGAATTAGGATCAATGGCCATATCATCTAGTGCAAATGGATACTTGCTTTTTCTATTGTTTTCAAGTGCATCCATATCAATCCATCGTAATCCTCTTAAAGCTCTTTTCTGTCCATTTTCATAAAATAATAATTTCATATCGTAAGGCCGAACATCACTTACACAGCCAAGTTCATATTGTAATTTTACCTCGCCAAAACCATCCTTATCTAAATCGGTTAGTGTGGTAGAACCTTCTATAAATTCACATTTTGCATCAGTAGGACATTGAAGTACCTGATCATTCATTTTCCAAAGTAATTCATGTCCTTTATCCTTTTTTACATAGTTATACGCAAAAATGTAAATAGAATTCATGTACTCTTGATATTCATCTATTGTCTGTTTTTCCTTCGATGTTAGAAGCAGAATATTCTCCCCATTATTATCGTTCCAGGTAAAGGCCTTATCTATTTTACCATTATAGGCTAAACCTGATGGCACCTCATCTTTTGATATAGAACGTAACCGAATGGAACCTGATTTTTTTGAATCCTGATCATCTGAAGAACGCTCTTCTTCATCATCAGATGGGATGACCTGTTTTTCAGGAGCAGATGAACAAGCTACAGAAAACCAAATGGTTATAATCAGCAGCGAATACTTATTGAATCGGATAAACATATGTTACTTGTTTTAATATGAAATAACATATAATATCCAAAATTGTTATACTATCCGATTAGAGCTTTATCCATCCACCTTATCCAAGGCCTGTAAAATATCTGCTAAAATATCATCAGGGTGTTCTAAACCCACAGAAAGTCTAACCAATCCTGGCGTAATACCCACCGCTTGACGCTCGTCTTCGGTTAATTTTGAATGTGTAGTACTGGCGGGATGTGAGGCAATGGTTCGGGAATCACCCAAATTATTCGTCATAGACAACCATTGAAGATTGTTTAAAAAAGTACGTCCACTTTCCACTCCTCCTTTTAGATCAAAGGTTACGATTCCTCCTCCATTGGTCATCATCTTCTTTGCAATAGCATACTGCGGATGCGATGGTAAGAATGGATATTTCACCATCCTCAACTTAGGATGCCCTTCTAATTTCTGCGCGATATGCCATGCCGATTGTGCATGACGATCCATGCGTATAAATAAAGTTTCTAAACTTTTCGATAATACCCAAGCATTGAACGGACTCATAGAAGGTCCGGTATTGCGAATGAATAAATAGATCTGCTTAATCAAGTCTTTTGGCCCAACAACAACCCCACCCAATACTCTTCCCTGTCCATCAATAAATTTTGTAGCGGAATGAATAACCAGATCTGCACCAAATGCAATAGGCTGCTGAACTGCGGGCGTAGCAAAACAATTGTCCACTACCAGCAATACATTATGCTTTTTGCAAATGGTAGATAAATATTCGAGATCAATGATATCTAACCCTGGATTACTTGGAGTTTCAACATATAGTATTTTGGTTTCCGGACGAATCATCGCTTCAATTTCTTGCGGACGCTCCATGGAAAAATAACTATACGCAATCCCCCATTTTGGAAGATATTTAGTAAGAATGGTGTGCGTAGATCCAAATACTGCTGAAGAGGAAAGAATGTGGTCTCCTTTAGAAAGAAAGGTCATAAAGGTTCCAAAAACTGCAGCCATTCCAGTAGCTGTGGCCACACCATCTTCTGCCCCTTCCAAAACAGCTATTTTTTCTATGAATTCATCCACTGTTGGATTGGAAAAACGAGAATAGATGTTTACATCTAATGAATCATCAGCAAAGGCAGCAGCCATGTCTTCTGCAGAATCATAAGTGAAGCTGCTGGTAAGGAATAAAGGTGTTGAATGTTCTTTCTCTGCTGTCTTGCGGCTTTGAATACGCACCGCGCGCGTTTCTTTATGTTGTGCCATTAGGATATCAGCATTTCATTGACCATTACATCAAAAGTTATTGTAGCACCTGCCCTGCGTAAAGTTTCGGCTACAGAACAATATTTTTCCATGGATAATTGAACCGCCCTTACGGCTTTTGCGGGTTCAACCTGACCTTTTAATTCAAATCTAAGATGAACCTTTTCCCAAAGGGCAGGTTCTACTCCATGCTGACGTTCTCCATCAACCTGAATATTCAGATCGTCCAATGGTTGTCGCTGTTTTTTCAAAATGCTGACCACATCCACAGCGCTGCAGCCACAAAGTGCCGCAAGAAGTGTTTGCATCGGACGAAATCCTGAGCCATGTCCACCCTGATCTTCAGGTATATCCATTTTCAACGTATGCCCACGCTCATCCGTAATGGTCAGCCCATAATCCGGATCCGTAAGTGTTGCCTGTAATCGTGCCATAAAGCAAAAATAATGCTTATGTGAGATTAAGCATCCGACAACTTAGCTAAACATCGTTTTAAGCTGTCTTTCCAGTGATGAGGCTCTAATGAAGGAAATTCCTGGTAAATTCTGGACGTATCTAAAACACTGTATGAAGGACGAGCAGCAGGTGTGGGATAAGCAGTTGTAGGTATTGGATTGACCTTGCATCCAGATCCATGAATTTCTTTGATAGCCTGGGCAAATTCATACCAACTGATCACCCCCTCGTTTGTAAAGTGAAATATCCCCTTAGGAGGATGATCAGTTAAAGCAATTGCCAGTAATACCGCTGCCAAATCAGCTGCATAAGTAGGTGAACCGAATTGATCATTAACCACACCGATTTCTGGCTTACTATCCATAAGACGCAGCATGGTTTTCACAAAATTCTTTCCATAAGCTGAGTAAACCCATGCTGTTCGAACAATAATAGTATCCGCATATGCAGCTAATGCCAACTCCTCTCCTTTTTGTTTTGATGCACCATAAACACTCTTCGGATTTGCTTTAGCATCAACTGAATAAGGCACATGCGCAGCACCATCAAAAACATAATCTGTTGAAATATGTATGAAGCGAGAAGACATTTCCTTACATACTTCAGCCATGGTCTTAACTGCATGCGCATTGACTAAAAAGGCATTTTCTTTATCCGTTTCTGCAGTATCTACTGCAGTATAAGCAGCGCAATTGATGAGCACATCGGGTCTTTCACTCAATAAAAATGCTTTGATTTTGGACAAGTCATTCAGCGGAAATTCGTCACGCCCAACAAAAAGAAAATGAATAGTAGAAAATTGTGGAGCCAGATCTTTCAGTTCAGATCCAAGTTGTCCATTCGCTCCGGTAACCAATATTTTCTTAGGCAACACGATACGTGAAATTATGTTGATTGTCTCTGAACAAGGGATGATGAAGATCTTTTTCTGAAATGATCATTTTATCCTGCGGAACACGCCAGTCGATATTCAGATCAGGATCATTGAACATGATACCCTGCTCACTTTCTTTATGATAAAGTGTATCGCATTTATATAATACCTCAACAGTTTCTGACAAAACGGAAAAACCATGGGCAAAACCTTTAGGCACTAGTATCTGCAATTTGTTTTCGCTGGATAATTCAATACCATATGATTTACCATATGTAGGAGAACCTTTACGGAGATCCACCACCACATCCCATATTATGCCAGATAAAACTCTAACCAACTTGGATTGAGTATGAGGCTCCGCCTGGAAATGAAGGCCACGAACTACACCATAACCCGATTTGGATTGATTATCCTGCACCCAGGTATAATGCAAACCGGCCGCTTTGAAATCAGCTTCATTATAACTCTCAAAAAAATATCCCCTTCTGTCTTCGTGCACTTTTGGTTCAACTAAAAACAGATCGGGGAATTCGGTTGCGTGAAATGGCATGATAGATTTATCGGTTACTATATTGTTTGGTATAATATTGTTGATAAGATCCAGAGATCACATGATCAATCCATTCCTGATTGGACAGATACCAGTCAACTGTTTTTTCGAGGCCTTCCTCAAATTGAAGTGATGGCTTCCAACCTAATTCGCGATTGATCTTTGTGGCATCGATCGCATATCGGAGATCATGACCCTGACGGTCTTTCACAAATGTAATCAATTTGGCAGATTCGCCTTCAGGCCTACCGAGCTTATTATCCATGATACGACAAAGCAGATGTACCAGATCGATATTTTTCCATTCATTGAACCCTCCAATATTATATGTCTCCCCATTCTTTCCTTTATGGAACACTACGTCTATCGCTATAGCATGATCATTCACCCAAAGCCAATCGCGTACGTTCTCTCCTTTTCCGTAAACAGGTAAGGGCTTGCTTTCTTTTATGTTATGGATCATTAAAGGAATGAGTTTTTCCGGAAACTGATGAGAGCCATAATTGTTAGAACAATTGGAGATCACCACGGGCATAGCATAAGTATGATGATAAGCCATTACTAAATGATCAGAACCTGCCTTGGAAGATGAATATGGTGACCGTGGATCATAAGGAGTTTCTTCAGTGAAGAGACCCGCCTCACCTAATGATCCATACACCTCATCCGTTGATACATGATAGAATAATTTCCCCTCCATGGATGTCCACGACTTGCGTGCTGCATTTAGTAATACGGCTGTTCCCATTACATTAGTTCGCACAAATGCTAGAGGATCCATGATGGAGCGATCCACATGACTTTCCGCCGCCAAGTGAATAACGGCATCGAATTGTTCAGTCAAGAATAACTCATTTATAAAGCCTTCGTCTGCAATATCTCCTTTTACAAAACGATAATTTGGTGCCTGATCAACATCCTTTAGATTTTCGGGATTTCCGGCATAAGAAAGTACATCAAGATTGACTATCTCATAATCTGGATATTGATTGACAAATAACCGCACGACGTGTGAGCCAATAAATCCTGAACCGCCGGTGATTAATATTTTTTTCTTCATAGTGGGTTGGTTATAAACTCCAATAAAGTCTCTGGTTAATTTTACCTCTATACAAGCCTTTGAGATCTGCAATCAATGCTCCCGGCTTAGTAATAGAGCAAAAATACGATTCTGTTAATTCTTTATACTGATCATGCGGAATAGCAATGATTACCGCATCATAATCTGTTTTTAGTTCTTTCGTAAGCTTTACGCCATATTCCATTTCCACCTCCTCCCATTGTGCGTTATGGTCTTCTATATCTACCTGAATATTGAAGGCCATGATCTCTTTCACTGTATCGATGATCTTAGAATTACGGATATCAGAAACGTTTTCTTTGAACGTCACACCTTTCACTAAAACCTTTACATCATTCAGATCTGGAGCGTATCGGGAGACATGCATAATAACTTTCCGTGCTACATGTTTGGCCATATTATCATTGATAAAGCGAGAGGCAGATATGAGCTTTACTTCATGCCCCAGCGATTCTGCTTTATGCGTGAGATAATAAGGATCCACACCAATACAATGTCCACCAACCAATCCGGGAGTAAACGGAAGAAAATTCCATTTAGTAGAGGCTGCTTCCAGAACATCATAGGTATTAATACCCATTTTATCGAATAACATTGACAATTCATTCATCAACGCAATGTTCAAATCTCGTTGGGTATTTTCCACCATTTTTGCTGCCTCAGCAACTTTAATGGAGGATGCTTTGAATAATCCCGCCTTTATGACCTGTGTATATACTTTTTCAATTTCATCCAATGCATCCTGATCCCCTGCTGCAATGATTTTGACGATATCTGGTAAACGATGTTGAGTATCTCCAGGATTTATCCGTTCAGGTGAGTACCCAACTTTAAAATCAACTCCTGCTTTTAATCCAGATGACTCCTCTAGAATCGGGATACATTTCTCTTCTGTACATCCAGGGTAAACGGTAGATTCATACACTACGTAATCTCCCGCTTTCAATACTTTTCCAATACATGTAGAAGCTTCTAGTAAAGACTTCAGCTCAGGAACATTGAACTCATCGACAGGTGTAGGAACGGCAACGATAAAAAAAGATGCCTCTCTTAATTGAAAAGGATCATAGCTAAATATAATATCCGTTCTGGTGAAAACATCTTCTTTTAGTATTCCTATAGGATCTGTATTTTTTCTAATCCGTTCAATGCGATGGGCATCTACATCAAATCCGATAACAGAAAATGTTTTAGCAAACTCAAGAGCCAATGGTAAACCTACATAGCCAAGACCAACTATGCCAATTTTTGTTTTTTTGTCAAACAGGTCTTGAGCAATGGACATTAATCAGCTTTTTTAAACTCCTTAGGTTGTTTATATAATTCTTCGGTAGGTAACGATTTGAAGTATGCATACGTACGCTTCAACCCTGTTGCCCTATCCACTTTTGGCTCCCAGCCTAATATTTCCTTTGCTTTAGTGATATCTGGCTGTCTTTGTTTTGGATCGTCTGCAGGCAAAGGTTTGTAAACAATCTTTTGCTTTGTGCCGGTAAGTTTAATGATTTCTTCTGCAAAATCTTTTAAACTGATCTCAGATGGATTACCAATATTTACAGGCATTGAATATTCGCTCATCAATAAGCGGTATATACCTTCAATAAGATCATCTACATAACAGAAGGATCGGGTTTGAGAACCATCACCAAATACCGTAAGATCTTCACCCCTTAAAGCTTGTCCGATAAATGCAGGTAATGCTCGGCCATCATTGAGCCGCATGCGGGGACCATAGGTATTGAAAATACGAACAATGCGGGTTTCTACCCCATGAAAAGTATGATAGGCTCTTGTGATCGATTCCATGAAACGTTTAGCTTCATCATAAACACCACGTGGTCCCACTGGGTTTACATTACCCCAATACTCTTCTGTTTGAGGATGAACCAATGGATCTCCATACACTTCAGAAGTAGATGCCACTAGCATTCTGGCACCTTTTGCTTTAGCTAAACCCAAACAATTATGCGTACCCAGTGCGCCTACTTTCAACGTTTGAATGGGAATTTTGAGGTAATCAATTGGACTAGCGGGCGATGCAAAATGCAGGATATAGTCTATATGACCAGGAACATGAATAAACTTAGTAACATCGTGATGATAAAACTCAAACTGCTCCAGTTTGAAAAGATGCTCTATATTTCGTATATCTCCAGTTACAAGATTATCCATTCCGATCACCTGAAAACCTTCGCTTATAAAGCGATCGCAAAGATGTGAACCTAAAAATCCGGCAGCACCGGTTATTAATACCCGTTTACGTTCCATTTTTTAAGCGTTTTCAGATTTAAACATCCCGCGACCAATACTTTCATAATGAAAACCCAGATCACGGATAGCGGATACATCAAATAAATTACGACCATCGAAGATGGCTTTGTTTTTCAGACTCTTGACGATCTTGAGGAAATCAGGTGTTCTGAACTCATTCCATTCTGTAGCAATGATCAATGCATCTGCATTTTCCAAAGCTTCGTACATATTATCAGCATAGTTTATTTTATTGCCGATCATATTTTTTACATTCGACATAGCTTCTGGATCATAGGCACTGATAGTTGCTCCTGCAGCTACTAATTCTTCAAGCATCTGTAGAGCTGGAGCTTCCCGTATGTCATCTGTATTTGGCTTAAATGCCAGACCCCAAAGTGCAAAATGCTTTCCATTCAGGTTATTATTAAAATAGGATTTTATCTTTGGTACCAGATGCTTTTTCTGACGCTCGTTTACATGCATCACTGCATTCAGTATCTTGAAATCATAATTCACTTCTGCAGAACTCTTCACCAAAGCTTGAACATCTTTAGGGAAGCAACTTCCGCCGTATCCGATACCTGGAAATAAAAATCGTTTACCAATTCGTTCATCAGACCCAATCCCTTTTCTAACCATATCCACATCAGCCCCTAACCGCTCGCAGAGTTGTGCGATCTCATTCATGAAAGAAATCTTGGTGGCGAGGAATGAATTGGCAGCATATTTCGTTAGTTCTGCAGAACGTTCATCCATAAAGATCACTGGATTACCCGAACGAACAAATGGTGCATACAGATCACTCATTACTTTACGTGCACGATCTGAAGAAGTACCGATTACTACCCGATCTGGTTTCATGAAATCATCAACGGCAACCCCTTCACGAAGGAATTCCGGGTTAGATACAACATCAAATGCCCCGGAATAATGTTTAGCGATTGCTGCATGCACTTTCTCTGCTGTTCCAACCGGCACTGTACTTTTATCTACAATAACTTTATAGTCTTTCAAAACCTTACCCAAATGATCCGACACACCAAGAATATATTTCAGATCTGCAGAGCCATCTTCTCCCGGAGGTGTAGGCAAAGCCAGAAAAATTATCTCTGCTTCTTCAATTCCCTTTTCAAGATCTGTTGTAAAAGAAAGACGTTCCTCTTTCAGATTTCTTAAAAAAATCTTTTCCAGTCCAGGTTCATAGATAGTAATTTCTCCATTGCTCAGTTTTTCAACTTTTCGTTGATCAATATCTATACAAACAACAGCATTACCAGTTTCTGCAAAACATGTACCGGTAACGAGTCCAACATAACCTGTGCCAACAACAGCGATTTTCATAAAATGATAAGGTGTTTATTTAATAAAATTATCCTTTATTCAAAAATTGACGGATATGATCTACAATATAGTTCAATTGCTCTTCCGTTAGTTCCGTATGCATAGGAAGAGAGATAACCCGCTGACAAAGCCAGTCGGTTACCGGCAATGAAGGCTCTGTCTGCTGCAATCCAGCAAACATTTTTTGCTTATGCGCTGGTACCGGATAGTATATCATAGACGGGATCTGTTGATCTGCTAGATATGTATTCAAAGCATCTCGATTCACATTTTCCAGCGTCAAGGTATATTGATGAAAAACGTGTGTACTGTAATCAGCTATAATAGGCGTTTTAATCCGTGATTCATCAGCAAATGCCTGAGTATAGAAGGCCGCTGCTTTTTGACGTGCTGCCGTATATTGATCCAGTAAAGGAAGTTTAATATTCAGGATAGCCGCCTGCAAAGTATCGAGTCTGGAATTGCATCCTACAAGATCATGATAATAGCGTACCGACTGGCCATGATTCGCAATTTTTCTCATTTTATCTGCCAATGTATCATCCTGAGTAAAAATTGCGCCACCATCGCCATAGCAGCCGAGATTTTTTGATGGAAAGAAAGATGTCGCCCCAATATGCCCAATAGTACCTGTTTTCTTTTGGGTACCATTTGAATAATGAAAATCCGCTCCAATTGCCTGGGCGTTATCTTCGATCACATAAAGTCCGAATTCTTCCGCAATTTTCATGATCTCCTCCATCGGAGCTGATTGTCCATACAAATGGACCGGTACAATCGCCTTTGTTCGAGGGGTGATCAACGTACGAATAGATGCAGGGTCAATACAAAATGTATCGGGATCAACCTCGGCAAAAACGGGCTTAAGTTTTAAAAGAGCTACTACTTCCGTTGTGGCGATATAGGTAAACGAAGGGGTTATTACTTCATCTCCAGGCTGCAGATCCAGCGCCATCATGGCAATTTGAAGGGCATCCGTTCCATTAGCACAGGGTATTACGTGTTTAGCACCAAGGTATCCAGACAAAGACTGTGTGAAGTCCTGAACCGGTTTCCCATTGATAAAAGCGGTGCTTCCCAGAACATCCAAAACCGCTTTATCAACCTGATCTTTGATATGATGATACTGGGTTTTGAGATCAACCATCTGAATTGGAGTCATTCGAAATATTTAAACGGCTACAAAAGTAACAAATTATGAGCCCGCGGACCGTAGATTTGCAATAAATAGGCCTGGGAAGTCATGATTTATTCCTTCTTTATATTTCTGTTTTATGCGGCACTGCGTTTTTCCTCTATTTGGAACCCAAAAGCCAGAGCTTGGTTAGAAGGACGTGTACAGTGGCGATCGACACTTAAAGCGGCATTTCCAGTAACTAAAATCGGTAAACAGGTTTGGATACATTGCGCTTCTTTGGGTGAATTTGAACAGGGTCGGCCAATTATTGAAGCCATTCGATCAAAATGGCCTGATACCAAAATCATATTGACATTCTTCTCCCCTTCCGGATATGAAGTGCGAAAAAACTATGCAGAAGTTGATTTTGTATGTTATCTCCCTCTTGATACAAAAAAAAATGCCCGTGATTTTTTAGATATCATCAAACCTGATCTTATCATCTTTGTCAAATATGAATATTGGCGAAATTTTCTCAAAATCATTAACAAAAGAAAAATTCCCTTTATTCAAGTTTCATCCATTTTTCGACCTAATTATATTTTCTTTAAATGGTATGGGGGCATGTGGAGACGATCTTTAAAACAGATGGATAAGATTTTTATACAAGATCAATCGAGTGCGGCATTGTTACAAACCATTAAAATAGAAAATTTTCAAATTACCGGTGATACCCGTTACGACAGAGTAGTCAGCATACGGGATCAATTTAGTCCCATAAAAGAAATTGAAGATTTCTGTAGAAATAAAAACGTTTTCATTGCAGGAAGCACATGGGAACCTGATGAACAGCTACTATCTAAATTAGTTACATCAAATCCAGATCTTTTATTCATACTGGCCCCTCACGAAATCGTTGAAGGGCATCTTACAAAAATGGAAGAACTTTTTCCAGACAGCATTCGCTTTTCAAAGTACATAGAGCAGGGAAAAACCGATGCGCAAGTATTGATCATGGATAATATTGGAATGCTATCCAAATTATATCATTATGCCTGTATATGCTATATTGGAGGAGGATTTGGAGTGGGCATTCATAATACGCTTGAAGCAGCTGCATTTGGGAAACCTGTTATTTTCGGACCCAACTTTCAGAAATTTACTGAAGCCATTGAATTAATCGAAAAAGGAGCCGGCTTCAGTGTAAAAAATGAAGAAGAGCTTAATTCCATCACAGCGGATCTTTTACGTGATGAAGAATTCAGAGAAAAAGCATCAAAGACTGCCTACACTATGATTAAAGAGAACAGTGGTGCTACACAAAATATCATGAATTACATTCAAGAAAAACGTCTTCTGACCAATTGATCGAACTGTTGAACAATAGCATCATCCGTATTCCAACCTAACTTCGTTTTTAATTCTCTTCGTATCCAAAATTCTGCTTCCGGAAAAATCGAGAAATCATTTATCGTTTTGATGGATCGTTCATACATCGTTTCATCTCCCTGAAATAATTCATTGATGAATCGATAACGATCATTAATACCTATCGCTTTTTTCAGATCTTTTAGCGGTGATGTCTCAAATTTATTCATCAATTCAGGTGATGTTGCTGTCCATTTTTGATTTACATCTGGTGTGGGGGTATCCATTTTTAATTCTACTGCAGAAGGAGGAGCAACAGCCGGAGGCACAGGCTCTTCTTCAATAAAATCGGGATTCAGTAAAGCATCCACAGGCGGAGGGGTCAAAAATTTGGAAAGTAATGTTTGGGCAAGAGTGGCTTCTTTTGGGGCATCTGCTTTAGGTTCAACCTCATCTTCCTCATTCACCTCATCTTCCTCATTCTCAATATCGGCTACCAATATATTTCCATTTTCTTCCTGTTCCCAGTCGATTTCCTCTTCGTTGATCTGCAATACTTCAAAAACTTTATCCTCTTCATGTTTAGGTTCGGGTTCAACAGGGGGATTGTGCGTAAAAACTTCGGTAATCGCCGTGGAGACTGGTTCTTCATCAGGAAAAGAACGTTCAATCTCATCCTGTAAAAGCTTAATAGAATCCAGTAGTTGATCTTTAGATTCATTTCTGCGGAGCTGCTCCAGTATTTTCAAGAGTAAATATTCTGCTCTTTCCATAGACAATGGTACTTTTGTCGAGATAATAACAAAGGTAGCCAACAGAATCTAACTATATCCTAATAAAATGTTTATAGAACCACATAATGGACAGTCGAGCCGCGGATGGGTGGAAGTGATATGCGGATCCATGTTCTCTGGCAAAACGGAGGAACTGATCAGAAGATTAAAGCGAGCCCGAATCGCTAATTTAAGCGTAGAGATTTTTAAACCTGCTCTGGATGTTCGATATTCACCTGAGCATATCGTGTCACACGATGAGAATATGATTCGCTCTACTCCCGTTCACCATTCCAAAGAGTTATTGACGTTAGCGGAACATGTGGAGGTGATCGGTATAGATGAAGCGCAGTTTTTTGATGATGAGATCTTATCTGTCTGCAATCAATTGGCTTCCCGGGGAGTTAGAGTTATTGCAGCGGGGTTAGATATGGATTATAGCGGCAAGCCATTTGGTCAGATGCCGGGTTTATTGGCCATAGCTGATTATATTACCAAGCTGCATGCGATATGCATGGTTTGTGGACAGATCGCCAATTATTCATACAGAAAATCAGCATCAGACGATCAAGTAATATTGGGAGAGAAAGACATTTATGAACCCCGTTGCAGAATTTGTTTTAAAAACGCTGAAGAAAAGTGAGCAGTATAGGCAGAATATGGACGCTTTTTAAGAAAGACTGGATGCTGGAAATGCGTCAGCAATATGCTTTTTACGGCGTAATGCTATATGTAGCTTCCACCATTTTTGTTTTATATCTGGCCATTGGAGAATCGGCATATGAAACATGGAATGCACTTTTTTGGATCACCCAGTTGTTTGTTTGCCTGAATGCTGTAGCTAAAAGTTTTTTACAGGAAAGCAGGGCGAGAATGTTGTATTTCTATACCATCTCTCACCCTGTTGAATACATGCTTTCCAAGATCATGTACAGTGTTGTACTGATGATGATCTTAAATACAGTTACCCTTTTCTTATATATTGCTTTTATGGGAAATCCAACGGAATATCTGCTCCAATTTATTGGGATCAGTTATTTAGGTGGGTTTGGATTAAGCATAATTTTCACCATGTTGGCAGCAATCGCCTCTAAAGCCATGCAACAAGCTTCCTTGATGGCTATTTTAGGCTTTCCCGTGATCATCCCTCAGCTTTTATTATTGATTCGTTTATCTAAATCAGCCTTTGCGGAAACCTTTAGAGAAGGCGTAGTTACACAAGTTACCCTGTTATTATTAGCTCTCGATCTGGGAATTATCATTCTTTCCGTTATTTTATTTCCGTTTTTATGGAAAGATTAAGGTAGTACCCTACCTTTGCCCCACCATAAATCGTACTGGCATGAAGCCTTCGTGGTGGAAAATTTTGTGTGTTGTATTGCTTGTTTACACGGTGATTGGCGGATTACTTCTTCCAGTTCCCGAACTCCCTCAGTTGCAGGAAACTATCCGTAATTTATATTTTCATGTGTGCATGTGGTTTGCCATGATGATATTGTTTACCATTTCGGTAATTCAAAGTATTCGATTCTTACGCTCGCTGGACCTGAAACATGATATTAAAGCCAGTTCTTATGGCTCAACTGGTGTGGTAATGGGCATGCTAGGGTATGCAACCGGAGCGATATGGGCGATGTACACCTGGGCAGATCCCAATAATCCAGCTTATGCTTCATTTGGCTCGATCGTACGAGAACCTAAACTCATTGGGGCGGCCATGGCCTTATTGATCTATTTTGCTTATTTCGTTTTGAGAAGTTCTATAACGGATTTGGATAAACGTGCCCGCGTTAGTGCAGTATATAACATATTCGCTTACGCCATGTTGTTTCCATCGATCTGGATAATCCCCCGTCTCCTACCAAGTTTGCATCCTGGGCAAGAGGGGAATCCTGCATTAAATTTCAATGATATTGATGCTCGTATGCGCATGGTATTTTATCCAGCAGTAATTGGGTGGACATTATTAGGAGTTTGGATCACGCATTTATTTATCCGTCTTCGTTTACTTAAAGAAAAAAAATGGTTACATGCATAAACTAAACTTTATCGCCCTTTTAATTGTAACACTATTATTCGCATTGCCCGTTTTTTCACAAAACAATCAATCCGGTCAAATGGCTGATACTATGAGAAGTAATGGAAAAATTTATGTAGTCATTGCCGTTATACTGACGATCCTGGGGGGACTAATCGCTTATGTGGTTAGCCTGGATAAAAAGATCGGTAAAATGGAAAAGGACAACAAATAAAAATAAAACTCAACGATTTTTTTAATTTTAAAAACAAGAGCTATGTCTGCAGAATATAGTTTTTTTGATGCCGTATGTAACAGTTTCGACAAAGCTGCCGGTTACACCAACTTCGACAAGGGTATCCTAGAACAGATCAAACAATGTAACTCCGTATTACGCTTGCACTTTCCGGTTAAAGTGGGAGACAAAATTGAAGTGGTGAAGGCTTATCGTGTTCAGCACTCACATCACAAGCTCCCTTGTAAAGGAGGTATTCGTTTCAGTGATATGGTAAACCTGGATGAAGTAATGGCATTGGCCGCGTTGATGACCTACAAATGTGCTATTGTGAATGTGCCATTTGGTGGAGCAAAAGGTGGTATCGCCATCAATCCTCGGAATTACGACGCCTATACGTTGGAAAAGATCACACGCCGTTACACTACAGAATTAGCTAAGAAAAATTTCATTGGACCTGGTGAAGATGTACCTGCTCCAGATTATGGAACTGGTGAAAGAGAGATGGCCTGGATCTTAGATACATATGCCGCTTTACACCCAGGAGAAGTGGATGCCATGGCTTGTGTAACCGGTAAACCTGTATCACAAGGCGGTGTTAGAGGAAGACGTGAGGCAACAGGTTTGGGTGTTTTCTATGGAATTCGAGAGGTTTGTAATATGCCGGATTTGATGGAACGTGTTGGATTAAGCACGGGCATTCAGGGCAAACGCATTGTTGTTCAGGGATTGGGTAACGTTGGCTATCATACGGCTAAATTTTTCCAGGAAGCTGGGGCTATCATCGTAGGCCTGGCAGAATTTGAAGGGGCCATATCATCCGATAAAGGATTAGATGTAGATGCTGTTTTCACACACAGAAAAACAACAGGTTCAATTCTGAATTTCCCGGGAGCCAATAATCTCGCTAAAAATACAGACGCACTGGAAATGGCTTGTGACATTCTTATTCCTGCTGCATTAGAAAACGTTATTAATAAGGATAACGCAGGAAATGTAAAAGCCAAAATTATTGGGGAAGCTGCCAACGGACCTTTAACACCAGAAGCCGATGAAATCCTGGTCAAAAAAGGAGCTATCGTTATTCCGGATATGTATTTAAATGCTGGTGGGGTAACGGTTTCTTATTTCGAATGGTTGAAAAACCTGAGCCACGTGCGTTATGGTCGTTTGGAAAAACGTTTCACAGAAAATCAAAATAAAAACATGCTTCAACAGATTGAAGAAATGACAGGAAGAGCCGTTTCTGAAGAAGCTAGAAAACTACTTATCGCCGGACCTGATGAAGTGGATCTGGTGCGCAGTGGCCTGGAAGAAACCATGATCTCTGCTACGCGTGAGATCGTTGAAGAATGGAAGAAACATCCCGACATTAAAGATATGCGAACTGCAGCTTTTGTAGTTGCTATCAATAAAGTGGGTACATCTTATAGTGAGCTGGGTATTTTCCCATAACCTAATCGGTTAATAAAATATTTTTTAAGGAGCTTCGGCTCCTTTTTTTATTCATACTCAGGCATAGTGAACAACTCCGACCAATTGTTCTCTTTTATTTCCAATAAACGAACATCGGTTCCATTAGTAAGTACAAGAAATGGAACCGGAAGAGCGAGGTTATAGCGCAGCGCCTGCATGAGTACTTTTTGTGAAAGCGGCTGCGATTGTTGTTTACATTCCACCATCATCCAAGGCTGGTGTCGCCTATCATAAACCAGCATATCGAAACGTTTGGTCAGCCCAAAAAGATCAAGTTCTTTTTCAATGGCAATTAGGGAGGGTGGATACTGGAGTACTTTGGTAAACCATTGAAAGCCATTCTGTCGAACCCATTCCTCTGGGGTGAGCTTCACCCATTTTCGACGCCCTTCGCAAAAGATCTGATGAATCTCCTGCTGCTTCCGGATGCGAAATTCATGGTGTGGATAGGAAGGATGAATCATGCCTGCAAAGTAATCACTAATTTTATGAGAAGAAACAACGAAGATGAATAGTAAAAAAGATATAGTTGACAACTGGCTGCCCCGCTATACAGGGGAGAAACTTGAGAATTTTGGCCAGTATATCCTACTGACCAATTTTTCTAATTATGTAAACTTATTCGCGGAATGGAATAATGTTGCCATTACGGGATTGGATAAACCCATGCAAACCGCAACAGCTGAAGGTATCACCATAATAAACTTTGGAATGGGCAGCCCCACTGCCGCAACGATCATGGACCTTTTAACAGCGATAGAACCCAAAGCAGTATTGTTTTTGGGTAAGTGCGGGGGATTGAAAAAAAGACATAATATCGGTGATCTGTTACTACCCATTGCTGCAATTAGAGGAGAGGGAACCTCAAATGATTATTTCCCACCGGAAGTTCCAGCACTGCCCGCTTTCGCGCTTCAAAAAGCTATATCAACCACTATACGTGATTTTGAACAAGATTATTGGACAGGACCTGTTTATACCACGAACAGAAGGGTTTGGGAACACGATGAAGAATTTAAGGAATACTTGAAAAAGATACGGGCCTACGCCATAGATATGGAAACCGCTACGATTTTTTCAGTAGGATTTTTCAACCGCATCCCAACTGGTGCACTTTTATTGATCAGCGATCAGCCTATGGTACCTGAAGGCGTTAAAACAGAAGAAAGTGATAAAAAAGTAACGTCAAATTACGTAGAAACACATCTTCGAGTGGGAATCGCCTCATTAAAACAATTGATCAATAATGGACTTACCGTAAAACACTTAAAATTCTAATGCCGAGTTCCCTGCTCCAAATCAAAAATCTTTCCATATACTTTGGAGATAGTAAAGCGTTGCATAATATTTCGTTTACTATTGAAAAAGGGAAGATCACAGCTGTAGTAGGAGAATCCGGATCAGGGAAATCCATAACTGCATTATCTATTCTGGGACTGCTGCCAAAGGAAACAAAAATTTCCGGTGAAATGGTGTTCAATGAAGAACTCGATCTTTTAAAAGCAGATCAGACTACTCTAGAAAAAATAAGAGGGAACAGGATCTCTATGATCTTTCAAGAACCGATGACCTCTCTCAATCCATTAATGAAATGTGGTGAACAGATCAGTGAAGTGTTGGTTCAACATAAGGGCCTGTCCGGAAAACAAGCAAAATCCGAAGCAATCCGTTTAATGGCAGAAGTAAAGCTCCCAGATCCTGCTCATATTTTTGACCGATATCCACATGAAATAAGTGGAGGTCAAAAACAACGGGTGATGATTGCTATGGCCATGAGTGGTGAACCCGCTTTGCTCATTGCGGATGAAGCGACTACAGCACTCGATGTAACCGTCCAAAAAAATATTATTGAACTCATGTCAGATCTGCAAAAACGCAAGGACATGGGTGTACTTTTCATTACACATGACCTCGGCTTAGTTGCTGAAATCGCCGATGATATCGTGGTATTGTATAAAGGAAATATTGTGGAAACAGGATCCGTAAAGAATATTCTATCAAATCCCCAACATAGATATACTAAAGCACTTTTAGCATGCAGACCAATTTTGCATAAACCTGGAGATCGGCTACCTATGGTTGCTGATTTCATGGAAAATGAATCTGTTGCCGTAAAAGAAAATAAGGTACCCCCTCCACATGTGCATACAGATCAACCTTTTATTGAAGTTGATCAATTGTGTGTTTGGTATCCAAACGAAAAAAAACTATTGGGCAAACCCACTTCTTGGACAAAAGCGGTTGATGATGTAAGCTTCTCCATTTATAAGGGTGAAACACTAGGCGTGGTTGGCGAATCGGGTTGTGGTAAAACTACTTTAGGCAGAGCACTATTACGATTAACATCTATACATTCCGGCAATATTAAACTTGATGGTCAGGATCTATATTCGTTATCTCCTAAAGAAATTAAGGAGAAAAGAAAAGAGATACAACTCATCTTTCAAGATCCTTACTCTTCATTAAATCCAAGGAAAAAGATAGGGAGTTCCATTGAAGAAGTTTTAGAAGTACATAACATTGGGATTTCTATGAAAGAAAGATTGGACATTACCGTTGATCTGCTTGAAAAAGTAGGATTGAATAGTGGACATATACAGCGATATCCTCATGAGTTTTCTGGAGGGCAACGACAGCGTATAGGAATTGCCCGGGCACTAGCTTTACATCCAAAATTTTTAGTTTGTGATGAATCCGTTTCTGCATTAGATGTTAGCGTACAAGCTCAAGTATTAAATCTTTTAAATGACCTTAAGCGGGAATTTGGGTTTACCATTTTCTTTATTTCTCATGATCTTTCCGTTGTGCATTATGTAAGCAATCGGATCCTGGTTATGCAAGATGGTAAAATCGTGGAAAGCGGTGCTGCCGGGGATATCTTTTACAAACCTCAACATCCATATACTCAACTACTTATGGATGCCCTTCCGGGTAGATCTATTCCAAACTAATTTACGGTTGATAGAAGAAAAAAACTTACTTTTGCGTCCTTAAGCCGAAACATGGACGAACTTGATGCCGTAAGATCAGGTTTGACATCTGTTCCAACGTATTCATGGTTTGTTACATGTATGGCGATTAGATAAAAATTAGTCGCATGAAATTATCACAGTTTCGCTTTGATCTCCCCCTGAACTTGATTGCCCAGTACCCTGCCAAGAAACGTGAAGATGCACGTTTGATGGTGGTAAATCGTGCTACAGGCAATATTGAGAATCGTCATTTCCGTGACATCTTGGAATATTTTGATGACAAGGATGTATTTGTAGTGAACAACACCAAAGTGTTCCCGGCACGTATGTATGGCCGCAAAGAAAAGACCGGTGCTAAAATCGAAGTATTTCTGCTTCGTGAGTTAAACAAACCCAACAGACTTTGGGATGTGATCGTTGATCCCGCAAGAAAAATTCGTGTAGGAAATAAATTGTATTTCGGTGATAATGATGAATTGGTTGCGGAGGTAATCGATAACACCACTTCTCGTGGGCGTACTATTCGCTTTTTATTCGATGGGCCGGAAGAAGATTTTAAAGCGGTATTGAATTCATTAGGAGAAACTCCTTTGCCAAAATATATGAAGCGCAAACCTGAGGAGGAAGATAAGGAACGATATCAAACCGTTTATGCAAAGCATGAAGGTGCTGTTGCGGCTCCAACCGCCGGTTTGCATTTTAGTATAGAATTGATCAAACGCTTAGAAATTAAAGGCATACGATTTGCAGAACTTACCTTACATACTGGTTTAGGTACATTCAGAACAATTGAAGTGGAAGATTTGAGTAAGCATAAAATGGATGCTGAGTATTATAATATCCCGGAAAGTGCGTGTAATATTGTAAATAAAGCTAAAACTGAAGGACATCGAATCTGCTCTGTTGGTACCACCACTATGCGCGCTTTAGAAACATCCTTCACTGCGGAGAAATTATTGAAGCCGTCTGAAGGTTGGACGAATATTTTCATTCATCCTCCTTATAATTTTAACATAGCGGATTCATTAATCACGAATTTCCATTTGCCAAAAACCAGCCTACTGATCATGACCTGCGCTTTCGCTGGTTATGACTTAACCATGGAAGCATACAAAAAAGCGATCAAGGATAAATATCGTTTCTTCAGCTATGGAGATGCGATGTTGGTAATATAATTGGCTAATGAGCTAACTAAAAAGCGTCTGAAATGATCAGACGCTTTTTTTATTTTTTCTCAATCCGAATATTATCTAATTACAAGCCAAATATTCCGGAGTTCAGCAATTGCAAAGCTTTAGTTTTATACTCAGATGCAACTAAGATGGATACATTATTGGGAGTCGCCCCAAAACTTACCATTCCAATCGGAATTTCAGTAAGAGAAGTAAACAAATCAGATAATACATTTTTTGAATCCGCCATATGATCACCAACGATGGCAATGATCGTTTGATCTTTCAACACCTCTACATCACCGAAAGGTTCCAGTTCACGGAGAATTTCGCTTAACTGTGCCCCATTATCAATCGTTAAGGATACCGCAACTTCAGAAGTTGTAATCATGTCAATTGGGGTACGATATTTCTCAAATACTTCGAAGATTTTTCGCAAGAAACCATAAGCCAGCAACATTCTGCTGCTCTTAATCTTTACTACGATAATACCATCTTTTGCGGCAACAGCTTTAACGCCTTTTGCACTTGCTGCTGTTTCGATCAAGGTGCCTTTTGCATCAGGTTCCATAGTATTTAACAACTTTACCGGAATCTGATACATCTGTGCAGGCCATATGGATGCAGGATGAAGGATTTTCGCTCCGAAGTAGGCTAATTCAGCCGCCTCATCAAAACTCAATTTTTCAATGGCCACCGTCTTACTCACCACACGAGGATCATTATTATGCATACCATCAATATCTGTCCAAATTTCACAAACTGACGCCTTAATTGCTGCCGCAATCAATGACGCCGAATAATCACTACCCCCACGTTTGAGGTTATCTACTTCGCCACGAGCGTTGCGACAAATATATCCTTGGGTAATGAACATTTTCTTGGCTGGATGATGTGCAAGTAAAGCACTCAATTTTTCACTGATAACCGGAACCTGTGGTTCATCATAAGTGTCTATACTCATGAATTCAAGTGCAGGCAAAAAAACATGATCAATACCCTGCTCTTCCAGATATACACAGAACATTTTAGTGCTCATCAATTCGCCTTGTGCCAAAATATCTTTATTCAATGCTTCATTGAAAGATATTTTCAAAATGATGTTCAGGAATTCAAAATGTTCATTGATAATTGATTTAGCTTTTTCTACCAACGCCTGATCTTTCAATAAATTTTCAATGAACTGCTTATAATGAAGTTCGAGCTGAGAAATAATTTCCGCCGCTTTTGTTTTATCTCCTTTAG
This sequence comes from uncultured Sphingobacterium sp., assembly GCA_964441425.1. Classification (GTDB taxonomy): domain Bacteria; phylum Bacteroidota; class Bacteroidia; order Chitinophagales; family Chitinophagaceae; genus Pollutibacter. The sequence continues at coordinate 44,989 of CAYTXC010000015.1, read as the reverse complement.
ACAATGCCTCTCCTATAGAAACAAGTGTATTGGTTGTACCGCTTAATGCGCTTAAAACAACGATAACAGGCTCATCACCTCTGGTCACCAAACGGGCAACTTCATGCATTCTTTCCGGCTTCCCTACTGATGTTCCGCCGAACTTCATAACTTTCATGCTGTATAATTTTTGGGATGGCAAAAATAGGAATTGTTCTGCCTCAATCTCCTGAATGTTGAGGGAACACGATAGAAAAATTTTCTGCTATTTTTTGCAGATCTTGAATAACAGTTTCCAACAATGGAATCCCCTTAGCTCTCCTAATCTTTTCCATCTCTCGCTCGGGATCACCAGGTACTAAAACTTTTTGAGTTCCATCAATAGGCTCTGCATCTCGGAAACGCTTCAACCATTGATCCATATTGGCCTTGAACTCATCTGCCGGGCGGAAGGCATCTATGCGCATAGCTCCAAAAAAGTGTCCTAATCCTTTGCCAGGCTGATTTTCAGGCATTGGCACATACGCAGGGAAAGGTGGTGCCCATGGCCCATAATTCGCTCCGCTTAATACAGCAGAAAAAATATCTACGATTGCACCTAATGCATATCCTTTGTGACTTCCATGTTCTTTATCACTTCCTAATGGCAACAATGCTCCACCAGTTTTTAAAGCATGAGCATCTGTTGTTGATGAGCCATTTTCTGTCTGTATCCATCCTAAGGGAGCTTCTTCATTTTTACGTTGAAGGATCTCGAGTTTACCATTAGCGGCTGTTGTTGTAGCCATATCTGCAACAAAAGGCGGTTCTACACCAGATGGAATAGCTACACAGATCGGATTGGTCCCTAACATTCTTTCTTTGGCAAATGTTGGTGAAACCAAGGCGCTGGCATTCGTCATGGCAATACCAATCATATCGTTCTTCAAGGCGCGCATAGCATGGTATCCTGCAATACCAAAATGATTACTATTCTGAACACTGACCCATCCAGTTCCACATTGCATGGCCTTTTGAATCGCCAGATCCATAGCCTGAGGAGCTACCACCAGACCTAAGCCTGCATCTCCATCGACTGTAGCCGTTGATGGTGTTTCATGTATTACCTTAATCTTTGGTGTTGGATTCACTCGTTTAGCTTCCCACAATCGAATATATCCACTTAACCGAGCTATACCATGGGAATCAATGCCTCGGATGTCTGCATTCAACAATGCATCAGTGGCTTGTTCGGCATCTTTAGCCGGACAACCCATTTTGAGAAATACATTTAGGATGAATGGAGTAAGTAATTCTATGCTATAGATGCGTTCCATATTCCAAAGATAAGGATTGACAATGGGTGATTACTTAAACCACAAGAGGTGACAGAATTTCTGTCACCTCTTGGATCGCATAAACTAACCCCTAAAACTTTTTAGAAAGGAAGATCATCCCCACCTTCATGACTACCTGATACAGGCTCTGATGTTGATGAAGAAGATGTAGGGTGATCTAATGATTCACCTTCACTCCTGCCACTACCTAATAATTGAACGGATGACACACGCATGGTAAGCGAAACACCCGTGCTGCCATCGTTCTTGGAATAGGTTCTTACATCAGGTTGCCCTTCAACAAAAACCTGTGTACCCTTTTTTAAATACGGAGCAATTCCCGTTTTCTCTGTCCAATACGCACATTCCACCCAAATGGTCTTATCCTTCGACTGGCCAGAGGCATCTTTGATTCTCTCTGTATGGGCAACACTGAAGTTCATAACCGTTCTGCCATTCACATTGTTGGTGGTGCAATCCTTACCTAAATTGCCGATCACCTGTAATTTGATCATATCGTAACTTTTAGAACATGAAGATCGCAAACTATGCGGGTACTGCCATCAGTCAAAACCGGCTAATTAGTTGTTTTTTTCCACAATCAAATCAGATGAAATGGTCATTAGCCAGAATGTTTGCGAAAGGGAAGAATTCACCTGCTTCTCAATTCGAATCCTTTCGATTCCTCTATTTTGGCTAATTTTGTAGGCTATTAAACAGTATCCATGAGCAAAAAAGGTAAAGTAATGGTGGCTATGAGCGGGGGTATCGACAGTACGGTCGCAGCCCTGATGCTGCATGAGCAAGGCTATGAAGTGGTGGGGATTACCATGAAAACCTGGGATTATGCTACTGCCGGAGGCAGCAAAAAAGAAACAGGATGCTGTAATCTCGATTCTTTTAATGATGCGCGCGCAGCGGCTGTCCACCATGGATTCCCCCATTTCATTCTAGACATTCGAGAAGAATTTGGAGATTTTGTAATAGAAAATTTTGTAGAAGAATATTTGGCTGGCAGAACACCCAATCCTTGTGTGATGTGCAATACGCATATCAAATGGAAGGCCCTCCTCAAAAGAGCCAATGCCATGGATTGTGACTTCATCGCTACCGGCCACTATGCAAAAATAAGAGAGGAAAATGGCCGATATGTTATCAGTAAAGGCTTGGATGAAACCAAAGATCAGTCCTATGTTCTTTGGGGTTTACCGCAAGAGTTGCTTGGCCGCACCCTTCTCCCATTAGGCGGATTCAAAAAAACAGAGATTCGACAAATGGCACATGATTTTGGATATCCGGAATTGGCCAAAAAAAGTGAAAGCTATGAGATCTGTTTTGTGCCGGACAACGACTATCGTGGCTTTCTGAAACGCCGTGTGGATGGCTTGGAAGAAAAATTAAATGGCGGTTCATTTGTTGATAAAACCGGTAAAATTTTAGGCAAACACAAAGGATATCCATTTTATACAGTTGGACAACGAAAAGGTCTGGATATTGCTCTAGGCAAACCTGCATTTGTAACTGAAATCATTCCGGAAACCAATACGGTTGTCTTAGGAGATGAAACTGATCTGAATCGATCCGAAACTCAAGTGGGAAAGATCAATATGATCAAATACGAAAGTATATCAGAGGGTATGGAATCCACTGTAAAGATCCGCTATAAAGATAAGGGGTCACTGGCAACGCTACATCCTAACCAAGATGGAGTGAAGGTTCATTTTTATGAAGACGCTAAAGGAGTTGCTCCAGGTCAAAGTGCCGTATTCTATGATGGAGACGATGTTATAGGAGGAGGAATCATAACCCGCTTCCCTCCCACGCTTTAAATAGTTGATTCATTTTATCCTGAGTAAAGGCAACCCAAAAACTCACTAGAAATTCTTACTCATTTTTTGGCAACCCTGTACAATTCGTTTTCAGACTAACCGCTATGTAATTAAACTTAGGATACTAAATCTTAATTTCTAACTTTGCGTATATGCGTGGGATGATAAAATTTAACTGTCTTCTAGCCGTTATATTTTTCTGTGTAAAAGCAAATGCACAATATACCCGTCATATTATTCAGTTTTCGTATAAAGGACCCAGTAAATATAGTTTATCAGCACCTTCCACTTATTTATCTGAAAGAGCCATAAAAAGAAGAAGTAAATATCAAATTACGTTAGACAGTACCGACCTTCCGATTTCAGATGTATATCTAGATAGCATTAAGAGAATACCCAATATATCCTTGCTAAGTTCTTCAAAATGGTTAAATCAGGTGTTGGTACAAACATCCGATTCATCAGCTCTAAAAAAAATCAGAAGTCTAAGCTTTGTAAAAAGCGCTTTTCCTATTGCTACAAAAATAAATAGAAGCAATCGTCCTGATGATAAGTTCTCCTCGGAATATATTTTTTCAGCACCACGCTCAGGGATACAGATGAACCAAATCGATCCTACTGACTATGGTAATAGTTTTGGGCAAATCAATATCCATGAAGGTGAGTATCTGCATAATAATGGCTTTATGGGTCAAGGCATCACCATTGCTATGCTTGATGCGGGATATTTAAATTATACAACAGTTGCTGCATTTGATAGTTTAAGAAAAAATAATCAAATTTTAGGAACTTGGGACTTTGTAAAAAATGAGGTATCTGTTTCAGAAGATGATGCACATGGTTTGTATTGTCTTTCCATAATGGCTGGTAATTTGCCTGGAAGATATTTGGGCACTGCGCCTAAAGCTTCTTACTATCTTTTCAGGACTGAAGATGTGGCAACAGAATTTCCCGTTGAGGAACATTATTGGGCAGCTGCAGCTGAAAGAGCAGATAGTTTGGGTGTGGATATGATCAGTTCTTCATTAGGTTATACTGAATTTGATGATCCACGTTTCAATTATACCTACCAAAACATGAACGGGAATTCTACCATCGTAACCAGAGCTGCTGATCTGGCGGCTAAAAAAGGAATTCTGGTTTGTAATAGTGCCGGTAATTCAGGTGGAAGCACATGGAAATATATTGCTGCTCCTGCTGATGGAGATAGTGTTTTGGCGATTGGGGCTACTAACGTAAATGGCGTTCCAGCATGGTTCAGCAGCTATGGTCCAAGTGCAAACGGTAAGATCAAGCCAGACGTTGCATCGGTAGGTGATGATACCTATATTATAACTCCTTCCGGAAATATTGCCAGAGGAGATGGTACATCATTCTCTAATCCCAATTTAGCCGGACTCATAGCTTGTCTTTGGCAAGCTTTCCCTGAATACAATAACATGGAAATTATGGATGCTGTTAAAAAAAGTGCATCAAAATATAATAATCCTGATAACCGAATTGGATACGGCATCCCCAATATGCGAAAAGCATTTCAATATTTACTAGAGAAAAAATTTCAGCGTTTGTTATCTGATAAATGGATCAAGGCTTTCCCCAATCCATTTCAGTCAGAGTTTGCCATTTTAATAAAACCTAAAGAAACAGGGATATTAACATTTCAACTCCTGGATATTTCAGGAAGAATTTATCAAAGTGGAATAGAGAATGTTACGCAAGATCAATTTCTACAAATTAGATTTAACAATCTTGGATATCTTCCAAAAGGGATATATTATATTCGAATAATCAATGGAAGATCAACTGAAACGATACCCATACTAAAATAATTATCGAGTAAACCAGGCAGCAAACAAACTATCGGCATGATGCTGCCAACCTTCAAATAAAATGGCTTTCTTTAATTGTAGTCCTTTAGTTGAAATATAATTCACCTGCTCTTCATTTTCACTTGCATAAACAGAACAGGTCATATATAAAAAGTGGCCGCCTTCTTTGACCAATGGTATGGTATTATCCAAGATCTTTCGTTGGAGTTGAACGTAATTCTCCAATTGCTGTTCACTAATAAATAATAAATTTTCAGGAGTCCTACCCCAAGTTCCTGAACCCGTGCAGGGCACATCAGCCATTATCAGATCTTGAGGCTTTATGGAGGGTGCAGCTTTCCGCAAATCGGCAACAATCGCCTGATAATTATGTAATCCTGCTATTGCTAAACGCTTTTTTAAATTATCTAAGATAGAGTCACGTATATCAGAGGCTAACAGATTTATTTTTGGTTGGATATCATATAAGAGAATTGTTTTACCCCCGCTTGCCGCACAGGCATCCCACACATCAGCTTGTTTAGGTAATGAATCGCGTATTTCACGCATAATCTCGCCAACTCGTTGAGAGCTCATATCCTGGACCACCACTTCATTATCAATATTCAAAATATTTTCTATATCCGTACCATTTGCCAATTCAATTATTTGCTCTAGTTTATTGTAAGGAACTCCAGCTCTAAATAATTTTTCGGGAACAATATCCTCATAACCCGGACGAATACGCAGGAATAATCTGGGTTGTTCCAAATGAGAAGAAGCAAAACCAACTGGATCGGAAAGATGGGACGTAAGTTTATCCTGGAGTGGAAAAAGCATGTTGAAATCAACCTGAATACCCTCGTGTTTTAAAAATTCAATACGCTGTTCTAGAGGAGCATCTGAAAGTGCCGGCCAGTCTGGACGAAGTGCCGCGAGTAATGGAGATGGTGAATCTTGGATTAGAAAAATAGCGAATAGGATTTTCTGCTTCACATCAGCTCCCCGGAACATATTTCCCAATCGGAAATACGCGTAACAAAGAGCAGCAATTGATTTTCTGTCCCGAGAACCATATTTACTATGTTCCCGAAAATATTGGCGTATAAAATGATGAAACGGCAGAGAACCATCATATAAGTTAATGAGAACCTCTGCCGTATTCAGATATGAATAGAATCTACCGTTCACTTAGAGTTCAAGCAGTGTTTTTACCGGATCCTTACCAAACAATAATAGTTCAGGATTTTCCAGTAATTCCTTTACACGAACCAGAAAGCCAACACTTTCTCGTCCGTCAATAATACGATGATCATAACTAAGTGCGAGATACATCATGGGGCGAGCAACGATCTGGCCATTCACAACAACCGGACGCTCCTGAATTTTATGCATACCCAAAATAGCCGATTGAGGAATATTGATTATAGGTGTACTCATCAAAGAACCAAACACACCACCATTAGTGATGGTAAATGTACCACCCTGCATTTCCTCCAGAGCCAATTTATTATCCCGAGCTTTTGTAGCCAAGTCAACCACCTTTTTTTCTATTTCTGCCATACTCAGGCTTTCAGCATTACGAATAATCGGAACTACTAACCCTTTTGGAGCAGAAACAGCTATTGAAATATCACAAAACTCATGATAGATAACTTCATCTTTATCAATATAGGCATTTACTGCAGGCCATTCCTGAAGAGCATAGCAGCAGGCTTTTGTAAAGAAACTCATGAAACCGAGATTCACACCATGAACTTCTTTGAACTTATCTTTGAATTTCGTTCGAAGCTCCATAATCGCACTCATATCTACTTCATTGAATGTAGTGAGCATGGCCGTTGAATTCTTCGCTTCAACCAGTCTGCGAGAGATCGTTTTACGAAGCTGGCTCATTTTTTCACGACGTTCATTACGTGAAAAAGCCTCTGTACCTGGCTTTCTACCCGGATTAGATAATGCGTCTAGTACATCATTCTTTAGGATCTTACCTCCTGTTCCAGATGGAGTAACGGACTTAAGATCAACTTTTTTATCAGCAAGGATGGCCGCTGCTACAGGTGTTGCTTTTACATCTGCACTCGGAGCAGGACTTGCTTTAGGAGCCTCTGCTTTCTTGGATGTTTCTTTTGGGGTAGTTTTCGGCTCTGCTTTCTTTTCAGGAGCAGGGGCTTTATCATCTATTTGCCCAGCAATATCACCGATCAACAAAGTGTCTCCTTCCTGAGCCGTAGTTTTTAAAACACCAGCCTGTTCAGCGTTTATTTCAAATGTTGCCTTTTCGCTTTCCAGTTCAGCGATCACTTCATCACGCTCTACCCATTCACCATCCTTTTTAACCCACTTAATAAGCGTTACTTCACTTATGGACTCACCTACTGTTGGCACTTTAATATCGATCATAGTATCTTATTAAATTTGAAAAGCTTGAGTTATGATATCCGCCTGTTCTTTCGCATGCACTTTAGCATATCCCGTTGCAGTAGAAGCACTGGCTTTTCTGCCGATCAATCCGAAATCAAAAGCATTCAGATTCATTTTCAAAAAAGATGCTGCACCCATATTCAAGGGCTCTTCCTGCACCCAATGCCACGAAGCTATACCATATTTCTTAACTAAATCCTTCAATTGTTTCACAGGCAGTGGATACAATTGTTCCAAGCGAATCAGCGCTACTTCATCAATCTTGTTTTTTTGACGATATTCAGCGAGATCGAAATACAATTTACCACTGCAAAACAAAACTTTTTTGACTTTCTTCGCTGAAATGGTTTCATCATCGATCACTTCCTGGAAATACCCATTTATGAATGCTTCCTTAGAAGAATAGGTTCCAGGATGACGCAGAATGGCTTTTGGAGAGAAATTCACCAGCGGTTTACGGAATGGCCAAGCCATCTGACGACGTAATAAATGGAAAAAGTTTGCAGCGGTTGTTACATTACTAACTACCATGTTTAGTTCAGAACAAAGCTGGAGGAATCGCTCTAAACGTGCGCTACTATGTTCAGGACCTTGTCCTTCATATCCATGAGGAAGCAGCATGACCAACCCGCTCATTCTATTCCATTTCTGTTCTGCACTGGAAATGAATTGATCAATGATCGTTTGTGCACCATTACTGAAATCCCCGAATTGTGCTTCCCATAATACTAACGCATTAGGATTAGCAAGAGAATATCCATATTCAAATCCTAATACGCCATATTCACTTAGTAGTGAATTGTAAATTCTGAATGCACCTTTAGCGTTAGGAATTTCAGAAAGACGACTGTAGTCTTTATTTGTTAATTCATCACGCAGTACAGCATGACGATGCGAGAATGTACCACGCTTAACATCCTGTCCACTCATTCGCACATCCTTACCATCAGTAAGTAAGGTTCCATAGGCCAGAAGTTCACCAGTAGCCCAATCAATTTTTTCTTCTTCCTTAAATAATTTGATCTTGTCCTGCAGAAGCTTTTCCACTTTACGAAGCGGTTTGAATGCTGTAGGCCAGCTCATCAAACTATTAAAAACGGTATTAAAAGTTTCGTTAGAAACAGCTGTTGGAAATTTTTGATCGAAATCCTTTTCAGTCGCTTTATGAAAACTTTTCCATACCAGTTCAGGTGCCTGATAATGATACGGAAGCGGATTTTGCTTTACCTCATCAAGTCGCTCCTGTAAGTCTCCCCAGAATTTCTTTTCCATTTCTTTAGCCAGATCCTGCGCATCAGGCTCACCATTTTCCATCAGGAAGTGAGTATATACTTCACGAGGATTAGGGTGTTTTTCGATCAATGCGTAAAGATGCGGCTGGGTAAATTTAGGATCATCCCCTTCATTATGACCATGGCGTCTGTAGCAAACCATATCGATGAATACATCCGATCCAAATTCCTGTCGATAGCGAGTCGCGATCTCCACGCAGCGAATTACCGCTTCTGGATCATCACCATTCACATGCATAACTGGAGCCTGCACCAAAGCAGCCAGAGAAGTACAATAGTTAGAGGATCGAGCGTCATCAAAATCAGTAGTAAAACCAATCTGGTTATTGATGATAAAATGAAGTGTGCCCCCAGTAGAGTACCCTTCCAGATTACTCATCTGAAGCACTTCGTAAACAATACCTTGTCCGGCAACGGAAGCATCACCATGAATAAGAATGGGAAGAACCTGTTCGAACCGACTTCCTAGAAGTACATCAGCTTTGGCACGTGAAAAACCTACCACAACCGGATCCACTGCTTCAAGATGCGAAGGATTTGGCATTAACTTAAGATGGATAGTATGCTTATCCGTTGTCTGCACTTCAGCTCCATATCCCATGTGATATTTTACATCACCACTACCCATCGTTTGATCAGGAATTGCCGTCCCTTCAAATTCGCTGAAAATCTGCTCATAGGTTTTACCCATGATGTTGGCCAGCACATTTAATCGGCCACGGTGTGCCATACCAATAACTACTTCCTGCACTCCTAATGAGGCGGAGGTATTGATAATGGCATCCAATGCTGCTATGGTAGTCTCACCACCTTCTAAAGAAAAGCGTTTCTGCCCAACATATTTTGTATGAAGGAATTTTTCAAAGATCACGCCTTGATTTAGTTTTTCTAAGATTCTCTTTTTCTTATCTAGCGATAATGGCTGGAGGAATTCCTGTTCCATTTCACGAGTAAGAAAGTCCACCTTTTGTTGATCTGTAATGTATTTGAATTCTATACCCACATTGGAAGCATAGCATCGTTTAAGGTGTGCAAGTATATTTCTCAAGGTAGGATTAGGTAATCCCAGTAATCTTCCGGCATGGAAAGTACTATCCATGTCGGCTTCTGAAAGTCCAAAAAAAGTCAGGTCTAAATTTGCCCCACGATCTTTACGTTTACGGATGGGATTCGTAGTAGCGATTAAATGCCCCTTATTTCTATACCCTAAGACCAGTCGGTAAGCTCCCAATTCTTTAACAACCCCGGCAGAAGTTTCAGTAGCCACCCCTGCACCAGCTAAATTTGTCGCGGCAAAATCAAATCCTTCAAAAAACTTACGAAATTCAGGATCTACACTATCAGGATTGGAAATGAAGTCCCTGTATAGATTTTCAACAAAACTGGGGTGTGCATTCGTGATAAATGAAATATCTTTCATGGGGTGCAAATATCTGTCAGATTGGTGAAAAATCAGAAGAAAAAGCCAAACATTATATAATTAAAAAGTTTAGGACCAAAAGGTTATCAAAACCTAAACATCCCCATATTGGAAAGTTTTTTTAAAAAACCTTCATTTTTTTGTTTTTTCCCTTACCTTTGCCCTCCATTTTAAGTCAGTTATCATTATGGCAAATCATAAGGCAACAGAAAAAGACGTACGTCAATCCGCCAAACGCAGAGAAAGGAACCGTTATTATGGCAAAACTACCCGTAATGCCATTAGGGATCTAAAGGCTAAAAAAGGGAAAGATGCTGCTGATGCACTTCCAACCGTGGTTAGTCAGATCGACAAGCTGGCAAAACGTGGGGTTATCCATAAGAACAAGGCTAGCAACTTGAAGCGTAAATTGGCTAAGGCCGTTGCTTCAGCGTAAATAATACCATTCAACCAAAACTATAGTAGGGCCGTTCTAGACGAACGGCTTTTTTTATGGCATTCAACGTTGTCTGAATATATATCTCGCCAGTACTAAGCTACCTCCCAACATGGTAATGCTCATCCAACCTAAATCACTATAACCACTCAATTTCCCCTTAGCATCTGCAGTAACCAAAACACCTGCAATAAATGAAGCCAGGCCTGTACCCAGTGATTGGATACTGCTATTAAAACTCATAAAACTGCCCCGCTGCTGAATAGGTACCACATTGCTTAATAAAGCTTGGGCGGTAACCCCTCTTCCCGTACTGAATATAAACCAACCTGCAAAGAATAAAAGGACTATATAAAAAGGAAAGGCAGGCAGATGAGTTATGACTAGAACAAAAGCTAAAGTAATGGCCATGCAAATGCTGAAAATCTTAAGCTTCCCTAATTTGTCTGAAAGTTTACCAAAATAATTCGCCGCAAGAAATGAAACTACACCTCCCACCAGATAGATCATAGGTGTTTGAAGTTTTGAAAACCCCATGTTGAATTCTAACATAGGATTGATAAATGGTATAATCAGAAAATGGCCCATATACCATAACAATGAGAATAATAATGCCATCAACTGCCGTTTATCAGCTACCAGGGATTGAAAGGCCAGAAAAGGGCGTCCTTTATGTTGATTATTTTGCAAATGGCTACCCATTGGTGGAATATACCGATATAAGAGCGGAACGATAACCAGCCCAAGTGTCGCAATGAATAAAAATGGGGCATGCCAGCTCAACAAATTGGCTATGTATAATGAAAAGGGTATCCCTAATGTAGAGGCTACAGAAAATGCTGACATTACTGCTCCCATTGCTTTGCCCCTTTCCTCATAGGGAAATATATCAGCCACTATAGATAACACCTGAGCACCTATCATCCCTCCAAAAATACCAGCCACTAATCTTGCTAGTAATAAGGCTTCAAAAGTTGGTGCTATTCCACAAAAAAATGTTCCCACTAAAAAACCCAGGTATGCGAATAGCAATAATTTCTTACGATCGTACCTGTCAACAAAAAATGCAGCTAGAAATCCGCTTCCTGCAGCACTTAACGTGTATGCACTAACCAGATATGAAAATTCTCTTGGCGAAATCTTAAAATGAGGCATCAGGTAGTTCCCCAATGGCATCATGACCATAAAATCCAGAATATGGGTGAAGTTCAACGCTGCCAACAAGATCAATATAACCCTTTTGTTTACCTGATTCATCCTACAAAGATATCTGGATGTTTGCTTACCTTCGTTCTCATGACGGAAAAGATCATTATCCTGGATTTCGGGTCTCAATACACACAGCTAATCGCCCGCGCCGTTCGTGAGGCCAATGTATATTGTGAAATTCTTCCCTATCATAAAACATTTGAACTCACACCCGATATCAAAGGAATAATTTTATCCGGATCTCCATCATCTGTAAATGAAGAAAAGGCTCCCATCACTGATGTCAGAAAATGGGCTGAACAACGCCCTGTACTGGGCATTTGCTATGGTGCTCAGTTAACGGCAAAACAGTTTGGCGGACGAGTAGAACGCTCAGAAAAAAGAGAATATGGACGGGCACATCTTACCCTAACCAAATCGTCCTGTGGTATATTTCGTGACGTTCCTGAAAATTCTCAGGTTTGGATGAGTCATGGTGATTCAATTCTGGAACTTCCCTCCGATTTTGATATTGTAGCTACAACGAATTCTATCCCTGTTGCTGCATTTCAAGTGAATGGTCTGCCAAATCCTTTATTTGGATTACAATTCCACCCCGAAGTTTATCATTCTGAAAAAGGCAAAACCATTCTTCGCAATTTCTTAGTAGATATTTGCGGATGTACACAGGATTGGACTCCCGCCCATTTCATAACCGATACGGTTAATGCCCTGAAACAGCAGATCGGAAATAGAAAAGTAATCATGGCACTTAGTGGTGGAGTAGATTCAACTGTGGCCGCAACGTTGATCAGCAAAGCCATCGGAAATAACCTTTTTGGGATTTTCGTTGATAATGGTGTTTTACGGAAGGATGAGTTCCATCAAGTGTTGGAAACCTATAAACTGCTTAACTTAAACGTTAAAGGAGTTGATGCGCGAGAACATTTCTATACTAAACTTGCTGGTAAAACAGCCCCTGAAGAAAAACGCAAGATCATAGGGGCAACTTTTATTGAAGTTTTTGATACTGAAGCTCATAAGCTTGAGGGTATTGAATTACTCGGACAAGGAACAATCTACCCTGATGTAATTGAAAGTGTATCGGTTCATGGCCCATCAGTTACCATCAAATCCCATCATAATGTAGGCGGTTTACCAGACTCCATGAAACTGGAACTGGTTGAGCCTCTTCGCTTTTTATTTAAAGATGAAGTACGCAGGGTTGGACTTGAACTGGGTATCCCACATGAACTTTTGTTCCGCCATCCATTCCCTGGTCCGGGATTGGCCATCCGCATCCTTGGTGAAATCACTGAAGAAAAGGTTAAACTACTCCAGGAAGCTGATGACATCTATACAAAAGCATTAAAATCTTTTGACCTATACGATAAAGTTTGGCAGGCGGGATCTATCCTCCTGCCCGTTAAAAGTGTTGGGGTAATGGGTGATGAACGAACATATGAATTTACTCTTGCGCTTCGTGCAGTAACCTCAGTTGATGGTATGACGGCAGATTGGGCTCACTTACCTTATGAATTTCTGGCGCATGTTTCTAATGAGATCATCAACAGAGTTCGCGGAATAAATCGAGTGGTGTATGATATTAGCAGTAAACCACCTGCAACCATAGAATGGGAATAATAGTGAACGCATGCAAAAAGTTAAATTCATCAGCACATTTTGGTTACTACTGGCATCAACATTCGTTTTTGCCCAGCAAAAAACCAATCATATTGCATTGTTCACTTCACTTTATCTGGATTCTGCATTTAATAGTGACCTCAGCTATCGATATGGCAAAAACTTTCCTAAACAATCCATAAGTGGTCTTGAATTTTATTTAGGTGCTCAATTCGCTATCGACTCATTAAAAACATATCCTGAATTAAATGTAAAAGTGCATGTATATGATATCAGGAGCCAATCAGGAAACATCCAAAAAATAACGTCAAGTCCGGTTATGGACTCTATAGATCTGATCATTGGAGCCGTTTCAGGAAATGAATATCTACAACTGGCTAAAATTGCCCAGGAGAAAGCTATACCATTTGTTAGTGCAACCTATCCAAATGATGGTGGCATCAAAAACAATCCTTTTGTATTAGTAGCCAGCCCCAAACTCAACACACATCTTCAGGCAACATATAATTATATTCTCCGAAATCTAACAACATTCAATTTGATTTACGCCAGAAGAAAAAACACTTTAGATAATCGGATCAGTGATGCCTTCACTGAATTAAATAAAGGATCAAACGGCACACCCCCATTTCGCTATAAAACGGCTATATTATCCGATTTTCCTAATCCACAAGAAATACTATCTCAAATAGATAGTACTAAAGAAAATGTAATCATAGTAGGAAGCCTGGATGAGAATTTTGGACGAAGTTTGGCTCTCTCTACCCAGCAAATCACAAAAAAGTCTATTGCCGTTAGTTTTGTTGGAATGCCTACATGGGAAGGAATTAAAGAAATTCAAAATCCTGAATTTAAAAACATATCCATTGTTTATTCAAATAGTTTTTATAACAAAAAAGATAGTTGGAGTAAGGGATTTGAAGAAGCTTATAGAAAAAAAACGTTTAGCAGACCTTCTGATTTTGCGTATAAAGGATACGAATTAACCTGGTTTTTTTCATGGCTATTGAACAAATATGGCCGAGATCTTATTAATCATGTTAATGAGAAAAGCTTCATTTTACAAACTGATTTCGATTTCAGACCTATTATGTGGAGTAAAGATGCTACACAACCTGATTATTACGAAAATAAGAGGGTGTATCTCGTTCGCCGATATCTCGGTCAAACCAGCTCAGTTAATTAAATTCAATCTTTATGCTGCTTGAGTTTACGGAAAGCGGCATATTTTGTCCAAAAGGTGGATTCTATATCGACCCCTGGAAACCCGTTGAAAAGGCTGTAATAACGCATGCCCATAGCGACCATGCCAGATGGGGAAGTAAACAGTATCTATGCCACACGCTCACTAAGCCATTATTAGAATTACGACTTGGATCAAATCAATATCAAGATTTACCCTGGGGGAAAAACATCAACGTAAATGGTGTTACCATTTCTTTTCATCCGGCAGGTCATATTATTGGATCTTCGCAAGTACGCCTGGAATATAAAGGAGAAGTTTGGGTGGTGAGTGGAGACTATAAAACAACGGCAGATGGTATCAGTGGAAATTTTGAGCCGGTCCCATGTCATACCTTCATTACAGAATCTACCTTTGGCTTGCCCATATACAAATGGTTGCCACAAGAGACCATATATCAAGATATAAGGCAATGGATCCAACAGAATAAAGAAAAAGGGAGATCTTCTGTTTTACTCGCCTATAGTCTGGGAAAAGCCCAACGAGTTGTAGATGCGATAAAAGAAACTGGTGATAAAATTTTTGTTCATGGTGCTATTTGGAATACTATGGAAGCATTAAGATCTGCGGGTATCCATATTGCCGAAGTGCATCGCATCACCACTGAAACACCAAAAGAATCACTTAAAAATGCTGTTGTTATTGCCCCTCCATCTGCAGAAGGCAGTTCATGGCTTAAGCGATTTGCTCCCTATTCAATTGGCATTTGCAGTGGATGGATGCAAGTAAGAGGAAATATAAGACGCCGAAATGCAGATGCCGGATTTGTATTAAGTGATCATGCGGATTGGGATGGATTAAATGAAGCGGTGAAAAACGCTGGAGCGGAAAGGGTATTTGTAACGCATGGTTTTCAATCTGTATTTGCCAGACATCTAAGAGAGCAAGGATTAGAGGCTCATGAAATTCAGACTGCATTTGGATCGGAAGAAAATGAACAAAAGGGAGGGATGAATGATCATGAATAGTGGATTCATAAAATTTGCCGAACTGATAAGATTATTGGGAATAGAGACAAAAACCAATGAAAAACTTAGATCATTGGTTGACTTTTTAAAAAAAGCGTCAGATCAAGATAAAGTATGGTTGATCGCATTGTTTACAGGCAGAAGACCAAAGCGTTCAATCAAAACCAGTTTACTAACCAAATGGTGTATAGATATTACCGGACTATCCTCCTGGCTTTTTACAGAGTCTTATCATACAGTTGGTGATCTGGCTGAAACCATAGCGTTACTTATTCCTGATGGTATAGGAAATAGTTACAAAGCCTCTCTGCTAGAAACTATTGAAACCATTCAAAGAGTTGGCAGCCTGAATGAAGATGAGCAATTTTCCATCATCAAAGAAATATGGTTATCATTAAATAAAGATGAACGTTTCGTATTCAATAAATTAATCACCGGAAATTTTAGGATCGGGGTTTCAGCGCAATTGGTAATCCAAGCTATTGCAGAGGTAACAAAACAAGAGCCATCATACATTGCCCATCGGATAAGTGGAAAATGGGATCCATTCATCATTACATTTTCTGAGTTAGTTGCAGGCGATGGGATATCAACAGACCCCTCTAAACCCTATCCCTTTTATTTAGCATATGCGATAGAAGGCGAAGTGGAACAATTAGGCGATGTAACAGAATGGCAATCAGAATGGAAATGGGACGGAATAAGGGGCCAAATCATCAAAAGAGATCATGAATTATTCATCTGGAGCAGGGGCGAAGAATTGATGACCGATAAATTCCCAGAATTACATATACTAACCTCTATCTCTATCCCCGATGGTATTGTTCTAGATGGCGAGATCATGTGTTTGAAGGCAAGATCTTTTGGAGATTGGACACCACTCCCCTTTGCCTCATTACAAACCAGAATTGGAAGAAAAAACCTATCCAAAAAAATATTACAAGAATCCCCAATAGGTTTTATTTGCTATGATTTATTAGAATATGAAGGTGAAGACTGGAGAGATAAACCGCTTGACGAGAGAAGAAAAAAAATGGAAGAGATTTGTGTGAAGCTGAATTCGCCTGTATTACAAATTTCCCCCATACTACATCTCAGCAGCTGGGAAGAATTAAAGAACATACGCGACCAATCGAGAGAATACGGAAGTGAAGGATTGATGTTGAAACGAAGATCATCTATTTATCAATCAGGTAGAAAACGTGGAGATTGGTATAAATGGAAGATTGATCCATTGACTATTGATGGCGTGATGATCTATGCCCAAAAAGGTCATGGCAGGAGAAGTAATTTATTTACAGATTACACTTTTGCAGTAAGAGACGGTGACCAGTTGGTAAGTTTTGCAAAAGCTTATTCAGGCCTAACGGACAAAGAATTTGTAGAAGTAGATGCTTTTGTGAAAAAGAACGCATTAGAAAAATTTGGTCCAGTGAGAACAGTGAAACCAGAACTGGTATTTGAAATTGCCTTTGAAGGTATAGCAGGTAGTAGCAGGCATAAATCAGGTGTAGCCTTACGCTTTCCAAGAATAAACCGATGGCGAAAAGATAAACCAGTCAGCGAAATCAATACATTAGAAGACTTAAAAAAAATGCTGGAACTATACGGCAAATGAAGCAGCATGAGATCATAGAACAATGGATGCAAACACGTGGCATCAATCCGTTTCCGTTTCAATCAGAAACCTGGAATGCTATGAGAGATGGACGCTCAGGTCTGGTAAATGCGCCAACCGGATGCGGAAAAACATTTTCAGTTTTCATCGGTTCATTGATCCGCTTTATTGATCAATATCCAAAAGAATATAGAACAAAAAAAAATAATGGGCTTCGTTTAATTTGGGTAACTCCCCTTCGTGCATTGGCTAAAGACATTGGACGTGCCATGCAGGAAGTGATCACTGAATTAGGGCTGCAATGGCAAGTGGGTATTCGAAATGGAGATACGGAATTAAAAGAACGACAGAAGCAAAAACGCCAAATGCCTGAAGTGCTGATCATCACCCCAGAAAGTATGCATTTGCTATTGGCGATGAAAGGCTATCCTAATTTCTTTCAAGAACTGGAATGTATTGCCGTAGATGAATGGCATGACCTTATGGGTAGTAAAAGAGGAGTTCAAGTTGAATTAGCCATAAGTGAAATTTTAAGAGTGGCTCCCAAAAACGTAATGATATGGGGCATCTCCGCTACTATTGGAAATATGGAGCAGGCTAAAGAGGTATTACTTTATCCGATCCGAAAAAAAGATGAGGGGATCATCATTCGTTCGGATATACATAAGCAAATAAAAGTAGAATCCATCTTTCCCGATGAGATCGAAAAATATCCATGGGCTGGGCATTTAGGAATTAAACTGGCACATAAGATCGTTCCCATAATTGAAAACAGTAGAACTACGTTGATCTTCATCAACACTCGTGGGATGAGTGAAATGTGGTATCAGACTTTATTGGATATTGCTCCTCAATTTGCAGGAGCTATAGCTTTGCATCATGGTAGCATTGAGCAGGAATTGAGAACATGGGTAGAAGATGCCTTGCATGAAGGCAAATTAAAAGCGGTGGTTTGTACTGCCAGTCTTGATCTAGGAGTAGATTTCAGACCCGTAGAAACGGTTATTCAAGTTGGTTCTCCAAAAGGCGTATCACGATTTTTACAAAGAGCCGGAAGAAGTGGACATCAGCCCGGAGAAATAAGTCATATTTATTTTTTACCTACTCATTCCCTTGAATTAGTAGAAGCAGCTGCTTTAAAAGATGCCCTTGATAAAAATATAATAGAGAGTAAAGAGCCAATGGTTTTGTGCTTTGATGTCTTGATCCAATTCATGGGAACGCTGGCTATTTCAGAAGGATTTGATGCCAATACGCTTTATGAGGTTGCGCTGAATACACATTGCTTTGCAGAAATGAACAGAGATGAATGGTTGCAAACATTACAGTTTCTGACTAATGGAGGTAAAGCATTGAATCAGTATGATGAATATCAAAAAGTTTCACCGGATGAATGTAGCCGCTACAGAATGCCTTCACGAAGAATGGCTATGCGACATAGAATGCATATCGGAACTATCGTTTCAGATGCGATGTTGAAAGTGAAATTTTTATCGGGAGGATATATCGGTGTTATTGAAGAATATTTTATTTCAAGATTACAACCCGGAGATGTATTCACCTTAGCGGGACGTAATCTCGAATTTGTGATGATCAAAGATATGACCGTTCTTGTGCGCAAATCATCGTCTAAAAAATCTATTGTTCCTAGTTGGCAAGGTGGAAGAATGCCGTTAACAGCGAGGTTAGGCAAGGTATTGAGATCTAAATTGAATGAAGCAGCTGCAAACAATACGAATGATATTGAATTGAAAAATTTAAGTCCTTTATTTGATTTACAAGCCGAGCTTTCACATGTGCCAACAGCTGAAGAATTATTGATCGAGCAAATCGAGACGAAAGATGGTCATCATTTATTTGTCCATACGTTTGAAGGACGATTGGTAAATGAGGCGATGGCTGCAATTTTAGCATATAGGATCAGTAAGATCAGGCCTATAACATTCAGCTTTGCAATGAATGATTATAGTTTTGAATTATTGAGTGATCAACCCATACCCGTTGACGATACCAATGTATATTCATTGTTTTCAACAGAAAATTTATTTGAAGATATACAGCGAAGTGTGAATTCAACTGAAATGGCGAAGCGTAAGTTCAGGGATATTTCCGTTATCGGAGGATTGATCTTTCAGGGATTTCCCGGAGAGCAGAAAAAAGCAAGGCATTTGCAATCATCAGCCTCCTTATTATTCCAAGTATTCTCCAACTATGATGCCCAAAATTTGTTGTTACGACAAGCCTATCAGGAAGTGTTTGATCAGCAGATGGAAGAAGTAAGGTTGAGAAATATGTTAGAAAGAATCCAGCATTCTAAAATTGTATTGACCTTCCCTATCAGATTAACTCCATTTAGTTTTCCGGTAAAAGTGGATAGTCAACGCGAAAGTCTATCCTCTGAAAAGCTGGAAGATAGGGTTAAGCGGATGCTTTCAGAACTTTAATCTTGTCTGTATTCGAAGCGACCTTGGAGTTGGGAATGTCTTATCTTTACAATATGGCTGAAATTTTAGAAGAAATCGGACAATTTTACCAAAGCTGGCAAGGTAAACCCGCTGAGGAGATCATGACCCTCCGGCAAGCGGGTAGTAACCGAATGTATTTCCGTATTAAAGGGAATAATCAAAATGTAGTAGCCACCTACAATCCAACAAATATCGCAGAGAATAATGCCTTCGTTCAGTTCAGTCGCCATTTTTATGGTAAGCAACTTCCCGTACCGGAGATCCTCCATGCCGATCGGGATTTGAGCAAATATCTGCAAAGCGATCTTGGAGACATCTCCTTATATGATATAATGCTGAAAGAAGGATTTTCGGATCATGTGTTTGAACTCTATAAAAAAACATGCTTTCAATTGGCACATTTGCAAATTGAAGGCGGGAAAAACCTGGATTACACCCATTGCATCGCTACAAAATCCTTTGATAAACAGGCGATCTATTCTGATCTTTTATATTTTCTCTATTACTTCGTGAGAGCATTGGATATGCCTTATGATAAGAATGCCTTACTGAATGATTTTGACATTCTAAGCAGTTTTTTAATGCAAGAAGAGCAGAAATATTTCATGCATCGTGATTGTCAGAGTCGGAATATCATGATTAAAGATGAACGTGTATTTTTCATTGATTATCAGGGAGGCATGCAAGGAGCACTACAATATGATATGGCATCTTTATTGTGGCAGGCTCGTGCGTCACTGCCATATGAATGGAGAGACGAATTACTTCATTATTATTTTGAACAGGCAAATGACTTACTGGGTAGTTCGCTACATAAAAAAGATTTCTTCGATAGCTATGATGGATTTGTATTGATACGTATGCTGCAAACATTAGGGGCATATGGATTCCGTGGATTGTTTGAACGCAAGCATTATTTCATTTCCAGTATCCCTTTTGGATTGAAAAATCTAAAATGGTTTATGGAGAATAAAAAAATCCCTATCCGTTTACCAGAATTACAAAAATTACTTTTTGCTATAACGGATGAAAAGATCATTGCCAAATTTGATATCCCAAAAGCCAGCGCAGATTGCCCTCTTACTGTAAATATTAAAAGCTTTTCTTATAAATGTGGTATCCCGGAGGATGAGTCAGACAATGGCGGAGGATTTGTTTTTGATTGTAGAGGAATATTAAACCCTGGAAGATTAGACGAATATAAAATATTGACGGGAAGAGACACACCTGTTCAGGAATTCCTACTTCACAAAACACAAATGCCCACTTTCCTACAGCATGTATATTCCTTAGTGGATATTTCGGTAGAAGATTATATTAAAAGAGGATTCAGTAGTTTGTGTGTAAATTTCGGATGTACAGGTGGACAGCATCGTTCCGTATATGCAGCTGATAAATTAGCCCAGCATTTAAAGGAGAAATTTGGGGTAAAGACGGTTGTCGTTCATCGTGAGCAAGAAAAAAAGAATTGGATAAACAACACGTATTAATGAATCATCTCCCCAATGGTACAAAAGCTTTATTATTCGCTGCCGGATTAGGTACGCGTTTAAAACCATTTACCGATCATAACCCAAAGGCCTTGGCCCTAGTGAATGGGAAGCCATTACTTCAGCGCAATATTGAATATCTAAAAAGATTTGGTATAAATGATTTCGTAATCAATGTGCATCATTTTGCCGATCAAATCATATCATTTGTTGAAAAACAACAATTCTTCAGATCAAATATCCATTTTTCACATGAAGTATTGGAACCACTGGAAACGGGAGGAGGATTAGTTTATGCAAAAGATTTTCTAAAAGGTTCCTATCCTTTTGTGGTGATGAATGCTGACATACTAACTACATTAGATATTTCAAAATTTTATCAGGCACATGTTGAACATCATGCACTGGCAACGCTAGCCATTACCCATCGTGAATCTTCCAGAGGATTTCTATATAACGAAAATAGCCGTTTGACAGGATGGAGGAATATGCAAACCGGAGAAATAAAATTATCCATCAAAAATGATCATCCAAAATCAGGATCTTTTAGTGGAGTTCATATTATTGATCCTAAAATATTTGATCTGGTTAACCGAACTGGAAAATTTTCCATTATTGATCTATACCTTGAACTAGCAGCTGCTCATCCCATTTATATTTATGACCACTCTGGAGATGTAGTGGTAGATGTAGGAAAACCGGAATCAATAGAAAAAGCCGAGCAAATTTTTAAATAGCCTACCCATATATTCGTGCGGCCAGTCGGTACGTATTACAATGTGCTTCTACTATATGCCTTATGTCTGGAGAATATCCTCCACCCATGGCAACGGTACAGGGTATATTGCGCTTATACAATTCAGTAAAGACAAATTCATCCCGCTGATGGCAACCTTGCATACTCACCTTAAGTTTGCCAAATTTATCCGTATCCAAAATATCTACACCGGATAAATAAAGCGCCATGTCGGGCCTAAACGTTTCTAATAAATGAACAAGTTGAGCGCTCAATAATGAGAGATATTCATCATCTTTTATACCATCCGGTAAAGGAACATCCAGATCGGATACTTCTTTGTGGAATGGATAGTTATGCGCCCCATGCATAGAGAAAGTGAATACAGCCGGATTGTTCTCAAATATTTTAGCTGTGCCATTGCCCTGATGTACATCAAGATCGATGATGAGAATTCGGTTTACTTTTTTCTGTTGTAGAAGATAGTTAGCCGTAATTGCAAAATCATTCAGTAAGCAAAAACCTTCGCCTCTATCGGCAAAGGCGTGATGTGTTCCTCCGGCAACATTCAATGCCACCCCGTGTTGTAATGAATACAAGGCACAATCTATTGTCCCTTGTATGATCATCCATTCTCGCGTTATGAGTTCAGGAGATTGAGGAAAACCTATTCGTCGCTGCTCCGATTCTGATAATGTATGTTCCTTTAGTTTACGAATATATACAGGATCATGGGTCAATAACACGATCTCATCAGCGCAACATTTTGGTTTAAGAAACTGTGAAGATGTAATCGTTCCCTCATGCAATAGTTGTTCGGGAATTAGTTCATATTTAAGCATCGGAAAACGATGTCCTTCGGGAAGAGGATGCGCATAAATAGGATCGAATGCAATTTTCATTTAAGACACTAAGATCACTTGATTTTCTACAATAGCAAAAACACACACATTTTGATTTGGTTCGATGATCGTTAATCCAGTGAATCGACTAAAAGCAGGAAGAAGAACAAATTGGTCAAAAAAATAAAAACATGGGAACTTAAGAGATTGCTTACCCTTACTGTAGAGCCGAATTCCTGGGTGAACATGACCAGAAATCACTAACTTAAAATGGGCATATTTTCCGGGATGATCATGAACAAAACAAAAATCACCTATTGTTAGTGATTCCGAATGAAGGATGATTCCGAGATCAGCATATACTGATCGAGGTAGAACGTCATGATTTCCCAACACTAAGTGCATTTCCAGATGGGGTAAATCCTTTCGCCATTTAGAAAACCACTCAATTTCCAGATTGTGCCAACTATGAAACAAATCACCAACAAAAATAATTTTGTCTGGTTTAAAGTATTGTATCTGCTCCCATAATCGCATCAAATCTTCTTGATAGATTTCCGCAGGAACCGCTATACCCTCTTTTCTGAAATGACCCGTTTTACCAAAATGAAGATCCGATAAAATCAATGCACGCTGCTCTTCCCAAAAAAGGCAACGGCCTGCTGACAACCAAAATTGTTGTCCGGAAACTATATATGAAACAGGAGGCTGCAACGATTAATTCATCCGCTTCTTCAACGAACTCACTTGCTCTTGAAGATTATTTACCAAACTGGCCAATTGATTCATATCCCAAGTGGGATGTGCATTGCTTACTTTAGTGATCACCATTTGCGCTTGCCATAATTCCAAAACATCTTCAGCATTGATGGTATAAGGCTGAAACACCGGATTATCACTAACCAATGTCAGTTTCTTGGAAGAACGTTGAGTCCTTACAATACGTTTATATACTATCCCCTCATTCTTACTAACTACAATATAGGCCTGATTATCTTTTATGCTTTGAGAACCTTCCACTTTTTCCCCTACAATGATGGATCCAGAAGGAGTAGGAAGCATAGAATCCCCTACAATCTCAAAAGCTCGAAAATTCCCGGCGCCCAACATGGGCAATGTAAATGTATTGAGCTCATCAATGAACTCCTGATCCGCATATCCAGTCAAATAACCAGCGGCTGCCTTTACCGGTACAAACTGGATAACCGTTCCGGCAGAAGACATTTTCTGTTCTCTTCGACGAACCAAATAACTACCACTAACTTCACTTAGATCTCTTCTCAATAATTCATCCAGACTGATCCCCAGCTGATCACTCAGCACTTCCAGTACATCAATACGCGGCTCTGCTCGCTCCTCTTCATAAGCACCTAAAAGTGAACGTTTGATGTTCAGTTTCATAGCAAATTCCTCTTGTGTCATCTTCTGCTGTTTCCTAAGGAATTTGAGATTTTTCCCTGCGAAAGACTGTGACATACTAATATTTTTATGCAATATACTAAACTTTTTAGTATTTCCAAAAAAATCTGAAAAAAAGAAAAAGGTTTTTTAGTTCTACTTTTGAAGCTGTTGTAATAAATAATGAATAGTATGAAGGGAACGCAGGAGCAAGAATTTACCATATTGATCACGAATGATGACGGGGTTTTTGCCCCCGGAATTCGAAATCTCGTGGAGGCAGTCAAGGATTTGGGACGAATTGTAGTGGTAGCACCGGACAAACCGCAGTCGGGAATGGGACATGCCATTACCATTGGTTTCCCACTTCGATTGAATAAGGTTAATCTAATGGATGGTGTGGAAGCCTGGAGTTGCAGTGGAACACCGGTGGACTGTGTAAAACTCGCAGTAGATAAAATCCTCCATCGAAAACCAGATCTGTGCCTGAGTGGTATCAATCATGGAGCAAACCATTCGATCAATGTTATCTATTCAGGCACGATGTCCGCAGCTTTGGAGGCTTCTATAGAAAGTATCCCCTCTATTGGTTTTTCGCTACTCGATTATAATATAGAAGCGGATTTTAGCGGAGCCCGGAAATACACAAGGCTCATCGTTGAAAAACTGATGCAACAGCAAGATCTAGATAAACATCTTTGCCTGAATGTGAACATACCGGCTATTGATAGCAGCTTGATACAAGGTGTAAAAGTATGCAAACAAGCATACGCTAAATATGAAGAAGAGTTTCACGAACGAAACGATCCGCAAGGGCGAAAATATTACTGGCTAACGGGCGAATTTATCAATTTTGATGAAGGGCAAGACACTGATGTTTGGGCACTAAAACATCATTACGTAAGTGTAGTTCCTGTTCAATTCGACCTTACGAATTATATGCTTAAAAAAACATTGGAAACAACACTTAACTGGTGATGCTAAAAAAAGATGATTTTACATTCGGCATCCTGATCGGATTAATAGGTCCGATTATAGGATTAGTTGGATTCTATTTCTGGAAATTCAGCTTATACAGTTTTTCAGAATTCTTGCACGCTTTATCTATTAATAGCTCACTGATCACAGCTATTACCATACCTTGCCTCTTTGTGAATATATTATTTTTCACCTATTATATCAATAATAGGATTGATAAAACAGCAAAAGGAATTTTTACGATTACCTTGATCTTGGCTATTATGAGCCTACTCTTCAAATTTTTTGGATGAAATACTATCTGATATCAGGTGAGGCTTCAGGAGATCTGCATGGAAGTAAGCTGATCAAAGAAATAAAAGCGTTGGACCCTAATGCAACGATACGCTGTTGGGGTGGCGATCTTATGCAAGCAGCTGGAGGAGAGTTGGTGGTTCATTACAAAGAAAGAGCATACATGGGTTTTCTAGAAGTAGCTTTACATCTTAGGAAGATCCTTGGTTTTATGAAACAATGTAAAGATGATCTTCTACAATACTCACCAGATGTGGTAGTATGCATAGACTATGCTGGTTTCAATTTACCCGTGGCTACATTCGCCAAACAAAAGGGTTTTAAAACAGTCTTCTATATATCGCCCCAAGTTTGGGCCTGGAAAGAAAAAAGAGTTAAGACCATTCGTGAAGTAATCGATAAAATGCTCGTCATACTTCCCTTTGAAAAAAGTTTTTATAAAAAATGGGAGTATGAAGTAGAATATGTGGGTCACCCATTAATACAGATCATCAGAGAATATAAAGAAGCTCATCCGCATCTCACTCCGGGTAATCAAAAAACGGTTGCACTCCTTCCAGGCAGCCGATTACAGGAAATCCGAAAAAAGCTTCCGATCATGCTGAAGATGGCTGAGCGGTTTCCGGATTGTCGATTTCTGTTAGCGCAGGCTCCGTCTATTGATACAGCGATCTATACAGCAATCATTGGTAACCGTCCGAATGTAGATTTAGTTGCCGACAAGACGTATTCAGTATTGATGCAATCGCATGCAGCTGTAGTTACTTCCGGCACGGCAACCCTGGAGACAGCATTGTTTGGAGTTCCAGAAGTAGTATGTTACAAGGGTAGCCAGATCTCCTATGAAATAGCAAAGCGGCTTATCAAGGTTGAGTACATTTCACTTGTTAACCTTATTCTCGGAAAAGCTGCAGTAAAAGAACTCATTCAAAATGAGCTTACCCCTCAAAATATCGAAAAAGAACTTCGTTCTATTCTGGAAGATGAGCAACGCATACATCAGATCAAAGCTGACTATACCGCATTACACGAAATTCTCGCACAAGGAGGTGATGCCTCTAAAGCTGCTGCAAAGATCATAGTTGATTTTGCCCGAAATTAGTTTTTGCAGGCTCGAACAATCATCACAATTAGGGCAAATAAAAAAAGCAGGATCGACAGCCTGTTGATTCCATGCATGTATCCTATCCAGGAAGATTTAGGTCGATTTGGATCTTTTTTCTTTAAATACAGATATTCAGCGAGCTGGCGTAAAATTCCCATGTTAGTACAACGTTTATGCAGGCACAAAGTTTAGGAAAATTTTACATTTGAAAAGATGGATTCTCTTACCCATATCGCCCTTGGTGCTTGCATCGGAGAACTATTCACCGACAAACAATTTGGAAAAAAAGCCATGTTCTGGGGGGCACTGGCTCAAAGTATTCCGGATATTGATTTTATAAGCGTAATATGGCTTGATCCCACAGCTGAATTAATTGCACATCGGGGATTTACTCATTCCTTAATTTTTGGTCTGCTGATGACCTTCTTTTTGTCGGTTACAGCAGAACGATTTCATAGACCCCATAATATTTCACTAAAAAAATGGATTTGGTTTTTAGGTATCGAAATAGCCGTCCACTTATTTATTGATGGCTTTAATAATTATGGAGTAGGATGGCTGGAACCATTTTCGAATAAACGATATTCTTTTCAAGTTTTATTCGTTGCTGATCCATTTTTCTCCATTCCTTCCGGTATGGCCTGCCTGTATCTCCTGTTCCGATCTTCCAATCACGTTAAACGGATGCTATGGGCAAAGATGGGGATCAGTATAACGATGCTGTACCTGCTCTATGCAACCATTAATAAACAGATCATTGAAAAGGATGTAAAAAAAATTACAGCGAAACAACATATATCTTTTGATCAAATGCTAACCACCCCTTCCCCACTGAATTCATGGCTACATTTTGTTGTATTGAAAAAAGATTCAGCTTTTTATGTGGGCTATCATTCTGTATTTGATCAAGATGATTCATTAGTACTGAATACCTACCTTCAACATGATGAATGGTTACATGAGATCCGCGACCATAAAGAAGTACAAGATCTGATACAGTTCTCACAAGGCTATTATACTATCGAGAAAAAAAGGGATACCCTGATTTTTAATGATCTACGGTTCGGACAAATCATTGGATGGTATGATCCAAAACAACTTTTTGCTTTTCACTATTATCTGAATCATCCGGAGGATAATCACCTAGTCGTACAACGTGGCCGATTTCTTAACTGGAATAAACAAGCATTTAACGAATTGATCTACCGAATTGCGGGCTTTTGATCAGCTTTTGGGTTTTTGTGAAAAATAAAAAGTAAACAGAAATAATACTAATCGATAAATTTCGTATGAGACCCATTGCATAAAATGCTGGATCAAAGAATATCGCTTTAGATCTTCCCTCGTAATTTCAATACAATCTTCCTCAACAATTTTTTTAATCCGACTTTCTACTTCCTGCGCGAAAACACGTTTACGGATGTCTAGATTCAGTTCAACGGATGCATAAGCACTGATGTTGTTCACATTATACGATCCTATAGTGACCCATTTACCATCGTAACTGGATACTTTGGCGTGCAAAACACAACGAGGGTATTCATATATTTTCACACCTTGCCGAATTAGCCATCGATAAATATATCGTTCTGCATATTTTGCAATGGGAACATCAGAAGTACCCGCTAAAATTACCCGGATGGTAATTCCTCTTTTTAATGCCCGGATAATGCTGTGGCGTATTTGGCGACCAGGAAGAAAATAACTGGACATGATCCAAACATGATGTTCGGCATCATTGAACATATTTATATAACTCCTGGATATCTGATTCAATTTTCTGACCCAATCGTTCCTCCTCACTTTAACGGCACAATCCCAAATAACAGGAAATACGGCAATACGAGAAAGACGCAGCATTGCTTTTGCTTGTGCTTTTGATTTAAACCAAAGGGACAAGCAAACTTTATATAGTTCTTGCGACGACTCTCCTTCGGTTAGAACAGCCCAATCCAGCCAGGCCTGCTGGCCAGGCATATCATTGTAACGATTTGAAATATTGATACCCCCTACTAATGCATACTGCTGATCTACTACTAAAAGCTTGTGATGCAATCGGCGACCAAAATAAAATCGTTCACTTTTAAGTAGTGGTTCAAAAAAACGAAACTTCACACCTTTACTCTTAAGCTCATCAATAAAAATCATAGGTAACTGTCTTGAGGCATATCCATCCAGTAACATATACACCTCAACTCCCCTGCTGGCAGCCTCTTTGAGGGCATCAGCCACCATTGTGCCGGTTTCATCCCCATCGAAAATGTAGGTCTGCAGATGAATATTTTTTTCTGCCCTCCTGATCAATTCAATGACCATATCGAAATAATCCTTTCCGCCATGGATTAGCGTTACCCTATTGTTGTAGGTATAGGATGATTTTATGGATG
The DNA here is from genome assembly GCA_964441425.1 of uncultured Sphingobacterium sp. GTDB lineage: Bacteria > Bacteroidota > Bacteroidia > Chitinophagales > Chitinophagaceae > Pollutibacter. Next base: position 16,129 of record CAYTXC010000015.1, on the reverse strand, counting down.
AAGAGGGCCTTGACAAATTGACGGATTTTAGGATTAATGGATTCTATTCCCCTTTACGTCTTCGATATTAACTAAAAATTGAGAATTTGCCAATCAGCCAAACCGCTGATACTGTTTACGAAATGCGGAAAAACACCCCTGCCGACTAACCATTTCATACCATTTCCGTTGTTATTTCATCACATTAAAAGAAATTTGCGGTTCAATTTTGAATAGGGTTATGATGGAAGAAAATGACGATATTTTAGAACAGGTTACCTCCTCCGAATACAAATACGGGTTTGTGACCGATATCGAGGCGGATTCGGCTCCAAAAGGCCTGAATGAGGACATCGTCCGCTTCATCTCAAAGAAGAAAAATGAGCCGGAATGGCTGCTCGAATGGCGCCTTAAATCGTTTCGCCAATGGCTGGACATGGTAGAACCTAAATGGCCAAACGTGGAATATCCACCAATCGACTATCAGGATATCATCTACTATTCTGCCCCAAAGCAAAAAGTAGCGCCCAATAGCCTGGATGAAGTAGATCCGGAATTGAGAAAAACATTTGAAAAACTCGGTATCTCCTTAACAGAACAGAAGCGTCTTACAGGGGTGGCTGTTGACGCGGTCATGGATAGTGTATCGGTTGCCACAACATTCAAGGAAGAATTGGCTGAATTGGGTATCATCTTCTGCTCCATGTCGGAAGCCATCATTGAACATCCTGAACTCATCAAAAAATATTTGGGTTCTGTAGTACCGCCAACTGATAATTATTTCTCTGCGTTGAACTCTGCAGTATTCACCGATGGATCTTTCTGCTATATCCCCAAAGGAGTTCGTTGCCCTATGGAACTCTCTACGTATTTCCGCATCAATGCTGCCAATACGGGTCAGTTCGAACGTACCTTGATCGTAGCAGAAGAAGGATCATATGTAAGTTATCTGGAAGGATGTACAGCGCCAATGCGTGATGAAAATCAATTACACGCTGCTGTTGTGGAAATTGTTGCTCAAGCAAATGCAGAAGTAAAATATTCTACCGTTCAGAACTGGTATCCAGGCGATAAAGATGGTAAAGGAGGTATATATAATTTCGTAACCAAACGGGGTATCTGTGCCGGTGATCACTCCAAAATTTCCTGGACACAAGTGGAAACAGGATCATCGGTTACCTGGAAATACCCAAGTGTCATCCTGAAAGGGGATCACTCAGTTGGTGAATTCTACTCTGTTGCGGTTACCAACAATATGCAACAGGCCGATACAGGTACCAAGATGCTACATCTCGGAAAAAATACACGAAGCCGAATTGTTTCTAAGGGTATTTCAGCGGGTAAGAGCCAAAACAGTTACCGTGGATTGGTGCACGTAGGTCGAAAAGCTGAAAACGCTCGTAATTTTTCTCAGTGTGATTCGTTATTACTCGGAGATAAATGCGGAGCACATACTTTCCCTTATATCGAAGTAAAAAACAATAGTTCTGTCGTAGAACATGAGGCCACTACTTCCAAGATTGGTGAAGATCAAATCTTCTATTGCAATCAACGTGGTATAGATACAGAGACAGCAGTTGCACTCATCATCAATGGTTTTGCCAAAGAGGTAATGAATCAACTGCCCATGGAATTCGCCGTAGAAGCGCAAAAATTATTAGCCATCTCACTAGAAGGAAGTGTGGGATAACCTAAAAGAAAGAGATTATGTTAAAAATTACCAATTTACAAGCTGCAATTGAAGAAAAACAGATCCTGAAAGGGATCAACCTGGAAATCAAACCAGGTGAGGTACATGCGATCATGGGCCCAAACGGTTCGGGTAAAAGTACATTAGCCTCTGTACTCGCTGGTCGTGATCATTTTGACGTTACAGGAGGTTCTGTGGAATTCAACGGAAAAGATTTATTAGAAATGGCTCCTGAAGATCGTGCACGGGAAGGTGTATTCTTAGCTTTCCAATATCCGGTTGAGATTCCAGGAGTAAGTACCACTAATTTCATCAAAACAGCTGTAAATGAAACACGCAAATATCGTGGCCTGGAGCCGCTTGATGCTGTTAACTTTTTAAAGTTGATGAAAGAAAAAATGAATTTGGTGAATATCGATCAGTCATTGCTGAGTCGTTCACTAAATGAAGGCTTCTCTGGCGGTGAGAAAAAGCGTAATGAAATTTTCCAGATGGCTATGCTTGAACCTAAGCTGGCTATTTTGGATGAAACCGATTCTGGTTTGGATATCGATGCCCTTCGTATTGTTGCCAATGGGGTGAATCAATATCGAAATAAGGATAATGCTTTCTTAGTGGTAACACACTATCAGCGCTTACTGGATTACATCGTTCCTGATTTCGTTCACGTATTATATAATGGACGAATCGTTAAATCCGGTACCAAGGAATTAGCGATGGAATTAGAAGAAAAAGGATATGACTTTATCAAGAGTGAATTTGCAACTGAAGCTTAACCATGAACGGAACCATAAATAAAATAAAAGACCACGTTAGCTCTTCTGTTGCTTTCCCTGAACTGCAGAACAAAGCAATTCAGGCATTGCAAGAATATGGTATCCCTACCGTTAAACATGAAGAATGGAAATATACGCGTGTTGGCAGCGTATTACACGACAATATGCTTGTACAAGCCAATGCACAATTATCTGCCGAAGATATCGCTTCATTCCGTTTGCCGGGAGATGCTATTGAAATATTTGTTGTAAATGGTACATTCCAATCAGCTTCTGATACAAGTGATGTTTATATTTCATCATTAGGAGTTGAAGCAAAGGGCAAGTATGCAGAGTTAATTCATAAACATCTTGGCCATAGTTCAACATATCATCCTGATGGAATTCATGCCATGAATACAGCATTCGCTGATCACGGATTATTTATATACGTAGCAAAAGGAAAAGCGATTGAAAAGCCGATCTATATTTATTATGTAAATGATAATCGTGCTAATGCCATACTATCACTCCCACGTACTTTGGTATATGTATCTGCAGGTGCACAAGTGCAAATAACAGATCAAATTATTTCACTGGGGACACAAGACACGCTTACGAATCAGATAACAGAAGTAGTAGCAGAGCAAGATGCAGTAGTAAATTATTATAAGATTCAGAACGAAGGCGCTCATGCCAGTCAGGTCTGCACTACTCAATTCACTCAAATCGGTAAGGCTTTAACCAACGCTACTACTATTTCGTTAAGTGGTAACATCGTACGGAATAACTTGAACATGGTGATGGAAGCTGAACATGGTGAGTCACATATGTACGGGTTATATTTACTGGATGGTAAAACACATGTTGATAATCACACAATTGTTGATAATGTCATGCCTAACTGCTTCAGTAACGAATTGTATAAAGGCATTATGGACGGTGAATCTACAGGTGTTTTCAACGGAAAGATCTTTGTTCGTAAAGATGCTCAAAAAACAAATGCTTACCAGTCTAACAAAAATGTATTACTAACCGATACAGCTAGTGCCAATACTAAACCTCAGCTTGAAATTTTTGCAGATGATGTTAAGTGTTCGCATGGATGTACCATCGGCAAGCTGGATGAAGAAGCACTATTCTATCTTCGCGCAAGAGGAATCAGTGAAAAAAATGCAAAGTCCTTATTACTACATGCATTTGCTGTTGATATACTTGATAATATCAAAGCTGAACCATTACGTGAGTATGTGGACAAACTGATATCAGAACGATTAGATTTTAATTTTTAAAATGAGTACTGCCGATTTAGGGTATGATGTCTATGCCATTAGAAAACAGTTTCCTGTTTTACAACGTGAGCTGAAAGGGAAGCCTTTGGTTTATCTTGATAACGCGGCTACATCACAAAAACCTCAATCGGTAATTGATGCGCTGGTCGATTATTACAGCAGATACAATGCAAATATCCACCGGGGCATCCATACATTAGCAGAGGAGGCTACGGCAGCTTATGAAGCCACCCGTGAAACCATACGCGCTTTTGTTGGCGCTGGATCAACGGATGAAATTATTTTCACTCGTGGCACCACAGAAGGCATTAATCTCGTTGCCTATTCCTGGGGAAGGGCAAATATTAAAGCGGGTGATGAGATCATCATATCCACACTGGAACACCATTCTAATATCGTTCCCTGGCAAATGCTGGCAGAAGAAAAAGGAGCTGTACTAAAAGTAATTCCCATAAATACTAATGGTGAGATTCTTTTAGAAGAATATTACAGGCTTCTCTCATCTAAAACGAAGATCGTATCTGTGGTGCACGCCTCTAATTCATTAGGCGTAATCAATCCGGTAAAAGAAATCATTGATGCAGCACATAATGTTGGTGCAGTTGTCATGATCGATGGTGCTCAATCAGCCGTTCATTTGGATATAAATGTAATGGAGATGGATTGTGATTTTTTTGCTTTCTCCGGGCATAAATTATACGGTCCCACTGGGGTTGGGGTGTTGTATGGCAAGAGAGCCCTTCTAGATGCCATGCCGCCTTTTCATGGTGGTGGAGAAATGATCAAAGAAGTTCGATTTAGCGGTACCACCTATAATGATCTTCCTTATAAATTTGAAGCCGGAACACCAAATATTGCTGATACCATTGCATTGAAGTCAGCTATTGAATTTATCAATGGAATAAGTAAAGATAGTATCCGGAAGCATGAGCATGAGTTATTGGTTTATGGTACTGAGCAATTGCGACAATTACCAGGACTACATATCAAAGGAGATGTAACCAATAAAGTTAGTGTCATATCATTTGTGATAGATGGCATTCACCCTCAGGATCTTGGAGTATTACTTGATCAACAGGGAATCGCAGTAAGGACAGGTTCACATTGTACTATGCCTTTGATGGAGTGTTTAAATATTACTGGAACAACCCGAGCTTCATTTGCAGTCTATAATACGAAAGAAGAGATCGATCGATTAGTAGTTGGCCTGCAAAAAGCTATTAAAATGTTAGCCTGATGTCATCCATAGCTGAAATTCAACAAGAGATCGTAGAAGAATTTGCCCTTTTCGATACCTGGGAAGAAAAATATGAGTACCTCATCGACATGGGTAAGAAACTAGTGCCTATCCATGAACAGTACAGGACGGAAGATAATAAGATAAAAGGATGCCAGTCACAGGTTTGGTTACATTCTACACTGGAAAACGGCAAGGTTATATTTCACGCGGATAGCGATGCTATGATCGTGAAAGGTTTAGTGAGTATGTTAGTGAGGGTTTTCTCAGGGCAGAAACCTGAAGCTATTGTAGAAGCTTCTGTAACGTTTATTGATGATATCGGGATGACTAGTCATTTGGCACAAACCCGTTCAAATGGGCTCAGAGCTATGCTCAAACAAATCAAACTTGATGCATTGGCTTGGCAGTCAAAATCTTCTACAACATGATGAACGAACAAGAAATAAAGGACAAGGTAATAGATAAGATAAAAGAGATATTTGATCCAGAGATCCCTGTAAATATTTGGGACCTCGGCCTGATCTATGAAGTGAATGTATTACCCATCAACAATGTAGAAGTGGTGATGACCCTGACAGCACCCAGTTGTCCGGCCGCACAAACCCTACCTCATGAAGTTGATCAAAAGATCAGAACAATTGAGGGTATTCATGATGTTCATGTGGAAGTAACCTGGACGCCTGCCTGGACAAAAGACAGGATGAGTGAAGTAGCAAAGCTTGAGCTTGGGTTCCTTTAACTTATTGGCTAATTAATGGCCATGATTCGTTTGAGATCTTCTTCGATAGATTTATAATCTTTCTTGGTTAATCTTTCTTTTGTAAATATTGAGCTGCCGATCCCAAGTGCAGTGATTCCGGAAGCAAACCATTTTTTTACGCTGATATCATCGAATTGTACACCACCCGTTCCAACAATTTTCAATTCAGGTAAAGGGGCAAGAATATTTTTTATATACTCCGGACCAACAATTCCGGCGGGAAATAATTTAACCATGGAACAACCTGAGCGATGTGCATGAAACATTTCCGTAGGAGAAAAAGTACCTGGGATATAGGGTACACCACGTTTCAGACACACGTCAAGTGTCCCTTGATCGAATATAGGAGCTACTATGAATTCTGCACCAGCATTGATGAATTTTTCAGCGGTTGGAGCATCCACTATTGTCCCTGCTCCAAAGGTTAATTCAGGAAATTCCTCCGCAACAAATGGAACAAGATTACAGAAGACGTCAAAAGCGGTACTATCCCGATTAGTTAGTTCAAATGCTCGAAGGCCAGCTGAATAACATGAACGAATGATCGCTTTACAAACCTCAACATCACCTACATTGAATAGAGGTAAGAAACGGGTTGATACTAATTTGTTTATTGATATATCAGCAGAGAATCTAGCCATTTTTATAGAATTTGATTAACGTTTTACGCGGCCACCTGTTTCACCGCTCATTAGATTTCGAATTTCAGTGACGGATGCCAGATTATGATCCCCTTCTATGGAATGTTTAAGGACAGCTGCTGCTGCTGCAAAATCAATTTTATCCTGATCAGAATAATTATTGAAATGACCATAAATAAACCCTGATATAAAAGAATCTCCACTTCCTATACGATCAACAATATTATCTATATCATGCGTTCTAGATTCAATCACCTCATTGCCATTCCATAATATGCCACTTAACGTATTATGATCGGCACTAACACTTGTTCGCCTAGAAGCCAGCATGATCTTCATTTTAGGGAAACGCTGTTTCATTAGCTTGGCCAGATCTGCATAATTATCTGCTTTAATACCAAAAATCGATTCTGTATCAGAAGCAGCTGCTACTACCACCGAACTCTTTTCGACTAATGGGGCCAAAACGTCACCTGGTGTTTTCCCATATTGCCATAGTCCCATGCGATAATTAATATCGGCTGATATATGGATACCTTTTTTTTCTGCTACATTTAATGCTTCCATCAAACTATCCGCTGCCCCTTGTGAAATCGCTGGAGTAATCCCAGTCCAATGAAACCATTCTGCCCCTTCCAGAATTTTTTCCCAATCAAATGTTTTGGCATCTATTGCTGAAAAAGCTGAAGGTAATCGATCATACGTAATGGCTGTAGCACGGTTCATGGCCCCTGCTTCAACGAAATATAAGCCTAATCTACCTTCCTGTTTAATCATGAATTCAGTAGAAACATTTAGCTTTCGAAGAGTAGCGATGGCTGCATCTCCAAGAGTATTATTGGGGAAGCTGGTAACATGGGCAGACTCCAATCCCCAATGAGCCAGCGCGCAACTGACATTCGCCTCAGCACCACCATATGTGATGGTCAGATTGTCGGTCTGTAAAAGTTTTTTTCTCCCTGGTGGTGTAAGCCGCATCATGACTTCACCAAAGGTTACTAATCTAGCCATGGTCTAAAGTTAATGCTTTAGACCGAAATCAAAAACGGCTCTGCATATGCAAAGCCGTTTACCCCTCAATCCCTGCCTCTCCAATAGTTTATTGTGCTATCAACGAGATCTTCGTATTGACTATCCTATAGTAAAAATTTGATGCCGCTAAATAAAACTGCCACAAGGTTAAATTATACCAAGGCAGATGGAATGGAAAACGATTGACTACGGATGAAATTTCAATAAGACTATGATGTGATAGCACGAATATTATCTCTTGCAAGTAGCATACCCTCTATAATTTTCACGTTTGACTGTTCAAAATCTTTATCTTCAAATTCAATTACAAGAGGCCCTTTATATCCACAATTTTGTAGTTCAAGTATAAAAGCTGACCAGTTCACATCTCCCCTGCCCGGTAGTTTAGGAGCATGATATTCCAGAGGAGTGGCCAATATCCCTACTTTATCTAGTTTATCTCTGAAGAGTTTAGCATCTTTTAGGTGTATATGGAAAAGCTTTTCTTTAAAATCACGAATATGGGTGAGGTAATCCATTTGTTGCCAGACAGCATGTGACGGATCATAATTTAAACCAAAGTATTTACTGGGTATAATCGAGAACATTTTTTCCCATATAACCGAATTAATAGCCATATTCTTTCCACCTGGCCACTCATCATAGGTAAAAAGCATCGGACAATTTTCAATTCCGATTTTGATTTGCAACGATTCCGCCAACTCGATGATAGACGGCCAGTACTGAGTGAAAAGTTTTAGATTTTCCTCAAGATTAAGTTGAGGATGTCTTCCGATAAATGTATTCACAACGGGCACATCAAGTAATGATGCAGCCCTGATCACTTTTTTAATATGATCCTGATAATAAATACGCTTCTCTTCATCAGGATCTAAGGGATTTGGATAGTATCCCAATCCGGATATATATATTCCATTAGATTTAAAAAGATGTTTAATGTAACTCACTTTTTCTGGATTTAGCTCATCCACATTGATATGGGTAACCCCAGCATATCGACGTTCTGCTTTTCCTTCAGGCCAACACATGACCTCTATACATTGAAAGCCGTTTTGAACAGCGAAACCAACAACCTCTTCCAGAGATTGCTCAGCGAAAATGGCGGAAACAAATCCAAGTTGAAACATAACTAAATTTACGTGTTTAGTTGAATCGCAGTTGATGATTTTTCTGACCCATTTGATACCCAAAATGTTTGTAATTGGGTCAAGCTTACCTTTTTTGGCTGATCAGAGGATGCGGATTAAAATACGTGAAAACCGCTATAGCAAAGGATTTGTTGATTAAACTGTTCAAAATGCCCTATATTTGCAACCGCAGGGGAATTAGCTCAGCTGGCTAGAGCGCTTGCATGGCATGCAAGAGGTCACCGGTTCGACTCCGGTATTCTCCACTCGATGAAGCCCGCGTGATACGCGGGCTTTTCTTTTCTACACGATTACATAAAACAGATTTATTTACATTTACTTAATGAAAGTCATCATTACTGGAACCACAGGTATGGTAGGAGAAGGTGTTTTACTCGAATGCTTAGCCAATCCGAATGTAACTGAAGTACTTAGCGTGAGTCGAAAACACAATGGAATTAAACATCCTAAACTGAAAGAATATATTGTTACTGATTTTCTGGAGTTAATCGATAATGATCCAAATTTGCAAGGCTATGATGCATGCTTCTTTTGTGCAGGAATTAGCAGTATCGGATTGAAAGTTGAAGAGTACAAGAAAATTACTTACGATACTACTCTAGCCTTTGCTAGAGCATTATTACCAGCCAATCATCTCACATTTATTTATGTAAGTGGGGCCGGTACAGATAGTAGTGAAAAGGGAAATATTGCCTGGGCAAGAATAAAAGGTAAAACAGAAAATGATCTATCCAATCTTCCGTTCAAACAGGTTTTTGCCTTCAGACCTGCCGCTCTAGTAGCTACAAAAGGACAAATTCATCTTCCTAAGCTATATAAATATGCTGCATGGATTTTCCCAATGCTTACATTATTATCACCCAACTATATAAGCACTCTTCAACAATTGGGTAAAGCTATGATCAATATATCGAAAAAGGGATCTACTAAAAAAGTAATCGAAGTAAAGGATATTAATTCACTTGCATCAATATAAAAAGAGGCTGCCCCTTATGAGGCAACCTCTTTTTTATTTCTAATACTATCCTATTTAATTAGTAGCCAGGATTTTGTTGACAAGCTTTATTAACCAGCAACTCTGCAATAGATATTGGCCAGATGTACTGATCTGCAGATGGCGCAACCGCACCAACCGTACCTTTGGCAGGGAAAGATGCATTGGTACGAGCAATATCTGATGTTCTGAAACCTTCTCCCAATAATTCAATCCTTCTTTCTGTCAAAATCAGACTGATTAATTCATCTTTATTGGCAGGAGCGAAATCAGCTATAGTGGCATCTGAACGTTTACGAACAGCATTTAATAGTGCTAATGCACGTGTATCTACAGAAGTGCCAGAGGCACCTCTTGCCAATGCTTCCGCCAGGTTCAACAACACCTCTGCATACCGTATAACTGGACTTGGATCAGCCGCATTGTTTGGATTTGGCCACTTACTCAACCAGGTTTGTCCACCAGAAGTAACCAAAAAGTTACGACGAGCGTCACTTGATCTCCATCCGGTATTAGCTGCAATACCTGCACCGGTAGTGTTCAAGGCAAATTCACCACCACCATTTGGTCCAGGATTATAATACCACCCCAATCCATTCTGTGTTCCAGGAACATCTAATGCTGTGAACGGCATAGATAGGATCATTTCAGCATTGGTTGGATTAGTATAAACAGTGGCCACACTAGCTACTAACTCATTAGCTACCCCAGAGGTTGCTCGCAGTGCGCCCGTTGCAGGAACTATTTTATTTGCTTCGGTAACTACATTAGACCATTGACCCATGTTCAAGAAAACACGAGTCTTTAGAGCAATAGCCGTATTACGGTGTGCACGATTAGTATTAGCAGCTGCCGTTCCATACGATAACGGTAAATCAGCTTCAGCTTCATTTAGATCTTTAAGAATCTGATTATAGATCTCTCCTGCCGTTGCACGTGCCTGACTATTATCACCACTAGATGTTTCTGGCTTCAATTTTAGGATGACACCTAATTTAGATCCATTGCCATCTGTATATGGTCGAGCATATAATTGCATTAGCACGAAATAAGATAAAGCACGAACCACTTTAGCTTCTGCAATCAGATTCCGCTTTAATCCTGCGCTGATAGGTGCATCATTTAAACCGGAAATAACCACATTACAACGGTTGATTGCCGCGTACCCTGCAGCCCATAAGTTCTGTACCTCATTGGCACTGGCCGTTAAATTGAACTGCCAGGTAAGCCATGCAGTTACCGCATTATTCGTTCGGTTGATGAATTCTTCACCGCGAACATCCTGGTAAACCATATAGCGTCCAGCATACATGTTTCCATTTTTCAGTGCAGAATACAAACCAAAAACCTGTTGTACACTTCTGCTGGAATCACTGAAAGCAACAGCATCGGAAAGTGCCGTTTGTGGAATTGGTTCCAGCTTTTCTTTACTACAGCTAACTGCCATTACAGCCAGCGCAACTAGTGAAAATATTTTGAATTTCATTATCGTATTATTTATTTGTTTAGAAACCTACATTCACACCGATATTCAGACTTCTTGCCTGAGGTACTGAGTTTCTGTCAACACTTGGATTACCATTTCCATTACCATTAGAAGAAATCTCAGGATCATATCCTGTATAATTCGTCAAGGTGAAGGCATTCATTAACTGAGCATAGAAACGGAAGCTATTGATTCCGATTCTATCGGTAACAGTCTTAGGAAGGCTATATCCCAATGTAACGTTTCTCAGTTTCAGGAAATCTCCTTTTTCAACATTCTCACTGATCACGATTCCAGATCCATTAGAAATGTTATCTCCAAATACGATACGTGGAATGTTCGTTTCATCACCTGCTTTCTGCCAGCGAGTCAATGCCTCTTTAGAGTTGTTCCAACTTCTCATATCACGCAAACCTGCTTTCGTACCATTATAAACATAGTTGCCCCCTGAGAAGAAGAATAACATATTCAGGTCAAATCCTTTGTAACGGAATGTATTTTCCCATCCACCAGTCCACTTAGGCAATGCCGGACCAATGATCACACCATCATTTGCCTGATCAGCCACACGTGGAGCAACAGCTCCAGAAGAGACCAATGTCCAACGAGAAGCTACAGGAGCAGCATGATTGTATTGCACTGCTGTACCATCGCGATAAAAGAATATACGCTGACCATTCGCAGGATTTACACCACCTGTTCTAACGGCATAGAAACTACCGATAGACTGCCCAACACGGATCATACTTGGACGTTCCAAGCCAGAAGTAGTGGGTTGAATATCTGCATTACCTGCGGCAAGTGCCGTAACCTCATTGCGAAGTGTAGTGATGTTAAAGTTAGTGGTCCAGCTGAAGTCTTTTTTCTGGATCACATTAGCATTCAAACTGAATTCAAGTCCGCGGTTGGTCATACTACCTACGTTGGTCAGAATTGAGTTACCGGGAATACCTCTTGAAGGAGCCTGTGGCTCAGCTAATATCAGGTTATCTACATTATTCATGTAGTACGTAGCCTCAACATTCAACCGGCCGTTCAGAAAGCCCATTTCCAAACCTCTATCTGTTTTTTTACTGGTTTCCCATTTCAAGTTTCTGTTTCCAGCCTGAGAGAAGAATAGCGCAGGGTTAGTACCATACAATCCACTACTGAAAAAGCTCCAGAAAGCAAAATCATTAATCCCCTGGTTATTACCTACAATTCCATAGCTACCACGTAGTTTGAAGTTGCTGAAGATATTATTCAAACCAGATTTCTGGAAGAACTTCTCTTCGCTTAACACCCAACCTGTAGATGCTCCCCAGAAATTACCATACTTATTTTCAGGAGAAAATGCAGAATAGCCATCCCGACGAGCATTAATAGATAACAAATATTTTTTATTGTAATCATAGTTCACACGACCGAAGAAAGAAACAAGATAATTCTCTCCAAGGAAATTACCAGAAGGTACAATCGTATTGAATCCACCCTGGAATTCATTATAGAAAGGATCGGTTACACCTTGGCGGTTAGCACCCCAACCTTCCTGGAATGTATATTGCTGCTCATTACCAACCAGGGCTGAAAAATTGTGATCACCGAATGATTTGTTATAGTTCAATACATTCGTCCAGTTCCAACGATTGTACGTCTGAAGTGTATTGAAAACAGAACCACCATTAGATACACCATCACCATGTAAGGCATTTTGAAAAGCCTTATTCACGACATTCAGATTATCGATACCATAAGTAGTACGGAAGCTCAATCCATCAAACAATTTCACATTTGCATAAATATTCGCAATCACACGCTCAGATAAAGAACTAAATGTATTCAGATCCAAAAGTAATTGTGGATTGGTAAACTGAAGTGCGGTGAGATTTGCACCCTGACCAATGGTGTTACTAACACGATTGATATTATAACTACCATCATTTAAATAAACAGGCACGTTAGGCATAAGGTTGAAACCTAAACGACCGATACCAGAAGTAGCAAAGGCTCCCCCAGGAGTAGAACCAGAGTTAACACCAGTATTGTTTGTATTCGCATACTGGAACTTTCCTCCGATAGTCAATCGGCTGTTAACTTTATGATCCAAACTCATGGTTGCATTCAGACGAGTGAAATCATTCTGACGAATCATTCCCTGTTGTTTGGAATACGCAGAGCTGAAATAATAGTTCGTCTTATCATTTGCACCAGATACACTTAAATTATGATTTTGAGAAACTCCGGTTCTGAAGATCACATCATACCAATTTGTACTCACCGGCTGACCATCGGGTCCGTTAAATGGATAGAACCCGCGTGTTGTTCCATTTGGAGGAGTTCCAGCATTGGTCAATCCTTCATTTTTGATCAATTCATATTCGCGACCATCTAATACTGGAATCAAATTAAACGGACGAGTATAACCTAACCAAGCATCATAACTTACTTTGGCACGACCTTGCTTACCTCTTTTAGTAGTGATCAAAAGTACGCCTGCAGATGCACGTGATCCGTAGATTGCCGCAGCTGCTGCATCTTTTAAAACATCAATACTTTCAATGTCGGCTGGGTTGATATCCCCTAGAGGGTTATTTGATGCGTTACCATTTCCTACATCACCTGAAAAGGTTGGTACTCCATCTATAACTACCAAAGGAAATGAACTCAGACTGATTGAGTTGATACCTCTGATTCGAATAACCGGAGGATTGTTTACCACACCATTGGGTATAGTAATACTTACACCAGCAGCACGACCAGAAAGTCCCTGATCAAAACTCTGCAATGGAAGATCACGAACTTTATCACCACCAATAGTAGAAATACTTCCAGTAAGGTCCTTCTTTCGAACGGTACCATACCCTACTACCACTACTTCAGACATGGCTTTACTTTCAGATACCATTTGTACGGCTACACTATTTGCAGATGTTAGGCGTAATACCTGCTCTGCATAGCCAACATAGGTAAAACGAAGTGACTGAACATTCGTTCCAATTTGAATGGAGAAATTTCCGTCATCGTTCGATAAAGTTGTTCGATCTGAACCCACTGCTGAAACAGTAACTCCAGCCAGCGGCTTTCCAGCATCATCCGTTACTTTCCCCGCAACTGTACGGACTGTTTGAGCATAGCTAACACTTAACGTGAACAGCCATGCTACAAGTAGCATAAACTTTTGCATTGATTAATGTTTTGATTAAAAAAAGTCTATAAAATTATTGATTAATAGCGTTATAAATTGAAATAGTAATTATCTTAAGCTATATATAAAAAACTGAAGTTTTAAAATATCTATAATTTTGCCTTCGTGACTATTATCACCATACAAAAGATTTGTTGACATGATATTGTCGTATTAAACGTTTTCAACTATGCCAAAAAAGAATCAACCTGCTTTACATGATGGATATGCAGTAAAAGGTCGCAGAAATTTTCTAAAAAATGCAGGCAGATTAAGTATTGGACTAGGCATATCCAATAGCGTATCAACTGAAGTTTTTGCTATGCACACAGATGAACATGTGAACGAGATTCAACGTGAAAAAACAGCAAACCAATCGTTTACCATCAATATCCTTCAAACGACAGATGTGCATTGTCAAGTACATCCCCATGATGAACTTTTTTGGGAAAATGAACAACCTGTATATAGAAAAACAGGTGGGTATGCCCATCTAGCCAGCTATTTAAAAAAAGAACGCAAATCCAATCCATATACTTTTGTTCTAGACACTGGAGATATGTTTCAAGGAAGTGAACTTTCCGTGAAAACAACAGGAAAAGCCATTGTGCCTATTTTAAATGAACTTCAATATGATCTTTATTTACCAGGAAACTGGGAAGTGATCTATTATAAGAAAGCCATGCAAACCTTATTAGGATCCCTCCATGCACCTAAGATCTGTGCCAATATGTATCATGATCTTGGTGAAGGTAAAAAAGGTGAGCTTATTTTTCAGCCCTATTATATTTGGAATATACAGGGAGTCAAAATAGGTTTTATTGGTTATACTGACCCTTTAGTCCCGCTTAGACAAGCACCTAATTATAGTAAAGGAATCATCTACACAAAGCCTGAAGAAAATTTGCCGCACTATGTTGATGTGCTGCGAAATCAGGAACAATGTGCTTATGTATTCATTATAGCCCATCTAGGATTATCTCAACAGATTCATCTAGGTAATTTGCCAGAGTGTAAAGGTGTGGACTATATTCTAGGAGGCGATACACATGAGCGAGTAAGAAAGCCTATTCAATGTTCTTATACCAAAGTTGTGGAACCTGGCGCCTTTGGTTCATTCGTAGGAAAACTTGAGTTAACTATACAAGATGGAAAAGTTATAAGCGATAAATACGAGCTGGTCGAATTGAACGCAAACAAATACCCCGCCGATAAAAAAATGGAAGAGCTGATCAGGGTAAATGAAAAACCATTTTCAGAAGAAATGAATAAGATTGTAGGGTACAGCACCATACCCTTATACAGATATTTTGTGGTGGAAAATCCTATTGATACACTTATCGTAGATGCCATTTATTGGAAGATGAAAGATATAGATATCGTACTTTCAAATGGATTTCGTTTTTGTCCTCCTCGTACTACACCAGACAGTACGGGTAACATTCCCATCACAGAAGGATATATTTATGATATGCTTCCAGTTGACAGTACCATTAGAACTGGAAAAGTTAGTGGTAAGCAATTAATGGAATGGTTGGAGAAAGAATTGAATAATGTATTTGCTGCCAATGCAGTTGAACGGTTTGGTGGATGGGTCATCAAGTTTAAAGGAATGGAGCTATCGTTCAAAGCATTTGCTGAAAAAGGAAAACGCGTTCAACACGTGAATATTGGTGGCAAACCTTTGGATCTCCAAAAACAATATACTATTTGCGCTTGTGAGCGCGATGGTGACCCTGAAGATATGTTGTGCAGGATCAAAGGAGTTACTGATGCAAAGAATACTTCCTTAACACTTCACAACATAATGAAGAACTATTTAGAATCCCATTCACCTGTTACCCCTTCTCCACCACAAACTTGTAAAATTCTTGATGCACCTCAGCATTTATTGACCCAAGTACATGGTGTTGAATACACCTTTCATTAAATGAATGACTATAATAAAA
>CAYTXC010000014.1:0-71993 GCA_964441425.1 uncultured Sphingobacterium sp. | reverse complement strand
TAAGATACTAAAAATCCACCAAAAATGGCTTATATTGATGTATCTCTTTACTCAATATCTATATCTATGTCTCTAAACCAGCGTATGCTCAGTTTGCCGCTCATTTTGATGATCTTTACTATCAGATCATGGGCTCAAACCGGCCCCTTAACAACATCCACTACGTTTCATACCCACCCCAGAATACTTTTCTTCTCGGAGGATGAAGCTCAGCTAAAATCCGATCTGGAAAAAGATAAATTATCCAAGTCGATCCACCTCGCGATCATTCAGGAGGCAGATCGACTGATCAATGTCGATCCAATACAACGTATTCAAATTGGAAGAAGATTGCTTGATAAATCGCGGGAGGCTCTCAGAAGAATCTTTCAATTATCTTATGCCTACAGGACAACCAAAGACAAAAAATATTTGGCAAGAACTGAGAAAGAAATGCTGACCATCGCAGGATTTAGTGACTGGAATCCAAGTCATTTCCTGGATGTTGCTGAAATGACCATGGCCATGGCGATCGGTTACGACTGGCTGTATCATGATCTTTCCGAAGGATCAAGAAACATCATACAGGAAGCCATCGTTAAAAAAGGACTAGAACCTTCATTGGAAGCTAAATACAGTTCCTGGCTGAAAGCAGAACACAACTGGAATCAGGTTTGCAATGCGGGAATGACCTATGGCGCCATGGCTGTTTATGAAAACCACCAGGAACTTGCTATCAATATCATAAACAGAGCTATCGAATCTATTAAAATACCCATGAAAGATTATGGACCGGATGGAATTTACCCTGAAGGCTATGGCTATTGGGGGTATGGTACCAGCTTTAATATCATGTTTCTAAGTGCGGTTGAAAAACTATTTAACTCGGACTTTGGGCTGAACAAAGCCCCAGGGTTCCTAAAAACGGCTTCATTCCTTGAACATATGACCGGACCTACCGGAAAACCTTTCAACTATTCGGATGCAGGTAACGAAGGCGGATTTCACCCAGCCCAATTCTGGATCGCTAATAAAATAAATGATCCTGCTGTACTCTGGGAAGAAAAAAACTACCTCCAACGAAATGGCATCAACGGAAGAGTGAACGACAGGCTACTCCCGGCACTACTATTCTGGAAGGGGAAAATAAATATGGATATGATGCCCGCTCCAAAAGAGCTGATGTTTGTGGGACAAGGAAAAAATCCGATTGCCATGATGAGAACATCCTGGATTGATCCTAATGCCATTTATGTCGCTACAAAAGGTGGGTCAGCTAATATCAACCATGCCCATATGGATATAGGATCATTTATCATGGATGCGAATGGTGAAAGATGGGCCATGGACTTTGGAATGCAGAATTATGAATCGCTTGAATCAAAGGGAATTAAACTTTTTGGCAGAACACAGGACGCAGAAAGATGGAATGTGTTTAGATTGAATAATTTCGTTCATAATACGCTTACCGTAGATAGTCAGTTGCAACGGGTTAACGGGAATGCTCCCATGATCGCTTCAGGAAACAATCCTGATCAAATGTTTGCCACATATGATCTAAGCACCGTATATGATCAGCAATTGCGCAGCGCTAAAAGAAATATATCAATTCTATATAAAAATCAAGTAGTCGTAAAAGATGAACTTGAAACACTTAATAAAACCACTACGATCAGATGGACCATGCTAACCCCAGCAGATGCCATTATCACGGGTAAAAATGAAATTACCCTAACCAAAAATGGAAAGATGCTGAAGCTTATGGTATCCGCACCAGCAGGTAAATTGAGCATGAAAACTTGGAGCACCGAACCTCCAAATCATTATGATGCCCCGAACCCGGGAACTATATTAGTTGGCTTTGAACTCATCTTGCCAGCTAATACAAAAATCACTACATCAGTATATCTCCTCCCTGAAGGAGTGAAGCAAGATAAAGATATAGAGCTGATTCGTTCAAAAATAAAGGCAGATATTATAGCCCCATCCGTTAATACCACAGCTGTCACTAAAATTTCAACTTCATTGCGTGCTGATGGCACATGGAGTGATATCAATTATATAGATACATCAAGAACTGGTTTTCATCATAGAGTTCATCTGGAAAGACTAGAACAAATGTGCCGTGCCTATACCAAATCAACGAGTTCACTTAAGGGTAATGCAGGGCTAAAACTTTCTATTGATAAAGCATTAAAGCATTGGCTTGATAAAGATTATATCTGCGCCAACTGGTGGTGGAATGAAATTGGGACACCCAACTATATGATTGATATGTTGTTCATGCTGGATGAAGAACTGACTACTGAGCAGAAAAGCAGCATTTTAAAAATTGCATCAAGGGCAAGTTTGGATTCTGGTGTAGGTCCAAGACCCGGTGGCGATTTGATCAAAATTGCGGGTATGCTGGGGAAACGGGGTTTGTTTATGCGGGATGTAGCTATAGTAGAAAGAGTGATTGCCGTGATTGCAGGAGAAATTAGAATTAGTACAGAAAGAGGATTAAAGCCGGATATGAGTTTTCATCATCGCACGGATGGTGTAACCTCAATACTAACCTATGGCATGGCCTATCCTATAACCTTTGCCTACTGGAACAGAAAAATAGAAGGAACTAGATTTACATTTCCGGAAGAAGCCATGAAGCTTTTGGTTGATTATTATGTTGATGGAATCACCAAATCAATGGCCTTTGCTAAATACCCTGATATCGGTGCAAAAAATAGAGATCTATCCAGAAGAGACAATGAACATGACGCAGTATCACCTGAATTGGCCATGAATATTTCCGCAGGTACTACTT
Source organism: uncultured Sphingobacterium sp. (assembly GCA_964441425.1). Classification (GTDB taxonomy): domain Bacteria; phylum Bacteroidota; class Bacteroidia; order Chitinophagales; family Chitinophagaceae; genus Pollutibacter. The sequence goes on along the minus strand of CAYTXC010000014.1, from coordinate 69,211 downwards.
ACAGAAAAGAAGAATTAGGAAAAATTATTGCCAGTCAAAAAGGAATAACAAAACCTGAGTTTGAATGGAATCGTTTTTACCCTTACTCGGAATACTATACACACCAGAGACCAACTTGGTTTTCATCTGTTCGTATGCATTCTATCCGACAAAATAATGTAGAATCCCCCTATAATGAAGAAGGTTTAAAAAATCATCACCTCGCTGATGGTGCTAACTACATTACCATTACTGGGAAAGAATATACCGGTATCTCTCCAGTTTGGGATTGGCAGAAAATTCCAGGAACGACCATTCTCCAGAAAAAAGATTTGCCTCATTTCAATGAAATAGTGAAAGAAGGTAAATCAAAGCATGTAGGAGCCGTTAGTAATGGAAGTATCGGCGCCGCAACTATGCATCTAGTCAGCGTTCACGATCCACTAGAAGCTAAAAAATCTTGGTTCTTTTTTAAAGATGGATATGTTTGTCTGGGTGCTGGAATATCTAATTCCGGTAACCTTCTATCTGCAACAACAGTGAATCAAGCGTTGCTAAAAGGAGAGGTTAAGCTTAAAAAAGATGGACAGATATCTTCTTTGCCAAAAGGCAATCGATTATTGAATAAAATAGAATGGATAAATCATGCTAATGTATTTTATTTCTTCCCTGAAAACTATTCTGTAAATATAAAAAACGATGTTGCCTTCGGAAACTGGAGATCGATCAACCATCAAGAGTGGGCAACGTTTGATACGGTAAAAAAAGATGTATTTCTGGCATGGTTTGATCATCCGGGTAATAAAACAAAGTCTTCATATGCGTATAAAGTAATACCCGGCTCCATACAGAATAATTCGCTGGCAGAGAAAAATGCTACAGCACTTGCCATCATAGAAAATAATGAAAACATTCAGGCAGTAATGGATAAATCCAATGATGTTTTCCAAGCAGTTTTTTTTGACGCCACTAGTATGAATACGAACAGTTCATTAGGCATAATTAAAGTAGATCAACCCACAATCATCATGATTGAGGGAATGAATAGAAAGAATTTTACTGTTCACATTAGTGATCCATTACGAAATAAAAGTAAGATAACCCTTTCCATTAATGGACAACACAATTTTACGAATATCAACGAAACATGGGATAGTAAAGAAAACAGAACAATTGTAGAAATCCCCATGCCTGATGGTCTCGAAAAAGGGAAGACTGTTTCCATTACGACAACTATCTAATTAAAAAAGGGATCAAGATTAACTTGATCCCTTTTTTAATTTTAAAATTAGCGTTTTTACATCGCATACCGGAGCATACTGATCACAGCACTTCCGTTAGTATTTACGGAATTTACAAAAATATAAGCGCGGTATTTCCCATCTTGTGTTTCTACCCAAACACCTGCCTCTGCTTTTAAATTAATGGCATTGTCAGGTGAGTTTTTGAGATCGATTTGTTGAAAATCTATATCATCGATATAAACTCCAAATTGTAACTGAGCCAGATTTCTATCAGGTAAATTGAATGTCCTTAGTAGTTTAGACTTTCTACTTACTCCTGCAGGTAATGAAACAGCAGGCAGATTTATAGGATCAGAACCTGGAGATACCAAACCATGTTGAATAGCGGATGGTGCAGCTCTAAATAAATAAACTAGATCGATCTTTCCAGCATTTGAAGCAGCAGATGTTGCATTATATGCTGCCATATCTTCAATTGAAATAAACGCCAGATTATTATTGGATACAGCAATATTTCGCTTGATATCCATATTGGATATCTTATAAGGCCCCATTTTATAGGTGGCTGTAGAGCCGTCATTAGCCATAACCTTGAAAGTGAATGAAACTTCCTTCCCTTTTGCTTCTGCAGGAACAACGTAAAAGTAACGGAGAGATGCAGCATTTGTATCAGCAGTAAAAACTACCCTTGAGATCTTGCCATCTTTAATGGAAGGGTTACCAATAGTTACGGGAATATCAATACCCGTAGAATTAGTGTAGTACGAACGATGCTCGAGATATGTACCTGTTGCACCTTCGATTGAAGCTTCCACTTCTGCACTTACCAATTTCCCTTTTGTTTTGGGAACAGCCATTGCATACACAAATTCAATTGGGAGACTGGCGATGTTAGGACCCAGAGATCGCTTAATACAATCGTTGGTTATAGCAGATATAGGATCTGGAATTTTATACTCTTCGTCCTTGGTACAGGAAAATAACATTCCAACAACTAGTAATGCAAGAATGGATCTATATGAAATTAACTTTAGCATGTTGTTTGCTTTAATGAATTATTGATATTTCACAATTACCTTATATGGCTTTTTAACTTTCCTATTCCCGGAAATAACTGTCCATGTTTTGGGATTAGCCAGATCAGACATATCTACTCTTCCTACAATTTTTGGATCCAGCTTGCAGTCAGTTGCCAATGTAAATTGAGGGTACACATTCTTGAGATCAGTCCCCGTTAATACCGTTACATTGATCGTTTGAGCAACAGTATCAATCACTGGAGCTCCGAAGCGAACGGTTTGAAAGTCAGTTCCCAATAATTCAAAGTTACTAACGAAACATTCTTCTCTGAATGTGATAAGCAGACCGTCTTCATCTACTGGAAGATCTTTATAACAGGATGTCATAAACAAACCAGACATTAAAACTATAATAGCTGCTTGTATATTTCTTATTAAACTATTCTTCATCATTTTCTAAATCAATTTATACGATTAACGCCAAGGAATATTTTGTGTCAGCTTTGGATTTCTATCGCGCTCAGCAGGAGGAATACGGAAAATATAATTTTGCTGATATTCGCGATCAATCGTGTTTTGATAATAGCGTTGCTGCTGAGCACCCCATGTATCAATTCTCCATACACCAGGGCTACCTGGAGGACCCCAAACTTTTTCAATAGCTCTCCATCTTCTAAGATCAAATCCTCTTTGTCCTTCACCAACTAATTCAATAATACGTTCTTGCTCAATTGCATCAAAAAATGCTTGTTGATTAGAAAATTTATCCGCCTTTAAAGCAGGCAATTTACCTCTTGCTCTAACTCTGTTTACCAATGCTACTGCATCTGCTAGTGGCCCACTTACTTCATTACTTGCTTCTGCATACATAAGATAAACATCTGCCAGACGCATTACTGGGAAATAAAAATTACCTTCAGAACGGCCTAATCCAGGGGTATTGCGTACAAATTTTCTGAAAATATATCCGGAGTTACATCCATCGGTGTTGTATGTAAGGTATCGTACACCTCCAATCGTAACATTACCGGCCCAATTTCTATAAATGAATGGTATAAATCCATCAGATTTCAATGCCGTCATACCGATAAGCATTTCATAATCCCACATAATGGTCGCCTTCATGCGATAATCACGTCCTTCATAGCTTAGTGGATTTAAAGCAGAGTTCAACGTTGTTCTAGCTGCAGTATTCGTGGAAGGATTTAATGGAATTAATTTTGGTGCAAATTCTCCAGTTGATATTAATTGATAACGATCAGCGATCTCATAACGAGGGGCACACCACATTTGAGAACCTTCTACAGTTCTACCAGCGAAATCACGCATCAATTCTTCACCCTGAGTGGGGTTAGTTGGCGTACCCAGGTGAGTGAATACCATTAAATGTTCAGGATCACCATTAGCAACAGGAGTAAAGAGTTCGTAATAATTAGGTAAGATATCTGCCTTTCCGGATACATCTATACCACCGGGATCACCATTCTTATATAATGTCAAACCAAAATCATTAGCTACTGATTTAAAATCGGCTGCGGCCGCTGCAAAGGCTGCTTGTGCTTCAGTAGCACTTGCCTGGAAACCCTCAAGCTCAGGCCATCCATTTTTTTTCCAGCTACCCCAGTATAAATTTAATTTTCCTCTAAATGCCAATGCTGCAGGCTTTGATCCTCTTCCCGTTGCAGATGGCTTCACAGGTAGTTTATCAACAGCATAATTAAAATCAGCTAGGATTGAATCCCGAACATTTTTGATTGGGGTTCTCTCAATATCCTGAACTTCAGCATTTGCATAAATTACTTTACCAATATAAGGTACATCTCCATACATGGATATTAGTCTGAAATATACCATACCCCTCAGCAAACGCGCTTCTGCCACAATGGTTTCAAGGTTTCTCAGCGAATTCCCTGTTGCAGAAGGAAGCATTCTTCTGTTAATATTCTCAATTACATAGTTCGCTCTGTTAACTGCCCCGTATAAATATTGAAAATACTTATCAAAACTTCCACCATAACCAGAAGGATTATAGTTACCGCCATTGTAGGCATCTCCACGTATTAATGAACCGCTGGTTGTACTAGTCCCCCTTACACGAGTATATTCACCATGCCCATCGAAATAATAATCACGATCAAACACACCGCGTGCGGCTGCATAGGCAGACATAAGAGCAGTAGTAGCATCAGCTTCGGATTTCCAGAATGCCTCTGAATCTAACAAGCCGGTCGGTTGCTGATCCAAAAGATCTTTTGTACATGATGTTTGCAACATCAATGCTGTAAACAACAGGAATATTCCTGACTTTTTCAAAATTATATTCAGTTTGTTCATAATCACTCCGTTTTAAAAATTCAGGTTGAAAGCAATGGAATAAGACTTATTGATTGGATAAACGTTATCATCATCGCCCTGCTTTTCCGGATCAAGACCACGGAAAGAAGTAAATGTTCCCAGATTTTCTGCAGAAGCAACGATCCGCAGTCCGGTAACTCCTAATTTAGCCAATGCTCTCTGTGGGATAGTATAACCTAACTGGATATTTTTTGCTCTTATGAAGCTCATATCATCCAGCCAATAAGTAGAAGACAATCTATTATTACCACTACCACCAAGTCGTGGCCAACTTCCACCTCGGTTATCCCATGACCAGTGATTATTCCAGTGGCCCCAGGTTGCCGCATAACGCTTGTTAGGGAAATTCGTATTGTTATAGATATTCAACCAGTAATCTTTACGTCCGGCAGAACCTTGTAAGAATACCGTGAGATCAAATCCTTTCCAAGAAACAAATGAAGTAAGTGCAAAAGTGGTAGTGGGTCTTTCCTGCTGCCAGTTAGAATAGGCCTTTCTGTCATCAGCTGTTATACGCCCGTCACCATTCAGGTCTTTCATGAGAATATCACCAGGAGCCGCACCTTGCGGAGTGGTATTATAAATATCCTGCCATGACTGAGCAATTCCTGTTGATTCATATGTGTAAACAAACTGATACGGCATATCCAGGAATATGTTGCCACGTAACAGCAATTGGTTCCAACTCTCTAGATTATTTCTGTTGTATGATGCATTCAAACTAATTCCATAGTTCACTTTTCCTACTCTCTCTTTCCAAGCAAGGTCTATTTCAACACCACGATTTCTCAAATTACCAATATTGGTACGAGGTGCAGGGCTATATGCACTCGACAAGAAAATAGAGAACTCGGATGGTCTGTTCATGCCTGTTGTTAAACGATCATAATAATCGAGTGTAGCGGTAAGCTTGTTATTCAAGAAGGAAAGATCAAGACCAACGTTCATGACGGTAGTCGTCTCCCAGGTAAGGAATCTGTTGATCATTTTTGAATTGGCAAAACCTCTTTGAACCGATGTACCCGTAACATAATTAATGTTGGTCAGGGTTTCCTTCTGCTCATATCGGCCAACACCACTATTATTACCTAAACTACCATAAGATATTCTGAGTTTACCACTGGTCAAGAACTTATCAGTGAAAGGTTGAAGGAATTTCTCCTCTGTAAATTTCCAACCGGCAGCTACAGATGGGAAGAAACCGAAACGACTGCCCTTGATGAATTTAGAAGATCCATCCACACGGAAATTCGCTTCCAGCAAGTATTTATTATATCCGGTATAATTCAGTCGTCCGATATAGGATTGAAGCCCTTCAGCAGTAGAGTTACCAGATGTAGATTGGATATCCGTTAGAGCCGCATTGATCTCAGTTAAAGATGGATGAAGCCTGTCGTTACGGGAAGCCCCTAATGAACGATCAAACCAATATTCCTCACTATATACCACCAATGCAGCTACATCATGATTGCGACCAAACTTCTTGTTATAATTCAATCTTCCGGTAAGCATGGTCTTATACCCAGTATTGGTCGAATTAGAAATTCCGGCATTATCCCCAACATAAGTACGACTACCAAATGTTTCTGTCTGGAAATTATAGGCTCTATTAGGCGTATTGGCTCCCCATGAGAATTGATTATAATAATTCAATGCATAATCAAGTCTTGCGGTTAAACCCTTTATTGGAGACCAATCGTAATACAACTGACTATTTAACTCTTGTCTGGTTGTACGATCAAGTGAGTTAATATATAATGTATAAGGGTTATACGCTTGTGGATCTTCATTATATGCCATTACGCCTCCGAAATAACCCGTTACTGGGTCATAAGGTAAAATACCCGAAATAGCATATTGCATATCCTTACCTGCAGTATTAGAACTAGATGGATCGGTAAACCCGTCTTCCAAGGCACGGATATAGTTTGACCAGTTTCCATTGAAGCGGAAACCTACATTCATATTCTTTCTAACCTTGCCATCGAAATTGAAACGGGCATTGTACTGACGATAATCATTATTGATTTGCAAGCCTTTTTCATCTTTCACCCCGGCGGACACAAAGAAATTTGTATTCTCAGATCCTCCAGTAGCGGAAAGGTTGTGGTTTTGGAAAGTACCCTGACGAAGAATGATATCCCAAATATCAGTATTAGGAAATCGAACAGGATCGATCATTCCTCTTGCCATCCATTCATCAACGGTTCCATTTCTAAACTCCTGATTACTAGGAAGTGTGGTAACTGCAGTTCTCCATTGCTGTAAGGTTAGTGATCTGGAGTAATCTTCCATAAAATCCATCCCTCGTGTTGGCGTAACTACTGAAACGTTGCTGGTATAGTTCAGTTGGGTCTTCTTCATGCCCTTACCACTTCTTGTGGTGATCAAAATAACCCCGTTCGCAGCACGGGATCCATATACAGAAGCAGAAGTAGCATCTTTTAATACCGATATGGTTTCAATATCATTGATGTTAATACGATTGATATCCACATCTGGCATACCATCCACCACTACTAAAGGACTGGCATTATTTACAGTACCTAATCCTCTGATGATTAACGATGCCTCGTTGTTACCCGCCATACCGGAAGACTGAACCGCCTGCAAACCTGGCACCATACCTGATAAAGCAGATGATACGTTAGGTAGGGCACGACTGGTCATCTTATCATCAACCGTAACGGTACCTACTGCACCGACCAGATTGACTTTTTTCTGGCGACCATATCCCACTACGACAACGTCGTTTAGCGAAGATGAGTTTGGTTTTAGTCCAACCGTATAATCAGTACGATCATCAACCTTGATCTTAAAGGCCTCATACGTGGCAGAGGTGAAAACAAGCTCATCTCCCACTGATGCTGAGATACTGAATTTACCAAGGGTGTTGGTCGTTGTACCGGTCTTAGATCCAGAAACAGTTACCGAAATACCGGCAAGAGGCTCTCCAGCCTCATCTTTAACGGTTCCCGTAATGGTTTTCTGCTGAGCAAATAAACCAAGGGGTAAAAGAAACATAGAAATCACGACTCCTAAAAACAGGATCGGAGGTTTGAAAAATAAACTTAGCCTTTGCATGGCAAACAATGTTTGAATGAATATAGGAATAATTCGGAATTCCTTAACATTTTATCCATTTCAAACGTTTGAAAAAGGTCTTATTGAATTAAAATTGAAAGGATTAGATCATTTTTTAAAGTTCTTTGCATAAGGAAAGTGGTCAAGATAGAAAATCAAGCCGTGCAGGGGCAAAAACATCAATCAAAGATCCTTCCTCTAAAGCGACAACTCCATGTACCTGATTAGGAGCAACAAAAAAGCAATCTCCCTTTTTTAGCAGCATCTTTTTACCATCAATGGTCACTTCAAAACTGCCTGACTCTACATAAGAAACTTGCCGGTGTATATGATGATGCAATGCACCAATGGCCCCTTTCGCAAAAGACACACAAACCATCATCATTTGATCGTCGTACCCAAGTATTTTCCGCTTGATGCCAGCATCTACCGATTCCCATTGTAATTGGTCTGCAGCGATATATTCTTGAGATGATTGAAAATCCATTTGTAGTGATTTTGATTCCTTAAAATTAGGCATTTACATAGTTGATTTCGATAATAAAACCGATAAAGCTTATTGCAACTCCACTTCATCCACAAATAACCAAGCAGGATTTCCGGCACCAGGTTTGCCCGATGGTATCGTCCCTGCATGCGTGGCTATTATCTTTACAAAACGAGTTTTGACTGATGAGAACATCCATTCAAAACGTTGCACTTTGGTTTGATTTTGCTCAGTGATATCCCATTTCTGAAAAGGATAATACGTCTTTCCATCATCAGATATCAGCATTTGAACTGTAGTGGGCAAATAAACCCAATTACCTGGAGCATTAAAAAGACGGATCGATAGTTTTTTAAGTTCTTTCGTTTCACCAAAATCTAAAACGCCATTAAAATCTTTCCCATTCCAACCCAGCCACTCATCATCTGTATAGCGGATTTCACTACCCCAAATACCATTCGTCCAGGCACCCATGCCTCCTTTATTATATGGGACATCTGGTAATGGGTCAAGTGATACGGATCTTCCAGTGGATGACACTATATTGAATTTGATCTGCTTTTTATCGGTGATTTTTCCGTTTGTCATAACCATTCCATTTAGTAAACCTGAACCGGTTACATCAACAGGTTTATTATATGGTACAGGAACTGAATCATGGATAGCAAAATGCAAACCCCTGCCAGTTGGTACACCATGTAATGAAATGCTAAGGAAATTTTTAGAGGCATTAAATGTTGTCTTGAAACCAATATCATAAAGATGATTGGAATGATGTATGCCCATTGCTTCCAGTTTTGGGAAATAGCGAGTTACCCGGCCTGTAAAATCATCAATATTCGATCTTCCTAATGACCAACCCGTTTCAGCTATAGCCAGCACACGAGGGAAAAGCATGAAAGATGCCAGATCGGGGGTTTTAATGTATTCACTCCAAAGATTTGCTTGTATTCCTTTGATATGTTTTCGATACTTCTCTTCAAGCTCGGAAGGAAAAGGATTATACTCAAATACTTTTTTCAATGGCAATAATCCTCCCCAGGCAATGGAGTCTGTTGGGTCTTCCGATTGATATAAATTCAGGTAACAAAAATCTACCGGCGACATAATGACATCGTGTCCTTGCTTAGCTGCATCAATTCCTCCACTGATCCCTCTCCAACTCATTACCGTTGCATTAGGGGCCAATCCACCTTCTAATATTTCATCCCACCCAATTATACTTCTACCCTTTCCATTCAAATACTGCTCAATACGCTTGATAAAATAACTTTGTAATTCATGTTCATCTTTTAGTTTTTCTGATCGTATAAGATCCTGGCAGAATACAGAACGTTTCCAGCTATCTTTCGGGCATTCATCGCCGCCTATATGGATATAACGGGAAGGGAAAACATCCAATACCTCATCAAAAACTCCTTCTAAGAAAGAAAAAGTAAATGGAGTTGGACAGAATACATCATGGAATACACCCCAGGTTTCCTGAACGATCTTACCACCTTTTTGGTTAGTACGCTCGAATGCTTTATCCGAAGTCATTTCTTTAATAGCTACCGTTGGCTCATCCGGAAAACAACTTAGCTGAGGATAGGCTGCTATGGCAGCACTACTATGACCAGGTAATTCAATTTCTGGAATAATCGTAATATGCTTAAGAGCTGCGTAAGCAACAAGTGCTTTTAGTTCTTGCTGTGTATAATATCCTTTATGTTCGATCTGATCATTACCCTTGCCAGGATATCGATCGATCAGGGTTCCACTTCTTACAGAACCTACGTCGGTTAATTTTGGATATCGCTTGATCTCCATTCTCCATCCCTGATCATCTGTAAGATGTAAATGAAGCGTATTCATTTTTTGTAATGCCATCACATCAATCAACTTGCGTATATACTCTAATGGCAAAAAATGACGCGCAACATCAAGCATCAATCCCCGATAAGCCAGTACCGGTTTATCCTGAATGTGCAAAGCAGGTATTTGCCATTTTACACTGGAAGAATGATGTGGAAGAAAAACGGATTCAGGTAAAAGCTGTAGTAGCGTTTGTGTAGCATAGAAAACGCCCGTTTCATCTGATGCAGAAATGGTAATAGAAGAGGGAGTAATATTGAGTTCATAAGCTCCATCAATTTGACTATTGGGTGATTTTAGAATAGATACACAATTCGTTAATGCAGCTGTTGTAGCTGTATTTAATAACAATCCAGAAGTCGTCCTTAGCTGTTCTTTGAATGTTTGTGTGGCTTTTTCCCAGGATTGTATATCCGCTTGAAAAAATATTTTTGTTGATGCATTAAATGTAAAAAATCCATTTCTGATTTCCATTTTTTCAGGAATAGGAATGATCGATACTTTTTGTGCTATAGACAAAAAAGGTAATAAAAGGAAAAGAAGCATTTTATATAGCATATAATCAGGATATATTTCGCTAAAATGACATTACAATAGATAATGATACTAAAACTATTTAACTTTTCTAATGAAGATGAAAATTGAACATATTGTTTTCATGATAAAATTTCAATACTTTCAACGTATTGAATTACAGCTTCATGAAGATCCAGGCATCACTTCTTTTTCTTTTACCATTTTTCGCTTTCACTCAGGACATTCATGTAGCCAAAAATGGGCATGATGGCAACCCAGGAACTAAACTAAGACCGCTGGCTACTCTGGAAGCCGCCCAAAATTTACTCCGTTCAAAAAAAAGCCAACAGGTTACTGAGTCCTTGAAAGTCATCATACATCAAGGGGTTTATGACCTGACACAATCGTTGATCTTCAATGAAAAAGACGCTGGGAGTGAGCAACTGCCTGTGATCTGGACGGCAGCCCCTGATGAAAAAGTATATATCACGGGTGGGAAATCGATCAATGGTAAACATTTTAAGGCTATTAAAAATAAAAGGATTTTAGACCGCCTTTCAGCAGCGGCAAAAAAAAATGCAGTAGAGATTAACCTCAAACAAGAAGGAGTCGAAAATTTCGGAGAATTCAGACAATACGGACATTCGCTACCTGTAACACCTTCCTCAATAGAACTATTCATCAATGGTGAACCGATGACACTGGCTCGATATCCTAACAGAGGTGCTATGAAAATCGGTAAGGTAAAGGATATGGGCTCCGTTCCAAGGATAGGAGATAAATCGAACAGAGGGGCAGTTTTTGCCTACACAGATGATCGACATAAAAAATGGAGTGGCCTACAGGATATTTGGATTCAAGGCACATTAAATTATGGATTCGCAGATGATTTTAATCCTATTGAATCAATCGATACCATAAATGGTCTGATAAAACTTGGGAAACCGCATCTCTATGGTGTAGCATCTGGAAGGGATTTTCAGGAATACGTAGCCATCAATATTCTGGAAGAATTGGATGAACCTGGAGAATGGTACCTAGACAGAAATACCGGCATACTCTATCTATGGCCACCATCAGCACTTGATAAATCAAGTATTACCGTTTCCATTTTAGAGGATCCGATCATTTCATTGGAAGGAGTAAGCCATTTTCAAATACAAAATCTAACCATCGAAGCCGGAAGAGGAATCGGTGTTTATATCGAACGAAGTCATCACACCTTAATTGCAGGATGTACCATTAGAAATGTAGGTACTGCCGGAGTGTTTATGGGACAAGGAGCAAAACTTCTTGATGAAAAAAGTTCAGTGGACGATTATAAAGGAGAACCACAATCGAGACAAATCGGTAGTTATCAAAATCATATTTACAACAATACCGTATGGAACCGAAACGCAGGTTACCATAATGGTATCCTAAGCTGTGATGTATATAATACGGGCAGTGGAGGAATTTGCCTAAGTGGAGGAGATAAAAAAACATTACAACCTGGAAATAGTTATGTAAGAAATTGTAGAATATACAATTACACCCGAAGAAATAAATTCACTTGGGCAGGAATTCGTGTAGATGGCTGCGGAAACAAAGTAGAACATAACGAAATTTTTAACTCCGACTGGCATGGCATATTTGTACATGGAAACGATCACATTTTTGAATACAACTACATCCATGATGTGACGTTGAATTCCAATGATACCTCTCCCTGGTATATTGGAAGGAACCCAAGCGATAGAGGAAATATTGTTCGATATAATTTTTTTGACCATTGTGGTAATAAGAACAGAATGAATATGGGTATTTACTGCGATGATTCATCTGCAGATGTTCTCGTCTTCGGTAATGTTTTCAACGATATGTTAACGGATCATGGTGTGATCTTCAGTAATACAGGATGGAATCTCGTTATGAAAAATAATATCATTATAAATCCATTATCCCATACTGCTGTCAATTCTGCGCATTATTATACCTGGGCCGCTGCTGGAGCAAAAGATATGTTCGGAGAAAATGGATTGATTCGAAAGAGATTAGAAAAAGAAATTGACTTTAGATCACCACCCTATTCAACTCGATATCCTGCTTTATTACCTTATCTTGATGTAATCCAGGAAAACAAAGAATGGGAAGGTATGCGGTCAAGAGGAAATATTCTGGAAAATAATGTCATAGTTGGCGGGCCTGATAATCCGATAAAATTACTCGGTGGGAAGTATGCTCAAACAGAAGGTATCCAAAATTGGGTAACTAAGGAAGATCCTGGATTTGTAGATATGAAAAATAAAAATTTTACCCTCAAAAAAGACGCAAAGGTATTTGCTATAATAAAAGGTTTTGAGCCTGTACCTTTTGATCAAATGGGACTCTTCAAGGATCAATTTAGAAAATAGTTAGAAATGAAAAATCCATGCCAGTATCTAGCTAACATTATACTGCCTTTACTTTTACTATATACAGATGTAAAAGCTCAAAAAGATATTTCAGCATATGATGTGATCTGGACTTCACAGAGTGAAAACTCCTATGGATCAATGCCAATAGGAAATGGCGATATTGGAGCGAACGTATGGGTAACAAAAGATGGAATACTGCATATACTTTTATCTAAAACTGATGCACAAAGTGAAATAGGCCGACTTTTAAAAATTGGCCGGGTTGATATTCAACTTCAGCCAAATCTTCTAGTATCGGAAACATTTAAGCAACAGTTATATGTATATGATGGCATGCTTGTTATAGAAGCCACTGACAATAAAAATACCATACGTATAAATTGTTGGGTGGACGCCAATCAGCCTGTAGTGCATATTCAAGGAAGCAGTTCAAATGCCATAGATATTCAAGCTACCCATATTCTATGGCGCAAAACATCCAGATTACTCACTGGTAATGAAAGACATTCAGCTTATGGTGTTGGATTTCGACCTGAACCTTTCTCGAGTGAAGTAGATACTACACTCAAATCAAATTTAGGAATTGCCTGGTGTCATCATAATAAAAGTTCAATCTGGAAAATGACGTTGGATAATCAACAAATTGAGGACTTTGGGCAACAGTCTTCAGATCCGCTGCTCAATCAAACATTTGGGGCCTTGGTTTCAGGAAAAAATTTCTCTGCAATTAATGACACAACATTATTCACTCAAACGGCTACAAAACGTTTTGATCTGGAAATAGTTATTCTTAAAAAGAAAACAATATCGGAATCGGAATGGCTGACTACCGTTGAAAATAAAACTAGAGAGATAAAAAATAGTAATACAAAAAAGACTATCGAACAACATAAAAAATGGTGGCACCAATTCTGGGATAGACATTATATCATTATTCAATCGGAAAAGGAGAAAGAAAAAACATTCCAACTCACGCAGGCATATATGCTTCAGCGCTATATCAATGCCTGTGCAGGAAGAGGCTCTTTACCCATAAAATTCAATGGATCTATTTTTAATGTTGAGGTAAATGAAAAAACAGGTAGTGCAGAAAAAGGATATGATGCTGATTTCAGACTATGGGGCGGACATTACTGGTTCCAAAATACTCGATTGATATACTGGACTATGTACCATTCTGGAGATACAGAATTCATGAAGGCATTTTTCAACATGTATATTCATGCTTTACCACTAGCAACGTTCAGAACAAAAAAATACTTTGATCATGAAGGTGCTTATTTCCCAGAAACACTTACCTCATGGGGAACTTATCTTCCTGATAATTATGGTTGGGATAGAACAGGAAAAAAGAATGGAGTATCAGACAATCTTTATATCAGATATTACTGGCAATCCGGACTAGAGCTTAATACTATGATGATGGAGTATTTTCTATACACAAAAGATACTTCGTATTTCAAGAATAGTATGATTCCGTTTATCAAAAATATTATTACATTTTATGATAAGCACTATCCCAGAGATCAGGATAATAAACTGAAAATTGAACCTGCCCAGGCCCTTGAAACATTTCAAGATGGTATCCACACTCCAGCTCCGGAAGTAGCAGGACTACTTCAAAACCTTCAAGAAATTATTAAGCTTGATACTATTTTTCAAGATGATTTGTTTTTGCAACAGTGTAGGCGATTATTATTGGAGATACCTCCACTTCCTTTGAAAGATTCATTAGGCACTAAAATACTCTTACCAGGACTACGATTAGGCGAAAGAGCCAATATTGAAAACCCTGAATTATACGCCATTTTCCCCTACAGGATTTTTGATGTAAATCAACCTGATCTAAGCATTGCAGTAAATACTTTTGAAAAGAGATTTTACAAACAAACCGGTGGATGGCATCAAGATGCTATTCAAGCAGCTTTACTTGGAAAAACCAAAGAAGCTAAAGAAATGGTAGAATTTAATTTTACTCATAAACATCAATCCAGCAGATTCCCCGCATTTTGGGGGCCTAATTACGATTGGATTCCTGATCAAGACCATGGCACCGTAGCTATGAGGGCCCTACAAAATATGTTAGTACAATCAAGAGCGGATACTACTCATTTATTACCGGCTTGGCCAGAAGACTGGAACGTAGCCTTTAAAATACACATTCCAGGAAATACTATTCTTGAAGGCAATTATGAAAAAGGAAAAGGAGTTAAGCTAAGAGAAAAGCCTAAAAATATATCTATTAAAATGGCATACTAATTCAAGATTTACTTAACTACTGAATAGTTTACCATTATCTTTTACTCAATATAATTTCTATATAACCAGATACATTACTCAATGTCCATTTAGCATTAGACAATATAGGCGTATGCTGCCTTCCTTTAATTTTTACTGAATGTTCATTATTAGAAAATGCCGGGAGTTCAACATTCGCTTTCATACCCTTTGGGAGCTTCAGCTGAAAATGATAATAGTTATCATTCTGAGTAATCCTTTCATATATAGATCCTTGTATGGTGGGTAATAGAATTTCTGCTTTTTCTAGATTACTGATCTGTGGACTAATGTGTGCAATGGCAAAACCTGGAGTAGCTGGTCTTATTCCCATCATTCTAAAAGCGATTAAATTAGCTGGAGCAGCACCCCATGCATGATTCCAATCAAGATTAGGCTTGTATTTCATATCCCATGCTTCCATCGTCATGCCCGCACCGAGTTCAAGCATATGATACCATCCTCTGTCATCTTTTTTAGTTAGCATCTTTAAAGCATAATCGCTCATTCCTTCATCATATAGAGCATCCATTAAAAATTGAGAGCCATATACGCTGCAAGCCATATCTTTTGAGATGATAAAATTCCTTACAACTGGTTTATTTTTTTCACTTATCAACCCAAAACAAAGTGCAAAGAAGTTTGCATGAAAGGAATGATGTTTGGTAGTATCTCCATCTCGTACCAGTCCTGTCTGGGTATCAACAAAGATCTCATTAAATACTTTATATACATGCTTTGCTTTTTGATCGTAATAGAGCATATCATCATTATGTCCCAGGATACGGGCAAATTCTTTCATTAGTAACAGTGATTTATAATAGTATGCATTGACAACACTATTATAATCACAGAAAACAAAACCATCTGCCTCACCCGGATAGTCTGGTCCTGCAATTTTATTTTTATTTTGAGGCCAGTCCGTTATATCGCGAAGTCCTTTTTTTGCGTCAAAAGTTTTGAAATGAATAGAATCCAGGAAAGATAATCGTTGGGGAACAGCAGTAGTACTGATAAGTCCATTTGGTTGTTGAAATGCTTCCAGTGTTTTCAACTTCAGCAGATCATAATACTTTTTGATAAGTGTAGTATTACCTGTAAACTGATAATCGTACCATGCAATCTGATGCATCTGCAATTGCCATTCTGTAGGCCAGGTAGGGTGCTGCATCAGGTACTCAAATGTATTTCTTGCCATATTGAATTCGGCATCAACTGCATAATGAGATAATTGATTGATAAGAGCATCGGCCTCATAAGGAATTCTTTCTCTGTCACCATCAATGTATAAACCCATGAATGAAGTAGCTTTGATCGAATGCTTACATAAATCCCAGATGGCATTCAATATACTATCACTCGAATTAAAAGATGAAGCCCCATCATCAAATCGATAATGAAATATTTCTCTTGAAATACTGATTTTTGATAGATCAGAAGTATTTTCAATTTCTACATAACGAAAAGGAGCCAATATACCCATAAAATCAGGTAATCGTATGGCGTTGCCCGTCGTATTTCTCTTGTCAGGAACATCGGGTAAAAATAATTCCTGCTGATCGCCTTTTACAATTCTATACATATAACTTCGGATAGTGCCTCCTGGATTTCTATCTATCCTGCCAGCATTATCCAGTTTTTCACCAATATAAACTATGATGGTATCTCCTTTTGGAACCTTCTTTATATTTACTTTTAGCCTGCCGAAATAATCTTTTTGAAAATCATATAATCTATTTCCATCCCTAAGTATGTTGCGTTTATAGGGTAACTCTATTATTTTTTGAAAATGGATACTATCGTTATAAGATTGTGCCAATCCCTGAACGGAAAGAAGAACAAAGTATGTGGCAATGGCTATTTTATACATCATAATAAAATGTCTATTTTACTCCGTTATAATAAATTTGTTCCATCTCAGTCCACCCCTTTGCTCCTTCTAATGGGATTTGCATAGGATCACAAACCTTTAGCCATTCAAGATTACGTTGCTCAGCTGCAAGTCCTGCCATATCAAGGTCAAATGCACTACCAGTATATTCATAATATCCAAACTCAAAATACTCTTCTCCAATTTTTTGCAAAAAAATACTAAAATTATGAAGATTGTATTTGAGTAAAAGATCTCTCACACCAGGATGTGAATCAGCATGTAATGAAATATACTCTTCAATACATTCAGGCCGTAGCTTGATAACCATTCCTACTCGTTTGACCGATTGCTTATTTAAGCTATTACTCATTTTAAAACCTTTTTTGATGCGCTTTAAATGTAAAAGAATGATCACCCCCTGTTACCTCAATATTTTTTCCAGGCAGTATAATCATAGCTTTACAATTACCAGGTATAGTTACACGTAAATTGATTTGTGAACCTTTACGTTCCCACTGAGAAGAAATTTTTCCTCGAATGGACATGTGAGACGCCTTAACATAATTTAATTCATCAATAAAAGCAGGTTGAATGGTCATTTTTTCAAATGCTACTGAATTAGAATCTATATTAATTCCAGCAAGTGATTTCATCAGCCAAGCACTGATACTTCCCATCGAAGGATGATTTAATGATGCATCACCAATATTTTTATTTACATCCCATGTTTCGAATAAGGAAGTAGCATTCCATTCTTTGATCCAATACCCATAGGAAGGCATAGTTGTTTTGGTGGCCAGTTGATACATTACATCATTATAGCCATAATCTGAAAGTACTTGTGGGATAACAGCACTTCCGATAAATCCAAAATCTAAACTAAAATTATTTTGTCGAATGCTTTCCGCTAGATTAGCAGCAACTTGACTTTCATACTGCTTTGGTACAATACCGATATATAAAGGAAGAGCATTTGACAATTGCGTTTTATTAGCATAATAAGCACTATCGGGATGAAAAAAATATGTATTAATTTTCTCTTTAAGTATTTCTGCCTTTGCACTAAATATATCCTCATCACCTTTTTTCAGCAATCGACTCATTTTTGCCATGATCTTATAATCTTGATATAAATAACAGGATGTCATAAAATCAATTGGAGTGATAGATTGATAATATAACCAGTCCCCAAGTCCTTTCGTCAATAGACCACGTTCATCTTTAGTGGTTTCAATAAAAGTTAAGTATTTTTTGGCAGTTTCATAGATAGTAGCATATGGTCTAATATCACCATAATACTTATATAATAAATCAGGCACAATGAATATTGCTGCGTCCCAAATAGGACCTGCCCAATTCGAATCCCAATTCCATGATGTAGGTACAACTCCAGGCACATCACCATTTGGCTCTTGTGCATCCACCATATCGCTCACCCATTTCTCGTAAATATTTCGGCTGGCATAATTGAGCATTCCGGCTTCCTGCACCATATATCCATCTGCCATCCAACCATTTTTTTCTCTATGAGGACAATCAGTTGGAATACCAAAAAGATTAGATAAATAAGATCGCTTGCAATTATCATAAATTTTATTGAGCAGTTCATTAGAGCATTCAAATTCACCTATGGGATTCACGAGAGAATGGAGAACGATGCCTTCAAGATTATCAATACCGAATGGAATGGATGCATCTGAAGTTATTTCTATATACTGAAATCCATGATACGTAAATGGAGGTATAAACTCTTCTAATCCTTTCCCTTTTAAAATATATTCATCACGTTGAATCACTTTTTCGTTTGGCAATTCCCCGCGTAGATGCATATTGATATTGCTTTGATCCAATTTGCCATCTTTACTTAAACGCTCTCCATAACGTATGGTGATTTTAGTGCCGGCATCCCCTTTTACTTTCAATTTCACAACACCAGCTATATTTTCACCTAAATCATATAAGTAAGTATTAGGACTCAATTGTTTTACAGATCTTGGCTTTATTGCCCTTGATGTGCCGATCTCAGGCATTATTTGCGATTGGATTAATGGTGCTGGAGATTTTGTTATAGTGGCATTCATCCATTTAGAGTCATCGAAAGAAATAGTTTTCCATCCTTCAGGTTCTAATCGGGCATCATAAGAAGAGCCTACATACAGATTATCATATAGCAAAGCCCCTGTTGATGTTTTCCATGAATCATCACTAATGATTACTTCTGATGTGCCATCAGCATAAGCTATGTGTAACTCACAGATCAATTGAGGTCGAGCGCGCCATGGAGCTAGATTATATTTCCATACGGTGGGCGTTTGATTATTGAACCATCCATTACCCAGTTCCACGGCTACGCTATTTTGACCCTTTTCAATCTGGGGTGTAACATCATAAGAAAGATATAAAACACGTTTTGAAAAATCTGTATATCCAGGATCAAGCGAACCTTTGCCAACTTTTTTACCATTCATGAATAAAGAGTAGTATCCTAAACCAGATATATATATCCTTGCTGATTTTGGTTTAGATCGTGCCGAAAATAATTTTCTAAATAGTGGCGCAGGTCGAAATTCCTTATCTTGATTATCCGTTATCCATTTTGCTTTCCATTCCTCTTGACCCAATATTTTCCCGGTTTCAAACCAAGCAGTCTGCGATGCCTTACCCTCTATTGTATTTTCTGAATAGGGTCTGACCACCCAATAATATCTTGTATAAGATTTTAATTGAGAGAGTACTAAGGTGACGGATGGATTAGCCGAAGAAAAAAAAGAATCAATAATATCAGGTTTCCCTTCCGATAATTTTTCTTCTGTAGTGGCAACCATTATCCTGAATCCCTTTTGCTTAAACGTCGTTGAAGTTGGATATGCCCAGTTGAAACGTAAATGAGTAACATCCACACCAATTGGGTTTGTGGTAAATTCACATTGAAGATGATAAGGTATATCATCACCTGTTGATGAGAATACACTTTGAGAGAAGAATAATAATAATTGGATAATAAATATATACTTACGCATATTTATTCAGTAGTTTATAAGGAATACCTAAATGGTAATTAAAACATACACTTGAAAAAGATATAAAGTATAGTTAATCAAGATAAATACGTTGAGCATTTTTACCCATTATGGCTGACTGTTCAGAAGGACTAAGCGATGAAATAAGTAAGTGTACGGTTTCTAGCCACTTTGCATAAGACGTCCCTAAAAGGCAAACCGGCCAGTCGGATCCAAAAAGTATCCGATCAGTTCCAAATGCTTCCAGTACAACATCAAAATAAGGTTTCAACAAATCTACATCCCAACTATTATCTCTAACCTCAGTAACCATTCCAGATAGTTTACAAGATACATGATCTCGTTCACCAAGCTTTTTGATATTGGCAGCCCATGCATGGTCAAAAACGTCTTTTCGAATTTTAGGTTTTGCTATATGATCAACAACCATAGACAAATTTGGATGCTTGTCCACAAATTCAATAGATTGGGGAAGATGTCGTTCAAATATGAGGATATCATATACTAAAGAATAGCTGCTTAATGCCTTGATTCCAGCATTAAAATCAGGACGAAGAATGAAATGATCATCAGGTTCATCATGTACAACATGGCGAAACCCAACTATATGATCATGATGCGCATATTGATCAAGATACGCTTCAATATTCGTATCACATAGTGGGATCCATCCCACTACTCCTTTAATGAGCGGATATCTATTGGCTAAATCTAAAAGAAAATCAGTTTCAGATTGCAATTGCCTCGCCTGTACAGCAATAGTTCCGTCTATTTTACCTGCAGTAAGTAAAGGCTGAAGGTCATCAGGAAGAAAATCTCTTCGGATAACATTATGTTCTTCCGACATCCAGATATAATCAGTTGTATTGTATTGCCAGAAGTGTTGATGACTATCGATACGCATAATTAATATTTCCAATTTAGATTTGATACTGGTATTAATATTTGCCTTACATAGGCTAATAGGTCTTCGTCTAATGCTTCTTCACACCATTTTACATTTTGGATCACCGAAACAGGATCAGCACTACTGAACATCGTGGTAGTAATATCTTTATGGTGAGAAGAAAATTGAATGGCTAACTTTTCAATCTGACTTCCTACAGATTTACAATAAGCTGCCGCTTCAGCGAAAATAGCTCTTTGCTCAGAAGTTGCCGGATGCCAGTCGGGAGCACCTCTTGATGTGAGCAAGCCGGATGAAAAAGGTGAAGCGCTGATTATACCAATCCCCTTTTCTTTGGCTAATGGAAGTAGTTCTTCAAGTCTGGTGTCATTTAATGTATATAGATTATGTGATAATCCAACATCAATAACGCCATCATTTATTACTTGTTTCCAAAGATCTAAAGGGTACATACCTATACCCACCGCTCCAATTCTACCTTCACACTTAAGGTCAAGTAAGGTCTGTAATCCTTCTGTTAGTGCCCATTCAGTATGCTTTCGGTCATTATATTCAATGTCATGTAAATAAACAATATCAATAAAATCAACACCAATTCTTTTTGAACTTTCATCTAGTGAATACCGAATTCCATCTGCACTATAATCAAATTTATCATTACCATAATTATCGATAGCAGTAGATTTTCCAACTTTAGTAGAGATATAAAAAGCACTTCGGGGAATTCCCTTTAGGGCCCTTCCTAAGACCGTTTCCGCTTTTGTTCCACCATAAGCAGGAGCAACATCAATATAATTTACACCATGTTCAATTGCCACGTGAACAGCATCAATGGCTTTACGCTCATCAATATTTCGAAAAACGCCTCCCAGAGAGGAAGCGCCAAAACTAATATTAGACACCATCATATTTGTTCTGCCTAATTGATGATATCTCATGACGCAATCTGAATTTTCATATTACCATTTTTTTCTAATGCTTTTTCAAGTGCAGTTGGAATATCATCAAAGGAGTAGGTTTTGGTCACTATACCATCAAGATCTATTTGGCCAGATGCAACTAATTTTATAGCATCATCAAAAACATTAGCAAAACGGAATGAACCCAATACGCGAAGTTGCTTACTCATGATGGCATTACCGATTATCGTAAATGACTCAGGTAATGTACCTACCAATACCAATGTGCCTCCTCTTTTCACTACTGTAATTCCATTTGACAGTGCAGAAGGATTACCTGACGCTTCAAATATCACATCAAATGGTTCAATTTTTTTCCAATCACGTTCATTAGTTGGATCAACTACACTATTTGCACCACTGTTAAGAGCGAATTCACGAGCGTATTGATCTATATCACTAATGGTGATGGAGTAAGCACCGAAGGCTTTTAAGACCCGTAAGATCAGTTGCCCAATTGGACCGCCACCGGTAATTAATACTGATTTCCCTGCAATATGCTCTACTTGTCTTACCGCGTGCAATGCAACACACAATGGTTCCAGCAATGCAGCCTTTTCCAAAGTCATATTTACTGGAAGGATATAGCAATTCTGTGCAGGTGCAACAACAAATTGGCTCATAGAACCATCAATATGTGGATCACAACTAGCTGAACCGAAAAATCGCATATTAAGGCAAAGGTTGTATTGCCCACCTCTGCAATATGTACATTTCCCACAAGGCATGGATGGATCTACAGCAATTTTATCTCCAACATTTAATTGCGTCACGTTGGATCCTACAGTTTCAACTATTCCAGAAAACTCATGACCCAGAGCAAAAGGATATCGCGGTTTAAAGTTTCCGCAAAATCCATGTCGGAAATAATGAATATCCGATCCACAAATTCCTGTGATCATAGGTTTTAGAAGTACTTCATCCGCCCCAATTACCGGGATAGACTTCTCAGATAATCGAACATCCTTTGGTCCATATAATAAAAATGATTTCATACTGAATAATAAAATGTGCCTTTACGATCTATCAATAAGATTGGTAAACGGGTCAACAACCAAATACACGGATTGAGTAAATATGTGCTCGATCAATACCATGAGTCTCAAAACATTCAAATCTTATTTTCTTAACCTTAACCTTCTGTACATGATGCAAACAATTACGCTGATAATTATTATCTACATCAATTATACAATCTTCAGTTCCATCAGCTAATACAGCTATGATTTTATATTTTTTTATAATGTAAGGTATAGCATTTGTTTGATAACCTTGCCAGCTTTGTCCGAAATGAAAATGAAGAGATGAATCAAAAAGTAATTGAATACCCATGATCGCAAAAGATTGATCCCATTCCAATTCCACCCATTCTGGATTTTCAAAATTAGTTTTTGTAGATACCCATAAGTTAGGTGTGTTTGTTGGACGACTATTAGAATTGATAATTTGAGAGGGATGATAAATGGGTTGGGAAGGTGAAATACGACACATATATGAAAACCCTAAGAAGCAACTCATATCTTTAAATTGCAAAGCATATTCACTCCACGTAGGTGCCATAACTTTTGCACCATCAGCATCAGCTGCTTTATATTGCCCAATCGCTAATGATCTGAGTGTCCATTTAGAATAAGGATTAGGTCTTATTGGATCTTCTGGGCGCGGATAGTATCGAAGCTGGCCAGGAGGGGCTTCTGTAACATGCAACAAAATAGCCGGATTATCTTCAAAGATCAGAAAATGCCAACCTTTTCGATGAATCGTACAAGATAGTGGAATGGTGATCCATTGATCATCACCTTCGTTTATCTCTACAACTCCTGTAAAAAGTAAACTATCTGGATATGTTGACGTTGATTCTGGCCCTTGATAGAATGAATAGTTCAATTGCGTTGATGCGCTGGCGCTTATATTTAACTCAACACTATCAATATGATCGGATACAATGGATAAAAGCTGCATTCTTGATCCAGTGAGCCGTTCTGTGCCCCAGGTTTTCATTTCTAGATCACCAGAGAATACAGATGATGCAGATACATGTGCAAAAGGAGCAATGTCATTAGGCAAAGCTATATCCAACGCATGAATATGATGATCGTTTATTTGCAGAGCTTGTTGAATAGATTGTATAAGCTCTCTTGAAATCAACTTTCTTATTTCAGCTTTCTCATGAACAGCGTGTACGGCCGCTACACCTACTGCTTCACCTAATTGCGCACAAGTTAGCATTACACGTGTACTGGATAAGGCATAATGTGTAGCACTAATATTACGCCCAGCAAAAAATAAATTAGATATATTTTTTGAATAGAGTGATCGAAGTGGTACGTTGTGGGGGCCTCTTAAATACTGATGTGTACTTGGATTGATCTTATCATGAAATCCACCTGGTGGATGATGATCAAATCCCCAGCCTCCATATGCTACAGCGTCTTCAAACTGAACCTGGCTATCAATGTCTCCCATGGTCAAAATATGATCTCCTTCAAATCGACGAGACTCACGTTTACCGGGAACCGCACCCATCCAGTCTAATTCATATGTTTTAAGCCTTTCAGAAATGGGTGATCTGTTCTTTAAATAATCCCATACAGCAAGCGTTATACATTGAACCTCATTTTTGATCCTGAGGGTATCATGAACAGTATCCAGTTCTCCTCCCCATTCCAACCACCAAAAACCTCCCGTGTCTGGAAAGAACTGCTCACTTACCGGCCTATATGGACCAAAATCTTCTGCTTGAAGTTCCAGTTTCACCCAAGATGGTTTAACAAAAGGAATGGGTCTGCCCGCATCACGTGCTCTCATCTGTAAGCTCATACCCATGGTTTCAGCGGCAGGCTCATCTGGACACATGGGCTCATTAAATTCAGAACGGGCCTCAACACCAAATCTGTATTGAGCGCCTGCAATGGCACCCGCTACACCATCACCAGAGCAATCTGCAAAATAAGAGGCTGAAAATATATACCAGGTTTCTGCCATAGAACAATATGCTGTTACAGATTTGATTCTTTTATTTCCTAATGAACCGGGATTTTCAGCATGCATTTCTACATTACAAACAGAGCAATTCAAGTAAAGATCTAGATTTGCTTCATTTCGAACCAGAGTCTCTAATTCTAAATTCCAACCTTCTGAATTCCAGGTAGGATTTCGATAAAGATTATTGAGAAATAATTCTTCAATAATTCCCGTTTCTCGTGAATAAGCAAAATTGCACTGATTAGCTCCAACAGGAGGTACTCTGATCTCTGTACTTGCATTTCCTCCTAAAACAGGCCTATCCTGAACTAATGCAGTTTTTATACCGCCACGAGAAGCTGTAACCGCGGCACAAATCCCTGCTAAGCCACCCCCAATCACTACAAAATCATATGTATTTTCAATTGTTCTCATGTATTAAAAAAACTAATTTATTTTTCTTCGAAATAATGGATTCTGCCAATTTCACCAATCAAAAAATGAACTAAAATAAAAGCAACCACATATGCAGAACCTATGAATATAAAAATGGGTAAATAAGAGTGTGCTTCTACCGTAATACCTATCATCTTTTGAGTAGCTACACTCATTAATCCTCCTAGTGTACCGCCAATTCCAGTAATAGTAGCCTGAATGTGTTTAGGATAAACTTCAGTAGGCAAGGTAAGATTCGACCAAAGTCCATGTGCAAGCATAATTCCTGACATTAGCAAAATTGCAGTGAGAGCGCCAATTTTTAATGTTAATGAAAAACATAATATCGGAATAGCTATAGTAGAAATAAACATGATGGTTTTTCGGGATCTATTCAACGTCCAATTTCTTTTTTCTATAAATAATTTCGGTAGATAGCCTCCCAGGATAGTACCCACTCCCATTGCCGCGTAAGGCAACCATGCTGTTACCCCGATTTTTGAAAGAGGAAGACCTTGTACATCACTCAAGTATTTTGGGATCCAGAATATAAAAAAATAAACCACAGGATCTATAAAAATTCTACCTGCAAAACATCCCCAACTTTCTTTTTTTGTTAGCAGCTGAATTATACTAACTGGTTTATATTGCAAATCTTTCTCCTGTTCATCGGAACTTCCTAGGATTATAGCTTTTTCCTCATTTGATAATCGAGTATTCCGCTCAGGTAAATAATAATATTTTAACCAAAAGAAAAGCCATACGAAACCCAATGCTCCCATTATAACAAAAGCCATCCGCCAACCCCAAGTCAATGCTATAAAAGAAACTAAAGGAACAGCGATAGTTGCGCCAATGGCAGAACCTGCACTGAATAGCCCCACTGCTAGTGCTCTTTCTTTAAGCGGAAACCATTCAGAAATTGATTTAACGCCTGCAGGGAAATTGGCTGATTCAGTTACTCCAAGAAAAAATCGCGCCACTGAAAAATGTCCGACAGAATTGGCAAATGCATGTAGTACACTTACTAAAGACCAGCTCCCAACTGAATAAGCAAAGCCAATTCGAGTCCCTATCCTATCAATGATCCGACCACTGATGGCATACATGATGGTGTAACTAAAAACAAATAATGCCGTGATATTAGCATAGTCAATATCTGACCAGTTCAATTCTTTTTGTATAGTTGGCGCCAATATAGCCAATGTGTTACGGTCAATATAATTCAATGCTGAAGCAAAGCAGAGCAAGAAACCTATTTTCCACCTGAAAAGATGATTTTCGGACTTTACCATAATACTTTCTATAATCTATAGTTTTTTAACCAGCCCTACACCATCTGCAATTATATATCCATCTGCCTGTTCATTAGAAATCTTAACTGTTGCAGGCTTCCCCTTTTCAAAATAATATTCTCCAATTTGGATAGCAAATCCCAAATTATCTCCCTTCCGAAAATTCCAATCAATAGAATCCGATCCCTTAGCATGCTGTATCGTAATTTTTGCATTGGATGCACTTTTTTCATCGGGGAAATACATAATACAAACTTTATACAATCCTGACTCGGGAACGGGTAACTGATAAACACAGTTAGCTGATTGATCAGGCGCTGCTTGTTGACAATCATAATTAAATAGATTACGCATGCCTGCTATGCGTTTCGGTTCCCATTTCCCAGTATAGGTAACCAAATTTTTATCTGATGAAGTAATCACTTTACCAATATTTCGTAATTGCTCTGGGTATATGCAATGAGCTGCCGAACCTTTTGGCCCTATTTCATCCGGCATAAAAGGTGAGATTTTTGTTTTAGATGAGAGATTATTCTCTATTACCAGATTCCAATTGCCCATAATGGGTTTGATCTCTTTATCGCCAGCATTATAGATCACATTATGGCTAACGGTTGTATAACTTGTTGCCCAATCCAGAAAAACACCATTGGCTAATGTTCGTCTGGGTTTACCCTCAGGTAATTGCTCATAACCCCATATATCGTATAAATAGTTATTCAGGATATAATTAGGCGATGCCAGCCTGTTCATAGTAGCTAGATGAATTGCTGCTCCATCTATGGTTGTTTGCATACAATCATGTATCTCATTGAATTCAATTACATTTCCTCCTTGATTTCGAAAAGCAAAAATGCCATTGCGGGACAGATCGCGAAAATGATTATGTGCAATATAATTTCCTGGCTCCATCGCCATGGAAGCGGGTCTAGAATCAATATGTACGCCACCTCCATAGTATCGTATTTTACCACAATGTTCAACTGTATTTCGTGTAATTCGATTTAGAATCGGAAAAACCTTTGCTGCAGACTCGCCAGGTGAAAATATTTTGGTTTCATCCATGTATGAGAATCGTGCACCTGTCATGAGAACACCTCCACCACCTGAATATTGAACAATATTGTGATCAAAATTATTATGGCGGCTATCGAGATGCAACCACAATGCATAGCCGCCAATTTGTTGAAATTGACTCTCGGATATACTGCAATGCTGTGCATTTTCAAGCATCAACGCTGCATCTGTATGTACCCGTGCTTCAATCTGACCTAATGTAAAAGTAGTGTGACGAAAATCAAAACCTTTGAACTGAATATGATGAACAAATGTCCCCTTATTAACATCTCCTTTCAAATAAAAAATTCTGTTGAGAAATGGAGCGATAATTTCCGATTGATTTGGCGTTTCGGTTAGCAACGGCTTATAATATAATCTTCCGGCTTCATGATCTAGATACCATTCTCCAGGCATATCTAGCTCTGCCTTAACTCCTTCAATCCAGAACCAGCTTCCTTTATCGATTTCAAAATGTTGTTCACGGGGGCCTATTGTAATGATAGCGCTATCGGGGTCTATTGATACCACATCATTCCACTGATTAAAAAATCGCCATCTGGGTACTATATTTATTTGTGCATCAGATTCGTTACTCCAACTTTTTTTAATCTGCCCTTTTGGAAGACGCACTTGATTTCCACTAGATGCCAAGGTGTATAAAAAAGGATTGGGTTCATTTGCATTTGGATACCTTGCTCGAGTAGCCCGTTTCCCATTTACAAAAAGTTCTCGAAAGTTCCAAGGGAGATCAGGACGCTTGGTATAATATTCTGACTTTCTGATATCTTGTTTCCAGCCTTTTGTTTCGGGAACATCAGTAAACCATACTCCATTTTTATCTTTAACCCACTTCCCCATAATTCTTTTACCACCGCTCAGTATTACTTTTTCACCATCTGCAGCTTTCCATATAACAGGTGCAGTTGGAGTACCTGAATCCTCAGGTGTAAATTCAATAGTCTGACCCAGATAATAGATTCCACCACGTACAATGACCTCAACAGGTGTATTTGGAAATGATTTTTTAAACTCCCGAACAGCATGCTGCGCTGCTTCAAATGAAGCGAAGGGTGCGATGATAGATCCATTATTGGCATCACTACCTTGCCTAGATATATACAATCTTTTTGTAGTGTCATCAGGGATAACAAATGAAGAAGTAAAAATAAGAGCTACGATAAAAGTACTGAAACGCAGAAATGACAACATACTTTATATTGAATTAGATGATATACATAATCTTATTAAAAAAATCGATTATGAAATTTAAGTTATTATCCCGATAGATTGTAGCCTTATGTATAAAAATGCAGAGATCATTCCATATGTATATTAAAAATGATCTCTGCAAATCTAAAATCAAACCAAGAGATTCATCAATATCCTGGATTTTGCTTAAAACCAGGATTTTTATTTACATCAATTTCAGCCTGCGGAATGGGCCAAAGATAATGGTGAGATTTAAAGACTCTCGGATTATCCATGATCTTGAAATTACCGACAACAGAGATCAATGAATTAAATGAAGTATAGTCAGCAGAAGAATTTTCATCAATCTGAGGCTTAGGCAGGTTATTATAAATAGTTTTATTTTGAGCCTTACCAAATAATATACCATTCATTACTTTTTCACCTATTTTCCATCGACGAATATCAAATATTCTCAATCCTTCACCTACTAGTTCCACTTTTCGCTCTCTTCTGATTATTTCACGTAATGCACTTTGATTTGTTGTAGTAACAGCAGGATAAAGTGTTGTTTGTGCAACTGCCACGCCATACCCTCGAGCTCTAACTTGATTGATAGCATTCAAAACTGTGGCATCGATTTCATTCAATTCAATCTTAGCTTCTGCATAAGTGAGTAGCACTTCGGCATACCTGATCAACATGAAGGCTAATTCAGACTGAGTATTTAACACAAGATCTGCAGGGTCAAGATATTTTTTCAATAAAAATCCGGAATATGACGAAAAAGCATTGGTCACCTCTAAATTCGTGATTTTGGCAACTGTTGGAGTAAATCTAGTACAGGTAGTGCTATCCGGATGATAGGTCATATTGAATGTAATCCCTCCTGTGCCAAACCATGTGTCACCATCCCCAAGTAATGTTTGCCTCATCCTGGGATCTCTGTTTTTAAATGGTTCAGCAGTGGAATAGAGGGGAGACTTATCAATCGTATTTCCATCAGTACATTCGTAGCTATCTGCCATAGCCCTTGTTGGCACTTGGCCCGAAAAACCACTAGAATTCCGTGCTTGCATATTTTGTGGTGTGGCACTTACTCTTACAGTTTGCTTGTAGTCAAAGGCAAATATCGATTCACGGGAATTTTCTCCTGCGTACATGAACAGATTTCTATAATTAGGATATAGAGAATGATAATTTAAATCCATCACCTGTTTTGCAGCCGCAGCAGCAATGGCAAACTTATTATTATAAAGGGCAATTCTTGCTTTATATGCCAATGCCGAAGTTGATGTTGCCCTACCTATATCTGTACCGGTGTATGAAAGAGGAAGTTGGGCAGCAGCACTATCCAGATCTCGGAAAATAAATGTTAGTATGTCAGCCTGAGAAGTTCTAGGTAAAAAAGCATCTTTTACTTCAAGAGGTTTATCTAACAGAGGAACATCACCATACAAAGAAATTAAAAGTCCATAATAATAGGCCCGCAAGAATCTGGCTTCACCTTCAATACGTCTATATAGAGCTGCAGATGTTACTGTTTTAGCCTTTGACATATTCTCTAGTAACATATTACATCTTCCAATGCCTGTATAAGACTGCACCCATATGGTTCGAATCATAGTTGTATTTGACGTATGCTGGCCCAAGCCAATTACCTGAGCATCCGTATTCGGACGTTGCCACATTACATCAGAAGTACATTCTAATTGCATCTGATATGGATATCCATCCTGTGCATAGGATAAATTACTATAAGCAGCATTAATAGCTAGAATTAATTGATCTGCGGTAGTATAATAGGTACCACTATTCGGTTGATCTTCAGGAAATCGATTGAGATAATCTTTATCGCAACCGGTTAGCATAATGGTCATGAACGACCAAATGAGAAAGTTAATCTTTTTCATCTTATACATTTTAATGAGTTATTTAAGACTTACTCTTACGCCGGCTACATAAGCAGACACTTGTGGATAATTAAATGGATTGCCTAATGGAGCTTCTGGATCGTAGCCTGGAATCTTATCCCAGGAATATACATTTTGACCACTCACATATACTTTAAAAAAAGAGAATGGTGTTTTCTTTAATGCAGGTTGTGAGAATGTATAACCGATCATCACAGTTTTTAATTTTAAGTAAGAGGCGTCATCAACCCAATAACTGGAATTCTGTGTATTATTGGTTTGAGCAATAAAGAATCGTGGATATGTTGCTTTTGCATTTTCTTCAGGTGTTCTGGTAAGACTCCATCTGTCGAGATGTATATCACGAACACTTCCCGCATTAAAAAATGCCCAGGCAGCATCTTGATTTTGTAGTCCATTTACCTTACCTACGCCTTGAAAGAAAAGCGTAATATCAAAACCTTTGTATTCAAAGAAAAGATTAGTGCTATAGGTATATCGAGGGATACGACTTCCAATGATCACCCTATCCAAGTTGTTTATTATACCATCTTTATTTTGATCTACATAGCGAATATCCCCCGGCTTTACAGTTCCAAACTGAGTTGCACTGGAACTCACCTCTTGTTGAGTTTGAAATAAACCATTTGCTTGAAGTCCATAAATGGCGCCTATTTCTTGGCCTTCACTCGTTATCTGAAATCCAGAAATATATGGACCCGTTCCTTTTAAATCTAGAACCTTATTTTTTACATCAGATAAAACACCAGTAATACCAAATTTAAAATCCTTCCCAATTCTATCATTATATCCAATTTGAAGATCCCATCCTCTGTTTTCAACACTACCTGCATTCTGCACCCCAGCACTCAAACCTATGGTAGTTGGAATCGGTAAAGTGAGCAAGATGTCATCTGTATTTTTGATGTAATAATCAAATTCAACATTAACCTTGTTTTTAAATAATGACGCATCAAAACCAAAATTCAATAGTTTAGTGGTCTCCCATGTAATTTCTCTATTAGCTACAACAGTTTGTGCTGCCGTACTCACTATATTTCCATTAAACACTCCTTGCCCAAGTACAAAAGAAGATAAGTAAGGATAATCGCCTATATTCTGATTACCCAATGACCCCCATGAAGCCCTTAATTTCAATAATGATAACCAATCTATTTTACTCAAGAACTTCTCCTTGGAAAGAATCCAACCAGCAGAGAAAGATGGGAAGAAACCAAAACGCTTAAAATCTGCTGCAAATCTGGATGATCCATCATAACGTGCATTCAACTCAAGTAAATATTTACTGCTGGCTACCAAATTTACTCTCCCATAATAAGAGCGTAGCGCCCAAGAACTTGCATCACCATTCATATTTTGATTCAGAGAAGGATAGGCATTCAACTGCACAAGATCTGGGAATAGTGTTAGCTCCCTTGAAGCAGATATAGTTTGAGTTCTGCTATCTGTTTGCTCAGCACCAGCTAATACATTGAAATCTAAAAATTTGAATTTTGCAGAATAGTCAACTTGAGCTTTCAGATAGTTAACAAGTGCGTTATTATGTGAATTCGTGAGGGCTACTTTGTTAGGATTACTGAAAAGTAGCGCTTTAGTATCAAAATTATAATATTCAATCCTGCGCTGATTATTAGTCCCAAAATTTGAGAAAAATCTTGGAGAGTAGTTCAGATTTACATTGAGGCCTTTTATAGGTCTATAATTTGCCTGTAAATTACCCAAAATGGTATTTCCAATGGTACTATTTAATCCGCCGGCGATTGAATACGCAAGCGGATTCCCTCCTTCCCAACCAGGGCCCCATGAACCATCTGAAAATCTTGCAGCATAAATTGGAGGCACCCTATATACTTGACGAAACAATTCACTATATCCAACACTTGGGAGATTGGTAACCTCTCTCCTCATATTAAGATCAAATTGGAATGAAAGTTTTTCATTGGCTTTAAAATCTGCATTTAACCTTAAACTATATCGCTTAAAACCCGAATTGTTAACAATACCATCTTGATTCATGTAATTTAAAGAAGAAAGTAACCGTATCTTATCTGTTCCTCCATTAAGCGTAATACTATGTTGCTGTTGTAAACCTTTTGTAAAGGTTGCTTTTTGCCAATCTGTATTCGGGAATCGATCAGGATCTTTGGCATTATTAGAGAGATAATTATTAATATAATCATCCGTAAATTTTGGAGCACCTCCTTCATTAGTTAACCCTTCATTGTACATTTTCATGAATCCAACAGCATCCAAATATTTTGGTCTGTCAACAGGTTGCTGAAAACCATAAAAAGCTTCATAATCTACTTTCATCGCACCAGATTTACCTCTCTTGGATGTGATCAAAATAACTCCTCCAGCAGCACGCGATCCATAGATTGAAGCAGATGCTGCATCTTTCAACACAGAAATAGTTTCGATATTGTTTGGATCTATATCTCCAATTCCTGAAACAACACCATCAATTAATATCAATGGATCATTATTCCCCAGTGTACCAATTCCACGAATACGAATCTGTGCTGCCTGCCCAGGCACACCATTTGATTGAGTTACTGTAACACCTGGCAATAATCCCTGTAGAGCTACAGTTGTATTGAAGACTGGACGTTTGGCGATCTCGGCACCACTAACAACAGAAACGGCACCCGTCAGATTAACTTTCTTTTGACGGCTATATCCAACAACAACTACTTGATCCAGTAATTCAGTTTGAGCATCCAAAATAATGTTCATACTGTTGGAAGTTGCTGCGAGTTCAAGTGTTTTGAAACCGATTGCCGAAAATTGTAAAATAGATGAACGCTTGACGTCTATGCTAAATACGCCATCATCGTTTGAGATCACAGATGCACCGGTTGACTTTTCAGTTACCGTTACACCTGGTACTGGTTTCCCATCCACGGCACTTATTTTACCATTCACCTTTATTGCTTGAGCAAAAACCTGCACCACACAAAATTGGAAAACAATAAATAAAATGCATGAAGAGAATTGACTAAATCTTTTCATATACAATAGTTGTGTAATAAACTTAGATAAATTATCAAGTCTAATTAATGGATCTTCACTCGAGTAATCAATAATTGATATCGTAAACGATAACGTTAACGATTACGATAGATAGTTTTTTTTTACTTCATCTTATGTAAATCTTTATCGAATGGGGTTTTTAATGATTTTTAAAGTAGATTAGTATAATTATATATATAGGTAAACCTATCTATTATGACCGACATTATTCTTAAATCATGAATACTCTATGCCACGTGTAAGATGCCCAAAATGTGATCAGACAGAAAACATTCTAAGGGCAGGAATTATCAGAAATAAACAACGATACAATTGTAAAAATTGCCAGTACCATTTTGTGCCAGATAGAGCAAGAAAAAAAAATATTTCTTCTATAAACAGGGGAGATAAACAAACATCAATGCTAGATATCGCAGAAGCGGCTGGTGTATCTATTGCAACGGTTTCTAGGGCACTAAAAAATAGATCAGATATCAATTCAATAACGAGTAACCGAATAAAAGAACTGGCAAAAGCGATGAACTATCAGCCGAATATTCTGGCTCAAAGTCTTGTAAACCGATCCACACACACTTTAGGTGTTATTATTCCTAGCCTTGAAACCACCATTTTTTCTACGATGTTAAGTGGCATCCAAGAAGTGGCAGCTTATGCGGGATATAGGGTGATTATTTGTACATCTAATGAAAAACATGAACGTGAAGTTGAAAATATACAGGCTCTTATGAATAATATGATTGACGGTCTATTGATCTGTCATAGTGTTCATACAAAAACATTTGAGCATTTACGTATTCATTTGGGCAAAAGAATTCCTGTTATTCAATTTTATCGGGTAGCCGTAGGGCTTTCTATCCCACAAATATTAGCAGATGATGAAACTGGCGCAGAAGAAGTAACCAATTACCTCATAAAAAAAGGTTGTAGAAAAATTGCGGTTTTACTTGGGCCTAAAGAATTATCTCTAACACAAAATCGGTTGAAAGGATATCTAAATACCCTTAAAAAACATAAGATAAAATTTAACAATGATCTACTTGCTCATGTTGACTTTAGCCAAGAAAGTGTCTATAAATCCGTTGATAGCTGGATCAAGAATTTTCCAGATCTAGATGCTATTATTTCGATTTCAGATAAAAGTGCAGCCCAGATCATCACTTACTTAAAAAAGAAAAAAATTAATGTCCCTAAAAAAATTAGGGTAATCGGTTTTGGAAATGAATTTGTAGGCGAAATGCTCGATCCTAAACTCACCACTTTTGATACAAAAACCCGATTGATCGGTCAAGAGGCTTCCCGATTGATCATTGAACAGATAATATCAGGCAATCGAGATATCACCACAAAAATAATTCCAGGGGAACTTATCGTTCGAGATTCTGCGTAAATACAAATACCAAAATCTACTCAAATTTAAACCAATCCATACTATATAAATTTTTTCCTGAAGCACCTTTAAAGACTAAAAATAAATGGTGTGCTCCCGATTTATTTTTAAGATCCTGTTTAAACTCAAAATAATTTTTTGATGTTTCTGCTTGTACATCAATAGTGCCAAGTAATGGCCCATCTAAAGAACCTGATCTTATCTCTAAAGTGCCTCCAATGTGGGGATTCAATTTAACAATGAATGTCGCATTTTCTTTTAGATCATAAACATTGGGAAACGAGAGATACCCATTACCATAGCAAGCACTAACCTCGAACCCATCCACAGTTTCGCCTTTTTGAATTTTATCACCGCCCATATACCATTCTGCTTCTATTTTATCCCAATTGGCATTATATTGACCAACACCATTTTCAAAATGCTTCGATAAAAGCAGTGTATCATCAACCATAGATCCATCCTTTTTATAATGTACATAAGTGATATAAGATTCTCTGTATCGGGCCACATCTTTACCAAGATGAAATTTACACCAGGTATGAAACCACTGATTATTCCACATGAAATAATTACCATGCGCTTGTGCAGTGAGTCCAAATTTTCCAAAACCTGAATTTCCTATTTTAGTGTATGGACCGTAAATATTTTTAGATATTGCATAATGTGACCCTGACGATAGATAGTAAATACCATTGTATTTATGCAGATTAGGCTTGTCATCATTGTATAGTACATCTACATTACCTTCAAAATAAATCTTACGAGGCTTTTCTGCCAATGAGATCATGTCCTCATTCAATCTGGCAATATAATAACCCAAAATCGGATCATGATCTTTGTGATGGCCGAAAACTATATAGGGTGATTTTGCTGCATCATCATCAATCAAAATAGTAGGATCATATTCTTTTGATGTGGTTAGTCCAGTATCTAAAAGTGGTTTACCTAAGGCATCTTTAAAAGGACCAGCAGGGTCATCAGATACCATAACACCTGTAGATAAATTCCTGTTTGAAAAATAAAAATAATATTTACCATTTCTCCAGCCCATATCGGTTGCCCAGCAATCATTTGATTTCCCCATGTATGTTTCCGTTGGATAGATGGTGCGCTCATG
This sequence comes from uncultured Sphingobacterium sp., assembly GCA_964441425.1. Classification (GTDB taxonomy): domain Bacteria; phylum Bacteroidota; class Bacteroidia; order Chitinophagales; family Chitinophagaceae; genus Pollutibacter. The sequence continues at coordinate 32,826 of CAYTXC010000014.1, read as the reverse complement.
TGTCCAATGCACTAGATCGTCTGATGACCATATATGCCAATCAGGCATTACAAACTTGTTTTTAGTTTGTAAAGAGTCAATATCGCGTGTTGCATATAGATATGCCTTACCATTAAATATGAAAATATGCGGATCTGCCATCCCTACATAAGGAATAATAGGATTTCCATGCTTATATGGTAAGAATTTTCCAGATTGATTCGTTTGAGCGTCAATACATAATGGAAAAAGATAAAGGAATATAATATTTAAAATGGCTACTCTCATTTATTCATTTTTAACTTACTTCTTACCTTGTAAACGTATTTATAGTTTGATTATAATAAATGAATAAATGATTTTTATACTTTGAAAATTGACAGCCATATACAAAAGCATTTGATTTTATTTAGTATTAAACAATTTAAAAAAATAAATTCACGTAAACTACGTTATTATATGAAAAAGTCCATTATCTATCTTGTCATATACGTCTTAATTGTTTTTATACAATCCTGTGCTACCCCAAATAAACTTAGTAAGCAGGATAAGCGGTTGATGGAATCGTCAATGGTCAAGGCCATGGAATGGCAAGAAATGAATCCAATCTTTGCCAAAGCCCCCACAGATTGGACAAATGGCGCATATTATTTGGGTGTTTCAAAAGCGCATCAGTCAACAAAAAATAAAATATTTTTGGATGCCCTAACATCAATGGCTACCCGAAATGCATGGAAACCATGGGAAAGATTTTATCATGCCGATGATTTGAATATCGGTTACTCGTATCTCTATTTGCATTCATTAGCCATTCCAAATGCTGATCTTCAGCCAACCACAGAAATTATCCAAGATCATCTGTTCAAATCACATCCATGGAAGAATGGTATGGCTACGGTAAAGACAGAAAAAAATGAACCTAATGAAAAAAGCATCTTATGGTGGTGGTGTGATGCGCTATTTATGGCTCCCCCAGTGATAACCTCTTATGTAAAGATCTCACAAAGGGATTCATTGCTTAAAGAAATGGATAAATACTATAAACAATCCTATGATTTACTCTACAATAAAGAAGAAAAACTATTCGCCAGAGACATACGGTTCTTATGGAAAGGAAATGAACATGATATAAAAGAGCCTAATGGGAAAAAAGTTTTCTGGAGCAGAGGAAATGGCTGGGTTCTGGCCGGACTTGCGCTTATATTAACAGATATGCCGAAAGATTATTCCAATCGAAAATTCTATGAAGATCTATTTCGTGAAATGGCCTTAAGCATAAAAAATCTGCAACCAGATGATGGTCTATGGCGAACCAGTTTACTTTGTCCAGAATCTTTTAATCATGGCGAGGTAAGCGGAAGTGGATTTTTTACCTTCGCATTGGCATGGGGAATAAATAATGGTTTATTAGATCGTGCTATGTATAAACCTGCAGTATTGAAAGCATGGAAGGCTATTATGGCTTGCCAACAGGAAAATGGTAAAGTTGGATGGGTGCAAAATATAGGTGCGAACCCAATGCCGGCAACTGCTCAGAGCTGGCAAAATTTTGGTACTGGCGCTTTTCTGATGGCAGGAAGTGAAATACTAAAATTAAAATAACTAACTTATTCGTTTCATTAAGCAAAGGGTAAAATTCGTCATTAGAAATTTTTTGCTTTCATAAAAGGATCATCCGGACACAGTTTAGCATCTGTATATCGTTTAGCAGAACTATTTAATTGATCTTTCAGATCAGCTAAGATCTTGGCGTATTTTTTATCTCTGGCGAGATTGTTTTTTTCTAATGGATCGTTTTTCAAATCATAAAGTTCCTCCGGTGCATCGATCAATCGATAACGAAAATACTTCCAACGTTCGGTACGAATCCCTTCACTTGACGGAATATCTGGAATTGGCCATAAATGTTCGATCAATATCGATGGCCTGTTCAGATGCGCATTTGCATGTCCAATAAAAGGCAGTAAGCTCTCACCTTGATAATTTGAAGGGATATTTATTCCGGCAATATCTAAGATGGTTTTCGTTATGTCAATATTCAATACCATCTCATTAATTTGTACTCCTTTTTGAACTCGAGGATCAAAAATAATGAGCGGAACACGCACACTCATATCATACATCAACCACTTATCAGCTAATTGACGGTCACCCAGAAAATAACCATTATCCCCCATAACAATGATGATGGTATTATTGTCAATTCCTTTCAACCGGAGTTGCTCCCGCAATAATCCGATCTCATCATCTATTTCGGTGATCATACGATAATATCCTTTAACCATCTGCTGATATTTCTCAGGCGAATCAAATCGCCATTTCCATCGAACACGATTGAACCCTTCTCTTACTTCTTTTGGTAAACGATTAAAATAGTCATCCTCTCCAAGTAGAGGTTCAGGGATTTTGACAGATGTATAGAGATCATTAGACTTTTCTTGCCAGAAATACTGCTCTACAGAATTATCATGCCCATGAGGCGCACTGAAGGAGAGTGATAGACAAAAGGGTTTATCAGCAGGAGCCGATTTAATAAATTCTTGGGCCTGGTGACCAGTATAACGAGTAAGATGAACCGTTTCACTACCAATCTTTTTATAAAAATATCCGCTACGGTCACCAATAGTCCCTCTGTCGTAAAAGTCTGATTGATTAAAATATTGAGAAGCAGAATCGATGTTTACCCCAAGCTTACCATAAAACCCAACATAATACCCATTATCCTTTAATAATTTGGGGTAAATAATATTGGCATATGGCTTCTTAAGTACTGGTTTCTGAAACGTATAACCATGTGTTCTCTCATATAAACCCGTCAATATAGAGGCGCGACTGGCGGCACAAATTGGAGTGGTAGAGAAAGCATGTGTAAAATAGGTGCCTTGATTTGCAAGTGCATCCATTTGAGGTGTTTGCACAATAGGATTTCCAGCAAAGCCCAGCGCATCCCAGCGATGATCATCCGTAAGTATAAAAATAATATTGGGTTTGTTCGATTGAGCATGCAAAAGAACAGGAATAACAAATAAGAGAAAGATACTGCATGATTTCTTCATATACTGATCAAATTATAGTATATAAAAATGGATTAACTATTTGATCAACTAATGTACGTAACTATATCTTCTTTATAGTCGAGAAATTCTACTTTCCAATAATTGATCGATTTAGTATAATTTTTGACATACCTTGAAAAAGTAATGCATGAGGTGGTCACAAAAGCTACTCAATCATAAAATAACATCAAGTATTAAAAGAAATGCTTGTAAAAAAGATGAAAACAATCTTACATTTGAGAAGGGCGAATAGCCTATTTCCATAATGACCGAACAAACATTATGCTTGAAGGGAAAAACCAAAATATAAAATATCTTGTCACCAATTCATCAGATGAATTATGGGGACTTTATATAACGACTATTGGTTTTCAATCCATTCAGGCTAACACTAAATATCCACCTAAAACACATCCATCATCATATTGGTTCAGTCCCGATACAGGTCGAAGATTAAATGAGTTTCAGATACTGTATATCACCAATGGAGAAGGCATTTTTGAATCATCAAACTGTAAGCCGGTAAAAGTTGAAGCAGGTTCATTAATTATTTTATTCCCCAATGAATGGCATACGTATAAGCCGATAAAACAAAAAGGATGGGAAGAGTATTGGATTGGTTGCAAGGGCATTTTCATGGAGAATTTAATTCAAGAACAATTTATCTCCAAACAAGACCCAGTCATAAATATTGGATTGAATGAGCAAGTGATTGGATTATTCAAACAAGGTATTGAAATTGCCTCTTTTCAAAAGACTGCTTATCAGCAAATGCTTGCGGGTATAACCTTTCATCTCGTTTCTTACATCTTTTATATTAATAAGAATAATGCATTCAGGGATAAAGAGGCTATTCAGTTGATTGAAAGAGCCAGAGTACTGATGAGAGAGCATCCGGAGGGATATGGATCTCCGCAAACCATTGCAAAAAAATTGAATATAAGCTACTCATGGTTTCGCAGAATTTTCAAACATTATACAGGATTATCGCCAGCACAATACATGTTGGAAATAAAAATTCAAAAATCGAAAGAATTGCTCAATAGCTCTTCCTTATCAATTAAAGAGATTGCATTTACTCTAAACTTTTTGAATGTAAGTTATTTTGTGACATTCTTTAAGACAAAAACAGGAATGCGCCCTGGAGATTATCGCAAACAAGCCCATTGTGTCAAATAATATAATGATAAAATCAAATTAGCGCATTACTCTATAAAATAAAAGTCCATATTGTAGATCCTTTAAATGAAATTTTATGAACGCCATTCTGGGAGTCCTTTTTCACTTTATAGGCGGATTTGCCTCAGGTAGTTTTTATATACCCTTCAAAAAGGTAAAAGGCTGGAACTGGGAAAGTTTCTGGATTATCGGGGGTCTGTTTTCCTGGTTGATCGTTCCCCCAATCGCTGCATATCTAACTATTCCTGATTTTGGGAATATAATAACAAATACAGATAGTATCATTTTAGGTATTGTTTATGTATTTGGAGTATTATGGGGTATAGGAGGTTTGACTTATGGACTCGGAGTCCGCTTTTTAGGTGTTTCCCTTGGTAGTAGTATTATTCTAGGACTATGTATGATTTTTGGCGCATTGATCCCCGCCATATTTTATGACTTCAAACCGACACCAGATAAAGATACATTTAGCCAAATGCTTGCCACCGATTGGGGTCGTATAGTACTTATGGGTTTGGTAGTTTGCATTATCGGAATTATAGTGAGTGGCAAAGCTGGTATGATGAAAGAGAAAGAGCTAAGTGCAGATGCATCTAAAAATACCAGTTCAGAATATAAATTCACATTAGGTATGATTGTTGCCATCGTATCCGGAGTGTTGAGTGCCTGCTTCAATTTTGGATTAGAGGGTGGCCAAATCATGGCAACAATGGCAAATGATATCTGGAAAGCGGCAAACCCTGATCAAGGTGAATTCTTATTTAGAAATAATGTTGTTTATGTAGTGCTATTATGGGGTGGTCTTACCACTAACTTTATTTGGTGTATGATACTTAATGCACGCAACAAGTCGTTTGGTAATTATATCGATAAGCAAACACCATTGATCAAGAATTATGTATTCTCCGCACTTGCCGGAACAACATGGTTCCTTCAATTCTTTTTTTATGGTATGGGAGAAAGTAAACTCGGTAATGGTCCAAGCTCCTGGATACTTCATATGGCTTTTATCATATTAATTGCTAACCTATGGGGGCTAGTTTTGAATGAATGGAAAATGGTCAATAAGAAAACGCGTAATACAATGGTAACCGGTATAGCCATTATTATTATATCTATTCTTATAGTTGGATACGGCAATAACTTGCATAAATAATATTTAAACGAGATAAAGTGTCAAAAAAAGAATTCAAACATGTAAGCTACCTGTGGGATGATAAGATCGCTGCATCTATGCAGGAGGATGAAGTGAAATTACTGGTATATCGATCTAATTTATTGGGGGCTGATTTACGCTTAACAAATTATGGCGGAGGAAATACTTCTTGTAAAGTTATGGCGGTAGATCCCATAACAGGTGAGGATGTGGACGTGATGTGGGTAAAGGGAAGCGGAGGTGATCTGGGCACGATGAAACGTGAAGGACTGGCTGCATTATACGTGAACAAATTACGATCGCTTGAAAAAAGATATAGAGGAATTGATCATGAGGATGAAATGGTTGAGCTGTTTAATCACTGCATTTATGACCTCTCATCAAAAGCCCCAAGCATTGACACACCGCTACATGGGTTCCTACCATTTAAGCATATTGATCACTTACATCCAGACGCTGCCATAGCTATTGCAGCCAGTAGAGATGGTGAAAAAATTACAAAAGAACTATTTGAAGGAAAAATTGGATGGGTGCCCTGGCAGAAGCCAGGATTTGATCTTGGATTGAAATTAAGAAAATGCTTACAGGATAATCCAGGGATAAAAGGGATCATGCTTGGTTCACACGGTTTATTCACCTGGGGTAATACCGCTTACGAAAGTTATATCAATACTTTGGAAGTCATTGAAAAATGTGCCGAATATATTCATCAACAAACATTAGCTAATAAGGCAATATTTGGAGGTCAGCGAATCCAATCACTTAATGAAGAAAGAAGAAAAAAACAAGCTGCTGCACTTTCTCCAATTTTAAGAGGCTTTTGTTCTTCACAAACCAGAATGATCGGTCATTTCACCGATGATGAACGAATATTAGAATTCATCAACTCAAATGATTTATCCAGATTAGCGCCATTAGGCACGAGTTGTCCTGATCATTTCTTACGAACGAAAATTGCTCCTTTAGTGCTTCAACTGCAACCAGATGAAAATGTAGAGGATAGGGCTGCAATTGTGGAAAAACTAACACCGCTATTCGATAATTATAGAGAATCTTATACTGACTATTATACAAAACACAAGCATCCAAATAGCCCCTCCATAAGGGATAATAATCCGGTGATCATACTTTATCCGGGCATTGGCATGTTCAGTTTCGCCAAAGACAAACAAACAGCTCGTGTTGCCGCAGAATTCTATATAAACGCCATCAATGTGATGAAAGGAGCAGAAAGTATTTCGACATATACTGCACTGCCCAGACAAGAAGCATTCAATATTGAATACTGGCTCCTGGAAGAAGCTAAACTGAAAAGAATGCCCAAACCAAAACCGCTGAATGGGAAAATTGCTTTGGTCACTGGAAGTGGTGGAGGTATTGGAAAAGCTATTGCTAAAAAACTTGCCAGTGAAGGAGCCTGTGTGATGTTATCGGATAATCATCCTGAAAGATTACAAGAAGCTAAGGAAGAATGTATTGGATTTTTCGGCAAGGATATAATCAATAGTTGTGTACTGGATGTTACAGACCTAACTTCGATTCAAGAGGCTATTCATAAAACTAATATAGATTTCGGAGGGCTGGATATCATCGTAAATAATGCAGGCATATCCATTTCAAAATCTATGGAAGATCACACCATAAAAGATTGGGACCTTTTATATGATATTTTAGTCAAAGGGCAAATGCTGGTTACTCAACAGGCGGTGGAAACCATGCGTAAACAACAATTAGGTGGCGACGTAATCAATATCGTTAGTAAAAATGCATTGGTAAGCGGCCCGAATAATGCCGGTTATGGATCAGCAAAAGCAGCACAATTACATCTTAGCCGACTTCATGCAGCTGAGTTAGGAAAAGATAGGATAAAAGTAAATGTGATCAATCCTGATGCTGTTATTGTGGGCAGTAATATATGGAGTGGAGGATGGGCTGAAGGCAGAGCAAAAGCCTATGGAATCACCATTGAGGAACTACCGAAATACTATGCAGGAAGAACACTTTTGAATGAGATCATTTATCCAGAAGATATAGCTAATGCCTGTTACGCATATGTTTGTGGATTATTACATAAATCTACTGGTAATACCCTGAATGTGGATGGAGGAATAGCTGCCGCATTTGTCAGATAATTTTCCTAGACTTTTTAAGGATTATAATAATAAGAGATGAGAATACATGATAAAATAATTAGCCAACACAATGACAAGTGGCTTACTAAACACCAGCTACGTTTTGTCAATACACAACATGAAATACCAGGAGTTGAAGACATTATCAAAAAATTAATGGCATTCAATGTTGCCATCCCAAGTTGGGCATTAGGTACAGGCGGTACCCGATTCGGAAGATTTTCAGGCGGAGGCGAACCGGGAAGTTTAGAGCAAAAAATGGAAGATGTAGGTTTGCTTCATGCCCTTAACCAATCCAGTGGTGCCATATCCCTGCACATTCCATGGGATATACCAGCTGATCACCAAGCTATAAGAAAATTAGCGAATGAGCTCAAGCTGACCTTTGATGCCGTAAACTCCAATACATTTCAAGATCAAAAAGATCAGAAATACAGCTACAAATTCGGCTCTCTCCAAAATGTAAATAAATCGGTTCGAAAACAGGCCATACAGCATAATATAGACGTAATTAAACATGGTATAGATCTCGGTTCAAAATCACTAACTGTATGGCTTAGTGATGGCAGTAGTTTTCCAGGACAATTGAATTTTAGCAGAGCCTTTCAATTTACACTTGAAAGTTTACAAGAAATTTATGCTCATCTGCCATCAGACTGGAAAATGTTTATTGAGTATAAAGCGTTTGAACCTAATTTTTATTCGATGACAGTTGGCGATTGGGGCCAGTCACTTTTATATGCCAATAAACTTGGTGAAAAAGCATATACACTTGTCGATCTTGGACATCACTTACCAAATGCTAATATTGAACAGATTGTAGCTTTACTGATGATGGAAAATAAATTAGGTGGGTTCCATTTTAATGATAGTAAATATGGAGACGATGACCTTACCGTTGGCGCAATAAATCCCTATCAATTATTTCTGATATTCAATGAACTCGTTGAAGGCATGAATACGAAACAGATGGATCATGCTAAAGATATGGGCTGGATGATTGATGCCAGTCATAATGTAAAAGATCCCCTTGAAGATCTTTTACAATCAATTGAAGCCATCATGATCGCCTATACACAAGCCTTATTGATAGATCGTAACGCGCTTTCAGAAGCACAGCAACATAATGATGTTGCTATGGCACAGGAAGTTTTACAAAATGCATATCGAACAGATGTAAGACCCATTATAGCAGAAGCCAGACTCAGGGCAGGTGCGGCGATTCACCCCATTACCTGTTTTAGGGAAAATCAGATCAGATCTCAATTAATAAAAGAAAGAGGCAGCAATTCTATTGCAACCGGATTATGATCCTGCTATAACATGGAGAAAATACCTGTAATATTAATATTCGATATTGGCAAAACAAATAAAAAACGATTGCTATATAATGAGCAATACGATCTGGTATTCGAAAATTCAATTCAAATTCCAGAGATTCTTGATGAAGATGGATTCAACACAGAAAATATAACGGCATTAACCCATTGGATAAGAGAATCTATACATGAAATCAAAAACAGCAAGGAATATCTGTTGAGATATACATATTATGCAGCATATGGAGCGAGCTTTGTATATCTGGATGAACAAGGAAATGTACTTACCCCATTATATAATTATCTTAAGCCGTTAGAAAAAAAAACCAAAGAAAGATTTGAAGAAAATTACGGGCCAATAAACAAGTTGTGCTTGGAAACGGCATCTCCTGATCTTGACAATCTAAATTCAGGCCTGCAACTTTTCAGATTAAAAGTAGAAAAGCCAGAATTATTTTCAAAAATAAAATGGGCACTACACTTGCCTCAATATATCCACTATCTAGTAACCGGAGAAGTAGCCGCTGATATCACTAGCATTGGATGCCATACCTTGCTTTGGAATTATAGACAAAATCGTTACCACGATTGGGTAATAGCTGAGGGATTAAATAAGAAATTACCCCCTATTACATCTCATGTTGGATTGCACGATAGTTCTGCAGCCCTGATTCCATATCTCCATGCGGAAGCCGAACCATTTGTATTGATCTCAACAGGTACCTGGTGTATTAGCTTGAATCCCTTCAATCAAACTTCACTAACCGTCCAAGAATTACAACAAGACACCCTTTGTTATCTTACGTTTAAAGGTACTCCTGTAAAAGCTTCTCGATTATTTGCCGGGAAAAAACATGAAGATGAGCTGAGCAAAATCAAAGCCGCAAATCTGACAGGAAGTGCCTATGAATCAGCCTATGAAAAAATGATGTTACAGATCATACAAGATCAAATAAAAAGCACAGATCTAATTTTAAATGGATCATCGGTAAAGCGTATCTATGTAGATGGTGGTTTCAGCAAAAATGAGTATTACATGAAAGGATTAGCAAAGGCTTATCCAGAAATGCAAGTGTTTGCTGCAGAAGTACCCAATGCTTCATCACTAGGCGCAGCTTTAGCCGTTCATGATAAATGGAATACAAAAGAATTAAGTCAATCTTTTTTGAAAGTAATTCAGTATGCTGATGCGGTTAAATGATATAATGAGTAGAAATAAATATAATTAGTTATATACTCGTATATAATCTACTTCCATCATTGCATTGGAGAATGCAGGATCAACACTCCCACCAAAATTACCCCCCATAGCCACATTCATCAGTAAGTAAAATGAATGATTGAATGGAATAGATGTAGTATTAGCAACAGTAAATACGACTTGATTATCTATGTAAAACTCAATTGACGTGCTACTCCAATCTACTCTGTACAAATGAAATTCTGTAGTTGCATTAGAAATAACTTTTGTATTGGTCACAGGATTACCACCAGAGCGCCCAGGATAATGCAAACTGGTGTGAATTTTATTTATATCAGAACCTCTATGCTCCATAATATCAATTTCGCCACATGCTGGCCAACCAACAGTTGAGATATTGGTTCCCAACATCCAAACTGCCGGCCATGTGCCCACTCCGGCAGGAAGTTTTGCCCTAACTTCAACTCTTCCATACTTAAAGTCAAATTTCCCTCTGGTAACTAAGCGCGCAGATGTATATGCACTACCAGCATAATTTTCTTTTATTGCCTTTATTTTTAAAACACCATTTTCACAAAAGGCGTTTTCTAACCGATTCGTATAGTACTGCAATTCATTATTCCCCCAACCTCCGGTACCGGTCCCAATATCATATGCCCATTTGTTGACATCCGGTAATCCTGTATTTGAAAACTCATCCGACCATGCTATCGTCAATGAACTGGATGAAACCGTAACGGTAATATCGGTTGTTGCCGAAACAGTTTTACCCGAGGTACTATATGCCGTAACTTTCACAGTGTAGGTTAAGGTACCTTGCTTAGTGTACTTATAGGTTATTATGCCTGAAGGAGCATCTTTGATATCTCCATTACCAAACTCAAACTTATAGGAAACAGCATTTTCAGCAGTAGCTTTAAAATCTACTGAACCTGTTCCATCCTGACTAACTGTTGCCTTAATAACAAGATTTGAAGGTGTAATTACAGCAGGTGGAGGCGTGCTCGTTTTGGAACATGCCATAAAAAGAATCATCACCGCAAGCATTAAAGTACACTTTATACTATTCACGTTACAAAGGTTCAAACTAAAAATCAATTGTGTGTATATGAGAAATGTATCACTTACTTATAAACCCGTATATAATCGATCTCAAATGTAGATTCCTTAAAATCAGGATCAACAGGACCTCCAAAGCCCCCACCCATTGCCATATTTACCAATAAATAGAAGTCAGCATTATAAGGTAATGAGTGCTCATTTTTGAATGCATGCACCTGCTTGTTATCTATATAAAGATTGATCGATTCCTTAGTCCAGTCTAACCGATAAATATGAAACTCTTTTGTAGAATTCGGGATGATCGTCTCGCTTTTATCCGGATTTTCACCATGCCTGGCTGTATAATGCAAGGCTGTAATAATTTTATCCCTCTCCTTTCCTCTGTGTTCAAGGATATCGATTTCACCACAAGCAGGCCAACCAATAGACGAAATATTCTTCCCAAGCATCCATACTGCGGGCCATGTTCCTATTTCAGCAGGTAATTTTGCTCGAATTTCTACACTTCCATAGGTAAATTCAAATTTTCCTCTGGTAACCATTCGAGCAGACGTATAGGCATATCCTCCAAGGGGTTCTCGCTTTGCTTTTACCTTCAAGACACCATTTTCTACAACTGCATTATCGGTTCTGTCGGTATAAAACTGCAATTCCCAATTTCCCCATCCATTAGGTCCATTACCAATATCATAGGCCCATTTTGTTGAATCAGGTTTACCTGGAATATTGAAATCATCTGCCCAGATCAATTTCATTTTTTTTGATGACAATGGAGTTACTCCTGTTGTATCGCCAATAGGACTAGCGATACTCATTGTACCAAAAAATATAAATGCCGCAAAAAAACACACAAAACACCTCACTAACATAAACATACGTTATGGTTTAACTTTCAACTTCTGATACCACGCTAGACCATCCGATCCGATTGTTCTTAAATACATTGTGGTACTTGTCAAAGATAATATTTCATAGGTTGTACTACCCAATCCAATCATCACAAGCCCATTCCCCGGTACAGAGAACTGGATACGAGTAGAATTAGCAGGGGTACTGGCTGATGTTGCATCCATGAACCCAAGTGTTTTCAGACCTCCAGTAACAATTGGATATTTCCCTTCAGGCCCAGTCAATCCATAATATGATACGGCAGCGCCAATGACAAATGTTTCACCTTTATGATCAGCATTCATGGTGATCTGACTAGTAGCTGTTTTAGCGAAGGTGATCTCATCATTATAGAATCCATCTGCAGATCTAGAGTTTGCAGGTGCAGCATACCAGATAGGTGCAAATCCATCTGCGGGACCTACTCCAAAATGACCATCTGCATCCTTATCACAGATCCACACTCTACTTGAACCTCCCGTTAAATTTTGTAAGATTGCCGATGGAATGGTAAAGGCAACAAAAACTTTTATCTTTTTACTAACTACAGTAGTTATGCCTCCTGTGCCAACAGCGGTAACAGTAATGGTGTACTCATTTATGCCCGGCATAGTGTATTTATAACTGATTATACCAGATGGCACCATCTGTACTTTACCATCTCCAAAATCAATTTTATACGTGATAGCACTGGTGGCGGCAGTGTTAATGTTTACAACACCGGTTCCATTCCCATTTGGATTGGCTGCATCTACACCAACAACAGTTGTATTTAATGTTAAACCAGAAGGTGAAGTCAAGCTACCAAATGTATATTCTTCTTTCTGGCATGACGACAATCCTATTAGGAGCATCAATATCCAAAAATGATTTTTTAGGCTGATCTGATTCATAAATTAAGTTTATAAAATTATTTTATAATGATATCATCAAAATAATAAGTGTAGTTTGCTGAGCCATCACCCACCGCACCGAGGTCGAATATCAAGACCACTCGCTGATAAGTATTAGCCATATTAATACTGCCATAGTCGAAGGTCAATTCTTCCCATGCATTGGCTGTTGTTGTAAGAGCTTCCTTCTCAAAATTTAATGCTGCATTTGCTAAATTTTCTACTTTCAAAAGCAGCTTAGCACCTACTCGCGGTGAAAAGACTTTTACTTTGAATGATTTACTGGCAGAAAAATCGATTGGATTAGCCAATTCAATAAAGCTTCCTCCCCAAAGTTGACCTCCAGGTCCCTTGACCATCTTACCTACTTTGTTGCTTGTATTTATTCCAGACTTGTTCGGATTAGCAACAACAGATGCATTACCTCCATCGAAATTGAAGAAGCTATATTGCAAAGATGAAGATTCAAATGTCAATGGAACAGAAAGCTCGTCACCTGTTGCAGATGTCTTAATATCATCAAAATAGAAAGTGAAGTTTGATGAGCCATTACCCACTGTTCCAAGCTCAAAAATAAGCACCACTTTCTGATAGGTGTTCGCTGTGTTGATTCCTGTAAAGTCAAAAGTCAGCTCTTCCCAACCATTTGCTACAGTAGTGGAAACCTCCTTTTCAAAATTTTTAGAGGCGTCACTATTATTTTCCACCTTAAATAAAACTTTTGCTCCAGATCTTGGTGACCATACTTTCATTTTCACAAACTTATTTGTTGAAAAATCAATAGGAGTTGGTAATGTAATCAAACTACCACCCCATGGTTGCCCGGCATTTTTGACCATCTTACCAACTTTTGAGCTGCCATTGATACCAGTCTTACTTGGATTATCCACTACGGTCACGTTACCACCATCAAAATCGGTAAAAGCATAATTCAAAGAAGTTGATTCAAATGTCAGTGGTAATTTTAATTCATCAATAGAATTGGTTTGACGGATGTCATCGAAATAAAAAGTAAAATTAGATGACCCATTACCCATTGTTCCAAGTTCAAAAATCACTACTACATTATTATATGAATTAGATGTGTTGATAGCTCTGAAATCAAAAGTCAAATCTTCCCATCCATTCGCTACTGTGGTAGTAACTTCTTTTTCAAATGAAAGTGCACCATTACCAGAATTTTCAACTTTAAGTAACACTTTCGCGCCAACCCTTGGTGACCATACTTTCATCTTCATCACCTTATTAACAGAAAAATCAATTGGACTGCTCAACGTCAAGACACTACCACCCCAAACCTGTCCGGCGTTCTTAATCATTCGGGTTACCTTGGAAGAAGTATTGATTCCTCCTGATTTTGGGTTATCGATAACCTGAGCATCTCCTCCGTCGAAATTGATCCAAGAATAGGTTTGACCTACAGTTTCAAAATCCAAAGGCAACAAAATGGGTACCTTAATTGAAATGGTTTTGGTAAATGTAGTAGTAGCTACCCCTCCACTTAAAGCTACAACTCTCATAGTGTAATCTCCAGATTTAGCATAAGTATGACTTACAGTTTGTCCTTCAAGAAAAGAAACAGGTACTTCATTAGCTACATCACCCCAATAAATTTTAAAAACAGTTTCGTAAAGCGCTTTGGCAGTTACATTGATCTTGAATGCGCTAGATGGATCAACACTTGTAGTAACTTCTAAGTTCTCCGGAGCTCTAAAAGAAACTGTAAGTTTCTGAATAGCTTCAACCATTTTGCCAGTCACACTCACACCTACTACTTTTACATCATAAGCTCCTTCTGCATATTTACGCTGGATATTACCTCCAGGTAAAACTTTTTCTGGCTTTGTAGTGCCATCCCCAAAATATACCAGGAAGTAGGCTAAGCCTTCCCCATTTGGATATATGGTTACTAAACCTGTATTATCCTGGGTGATATCAAACATTGCTCCCAGTTTTGCAGGATCTGTAGCGGTTGCTAAAAATGAAATATCATCATACTGAAACTTCTTACATCCGGAAAAGATAGATGCCAGCATCAGCATTATATAAATGAATTTATTTTTCATTGTATTGAGTTTAATGATTAATAGCCTGGGTTTTGAGTTAATCCAGATATGTCAACTTCTTGTTGAGGTATTGGAAATACTTCATTTTTATTCGACTTGAATCCAGTGATCTTAGCAGGGGCCTGGCCAGTGCGGACCAAATCAAAAAAACGATCACCTTCCATGGCAAGTTCTAAACGGCGCTCATCCCAAATAGCTTGTCGTAATGCAGTACCTGTTGAGGTTATATCTTGTGAATTATTACCAAAGGCCCTACGACGAACTCTATTTAAATATTCCTGTGCCTTAGTATCGTTCGGCGATGTTGATCGATTAAACGCCTCTGCGGCCATCAATAACACATCTGCAAAACGAATCACCCGATGATTGTTGGTATAATTCAACTCAATCTGCCCAGATGATTCGCCCTTACGTGGATGATATTTTTTATTGTATAACCCAGTATTCTTGTATGGAGCTACTAAATATGTAATATTAAATCCAGGATTTGCATTCTTATATGCTTCGATATCCAAAATTGTTGCATCTTTTCTCTTATCACCCGCAGCGTAAGCATCTGCAAGATTCTTAGTAGGCAGATTAATACTCCAACCTTGAGCAAATGGGCTACTTCCGGCAAGATTTCGTACGCCACACATCTGAACAGCAAGATTACCTTGCCCTCTTCCTGGATTGGACCAATCATAGAAAGGACTAATATTAGAATACTGAATCTCAAAAACAGATTCGGGTCCATTCTCTCCAGATTGTAAAAAGATGTCTTCAAAATTAGCAACCAACTGGAATGGACCTTTTACAACATTCTCCAACATAGCTGCAGCAGCATCAAACTTATTTTGATATAATAATACTTTCCCTAACAATGCTTGAGCTGCAAATTTTGTAACCCGTCCTTTCTGATTATTTACAACCGGTAGGGAACTTATAGCACTATTCAGGTCTGCCTCAATTTGTTTATATACATCAGCTTTGGGAGCACGCTGAAATTGCCTGGAATCTGAAGCAGACAATCTCTTTTCAGTGAATAAAGGAACATCACCAAACATCTTTACTAACTCAAAATAATAGTATGCCCTAAGGAAATATACTTCACCATAAAGAGCATCTTTACCTACAAAATCAAGTTTGCCTTTATTTTCATGAAGATAATTTGCTCTGTTGATGCCTTCATAGCATGACCTCCATGCTTCAGTCATATAACTATTATTAGGTGTTAACTGATAATCATCTATCTGTTGCAGACCTAAAACATCAGTTGCATTTTCACCACCCGTAACTGAATTATCAGAGGCAACATCACCGATCACCGGATTAGCATATAGCCATTGCAGAGGTGAATAGACGCCGATAACCATTTTACGATAGTCATCAGGTGTTTTAAAATAATCGTTAGCTGTGATCTGATAATCCTCATGCGGATCATAATCCACAAACTTTTCGCATGATACAGCCAATATTGAAATGACTGCAATGCTTATTATTTTGATTAATTTCATATGTTTTCGTTTTGGTCGTTTAAAATTTAATATCAAGACCTACTGCCCAGCTTCTTGCTTGAGGATAAAAACCTCTATCAACTCCTGTATCAAAAATGCCACCAGAAATTTCTGGATCAAAGCCAGAATACTTTGTGAATGTCAAAGCATTCTTAACCTGTGCATATATGCGTACTTTAGAAATATTACGCTTTTGTAAAGCGTTTACAGATGGCAATGTGTAACCAAGTTGAAGGTTTTTGATTTTAATAAATGAACCATCTTCGATATACCGATCTGACACCCGGGTATTATTATTGGCATCTACAAAAGAGAACCTTGGAGTAGAGGCATTGTTTGTGCTACCTTCACCTGTCCAGCGTCCCAAAACATTTCTGAATTTGTTCGTCATAGCCAAATTTCTTTCGTAAGCTCTGTACACCTCATTCCCAACGGAAGCATAGACAAAAGAAGTAAAATCAAAACCTTTGTACTGAAGATTCAACGACCAGCCCATAGTGAAATCAGGGAATGGATTTCCTAAATATGTTCTGTCATCTGAATTGATCACCCCGTCTTTATTCAAATCAACGAATTTGATATCACCTGGTTGAGCTCCAGGTTGAGTGGCCCATGCATTGACTTCTGCCTGATTTTGAAAAAGCCCATCGGTTTTAAATCCAAAGAAATATCCAGGCGCATACCCCTTTTCAAATCGGGTGATCGTTTGATATGGGATACCATATCCTCCTCCATTGATTAAGCCATTATTGGTTTCAGTAACCATATTAGTGGCTTTGGTATAAGTAAGATTGGTGGAAATGGTGAAGTGCTTACCAATGGCATCAGAATATCCGAGATTTAAATCTATGCCAGAAGTACGCGTAGTACCGATATTATCTGTAGGTAACGCAGCTGTTCCTAAATAGAGAGAAAGGGTTGGGGTGAATAACAACCCGCTGATATCTTTTCGGAAATAATCTCCTGAAAAACTGAATTTATTGTTAAAGAAACGAATATCCAGACCAGCGTTGAGCTGTGCCTGTTGTTCCCATTTTAAATTATCGTTACGGAAAGAAGCTACTGTTGCACCAATAGAAGTAGGTTCATTTCCAAACGTATAACCTGCATTCTGACCTAAACCATAGGCATAAACTAATGTAGATATTCGCTGAAATTGAGGACTTACATTCTCATTACCTGTTACACCATAGCTACCTCTCAACTTGAGATAATTGAAGAAATCAGATTTGAAAAAGTTTTCATTTGATACCACCCAACCTAGTGAGCCAGAAAAGAAGTTGGCAAATTTATTATTTACACCAAATGCATAAGAACCATCTCGTCTTAGTGTCGCAGAAACCAGATACTTTTCTTTAAAGTCATAATCAAGTCGGCTGAAATATGACAAGTTTCGTCTTTCATACTGATATGACCCCACATCTAGGCCATTATTCGTTGCAATTCCAGTTGCAGAGGATAGATCAGCAAATTCCCAAGAATTAAAAGGAACATCTTGTCTGGTTCCACTTATATTACTACCAGTAATTTTGGCCATTGAAAATCCAAGTACTGCATCCAGTTGCTGGTTTTTCCCAATGTTGACTTTATAGTTGGCAAAATTTTCAAATGTGTAGTTAAAATAATTTGTTTTAGCCTCATATACACTATTATGTGAGCCTACTCTTGGGGAACCATCTTCTGTTAAGGTAGAATTGATATGAGAAGTTCCATAAAAAGAAAGTGGTGTAAAGCTTTTTACATCAACATTTGTATGGGTATATCCAAATCTTGACGTAAATTTTATGTTCTTTAAGAGATCATATTGCAATTCTAGTTTGCCATAAAGTTTGTTGGTATTGCCTTTATTATAGGTGTCTTGCAACTGCGTTAAAGGATTAACGATTTCCGAAAGTATATATGGACTTACACTATATGTACCATATGTAGAAGGATTGGTATTGAAAACAGGTAGAGTCGGATCAAAATTCAATGCATTGGAAAGAACTGAATTAATAGCGTTTTCCGGCACTCCTGCATTCTTCAAATTGGTATAGGTAGTATTGGCAATGAATTTCAATTTTGACGTTAAATCAAAAGTGAGATTCGAAGTAGCATTTATCCTATTGAAAAAAGATTTCTCCCCTCCACCAACAATTCCATCTTGTCCAAGATATCCTCCTGAAAGGAAATATGACATTTTCTCACTGCCACCTCTTGCAGAAATCGTATGGTTTTGCATCGGTGCTTGTTTGAAGATTTGATCTTGCCAATTTGTACCTACCCCTAAAGTGGAGAGATTAGGAAAAATCAAATTTCCACCTGATGTAACACTACCTTCATTTATGATAGCTGCATATTCAGTAGCATTCAATACACCAATTGTATTTAATACTTCCTGCACTGCATAGTTCCCATTATAATTGAATTCCGTTTTTTGATTCTTACGACCAGATTTTGTGGTGACCACGATTACACCATTACCACCTTTCACGCCATAAATAGCGGTAGTAGCTGCATCTTTCAATACATTAATTGTTTCAATATCTGAAGGATTAATAGAATTCAAATCGTCGAGCGTTTGAATGGAACCATCCACTACCACTACAGGGTCAGTTCCAGTATAGGAAGGAATACCGCGGATCAACACCGTAGGTTTTACCCCTGGGGATCCAGCAGAAATTACCGTTACGCCTGATGCTCTTCCCTGAAGAGCATCTTCCATTCGAACTGGTTTAAGCTTTTCAATATCCGCTGATTTAACCGTAGCAATGGCACCGGAAACTTTTGTCACCTTCTGGCTACCATACCCTACCACTAAAACCTCTCCAAGATCGGAATTTGCAGATTCCAGAACTATTCGTAGGTCACTTCCGGTAATGGATACTTCCTGGGGCTGATACCCAACTGAAGTAACCACCAGAGTTCTACTTTTCACGGAAACATTAAGGGAAAAATTACCGGATCCATCGGTAACAGTACCTACTTTAGTACCCTTCACCAAAACAGAAACATTGGCTATTGGGTCACCATCTTTATTAGATACCTTACCATTGATAACTTTTTCTTGCGCCAGAAGCTGCACCTGCAGGGCGATAAAAAAGCAAAGAATGAAGATTTTCAAGAAAATCTTTTTCATAAGCAAGTAATGGTTTAATTTGAATAAATTAGACGCCGAAACGTCAATACAAATTAACTTGCTACTGGATGGAGGAAATACAGATGTAGTACTACTATACTACATCATAAATAACTAAATAATTGATTTTCAATAATTATAAATTACATCACAAATACTTCATTTTACTATACTATAGAACCCTGTTTAAAATTAATTGGCATTTTACCGCTAATACTACTACAAAATGAAAATCGTCAACGGCATTCATTCCAAATTAAAAAAGATACATTTTGTATTCGTTTTATTCTCTACGTTAACAACCCATGGTCAAAACACTATTGGCCTTCCTCAGATCATTAATTACACAAAAAACGATTTCAAAGGTGGGTTACAGACCTGGGATATCGAACAAGGCTCCAATGGCCAGATGTTTTTTGCAAATAATGAAGGCCTGATCAGTTTTGATGGGAAATATTGGAAAAACTATCCTCTACCGAATAAAACCATCTTACGCTCCATTGCCCTTGATCAAAATCATAATATCTATAGCGGAGGACAAGGGGAAATTGGATATTTCAGCCCAGATAATCATGGTTTTCTTAAATACACTTCATTAACTCCATTACTCCCGCCCAATGAAAGAAATTTTGCAGATATATGGGATATTGAAGTGCTCGGATCGTCTGTATTCTTCAGAGCAGGAGATCGCAAAATTTTTGAATTAAGAAACAATACATTTTCAATTTATAACCCAGTCAGTGAATGGCTTTTTATGAAATCTGTAGATGGCAAATTATATGCTCAGGATAGAACAGAAGGGCTACTCACATTCAAAGGAAATATTTGGCGACCCATTGCAAATGCTAAATTGATCGTCAATGAAAGTCTGGCAGGGCTTGTTAAACATAAAAACGGAGACTATATCGCGCATACTTTTAAAAATAATACTTTCATCATTCGACAGGATACACTGCTCCAACAGACATCACCCCCTATAAGTGAAGGCGGAAATATCTTCAAAACAACTACTGTTGACCAAGACGTTTATGCACTGGCCACTACCACACAGGGTTGCCTTATTGTAAATGATCAAGGAAAACTGATACAGAGAATATCACGACTAGAAGGACTACAAAACAATAGTGTACTATGTCTGTTTCTAGATAAATCAAAAAACTTATGGGCCGGTCTAAATAATGGTATTAGTTTCATTGCCTATAATGCACCAATAAAATACATCACTCCCAACAAATTAAATGAGCTATCTGGTTTTACAACCAATATTTTTAAGAACAAATTGTATATAGGATCTTCTGAGGGTGCGTATGTACTTCCAATAACAGATCCCATTCAAGATCTCAGTTTTCTAAAAGGTCAATTTCAACTGGTTACCAATAGCAGTGGGCAAGTGTGGAGACTTAATGAAGTTAACCAAATGCTACTAATGGCGCACACAAATGGTTGTTTTGTAATTAAAGATAATAATGCAGTTCAAATCTCCAGTGACCCCGGTTGGCTATTTACTCCACTTAGCCAGGTCGTACCATCTAAACAAATTCTTGTAGGCACATATATGGGTCTTAAAATGATTGATTATGAAAATAATAATTTTAAAGACCTTGGCAACTTGAAGGGAATTTTTGAATCTTTTAGATTCCTTGCCATCGATAATAAAAATAGAATTTGGGCTTCACACCCTTATCGCGGAATTTATTTACTTACCTTATCGGAGGATGGTACAAAATATGATAGCAAACTCTATACAGATAAAAACGGTCTCCCCGCTCAAATTAATAATCATGTTTTCAAAATATCGAACAGAATCATTTTTGCTACAACTAAAGGCCCCTATGAATTTGATGAAAAAACAAATTCATTCAAACCATCACCTTATTTGAAAAATTACCTTGGAGATACAGAATTGCGCTATCTGAATGAAGATGAAGAAGGTAATATATGGTTCTGTAGCGGGAAAAAAATTGGAGTAATAAATTTTAATAAAAAATTGGGCAAACTCGAAGATAAACCTATTTATTTCCCAGAATTGAACGGACAAATATTATCCGGATTTGAAAATGTTTATCCGTTTAACAAACAAAATATTTTTATCGCATCAGACAAAGGGATTATCCATTTAAACTATGAAAAATATCGAAATACAAGAACTAAACCTACCATTATTCTAAGCCAGGTGAGAACTATAGGTGAGGCAGATAGTGCACTCTACGCAGGTTATGGACCGATCAATAGATCTCATAATCAGACCAAGAAAATCGCAGTGTCACTACCCAATAATTTCAACTCCTTTCATTTCGAATATAGCTCACCTGCCTATGGCGTTCAAAATAACATAGAGTATAGCTTTATACTACAGGGATACGATAAAAACTGGAGTGGTTGGACAATAAAACAAGAAAAAGAATATACAAATCTTCCGCACGGCAGCTACACTTTTATGGTCAAATCTAGAGATAATCTAGGTAATGAATCAGACATTTCATCTTATAGTTTTACGATTGCTGCGCCTTGGTATAAAACATATTGGGCTTATTTTTTCTATGCTATCTTTTTCTTTTTTATTACTTACTTGGCAAACAAATGGCAAAAAAGAAAAATTGATCAACAAAGATTAAGATTTGAAGAGGAACAGAAAAAAATCAATATTCTCCATCAATTGGAAATAGAAAAAAATGAAAAAGAAATCATTCAACTAAAAAATGAGAAATTACAAAACGATATACTACTCAAAACGAGAGAACTGGCAGACACATCTCTTCATCTTGCAGAAAGGAGTGAAGCCCTACTAAAGGTTAAAGATGAATTGCAAAAACTATATATCAAAACTGGCGATAATCATGATATTAGAAAAACACTACACCTACTTCATGATATAGAAAAAAATAATAATAACTGGGAAATTTTTGCTAAACATTTTGATGAAGTTAGTAATGACTTTCTTAAAAAAATGAAACTTAAATTTCCTACATTAACAAACAATGATCTGAAAATTTGTGCCTACCTGCAATTAAACTTATCATCAAAAGAAATTTCACAATTAATGAATATATCTGTAAGAGGAGTTGAAATAAACCGATACAGACTAAGAAAAAAACTTAATATTACAGGGAATCAAAGTTTTAATACCTTTTTTAATGAACAGATTCGTGAATAATAGACTATAGTAGTATCAAAAACTAAAAGAATCTTGTCAATATTTTGTTGATCATGAAAGGGGTAAGGTATATGTTTACTTGATATTTGATTTAATAGGCTACTAATTATATTATAACTTTTAAAAAATCGACAAAATCAATACATACAAGACTTTATACTTACTGTTTAATCAACAATTGAAATGAATAAAAAATATTTTAATAGATGTTTTCTCCTCTTTTTATGGCTCATAATTACAATAGATTCAAGAGCACAAATTTCCTTCAGCCCATATGAAAGAGCAAAAAGGCATGCTATAACATATGAAAAGCCAGGGCCAGACTTCTTTGAGGGAGCTATTCTAGGTAATGGAGCAATGGGTGCTATTGTTACAACCAGGCCTGATGCCGTAGTTATTTATTTCGGACACAACAATGTATGGGATATACGATTGAATGAAAAAAACAAAGATAAAATTGGAACTTTTCAAGAGATCTTCAATAAAGTAAAAAATATCCCCGATACTTTAAAACTATTAACTGATGACCCATGGTACAATGAATATCAGAATATAGCAAGAGAAAGTTATAGTAAACCTTACCCCCGGCCCTATCCTTGTGGCTCTGTTTTGCTTGGCTTTGACCGAAGAAATGCAGAAATGATCGGGCATAAACTGGATATTGCTAACGGAATCTGTGAAGTATATTTTCAAACAAAAGACAAGAAAAATGTTGTTCTACAGATTTTCCCTGATATGACTAAAGACCAGCTTTGGTTTCAACTGATTGATGAGAAAGGTACTGTATGTGATAATTTCTTTGATCGAATCAGAGTGATCCCTGATCCATCCACTCCAAAAGAATTCCCAAGACCTAAAGCACAAGAAAATCTTTCGGCAGGAATTCTTGCATTTCAACAAACCTTACCTTATCAGGAGCCCGACATTTATGATACTACAAAAGGTCATCCTAAGGATAAAGCATTTCGTCTAATAGCTTCGATCAATTCGCCACTTGAGAAAACAACAAGAATTAACTGGGATGGTAATAACCAAATTATGGCTTCGATGGAAGCTGGAATCATAAAAAAATCAGGGTTTACAGGGGTAATAACCCTTGAAGAGGGTATGCGTAAAGACATTCAACTCCATTTAACCCCAACAATAAATCCTCTTCAACAAGAATTATCAGTAGTACTTGCCCATAATAAAAAAAATTGGAAAGAGTACTGGAATAAATCAGGTGTTCTACTAGATGATGATGCATTAGAGAAGATCTGGTATCGAAATTTATATTTTCTTAATTGTGCCACCAAAGATGGCGTTACCCCACCTGGCCTTTTTGCCAATTGGAGTTATAATAAAATAGGAACAGCCTGGCATGGTGATTACCATATGAATTATAATACACAGCAACCTTTTTGGGTAACTTTTTCCAGTAACCATCTTGAAAAAAATCTTCCCTATGTTAAGCTGATTGAAAATATTTTACCGGTTAGTAAACTATGGGCAGAAGAATATTATAAACTTCCCGGAGCTTACTTCCCACATAGTGCATACCCCGTTGAAATGACCATGAATCCTTATCCGGTGCCTACATGGGGATGGGAAGTCTGTGAAACCCCTTGGTCGGTCCAGGGATTATGGTGGCATTACCTTTACTCTGGAGATACTTCTTTTCTGAGAAACAGAGCCTATACACCAATCAAAGCAGCCGTCGAGTTTCTTGTTGCCTATATGAAACGACCTGAGGCGAGTGGACCTCAATGGAAAGATGACAGATTCCATATTTTCCCTACTGTTCCTCCTGAATTATATGGACTCCGTCCGGGATTCAAATACAATTATGATTGTAATGTTGATCTCACCCTAACTAAATTTATATTCAAAGCTTTCATTACAGCTGCTAACACTCTAAATATTGAAGAAAAAGAAAAAAACCTGCTCCGTGATGTTCAGTTGATCTTATCTCGATATCCTGACTATCCTACTGCCCTATCAAAACAATATGGAAAAGTATTGGTATCCGCTCCGGGGGAACATGCAGAGGTTGTATATAATACTCCTAATCCATTAATGGCAGTATTTCCAGGAGAGGATTATGGTTTACATTCCGATTCGGAAACCCAACTGATATTAAAAAATACATACCTCAATCAGCAAAACGAAGGAGGAAATGACCTGGTATTCATCAACTTGCAAGCAGCCCGTATTGGTATGCTGGATCTGGAAAGATTTAAAAGACAAGTCAACTATTCCACAATGCCAAATGGAGCCACATCAGATCGAGTAATGCAAGTGCATGGAAGGTATAATGATGCCACAGAATATGGATACATGGATAAAGCTGGAATTTGGCTGGAAAATTTTGCCCTTCCTGTTGTGGTTAATGAATGCTTGATGCAAAGTTATACAGGTACCATCCGATTTTTCCCAAACTGGCCGTTACACAAGAATGCTCGATTTCAGGATCTCCGTGCAGTTGGAGCATTTCTTATAAGTGCAACATTGAAAAATGGAAAAGTGGAGGAGATCAAAGTTATTAGTGAAGTCGGGAATAAACTAAATATGATTCTTCCTTGGCCAAAAGGAGGAACTGTTTATACCGATGGTAGTAAAAAAATACTTACCTCCACCATGGTGGAATTGAAAACACAAAAAGGACAAGTACTGATTTTTAAACCCTTATCTTAAAGAAGATAAATACATTTATTTTACCGGAGGTGTAGCCACTTCCCAATTGTCAGTTCTAAACATATTCGCCGGTAACCCTTCTTTATTGAAAAGATTTGGAATGGCCGTATTACTAAATGCATAGCGAATAGCAACTGGCTCAGCTACAGATTCACTGAATACCACCACCTTATTTTTGACTATACTGGCTTCAGCGGGATAAAATACCTGATCCTTTCCTGCTACCTCAAAGCAGGTGATGTTATCACCGACAACTATCAATCCACTTTCTGCATGATTAAACTCAATCGTAATCTTATTCTTTTGAATGGTGTGCTTACTATATGTTGGGCTATAGGGTTGTATGTCAGAATATCCATATGTTTCGCGCAAGGCTAGATTTGCCAGACGGAGCGCAACGCCAACTTTTTTGGTAGGATGAATATTGAGGGTATCTGGAACCAGATCAGAAATCACAACCATACCAGATTTAAGATGCGTACTGACTTTAGTCTGCTTCTCTCTTAAAAGCGCACCTACATTATGAAATCCATATTTATAAGGGGCAATTTGGACATAATAAAATGGAAAATCAAGTTGCCATGCCGCTCTCCATGAATCTATTAACCCTGAAAATAATTTGTCGTAAGCAAAATGAGCATTTACATTAGATTCTCCTTGATACCATATTACACCCGCGATAGCAAACTGCGTTAAAGGATAGATCATAGCATTATAAGCAACACTATTCTCATGAGGCCTGATGGTATGAACTGTTCGCAAGGCCGCCCCTTTTTTGATCAATGCATTATTTTCAATAACATATTCAGGTGACCATGATTCTGCATAGGTGCCGCCCCAGCAAGAACTGATCAATCCGATTGGACGATCAAGTTTTCCATTCAATTCTTTTCCAAAAAAATATCCAATAGTACTGAAACGCAACATCTCTTGTGGTGTACAAACTACCCACCTCGCATCAGGAATATCATCTTGCGGATGATAAGATGTTGATTTAGGGACATAGAAAAAACGGATTTTTTCATTAGTAGCTTTAGGTGATTCTTGTATAGCCTCTTCCAGCTTATTCAATCCGGACCATTCCATATTGCTTTGCCCACCGCAAAGCCAGACTTCTCCAATCAAAACATCTTCTAATACTATGGTATTAGAACCAATGATCTTTATACTATATGGACCACCAGATGCAGGAGTCTTGATCATGGTTTCCCAACGGGCATTACCATTGGCTACTATTTTATAGGATACTGTATCCCAGCTGGGGAGTATAGTAATTTTTTCAGTGGGATTAGCTCTGCCCCAAAACTTAACTGTGGAATGTTGCTGCAACACCATATGCGAACCAAGTATATTAGGTAGCGCAACTTTTGCTTGAACAGAATGATGAAATAGAACGATTAAACAACATAATAATTTACGCATATCTATACGCTTGGTTTAGGTAATTACAATACATCAACGCCATTTTTCACTAATTAAATTACATTAATATCTAACTCACGTTCTTTAAGATGATAAACTTATTGAAAGAAATTCAATAAGTAGCGAATTTTGAAACAAATGAATCATTATTCGAATGAGGATACTCTTTTGAAAATACAAGTTCATAAGAAAGAGTATTATCTTTCTTATGCATTATTCACCTCTATCGGTAAAGACCATATATGCAAAATAATCTCAGCGAAGCCAAAAATTACTTTAGAATAGGCCTCACCACATCTATTTTTTGGCTATTACCTTTTGTCATACAGGCCCAAAAAAAATATGAATTGTGGTATAATGAACCTGCACCAAATAGAGGAGGAGATTTCTCTATTGTAAAATCAGGAGGGAAACCTTTTGATGCTGACTGGGAAAATTATTCATTACCTATTGGAAATGGGTATATGGGTGCCAATATTTTTGGCAGAACGGATACAGAACGAATTCAATTAACCGAAAATACGCTAAGTAATAAAGGGAAATACCCCAGTATTGGGAGCTTAACCTCATTTGCAGAACTCTTCATAGATTTTAATCATACCAATATTACAAATTATAAACGCTACCTGAATCTTAATAATGGAGTAGCAGGAGTAACTTACTCATCCAATGGTATATATTATACCCGTGAATATTTTGCAAGTTACCCTGATAAAGTTTTGATAGTAAATATAAAAGCAAATTTACCAGGACGTGTAACCTGTAAAATACGGCCCATCATCCCTTATTTACGGAATCCAGATACCAGTAAAGCGAAAGATGGTCGGACGGGAAAAGTGGTGGCCAAGAATTCTATTATAACCCTTTCAGGAAAGCTTCAATATTTTAATATTGATTATGAAGGACAGATAAAAGTAATTCCATATGGAGGTAAGATCGTAGCAAGTAATGATCAAATTGAGGATAATGGCCGTATTGAAGTAAATAATGCAGATAGCCTATTGGTAATAATCTCATTAGGCACAAACTACCAACTTCAACCTGAGGTTTTCAATGAACTAATCCCTGATAAAAAATTGGGAGGGTTTAGCCATCCTCATGAAAAGGTATCACAGATCATAAATACTGCTTCTAAAAAGCCGTACAAGGAATTACTTCAAGATCACATAAAAGATTACCAATCCCTTTTCTCAAGAGCTGAACTATCTTTAACAGATAGTATCCCAACTATTCCTACAGATAGTCTGCTAGCCAATTATAAAAAAGGGCAACTGAATAAATATCTTGAAGAACTCTATTTTCAATTTGGGAGATACTTATTGATTTCAAGCTCTCGAAAAGGTTCTCTACCTGCTAATTTACAAGGAGTCTGGTCGCAATATGACACCTCTCCCTGGAGTTCTGGCTATTGGCATAATGTAAACGTTCAAATGAATTACTGGCATGCCTTTAACACCAATTTAGCAGAACTTTTTACTGCTTATGTAGATTATAATGAGGCCTTCCGAGCTATGGGTTATAAACATGCCGATAATTATATCAAACATAATAATCCGGCTGCATTTGATGCCCGTACAGGGGAAAATGGTTGGGCAATTGGAACAGGAGCAAGCGCATATGGCATTGATGCACCTGGAGGACATTCTGGACCTGGAACAGGTGGGTTTACGACAAAACTTTTTTGGGATCAGTATGAATTTACCAGAAATAAGGAGCTACTAAAAAATACAGACTACCCGGCTATGATCTCTATGGCCAAATTCTTAATGAAATGCGTGAAAGATACGCTGGGTTATTATCTGGCCAGCCCTTCATCCTCACCTGAACAACGACATAATAAAATATATTACCAAACCGTTGGATGTGGCTTTGATCAGCAAATGATCTACGAAAGTGTTCATGATGTCAAAAAAGCAGCAGCTATTCTGCATGATGCTAAAGAAAATTTGGATTTTATAGATACGAAAATCAATCGTCTAGATCCCATACAGATTGGATTAACCGGACAAATCAAAGAGTATAGAGAAGAAAAAGAGTATGGTGAATTTGGAGAATACAGACATAGACATATATCTCAATTAGTTGGAATTTACCCAGGTACGATAATCACGTCTAAAACCAATGCATGGCTAGATGCAGCGAAACGGACGTTAACACTACGGGGACATATCTCTACCGGATGGGCCATGGCTCACCGATTGAACGCTTGGGCAAGAACGAAGGAAGGGGACAGTGCCTATATGCTATTACGCAATATGTTACAGCGGACTACTTATAATAATCTTTGGAATACACACCCCCCTTTTCAAATTGATGGAAATTTTGGAGGAACTGCTGGCATAGCAGAAATGCTTCTTCAAAGTCATGAGGGATATATCGAACCTCTACCTGCTTTACCATCAAATTGGGCTAAAGGCAGTTATTCTGGTTTAGTGGCACGAGGGAATTTTGAAATCGACGTAAAGTGGGAAAATAGTACCGCGGAGCTAATTAAGATACATTCGCGAGCTGGGGAGAATTGCACCATTAAATATCCCAACATTGCAAATGCCACAATTAAAAATGAATTAGGTGTTAAGCTAAATATTAAAACGATTTCGAATGATGTGATTTCATTCCCTACAAAAAAAGGGGAATCTGTTTATATTTCGAATATTGAGGGATCGGAATATATCGACAACCCAATAAATCTAATCGTTACCGCCAAAATACCTAATACCATTTCGTTGAATTGGGAGAAAAGTGAAAAGGCACATCTGTATCGCCTATACGTAGCATTTGAAAGCGAGCCTAATTATACTCTGTTGAAAGAAATCAATTCAGAACGAACAAACATAAGTCTTGACCAGACAATTTCAACTTTAAAACGAGCCACATTTAAAGTTACTGCCGTATCAAAGAATGGCAAAGAAAGTAAAGGTGCATTATACTTTTTTAATACAGCGAATTACTGATATAATCTAACCCAGTCCACAACCATATCAATAGGTAATTCTTTGGGATTTATAATTTTCCCTGGCCAACTTCCTTCCAGTTGTTGATCGATGATCAGATAAAATGGTTGATCAAAGGGCCATTGATAGGTACCCGCGCCTGGCAGTTTAGGATATGTAATCGTTTCGATGCCATTGATGGCATAAACTAATTTATCGGGATACCAACTTAGGCTGAATATATTATATCCACTTGTATCTATTTTACCCGTATTAAATTTTTTAGGAATTTCTTGTTTTAAGGTAATAGTGTAATGATTATGTGTTGTTTGGTATGCAAATGAATCATGATTTAATTTTTCCATGATATCCATCTCACCATTTTGTTGATTAGGATAGATTTCTTTTTCTGAAAGCATCCAGATGGCGGGCCATGCACCAAATGCAGAACCTATTTTGGCTCTGATTTCAATTCGCCCGTACTGGAATGCAAATTTTTTATGACTCGTTATCCCTCCCGTAAGATAAGGTCTTGGATCGCCATTTAGGGTATCGCTATTGACTATACCCCGCAAGTGAATATTCGCGCCATCGAGTTGAACAACTTCGTCGTTTGTTCCGGTTATGTAACGTGACCAGCTTTCATTCTCTCGCCATTTCTCTTTAGGCACGTTGAATTTCGGAGAGGTAAAAAGATCTATTCGTGTCCAGCGTAATGTATCCAGTAGTTTATCATTAAATTGCTCTTCCCAAACCAGTTGCCACTGCGCAGCTGTATTGCGCCTTGCTTCCTTTTGAACATAGATATAACCATCAATTTTTTTATAGGGTAAATAATCAAGTTTATAGCCTGAAATAAATACAAATAAAATGAAAATAAATATCCAGAATATCTGCTTTTTACTTAAACTCATGGAGTGTCATTTTGTATAAACCTAGAAGATATGATTAGTTTTAAAAAGATACAATAGCTCTATAGTTTCAAAATGGGATTGGTCTTAAATATTAAAGATATGTCATGTGGATAATCTTATCTTAAATATTTATGATAAATCATTTTTTGTCCAACAGATCACTTGAATAGAAGCAGATTATTTTATATTTTTATTTATACGTAATAATTAAATACAACAAGATGATTCAGCCTTATACTCGATATGCCAAATTTTTAAAAATGGTGATGCGCGTTTCCCTTTCGATATTTTTTATGGGTATCGCTCTTAACGTTTTCTCTCAAAAATTAATATTTAATAAGAATACTATTTCAGAATTTATATCAAAACGATACCCTTTATTTTTAACAGGTAAAACAAAAGCTTATAACACAGAGAATAAACCTGGATCCGATTTTACTAATGTAATGCCTCAAATAAATGTAGATCAAAATCCGGATAGTGAAGCGAATAATACTTACAGTTCAGTAGTGATGGTGTATCGCGGGGAGTTGATGAAAGCCGATTTAAAGCTTAGGGCAGCTGTTTATCCAATAAGCGTTTATGATGATTCTATTGTGATTTGCACGCTAAATCCGAGGCAGGGTTCAATGTATTCCAACCCAGATTCATATGAAAAAGATGATTTAGTCCTTATATCAATGTCCGCTTACAATAAAGGAGAAATAACGGAATTGCCATATGAAATGACACCTGATTATGCAAAAAGATTCCTTTATTCAATAAGAAACATAGCAAAAATACCAGATTTAGGATCATTGAAATGTTTTCTTACTGAAGAATTAAATAAATATAATTGGAGCAATGAATTTGTAAGACAAGACTACTTGGATTTACTTCAAAAAACTTATTCCTCATTATTGCCTTTACGAAATGACATGCTGTTGCCCTCATACATAAAACCATTCTATGTTGACATAGCAGTTAAGCTAGGGGATTATTCATTTGACAAATCTACTTTCCCTATTAATTTTGGCAAAGTGCTAAAAGTGTCTCCTGGGCTTAATCATTTTTCACATGATATTGAAATATCTTTTAACAACAGACAAATTTCTGGGAATAACTTAAAATTGGATTATACACTACTTAATCCAACCATAACAAAAAAAGATAGCTATTTTGAAAATAGTTTATATGCTAATGAGACTGACATTTTCTCGAATTGGGAATACGATAATCACATGTTGTATATTCCAAGTGAAAAAGCAAGGTCAATTGTAAATATGTTTGAGGATAATCGTGTACTTTTTTTACGTTTGTTTATAGAGCCGGTAAGGATTCCATTAACAAACCAGATGAATATTTGCTTTCAGGAAAGATCACAATTGGATAAAATTCCTTTCGTATTAGTTTCCTATAATATTATACAATAGTATGCACACTATATTTCAAAAGTTGACTGCATTCTTTTTCTTATGCTCATTTTTTTCATTTTCTCCAAAGTTTCAGCAAGGATTTTGTGAAGCTTCAAGGTCTGAATGGATAAGAAAAAAAGAACTACTAGATAAAGTTACTATTCACCTAGCTTCTGGTCATAAACTGAACAAAAATGATCTTAAAAGAGTAATTTATCCTGAATTCATGACTTTTGATGCTGATTTAAATACACTAGAAGAAGGACTCGTTAAATTTTTATTTAATACCGGTGTCGAGAAATATAAAAGAATATCATTAGGGCCATTTCAAATGCAGCTTCAATTCATAAGTACAATATTAGAAAATACTGAGGATCTACATTTACATGATCCGATACTTATACAAGCTAGAAAAGAAGGATATCCATTTATGATCAGTAATATTTCACATCTTACAGAAATAAAGACTCAATGGAAAATACTTTTACTTTTTGAACAATATTGTTTAAGAAAAGGAATATTACTAGACAATTCGCATATGGATGGAATGATTAACTTCTATAATACTGGGAAAACCTCAAATAACCAGATTGTTTTCAGTAAAATAAAATGTGATAAAAAAAGTTATTTAGAATGGTCAACTTTCTTTAATAATCTCTAATCATTTCAAAACTATACAATCCCATAAAATAATGGCCTTTTTATTCTAAACAGCTATAATTATCTATTAATATAACAAGTAGTCCCGACAGGAATCGAACCTGTATCAAAAGTTTAGGAAACTTCTATTC
>CAYTXC010000013.1:0-82908 GCA_964441425.1 uncultured Sphingobacterium sp. | reverse complement strand
CTTTATTTTCTTTTACTTTTCCTGTATTTACTTAACATAACAGCTTCCATGGTGCTGCTGGTAAGCTTGCTTTCTGCCCAGGAAATGATATCCAAATAAGCATAAGACCTGGTTTCAGAGCTATTATTTTCCAGATGGCTGATCTTTTCGTAAAATTTTTGAATGTTCTTTTTTATCTCTGACGGAGCAGGACTGAAACTGTGTTGAAGAAATTCAAAAGTAGCCTGCTCAACCTTGGTCAGTTTTTTCATGTTCTTGTAAAACCGATGGGTTGACTTACTCAGCGAATCCAGAATTTCATAATTACCCAGTTCATAATGACTAAGTAAATGTACCAGTCTAGAATAACACTGTAGATCGGCTCTCATTTCCGTTGAACCATTCATTATTTTATGCGTGTAATCTATAGCTTTCTTATAATCTCCTTTACCAAAATATAGGGAGGCAATTTTATAGTTAAAAAGAAGGATACGATGTGGATCTACAAATAAGGTATATTCTGCTAGTTTAGCCTCGATCTCAGGAACGATCTTTACGCCTTCAGAAAAACTCCCCTTCATCAAATGACTATTAATGCGTGCGCTGTTAATATAGATCGAAGTATGCACCCGGAAATTATCATGTCGATTAGCCTCTGGAGATTGGGCAAATTCCTCGAATTGAGCCAAACTTCGATCAAATCCACGATAATCGCGCAGGGCAAAATGAGCATTCAGTAAACTATGCATCCCTTTTATGTAGTGGCCTGTTTCAATCCCGATCATCTGTGGTTGAGCTTCATACAAGGCCAACCATTTACGGGCATAACGATAATTCATTAGAAAATCTTGAAGGATGAATCCATACCAACAATAGCTCTGATATAAATACAACTTCTCATAAAAACCAGAAATAGCATTTAGGTTTTGGGGTAAATAATCATTGAAAAAAGTAGTCAGCTCTTTTTCTTCTTCCTCCTGGTAAGCATGTCCATGTAAAACATACCATCTATATAAAAGTAAGGTCAGATTGGATAAACGAGTAACCCGCTCAATATGCTGACTTATAGACATGGATTCATCGGCCAAAGTTTCCGTTTTAGCGGCTGGACTCCGGGTGATATGTAGGGTCTCAATTTTCTTCTCTAGGGATATCAATTGTACCAGTGTATTGTATTTCTGGTTTGAAACAGCCAATTCTTTTGCCTTTTCGAGTATTCGAAGACTTTGTCGGCTCAGCCCCTTGTTGTATAATATACGGGCATCATCTAGATGCTCACTAAGTTCCAGGTCGATATTATCCTTTGATTTTAATAATCTGAGGCTTGATAAGAGCTGTTTATATAAATGGGTCTTTAAATTGGAGAGTTTCGACTTGTTCAGAGAGGGGATCTTCTTGAATATTATCTTTTCATCGTACTCGTCCATACCCTCCAAAGCATCAAATAACTGCACTACTTTTAGGTCATCCTTATCAGAACTTCGCTTGATGTAAATCTTAAAATGCCTTTTTTCCGCCTTCTCAAGCGATTTAACTAATTGAAAAAGAGCATCCGAAAATCGTGTTGACATCAGCAGTTTTTTTGTTTAGAATGCAGTACTGACAAGCTTTTCAACGTTTTGATACATATTTAGACATCATATATTTTAATAAATGATGATTAGGTTTCGCTTGCATAGCAAACTACTTTTGAACTGTAATCGATAACGACATCAAGTCCCTAGGGATCTTTATAATTTTCATATGGCAAGCAATCGTTGAGTTACCGTCGGCCGTTTCTACGGCCGACTTTTTTTATCCCTAAAGCAAAGATAATCCATGTAAAATAAAAATGCCCGCAACTGCCGGCATCTCTTTTAGCAAACGTACCTGGTTAACTATTTTTAAGCCAAGGTTGTCTATAAATAAACGAAAATTTTCCATTATTGTTCTCCTTCAACTACAAAAAATTAATCCTTATCGATTGAGGGAGGAATTAGTTTATATACAACTGGAGTTACTATTCTTGAAAGCAATGTAGAGGTGATCAATCCGCCTATCAGTACTATGGCTAATGGCGAGATCAATGGATTACTATTCAAGGCTATCGGGGTCAATCCACCAATTGCCGTTAATGAAGTCAACACAATCGGCAGAAAACGTATTTCACCTGCTTCCCGTATGGCTTCATCCATGGGTACCCCCTGCTCCCTCAACTGATTGGTAAAATCGACCAATAAAATGGAGTTCTTTACTTCAATCCCGGCAAGCGCAATAAATCCAACAATAGCTACAAAGGATAAAGGATTACCGGTTAACCAGAGCATCAATACTCCACCAATGATCCCCAATGGAATAACAGATAACACAATAAGGGTACTCTTGAATGTTTTAAATTCAAGTAATAAGACCATTATAAACAAAAACACGAAAGCAATAATTATAGTAGTAAAATTACCTCCAAAGGCTTCTTCCCTGGATTCTACTTCCCCAGCCAGTTTTATGGAATACCCAGTTGGCAACTTCAATGAAGCACTGTCGGCAAGGAATTTTTTATAAATATCATCGGCCAGGATATTTTCTTTGGTGAAGGCGGTCACTACAACAAATCTTTCTTTATTTACATGCTTGATACTCGTTGGAGATGTTTCAAATTGAATGTCAGCAACCTGATCCAGTGCAATAGGTGTCCCAATAGCATTATTGATATATATATCTTTAAGAATATCCGTTGTGGCGTATTTGTCACGTGGAGCATTAACCATAATTGCGTAATCGTCCCCTTTTTCATCGGTATATTGCCCCACCTCAACCCCTGAAACTGCAAGGCGAATTGTTTTATCGAGATCGCTGGTTAGGATGCCCAGACTTCTGGATTTATCGGTATTGACCTTCACACGAAGATCAGATTTACGAATACTAACCTCATTGTTTACATAAATCGTTCCTTCCATTTTACGTAACATTTCTTCTGCTCTTCCTGCAAGAGACTGAAGCGTATCCAGATTATCACCAATGATCCGTATTGCTATTGGTGCTTCGATCGGTGGCCCCTGCTCAAAATTTTTAATCTCAATTTTAGCCCCTGAGAACTTCGTGAATTTATCCCGTAAATCAACTATGATCTTATCTTTTTCGTTGGCCTTAACGGATTCTTTTAATTGAATAAAAATCTGAGCATAATCCGATTTCTCATTTTCCGGGATAACATTATAATATATCCTCGGATTCCCTTTTCCTACATTGGTAGTATAGTACTCAATTTTCTTTTCGTCAGCAAGCACTTTTTCAACTTGCTTCACTATAGTATTTGTATGTTCAATATTACTCTGTAACGGCATTTGAACATTGACCAGAAACTGCGGCTTTTCTGAAGTTGGAAAGATGCGGAACCCAATTATGGGAAAAATGAATATAGAAAGAACAAATAATCCCAGAGCAGCAAGTAATGTTGTTTTAGGCCTTTGCAGAGCCTTATCAAGCAATCGACTATAAGAACCGCTGATCAGTTTTTTCAACCCGCGCATGAAAATATTACCCCGTGGATCATGCTCCGTTTTCAAAAAACGACTGGCCAGAAAAGGGACAATGGTCAGGGAAACCAGCATAGATGCCAGTATCGCGTTGATCACTGCAAATGGTAAACTACGGATGAACTCCCCAGATGCCTCAGGCAAAAAGGCAATCGGAAGAAAAGCTATGATTAATGTAGCCGTACATCCGATAACAGCAAGGGTAATCTGCTTTGTTGCCTCAATAGCCGCCTTCCGTTTAGAATGTCCCTCCCTAATCCATCGTTCAATATTTTCAACCACTACAATGGAATCATCAACCAATAATCCCAATGCTAAAACAAAACCTACGATACTGAGCTGATTTAATGAAAAGCCCATAGCATCAAGAGCAATTACGCCCAAGCCTAAAGAAGTAGGGATAGAAACCATAACGACCAATGAGGCTCTGTACCCCAATGGTAATAAAGTGAAAAGAACCAGACCAATAGCAATTAAAAAGTCCCAACCTAATGCACTTAATCTTTTATTCACATTTTTAGCCTGATCAAATGACCGGATCAGTGCAATATTGGAAGGCAGTGATTTTTCAAAATCATGAACAATTTTCAAATATCGCTTTTGAGTCTCCGCAATATTCTCGCCATCTTTTTGTGCAGCGGTAACCAGTACGGCTCTGAAACCGTTCAACCTAACAATATGTTTTTGTTCAGCATCTACCAGCTGTACATCCGATACGTCTTCCAATCGTACAATATTTCCATTGGAGGAGGAAATCACGGTTTGACGGATTTCTTCAACCGATTGATATTGGCCACTGGTTTTAACATTAAATACTTTCTCCCCAGCTCTCACACTCCCTGCCGGTATATTTGCAGCCTCACTTTGAATATTTCCTAACACATGCGTGATCGGTATTTTTGCCTCCGCCAATTTATCCAAATGAAGATTGATCCTTACTATGGGATCTTCTACTCCCCAATATTCTACTTTCTTTAAGGATTTATCTTTTTCAAGCTCCTCTTTAAGTGCCTTTGCTTTAGTGCGCAACAACATAGTAGAGGCATTTTCCGACACCAATGCAACCTGCAGCACGTTCACATCTGATGGCGTTATTCTCCGAACCTCCACTTTATAGAGATCCTGAGGAAGCAAAGATCGAAGAGCATTCATCTCTCTTACTAACTCTTGATATTTATCCTCAACATCGGATTCATATTTATACTTTACTACCATTACCGCGACGCCATCATTAATATCCGTCCGTATTTCCTTGATGTCATCGAGTTCAGAGATCTTTCTTTCGATGGGTTTAATGACCAACTCCTCCATATCTTGTGGTGACGTACCCGGATAGATGATCACAATAGGGAATTGAGGTGGGTTCATAGATGGATCTTCAGCTCTTGGCATCTTCATAACTGTTATGAAAGACACCGCAAGGATCATCAAAACAATCACCAGCGTGAGTTGATAATTACGAACAAAAAATGACGTTAATCGCATGGTACATTATTTTACAACCTGTATTGATGATCCATCTCGTAAATAAGGAGATCCAGATGAAACTAGATACCTAAATTCCTCCAGACCCAACAAAACGCGTACATGATCCTTTGTGATCTGGTCTATGGTCACCTCCACTCTTTTTACCTTTTTTCCATCCTGACTAACAAATACAGAAGCTTTGGTTCCATTCGCCTCAATTAAAGATTCATAAGGAATCCAATATCCCTTCCCTTCATATTTAGTTTTAATGATGGCTTTCCCAAACATACCTGTTGCAGGAACCGATCCGTCCATTTTCACTTCCAACTCAATGGAAAATGACCCATTGAGTGGATCTGCCGCTGCAGCTTTTTTAGTGACAAAACCCTTAAAGTTTTTATCGGCAAATGCTTCTAATGTAATTTCTGCAGAGTCTCCGATGCTGATCTTGGTCCATTCTTTATCGGATACTGCTACATGAAGAACCCATGATTTTTTGGGAGTCAGACTTCCCAGAATAATAACTGGCCCTCCAGGCTCACTCAACTCTCCATCGTTTTTAAGTTTGCGTAAAACATACCCATCTTCAGATGCCGTCAATCTGATAAAACCTTGATTGAAGCGTGCTTGTGAAACTTGCTGTCTGGCAATATCCAAAGCAGTCCGAACATTTTGCATCTGTTCCAATGTAGCAACACTATCATCATATAAAGCCTTCACCCGCGTATAATCACGTTCTGCTTTCTGCAATACTAAACTTGCCTGTTCTGCCATCGCATTAATCTCTGTTGGTCGAATACTGGCTATCAATTGTCCGCGGTTAACCTTATCTCCCTCTTTTACATAGACTTTCTCCAACACCCCTCCTGTTTTAAACGATAACCGGATCTGATCTTCTGTACTTAAAAATCCCGAAACTTCTACTGACTGTCTTGATGTTTCTGATATTAAGGTGATCAGTTTTACCGGAATGATCTCAGTAGCGGATGGCCCAACCTGATTCTTATCCTTTTCTGAATTACAGGAAATACTAAATAAAGTAGCTAGTATTAGACTATATAGTTGATTCTTCATATTCAATTACGATTTATAGGGAATGATGCTGTTTGCCTTTCCAGTTCAGCCAATGCATTTAAATAAGTATAAAGAACTATTTCTTTTTGAAGCTGAGCTTGTGTCAACTGATTACGAGCATCCAACCACTCAATGAAACTATTTATTCCTTCCTTATATCCTCTTTCAATTAATCTGAAATATTGATTTGCTGCTTCCTCCTGTTTCAAAGAAGACAGATATCGTTCATAGCTTGTATTGACCTGGCTTTTAGCTTGAAAAACGACCACATCCAATTTATTTTTTATATCCAGCGCATTAACTTCTGTTTGCTTCAGATCCAATTCCGTCTGCCTCATTTTTAACTTATTTCGATTTGCAGAATAAATGGGCATAGAAAATTGAATTCCTCCTAAGTAAAAAAAAGATTGAGATCGAATGGTAAAATTGAAATCTTGTGCAGCCAGATCTACAAATGCAGTAAGCTTTGGAGTACGATACGCCTGATTCAATTTTAATAATTCCGTTTGAATCGATCGCACTGTATTCAGCTGAAATAATTCTTCGCGTGCTGAACTGTTCAAGGAGTCAGAAGGCTTTATAAAACTGGTTAGTTTAATTTCCTCGATATCAATGGCTGCATTTATTGGTCTATTGAGCAATGCATTGAACCAGGCTTCTGCTTTCTTTACTTGTTCAACAGCATTGGTCAATTGTGCCTCCAC
Organism: uncultured Sphingobacterium sp.; assembly: GCA_964441425.1. Classification (GTDB taxonomy): domain Bacteria; phylum Bacteroidota; class Bacteroidia; order Chitinophagales; family Chitinophagaceae; genus Pollutibacter. Next base: position 76,172 of record CAYTXC010000013.1, on the reverse strand, counting down.
CTGAAATAGTTCTGATTCAGCGCGTGACACATAAGCTGGTAAACTTTTACCATTGGAAAGTAATGATCGATTAACTCTAAGATTTTCTTTAACCAACGAAAGAGCAGAGGTATAAATGACTACGGCCTTTTTCGCCATCAGTATAGAATAATAACCCGATTTTACTTCCTTGACCAACTCACGGGTATAAACATCCGCCTCTTGCTGTAGTAAAGTGATCTGCTTTTCCTTTACCTTTTTATTATAGTCCAGTTCCTTGTTGATGAGGGGCAAGGCTGTTTTGATCCTCAAATCATAAAAATTATTCGGATTGAGCTGCTCTGAAACATTCTCAATTTGCGGAAAACGATTGGAAGACGTCAATTGATTAAGCGTAGCATAAACAGGATTCACCAGATCGCCAACCGGTATATTGATTTGTCGTCCTCCTTGCGACAAAAAGTACTGACCATCCAACCATGTTGAGGGCTGATAAAGCGATTTAGCTTCTTTTAATGCTAACAGTGACCTTTCCAATGAAATATTTTTTTGCTTCAGGACGAGATTTTCCTTGATAGCAGTTTGAATGTATTGTTCGAGAATCGATTGACCATGTGTACCCTCAGAACAAACGATCAAGAAATGGAAAAGAAGAAGAACGTTAATAATTTGTTGTCTCATTTGACTTTAAAATAAAAGCTGATATAAATGAACGTTGTTCATTATTAATTTTTATTAAGATCCGTTAAGATTTTTTGAAAAACTTGATATCCTTGTTCCAATAATTCGACAGGATCATGGTCTTTATATGCCTGGCATCTGTTGCGGCAAAATAAAGCACACATTCCATGCATAGACGACCAGATGAAAAATGATAAATGTTCGATATCCATATTACTGAACATGCCCATCGCCTTACAATCATGTAAAACAGACTTTAGAAAAAATAAAGCCTTTTGGCCTTCTTCCCAAGCTTCATTTTGCTCATTATTCATGGGAGCCTGGAGTATGAACATAAGATCATAAAGATCTTTATTTGTCAATGCAAATTCCATATATACACGGCCTAAGGCTTTTAATCGCTCAAAGGGATTCTCGACAAATCGAAGCGGATTCATCATGCCCGAAAATTTACTGAAACCCTCCTGATGAAGGGCGTAAAAGATCTCATCTTTGTCCTTGAAATATAGATATAGGGTACCTGGACTGCATCTAACTTGCTCAGCAATATTTCGCATGGATGTGAGGTCATATCCTTTTTCAAGGAAAAGAACCCTGGCCACATCTAAAATAGATTGGCGCATTTCACTTTTATCCCTTTGTTTACGCTGCCGATTGACCATCGATGATAATTCTGCAACAAAATAAATGAACAGTGTTCATTTTTCCAAAAATATTTCCTATTCCTTGATTCCAGGCACATACAAAGGGATAATCGGTTAATTTATGAGTTAGGTAATAGTAAAAAAGCCTCCCTAAGGAGGCTTACAATGAAAGGAACTATTGTCAAATGATCATTTTCCATCATTACCGGTAGAAGGTGGCATAGGCGCGTATATCTGTTTACTTGGATTTACCCCTTCTCTAATCACCCTAAGATTATTTTGAATGTGCTGCACTCCACTAACCATTTCCGTTATATCCTCAGCTCTTCTCTTCGATTCTCTACTATCTACAGTACCCGAAAGGGTTACTTCAGCATCACGCACAGAAACCTCAATATTGGATGCATCTAGACGATCATCGTCCGTTAAGCGATCAGAAATATCTTCTTTTATCCGATCATCCGAACGTTTATATGCCTTTGGCCCCTTGCCTTTGTAAGAGTAATTCAACCTATTTCTATTATATCCTCCCTGTCTAAATTCCTCCATATCCCGCCGGCTTTCCTCGATTTCCATTAAGCGTCTGTCGAGCTCTCTTCTTCTTTCCGCTTCTTCATCACCAAACCATGAAGATGCTTCATCTCTTGCCCTACCCCAAAAACCTCGATGACCAAAGTCCCGTTGTTCTGGCCAATCAGTATGTTCCTGAGGATAATGGCTGGGATATGGTGTATCGAACGAAGCTCTTCTATACTCATCGTTCCCATAATTAGACACGCCTACTGCACCCGAAGAACCACCCCAAGTTCCTGAACTATCAACTCCTCTTCGGGAAGGTTGTGAAGATCCAGCTGTTCCAGAATAACCTGTTCCCCTGTATCCGGGTGAAGTATGACTATGGGAACCCCATACGCTTCCATATCCTTGTCCTGGCCCGTAACCAGGCATTACAAGAGGGGAGCCGTAAGGTATATTACCTCTGTGTTCTGTTGACCCCCAACTTTGAACGGAACCATATCCTGGTGAGTTATAGCGATTTGCCATTCCCGGGTAGTGCTGTTGGTCTTCCTCCCGCCTGCGGAATTCATCTCGGGGTTGATCGTATCGTTCATGATGTCCTTGCTGTCCCCAGCCTCGTTGATTTTCTGCCATAACATTTTTACGAACATGGCAAAAAGGATGTGCCAGAGATTAATCCTCTAATTCAGCTGAGCTTTTCGGTAAATGGCTATACTCTCCCTTTACACAATAGTATCCAAAAATCATCAACCCAATACCAATAGGAATGAATATCAAAATGAATACTCCCCACTGGATTTTTGTATCTATAACGGGCTTAAGAGAGATTTCACGCAAGGCTGTTTTAATTAAAAAGTACATAGTAAACGGAGCCACTAGCAGCCAAACAAATCCAAGTATTTTTTTTAATTGATTCATGTTGTTCATTTTATGAATTAATCAGTTACATCTGCATCAACTTGATTGCGGATATACACTACCCCAATCACCAGGCAAACGGCTGCTACTCCGATTGGATACCACAGCCCGACCAACCTATCTCCAGTATATATTGTGGTTAGTAACGTGGCGATGAAAGGCGTTAATCCACCAAACACTCCATTACCCACGTGATAAGGTAATGACATAGATGTGTATCGTATCTTGGTAGGAAACATTTCCACTAAAAAAGCAGCGATAGGACCATATACCATAGTGACTAAAAGGATCTGTATGAAAATGAGCCCAACAAAAAGCCAATAGGTTTGAAAATCAAGAATAACAGAACCAGTTGTATAAACAGATCTTAATAGATCAGTTTTCTCAAGAAATACTGAATATATTGGACGATACAATAAAATACCTAATAACATCCCCACCATCATGATCCATTTTCGACCAACTTTATCACTCCATGCACCAAACAAAACAAAAAATGGTGTGGCCAATAAAATCGCCCAGATGATGATTGTTCTGCTTTGATCAAAATCTATCTTACAAACATTTTCTAAAAAGGATTGAGCATAAAATTGTCCGGTGTACCAAATCACTCCTTGTCCCATAGTTGCGCCAAATAAGGCCAGCAGAACCATTTTCAGATTTGCCTTATGCGCAAAACTTTCCTTCAGCGGATTCGTAGAAATTTTTCCTTCAGATTTCAGCTTCGAAAACAAAGGAGATTCATTCATTTTTAATCGTATATAAATGGATACCATCACCAATAAGATGGAAACAAGAAATGGAATTCTCCAACCCCAATCATTAAATTTTTCAATTGATTTTTGTTGGTCTGCATCAAGTGAATGGCGCGTAAGCAAGATCACACCAAGGGATACAAATAAACCTAATGTGGCGGTAGTTTGTATCCAAGAAGTGAAATAACCTCGCTTATGTGCCGGTGCATGTTCAGCTACATAAGTTGCCGCACCACCATACTCTCCACCCAGTGCCAGCCCCTGTAGCAAACGAAGAATGAGAACAATAATTGGAGCAGCAAACCCAATAGTCTCATAAGAAGGAACAAGGCCTATAGCAAATGTGGATCCACCCATCAAAATCAAGGTTAGTAAAAATGTGTACTTTCTCCCCACGAGATCTCCTAATCGACCAAATACCAAAGCACCAAATGGTCTTACAATAAAGCCCGCAGCAAATGTAGCCAGGGTACTCAACAATGCGGCAGTAGGATTGGTCTTCGGGAAAAATTGATTGGCAATCACCGTTGCCAAACTTCCGAAAATGTAGAAATCATACCATTCAATCAGTGTGCCGACAGATGAAGCTCCTATTACCTGCCAGATACCTGAATTTTCTTTTTTCATGTTCCAATGGAGTGTTCAAACGTTTGTGTAAAGGGTTGAAAGATAAATATAGTTAAATTTGTTTTTCGACGCTAATAGTCGTTTTTAAAACCATCCATTATGTCATACCCATATCAGCTACATTCTTTTGACCAATATAAAGCTGCATATAAAAAAAGCGTGGAAGATCCAGAGGGATTCTGGGCAGATATTGCTTCCCATTTCACCTGGAGAAAAAAATGGGATGCGGTACTAGAATGGGATTTCAAAGATTACAATGTGAACTGGTTCAAAGGAGCCAAGTTGAATATCACAGAGAATTGTTTGGATCGACATTTAACTACAATGGGTAATAAACCTGCGATAATATGGGAGCCTAATGATCCAGAAGAACACCATCGTGTACTAACCTATCGTGAACTACACTTTAAAGTAGTACAATTTTGTAATGTACTTAAAAATAATGGCGTTAAAAAAGGGGATCGTGTCTGTATTTATATGGGAATGGTTCCAGAGCTTGCTATAGCGGTATTGGCATGTGCAAGAATGGGCGCCATACACTCCGTAATATTCGGTGGTTTTAGTGCACAAAGTATTGCAGATAGATTATGGGATGCTCAAGCCGAATATATAGTTACATGCGATGGAGCTTATCGTGGTAATAAGGAGATCCCACTAAAAAGTGTAATCGATGATGCACTAGTACAATGCTCTTTTGTCAAGAAAACGATTGTACTAACCAGAACACGCACTCCAGTTTCTATGATCAAAGGACGTGATGTTTGGTGGGAAGATGAGATCAAAAAAGTGGAGACAATGGATAATCCTGATTATCCGGCAGAAGTTATGGATGCAGAAGACCCACTATTTATTTTATACACATCCGGATCAACAGGTAAACCAAAAGGGGTAGTACACAGTACTGCAGGTTACATGGTTTACACGAACTATAGTTTTGTAAATGTTTTCCAATATAAACCGAGTGATATTCATTTCTGCACAGCGGATATAGGTTGGATCACCGGACACAGTTATATTTTATATGGACCTTTAAGTGCAGGTGCTACTACTCTCATCTTTGAAGGTGTACCCACATGGCCAGATGCTGGTCGTTTTTGGGATATCGTAGATAAATACAAAGTCAATATCCTATATACTGCGCCAACAGCTATCCGCTCCTTAATGGGCTTTGGACTAGGCCCCGTTCATGGAAAGCATTTGGATTCTATCAAAGTTCTGGGAACCGTTGGTGAACCCATCAACGAAGAAGCCTGGAACTGGTACGATGAGCATATTGGGAAAAAGAAAGCCCCAATTGTGGATACCTGGTGGCAGACTGAAACCGGAGGTTGTATGATCTCCAATATGGCTGGAGTTACACCTGCCAAACCTACTTTTGCCACTCTACCTTTACCTGGCATACAACCTGTATTATTAGATGAGAATGGTAATGAGATCGAGGGCAATGGAGTAAGTGGGAACCTATGTATCAAATTCCCATGGCCATCCATACTTAGAACTACATACGGTGATCATGAAAGATGTAAGACTACTTATTTTAGTACGTATCCAGGATTTTATTTTACAGGGGATGGTTGCTATCGCGACGAAAATGGGAATTATCGTATTACAGGTCGTGTAGATGATGTTTTGAATGTAAGTGGTCACCGTATTGGTACAGCCGAAGTGGAGAATGCGATCAATATGCATGCAGGTGTTGTAGAAAGTGCTGTAGTAGGTTATCCGCATGAAATCAAGGGTCAAGGTATTTATGCATATGTAATCTATACCGGTACGCATGGAGATGAAGAGCTAGCTCGAAAGGATATAACGATTACGGTTAGTAAAATCATCGGACCGATCGCTAAGCCAGATAAAATTCAGTTTGTTTCAGGGTTACCTAAGACAAGAAGTGGCAAGATCATGCGTAGGATATTAAGAAAGATTGCTGAAGGCGAAACGGAAAATTTAGGAGATACAACCACGTTATTGGATCCAACTGTTGTAGATGAAATTAAGATGGGAAGAATTTAATAATTAATGAATTGAATGGATAGTCTATTTGACTTTCTATAACGACACCCCTCTCTTCCAGGGTATAAAATCATCCTGATTCAATTGAACTGCTTTTGGAATTATTTCCCCACTCGCAGCTTTGATACAGTATTCCATGATCTCCTCTCCCATTTCTTCAATCGATTTTTCGCCTTCAATGATAGGCCCACAATCAATATCAATGATATCCTTCATGCGTATCGCTAATGCAGAATTGGTTGCCACCTTTATAGTTGGACAAACGGGGTTTCCAGTAGGTGTTCCCAATCCTGTTGTAAATAATATCAATGTTGCTCCAGATGCTGCTTTACCCGTTGTTGCTTCCACATCATTTCCGGGTGTACAAACCAGACTCAAACCGGGTTTGGTTGCAGGCTCGGTATAATCCAGTACATCGACTACAGGAGCTGTTCCACCTTTCTTACATGCCCCTGCACTTTTAATGGCATCGGTGATCAAACCATCTCGAATATTTCCTGGAGATGGATTCATGTGAAAACCTGAGCCGGCCAGTACAGCCTGTGCATTATACTCTTCCATGAGCCGGATAAATTTTTCAGCAACAGGCTTACTAACTGATCTGTCTATTAGCTCCTGTTCTGCGCCACATAATTCTGGAAATTCGGCCAGTAAAATTTTTCCATTCAGCGCTACTAATAAATCAGAAAAATAACCAACGGCAGGATTTGCTGATATTCCACTAAATCCATCACTGCCACCACATTTAACACCAACGGTTAATTTGTCTAACCCTGCAGGTTTACGTTCCTGTTTGTTGATCTCTACTAACCCATTGAATGTGGATACCATGGCTTCTTTGATCAAATCTTCTTCACTTTTTGATCCCTGTTGTTCAAAAACATGTATGGGCTTATTGAATCCTGGGTTCCGCTTACGAATAGTATCTAATAATGAATTGAGTTGTAAATGTTGGCAACCTAAACTCAGAATGGTAACACCACCTACATTAGGATGATCAGCATAAGCTGCTAATAAATTTTCTAAAATACTGGCATCCTGTCGAGTACCACCACAACCTCCCTGATGATTCAAAAATTTTATGCCATCCACATTCTTGAATACTTTTTTTGGGGCCGGTACGGAGGTTAGGTTTATATCTGCATTCCATTCTTCCCCTTTCTCATAAGCTTCTCTAAGCATCCGCATATATTGCTTATACTTATCCGTAACGGCATAACCTAATTCGTTATGCATGGCCTCACGTATTACATCGAGGTTTCTGTTTTCACAAAATACGGTAGGTATAAATAACCAGTAATTTGCTGTACCCACTCGCCCATCCGAGCGATGATATCCTAAAAAAGTTCGGGTTTTATATTGGCTTACATCAGGAGCCTTCCATGAATATGTTGCTCCTCTATATACATAGGGATCTGCTGCATGATGAAGATTAGTTGTTGTCATCAATTCGCCTCTTCTTAGTGCTACAACGGCCTTTCCAACTAGTACTCCATACATTTTAACTTCACCACCAATGGTAATATCTTCTGTATAAAATTTATGCTTAGCAGGAATATTTTCCTGCATTTCGTAGTGCTGTCCTTCGTACATAACAACCTCCCCTTTTTCAAGATCTTTCAGCGCAACGATCACATTATCAGAAGGATGAATTTTAATAATTTTTTTCATGTTGATGACTCCACTAATTCATCTAAAAATACGTATTCATCTAAAATAAATTATCCTTATTTATTGTTTCTAAAACAACAAATAAGGATAATCCTTTCAAGAAGCATTCATTATTCTCCCCAGATCTCATCTTTCCCTTGCAACCAGAGCTTTACAGACTCCGTTGTTACTGATTTCGGTCGCTCAATAGGGAATCCTAAAACACGATCCCAACAAAGTGAAGCAAGTACCCCCATAGCGCGACTAACACCAAAGAGTACCGTATAGAATTCATATTCTTCCATTCCATAATGCACTAAAAGAGCACCAGAATGAGCATCCACATTAGGCCAAGGGTTTTTCACTTTCCCCAACGATTGAAGAATTGGAGGAACTACATCATAAATATTCCAAACTACATTTACTAAAGGAGCTTCAGGCATATGTTTCTTGCCAAATTCCATTTGAGCCGTGAAACGCGGATCCGTTTTACGAAGAACCGCATGTCCATAACCTGGAACGACTTTTCCATTTGATAATGTTTTCTGAACGTATTCAGCGATCTGCTCTTTAGAAGGCGTTTCGGTACCTAATTCTTTCTGCATCTCCATGATCCATTTGATCACTTCCTGATTGGCCAACCCATGAAGTGGGCCAGCTAAACCATTCATACCTGCTGCAAAACTAAGGAACGGATCACTTAAAGCAGAGCCAACGAGATGAGTAGTATGTGCAGATACATTACCACCCTCATGGTCTGCATGTATCGTCATGTACAAACGCATCAATTCCTTAAAACTTTCATCTTCAAAACCCATCATATGAGCGAAGTTTCCAGCCCAGTCTAATAACCCATTCGGTTGTATATGATCCCCGTTCTTATATTTACGACGATAGATATAGGCAGCGATACGAGGCAAACGAGCCAACAGATCCAATGAATCTTCAAAAGTAGCATCCCAGTAATCTTTCTTATTCATACCGGCTGCATACTTCTTGGCAAAAGAACTTTCCGTTTGCAATGCCATGATACCCACAACAAATTGGGTCATAGGATGTGTATGAATAGGAAGAGACTCTATTGTATCAAAAACATAATTGGGAACATGTGAGCGACGTTGTAGAATAGAGGTGATTTCTGCAACATTTTCTTCAGAAGGTAATTCCCCCATCAACATCAGATAGAACAAGCCTTCAGGCAATGGTTCACTACCTCCTTTTACTTTTGGTAGTTTCTCTTGTAACTCAGGTATAGAGAATCCACGAAAACGGATTCCCTCATTGGCATCCAGTAATGAAGTTTCCGTTACTAACCCTGTCATTCCCCGCATTCCCTGATAGATTTGGCTTAAGGTAACTTCTCCAATCTTACGATTTCCATGCTCCTTAAGGATCTCTTTTATTTCAATGGCAACAACATCCGCTTTCTCTTTGAACCGCACTTTAAGCTCTTGCATATGGAAAGATTTACTTCGTTTTTTTCAATGCGACAAAGGTACTCATTGAAAGGCAAACCACACAAGACGAACGATATAAACTTATTCCTAAAAAGGTTATTTGGGGGCCTTTTTATACAATCTAAGGGTGATGAAGGCAAACAGAATATTCGGTATCCATGCTGCTACATATGGATTCAGGTTGCCTTTGGTAGAAAAAATAGTCGAAAAGCGATCAGTCAGAATAAAAATAGCACACAAAATAATTCCTACGGCTAAGTGCACCCCACTACCACCTCTGATCTTACGGCAAGCCAGTATCGCGCCAATCAGCGTAAGTATAATTACGGAAATAGGAGTAGCCGCACGCCTGGCACCCTCCATTTCCAGCTCTTTCACGGTTTCTGAACCTCTGAGTTTTTCGAGTTTTATCATCCTGTTCAATTCAGGAGTGGTGAGCCTTGATTTCACGTATTCATCACGCTGAAGATCTGAGGGCGTGAATGTAAATGAACGATATAACTCGGTATGATATTGCACCTGCTCTTTTAATGGGGCAATTTTTCTTTCAACAACACCCGTCAACTTCCATTTCCTTTTACTGGTATCCCAACTAATATTATCAGCCCGCATATTATAGGTGACCTTATGGTCGCGTATAGTTTCCATGAAAAAAGTCGAACCAGTTTTGGTAGTGGTATCATAATAGCGGATACCACAATAGGAGAATGAATCTACACGCATATACCAGCTTCCGGATATTGCCTCCGTCATGGGACTTCTGATATATTTTGCCTCAAACTTCGTCCGCTTCTCATTTGCCCTGGGTATAAGTTGATAATTGGCGATATAGAGAGTCAGCGCTAATAAAATACCCCCTATCCAATAAGGCCGCAATATCCTTCTCAAGCTAACTCCGCTCGCTAAAATCGCAATAAATTCTGCACGATCAGCCATTTTGGAGGTGAAAAATATGACAGATAAAAAAACGAACAACGGGAAAAGCATCGATACGATAAAAGGTACAAAACCGGCGTAGTACTGCAGGGCAATGGTTCCATAATCCAAATGGCTTCGGGTGAAATCATCCATATGCTCACTCATATCGATCACCGTAGAGATCAACGTGAATAGGATCACCGAAAACAAAAAGGTAGTGATGAATTTTTTAAATATGTACCAGTCGAGCTTTTTCAGTTCCTTTGTTTTAAAGGTCAAATTTAGTTTTTTTAAGTGGCTCTTATCGTAAAAATCAATTTTGCATGTAACTTGTAGCATGATTAAGTCGCTTGTATTCCTAATTGGAGCTATTTTCTTCCAAATTCAAGGGTTTGCCCAAACCAATCTCTATGAAAAACAATATTTCGTAAATGGTGAAGACACGTTACCCTTGCGCATTCTCACACCAAAGAATTTCTCTTTTCAAAAGAAATATCCTTTAGTGATAGTATTGCATGGTGCGGGTGAACGGGGATCTGATAATGAAAAACAATTGGTTTGGGGGAGTACATTATTTCTTGATTCTGCCAATAGAACCAATTATCCTGCTATTGTAGTGTTTCCGCAGTGTCCTGAAAATATGTGGTGGTCGCCGCTGAAGCGGGGTGTTGATCAAAAAGATTCACTCGGTAATTTTAGAGTACAATCGTCTCAACCCATCACCAAACCACTTCAACAAGTATTGAATTTTATTGATACACTTATAGCGGCCGGAAGAGTAGATCCTAAGAGGGTCTATGTTGGTGGATTGTCTATGGGAGGGATGGGCACTTTCGATCTGATCACCAGAAGACCAAATCTTGTTGCCGCAGCATTTCCCATTTGCGGAGCAGGTGATCCAACCATGATTAACAAATGCAGAAAAACGTTACCATTATGGATTTTTCATGGTGCAGATGATACGGTTGTTCCAGTAGCGCAATCTCGATTAATGGTTAATCTACTTAAAGAGCAAATACCTCCTGTAAAATATTCGGAATATCCGGGAGTTGGACATGATAGTTGGAAAAATGCCTTTGCCGAGCCCGGGTTATTACCTTGGTTATTTGCGCAGCGAAAAAAATGATCAGAGCCGCTGTTTAATTTTTTCAACCATTTCTTTTTTCCAGGTATTAAATTCCCCTAGTAAGATTTTTTCTCTAGCCTGACCTACTAACCAAAGGTAGAAAGATAGATTTTGTACCGATGCAATAGAAAGTCCCAGGATCTCCTTTGATTTCATCAAATGCCTTACGTAAGCCTTGCTATAGTGCTGGCTTATTTCATTAGGTAATCCGGGGTCTATGGGAGAAAAATCGTTCTCCCATTTTTTATTATCGATATTGATCACGCCTTCGGTAGTAAAGAGCATAGCATTCCGCCCATTACGAGTAGGCATCACACAATCAAACATATCGATTCCAAGTGAAATACATTCTAACAGATCCCAGGGCGTACCTACTCCCATAAGGTACCTAGGCTTATCGGCAGGAAGATATTCCGTAGCCAGTCCGCAAAACTCATAGATCATTTCCGTGGGTTCCCCTACACTTAAGCCTCCTATGGCATTTCCCACGGCATTTGTAGAAGAGATATATTCAGCCGAAGCCTTTCGTAGATCTGCAAACGTACCGCCTTGAACAATTGGAAAAAGATTTTGAGTATAACCATACTTATCTTCTGTTTCAGCTAATCGTTTCATACATCTTTCTAACCAGCGATGCGTAAGTTCCATCGATTTTTTTACATAGGCATATTCGCTTGGATAAGGAGGGCATTCATCGAAGGCCATGATGATATCCGCTCCAATTGATCGCTGAATATCCATTACAGATTCTGGAGTGAATAAATGTTTTGACCCGTCGATATGGCTTTGAAAAACTACCCCATCTTCGGTGATCTTTCGACTCGAGGCAAGAGAAAAAACCTGATATCCACCACTATCGGTTAAAATAGGCCGATCCCACCCCATAAATTGGTGAAGCCCTCCTGCATTTTCCAACACTTTAGTACCAGGCCTTAAGTACAAATGATATGTATTCCCTAGTATAATCCGAGCATCAACCACCTCTTTCAATTGATGTTGCGATACAGCCTTAACGCTGCCTACAGTTCCCACCGGCATGAATATGGGCGTAGGTATGGTACCATGATCAGTGGCCATAACCCCTGCCCTTGCCTTTGAAAAGGGATCTGTTCCTTCTAGTTTAAATGATAGTTTCAGAAATGTTGATTTAACGGGCAAAAATAGATAAGATTCATGGAATCAGTTTTCCTATTTTCGTGCCCATGTTTATCGAACTAAAATGGCTCATGCTGGGAGCTTTTGGTCTGGTTACCCTGATCCAACTATTTTATTATCTCTGGTTCTTTCTGAGACTAGCTTTCTTTAGGCAAAAAAATAACGATCAAATCCGTGAGCAACCGGTAAGTGTGGTTATCTGTGCCCGTGATGAGGCAGATAATATCGAAAAGAATCTTCCAGGTGCTTTGGTACAGCAATATGGAGCTACACATGAAGTGATTGTTGTAAACGATAACTCTCAAGATGAGTCACGTTATCTTCTGGAAGGATTACATCGACAGTTTCGCCATCTTCAAGTGATTGATCTCAAGCAGGAAGCAAAGCTAATTCCGGGGAAAAAATTTCCTCTGTCGATGGGTATAAAATCTGCAAAACATGAGGTGCTATTATTAACCGATGCGGATTGCATACCTGCCTCAGAAAATTGGATACGTAAAATGCAGGAGCCCCTACGAGATGGAGTGGAGATTGTTTTAGGCTATGGAGCATATCATAAAAAGAAAGGCTTTTTAAATAAACTGATTCGTTTCGAAACCTTTCATAGTGCCCTGCAATATTTGTCATATGCACTAGCCGGAATGCCATATATGGGTGTAGGGCGAAACCTAGCCTATCGTAGAGAATTATTCATAAAAAATAAAGGGTTCTCTTCACACAATCATATCCCCGGCGGAGATGATGACCTGTTTGTTAATATGACGGCAACCGCATCTAATACCAGTATAATGATCGATCACGAAGCACATACTTTATCCAAGCCACATACAAAGTTTGCTGCATGGTATCGCCAAAAAACACGGCACTATTCCACATCCAAACATTACAAACCCCTACATAAATTTTTTCTCGGTTTATATTCGATCACACATTTTCTATTTTATCCCGTATTAATTGCAGCATTGATCCTATCAGATTGGCAAATAGTATTAGGTATTTTCGGAGTAAAATTTTTGATACAAGCATTTATCTATTATAGAGTAATGTATAAACTGAATGAAAAAGATCTTTTTGGGTGGTTTTTGATCTTTGACATGCTTCAACCTGTATATTATTTACTGTTCTCTTCGGCTGTAGTAAGTAAACATAAATCAGAATGGAAATAATGAACGGAGATCTAGCGGAACAGGGAATGAAATTGCTTAACACCTATTTTACAGATTTTACTGCTGTACAGGTACAACAATTCTCTGCATTGGGAGGTCTCTATAAGGAGTGGAATGAAAAAATCAATGTGATTTCGCGTAAAGACATAGATTCCTTATATGAAAAGCATATTCTACATTCTTTGGCCATTGCTGCAGTTTTTGACTTTAGTAAAGTTGAAGGATTAGAGATAATGGATATTGGAACTGGAGGTGGTTTTCCTGGCCTACCATTAGCGATCATGTTCCCCAATGTTCAGTTTACCTTAGTTGATTCAATAGGCAAAAAATTAAAAGTGGTAAAGGGTATTAGTGAAACGATCGGATTGAAAAATCTGCAAACCATTCATGGACGTGCAGAAGAGGTAACCCAATCATTTGATTTTATCGTTTCCCGGGCGGTAGCCCCTTTAAAGGATCTTTGGAAATGGGGCCGGCCCCACCTACGAAATGAGCGAAAAATGGAAGAATTTAAAAATGGTATGATCTTCCTAAAAGGAGGAGACCTCGCTACAGAGATTTCGGAAACTAAATTAAGACCGCATAGTTGGGACATTCATACATTTTTCGAAGAAGATTGGTTTGAGGGGAAGTATATATTATACGTGCCCATTAACTAATTAGCTAATTGCTCTTATAAAAATAGCCGCTCAGAGATATTCTGAGAGGCTATTACTATAATGGATTGAACACATTATGCAATTACCAATTCAACTCCAATTTATTATTTTGTTTATCCACATCAGCTAGCCTGCCCGATGGATCAATTTCAGCTTTCTTAAGATTCACCAGGTTCCCCTCAACTTCTAAAACATAAGTTGGATGTGTCCACTTCCAAGGTTCATGGACTGTTCGCGTTATAGAATTTTCAGCCGGCTTGGAACCAAAGCTCAAATATTGAGGAATATACGCTAGATGATTACTACCATCCTTAAAGGTTAGCATAAGATCGATCGGCATGGGGATATCACCCAAATTACGTAAACGGATTTTTATTTTATTATTTTCCTGCCAGAGACTATCGATACCATAATTAATCGTCCGTGTAGTATTCACAAAGAACTGACGATACCAATCCAACTGCATCCCACTAACTTCTTCAGCAGTTCGTATGATGCCTTGGGGATCTAAATGTTTGAACTTATATTTTTTATAGAGTTCAAGAAACATTTTATCCTGATTTTCCTTACCTATGAGATAGCCTAACTGCTCCCAGAAAACACAACCCTTACTATATGCACTAGTGGTGTACCCATATTTAGTATTGAAATGATCCGCCTGTGTCATTAATGGCTCTTCATATTCAGAACGAGCTAATCGTACATAAGATGCATAACTATCCGCATGAGGGAAGCTGCTGTCACCCTTCATATAGGCATCCACTCTTTCTTCTGCAAAGGATGCAAAACCTTCATCTATCCAGGCATACAGTACTTCATTGGTTGACATAATCATAGGATACCAGCTATGCAGCAATTCGTGAAAGATGACTCCATCACCAGCCCCTTTAAGCAAGGTAGCCATGGGATATTCCATTCCACCATCTCCACCCTGGATAAAAGAAAATTGCTTCCATGGATATTTGCCAAAATGTTTTTCTATGAATGGGAAACCTTTTTCCATTTTAGGAATAATGGTCTTCCATTCATTTTCATACTCCGCAATATATTGTGTAACTGAGTTATTATATCTTGCTTTAGCTCTTGGAGACATAGTATTATACTGCTTTTCCAGGCTAGGCCTACTAATTTTGTAAAAAACGTGTATATCCAATCCTTCTCTGATTGTCTTCCTTAAATGATTGAATTCAGGATCTGCAGCCCAGACAAAATCGTGAACGTTTGGTGCTGTAAATTTCCAGGTTAAAGTTGTACCGGCTGGACGGGTAACTTTTTCCCCTGTACCTTCATAACCATAACCAATTTCGTTAGCATTTTGAAGATAACCTGTACCCGCAATTATATAGTTTTTATCAATAGTTATATGTACATCAAAATCACCCCAAACACCATAAAACTCTCGGCCAATATATGGAGAAGTATTCCAACCTTTTTCATCATATTCTGCTAATTTAGGATACCATTGAGCCATGGAAAATTTCATACCCTCCGCATTTTCTCTACCGCTACGACGTATCTGCATCGGCACCCGTGCTTCAAAATCAGCCTCTAATAATACCTTTGCTTTAGGAGCAATGGGCTTATCCAATACAACTTTTAAAATAGTCTCCTGCTCTACTATTTTTTGTTCTTTTCCATTAAGCTTTAAGGTTTTGATGTGTTGATAACCGGTTTCATCCTCTTTTAACTTGCTGATACGATCTGTAACGCGAAAATCCCAGTCGTTTGCACCCATTACTACTTTTTTCCCCAGTTCACGACTCCGAACATCCATCATAGAATTAGGCTGAAACGCATTCCACTGAAGATGATAAAACAGAACCTTTAAAGTGTCCGGTGAATTATTGGTATATTCAATTTGTTGTTTGCCTTCAAGCACATTGGTTTGCACATCCATTTTCACATCCATTTTATATTTAACTTTTTGCTGCCAGTATTGAGCAAATAATGGATTTACTAATGCCATCATGAACAATAGAGAAAAAACACTGATTTTCATGTTTAACTATTTAGAGATTCAAATATAGGTTTGAAATGAATTGACACCATTTACATCACGAATTCTCTTTACCAGCAATCACGAGAACTATCTCTCCTTTTACACTTTTCTCTGCAAAATGATCATGAATCTGCTGTAATGTACCTCTAGCATTTTCTTCAAATTTCTTAGTTAGCTCTCGGCTAACGCAACATTGACGATCTGGGCCGAACCAGGAAATACATTCTGCAAGTGTTTTCACTAATCGCATGGGCGACTCATAGATCACAATGGTCCGCTCTTCAGCTGCCAATTTGGTAAACATCGTCTGACGCCCTTTTTTTAGTGGGAGAAACCCTTCAAAACAGAATCGATTAATGGGTAATCCACTATTTACTAATGCAGGAACAAATGCCGTGGCACCAGGAAGACATTCTACGCGCACTTGCTTTCGAATACATGCTCTTACCAATAAAAAGGCAGGGTCAGATATTCCGGGTGTACCCGCATCGGTTAGTAGTGCGATTACCTTACCTTGTTCCATTTGTTCTACCAGATGATCCACGACCTTATGCTCATTATGCTGGTGATAAGGAGATAATGGTTTCTGAATGTGATAGTGATTTAATAATATGGATGAAGTACGAGTATCTTCAGCTATAATCAGATCAGCTTGTTTCAAGATCTCAACGGCTCGAAATGTAAAATCAGCCAGATTACCTATTGGAGTGGGAACGATGTACAACATGATCAGTCAACAGTGATCTCGAAGTATTCCATCACTGCATTAGCTAACAATTTTTTTGTTGCCTCCTCAGCAATAGCAGCCGCTTCATCTTTGGAAGCGGCATCGATCTGCAATGTGATACGCTTTCCAATGCGAACATCTGTTACAGCATTCAGACCAAGATTTTCTAATCCCCCTAATACAGCTTTACCCTGCGGGTCAAGTAATTCTTTCAAAGGCATCACATTAATATGAACAGTGTAGGTCATGTTGATTTTTTTAGCGTAGTCAAAGATAACACAATATAAAGTATGAATACGATCGGCACTGCCAACCATTGGAGCAAGATGGCAGAAATAAGGCCAATGGCAACTAAAAGAAATTTTTCCCATTGTCCACGAAAATCAAAACCGTTGAATTTAAGAGCCATTAAAGGCATCTTGGATATCATAAGAAGGCTAATTAAAAGGATAATACTATATAGCACCCAGTTATTCAATAGCCATTCCTGAATACCAAAATAATTATACCATGCGATCATGGGAAGAGATGCGATAAAGAGTCCACCAGCTGGAGCAGGTACTCCTTTGAAACTATTGGATTGCTCGGGATCAATATTAAATCTTGCCAGTCGCCATGCAGCTGCAGCAGGGATCAATAAAGCCGGAAATAACCAAAACAATGAGGTTTCCAATCCATCTTCTCCATACGCAAATGACATGCGAAGCATTTGATACAGGATCATGCCAGGTGCCACACCAAAACTGACGACATCAGCAAGTGAATCTAATTGTTTACCCATGCCAGAATCCGCTTTTAAAAGTCGGGCTAAAAATCCATCCAGAAAATCAACAGCAGCAGCGAAAAATATAAACAAAGCACCCCATTGGATTTTTTCAGGTAGATATACCTTCCATTCTTCACCATTGTAATTCACTATGGATTCTCCCGGTTGTAGTATGAACAGAATGGCAATGGAGCCAAAGATCAGATTGAGTAGCGTAAACAGATTTGGTAGTTGTTTCATGCTTATTTTTTCTTCATCAACGTTTCGATCTCCTCTACAGTGATGGGAATATTCTTCATAAGATCAATATTTCCATTTCTAGTGATCCAGAAATTATTTTCTATACGAACACCCATTTGTTCTTCTTCAATATAAATGCCTGGTTCAATAGTAAATACCATTCCGGCTTTGATGGGTTCGGTTTTAGTACCCAGATCATGCACATCAACTCCTAAATGATGGGAAATTCCATGATAGAGATATTTACGATAAGCACGATTCTCAGGATCCTCATTTTTCACATCAGATTTTGAAATTAGGCCAATTTTTAGAAACTGCTTCGTCGCTTCATCTCCCACTTTCTCGGTGTAATCAACAATAGAAATTCCGGGTTTTAAAATAGAAGCTGCGTATTGATGCATGGCTAAACAAGCATTATACACTTGTTTCTGCCGCTTACTAAACTTACCATTTACGGGTACGGTACGGGTAAGATCAGCACAATATCCACCATACTCTGCACCAAAATCCATAAGAATCAATTCTCCATCTAAACATTTTTCATTGTTGGATACATAATGCAATGTCCTCGCTCTGTCGCCACTAGCTATGATTGATCCATATGCTGGACCTGTTGCCCTGTTTCGTAAAAATTCATGATAGATTTCTGCTTCGATCTCATGCTCCCACACACCAGGCTTGATGAACTTCAATAATCGGCGGAATGTTTTATTGGTGATATCCATCGCTATCTTCATTACCTCTACTTCTTTAGCAGACTTGATGGCACGAACGTCTTTCAAAATTCGCGCTGATCGCTTATACTGATGTAAAGGATATCGTTCCCTCATCTGCTGGGCAAAGCGATAGTCACGAACTGGAACAAGATTCGCTTTCCGGTCATTCTCATTGGTATTGAGATATATATTCTCTACTAGGTGGATCATAGGTTGTAATATTCCATCTAAGGAATCAAGCCATATAATGGATTCAATCCCTGAAATAGCAGTAGCTTCATGCTTACGCAAACGCTTACCATCCCATTTTTCCTTTAATTCATTGGGGCGAACCAACACCAATACTTCTCGCATTCTTTTGTCTGGATGATTTGGCGAAAGAATCAACATGGTATCTTCCTGCTCGATACCGGTAAGCCAATACAAATCGGCATTCTGTTTAAATTTATGCAAGGCATCTCCATTTGTAGGAAGCTCATCATTACTATTGAAAATAGCGATGGAATGCTTCTCCATGCCTGCTACAAAGCGCTTTCTATTATCTATGAAAATGGTAGAGTCTAATGGTAAATACTTCATGCTGTGAAGATAAATGAATTGATGGATTGGCTTATTCGACAATTTGCCAATTCTCTGCTTACGTCTTGTTTAATGATTAAAGAGGTTTTTTAAATTTTAACTAATAAAACATATATAAGCAATGATTATTTTCTAAATGTCGAAAATATAGCCGCTTATATTGAAAAATATTTAAAATCTTTGTCATACTCAACGACAAATTTTATGGCAGTACCTAGTGTATTGGAGATGAAACCGCTCCATAAGTTATGGCATTTTGGTCTTAAGTGTTCAGACAACATCCACTACCAGAGCAGTCCTGCGGAACTGATTGTGGATACGATCCAAAGACAACAAGGAGAATTAAGTGATACCGGAGCCCTAGTGATACATACAGGAGATTTTACCGGAAGATCCCCGAAAGATAAATTTATTGTTCGCGATGCCATTTCCAATATGCATGTGCATTGGAACGATTTCAATATTCCTATTTCAGAAAAGCACTTCCAAACGATTCATCAGAAGGTAACGGAGTACCTTTCAAGCCGAAAAGATCTTTGGGTTCGTGATGTGTATGCATGTGCTGATCCTGCTTTTCGAATTCGCGTTCGGGTGGTAAATGAAAAACCGGCAAACAATCTCTTCGTTCATAATATGTTCATCCAACCAAATGAAGATGAACTGGAAAACTTTCAACCGGATTGGCATATTTTCTCTGCTCCTGAATTAAAACTGGATCCTGATGAATGTGGTACTCGTCAATCTAATGCTGCTATCATAAGCTTTACGCATCGGGTGATTCTCATTGCAGGTACAGGTTATACGGGTGAGATAAAAAAAGGCATTTTCACCATCCTGAATCTCATCCTCCCAATAGAAAAAAATGTATTGAGTATGCATTGCGCTGCCAATGTGGGAGAGAAGGGTGATACGGCGTTGTTCTTTGGTTTAAGCGGTACGGGTAAAACCACATTAAGTGCAGACGCCTCACGTTCTTTAATTGGAGACGATGAACATGGCTGGCACAATGAAGGTGTATTTAATTTTGAAGGTGGGTGTTATGCAAAATGTATAGATCTTTCTGAGGATAAAGAACCAGATATTTACAGAGCCATACGGGATGGTGCATTAGTAGAGAATACACGTTTTTTTGACGGCACTAATACGATAGATTTCAGCAATGCCAGCATAACAGAAAACACACGAGTTTCCTATCCACTTCATTTTATACCCAATGCATTGGAGCCTTCAGTTGGAAGTCATCCAAAAAATATATTTTTTCTTACTTGTGACGCATATGGCGTACTTCCTCCTATTGCTAAGCTCTCCAGAGAGCAAGCCATGTACCAATTCATCAGTGGATATACAGCAAAAGTTGCTGGAACTGAGGCTGGTGTAACAGAGCCTAAGGCAACCTTCAGTGCTTGCTTTGGTGCCCCATTCTTACCCTTACATCCTGCCCATTATGCAGAAATGCTCGGACAAAAAATGGAGAAGCATAAAGCCAATGTATGGCTCATCAACACGGGCTGGTCTGGTGGACCTTATGGAATGGGCAACCGTATGAAGTTATCTTACACACGTGCTATGATCACCGCAGCATTGGAAGGGAAATTGGATGATGTGGAATTTCACAAAACACCTGTTTTTGGGTTTGCCATTCCCAAAGAATGTCCCGGTGTTCCTTCAGCATTATTAGACCCACGTTCTACATGGGAAAATAAAATAGCCTTTGATGAACAAGTAAACACATTAGCAAGACTATTTATTCGGAATTTTGAAAAATACGCAGCCCAAACGGCAGAAGGTATTCAACAAGCCGGGCCTACAATATAAAGCCAGTAATTTGGCTAAAAAAAAGATCCTCGATTTTGGCGAGGATCTTTTTTTATACATTTTAGAATAAGCCGTAAAGCTGAGAATCGATCTTACTGATGATCTCTCCTAAATGCTCTTCGTTTTCAACAAATTTATTTTGATCAACATTGATCACTAATAATGGTCCTTCTTTATACCCTTCTATCCATTTAGAATAATATTCATTCAACCGTTTCAAATAATCCAGGCGGATATTTTCTTCGTATTCACGGCCACGTTTTTGAATATTACCAACCAGAGTTGGGACAGAAGCTTGCAAATAGATCAGCAGATCAGGAGGCTGTACCATTTGTTTCAAGGTCTGGAAAAAACTGAAATAGTTATTGAAGTCACGCTTACTCATCAAACCCATTTCATGAAGGTTGGGTGCGAATATATGTGCATCTTCATATATGGTACGATCCTGAATAATGGTTTCTGTTCCTCTAGAAATTTCCACTAATTGATTCAAGCGACTGTTCAGAAAGAATATCTGCAGATTAAAACTCCATCGCGGCATATCATCATAAAAATCAAATAAATATGGATTGTGATCCACATCTTCGAATTGAGGTATCCAACGATAATGTTTACTGAGGATCTCTGTAAGCGTAGTTTTACCGGCACCTATATTTCCGGCGATCGCAATATGTTTTGGTTTTTTGGGCTTGGCCATAAGATATACAAGGGATGAGGTCTGTCATCCGGTTTAAAGATAATCGTTTTAATAATATTTCAGTCCAATCGCCTCACGAACTATTTCCATGGTTGATTGCGCACTTTTCCCCGCTTTTTCAGCCCCTTTCTCCATGACTTCACGAAGGTATGTATCGTTATGCCGAATAGACTCTGCCTTTTCACGGATGGGAGCTATGAATTGCACCATATCTTCTGCCAGCTGCTTTTTGAGATCTCCGTAACGAATACGGCATTGATTATAATCTGTCTCATATTTTTCGATAACCTCAGGAGCAGACACCAGCTTCATCAGCAGGAAAATATTTTCTATATAATCCGGTTTCGGGGAATTAGGTTCTGAAGGCCCCTGATCAGTTTTCGCTTTCATGATCTTTTTACGGATAAGATCATCATCATCAGCTAGATATAATGTAGCGAGCTGATTCTCACTTTTACTCATTTTACCTGCACCATCCAATGAAGGTACTTTTACCAATTCCTCTCCGAAATTGAAGGCATGGGGTTCGGGAAAAACATTACCATAACGATGATTGAAACGATTAGCAAAATTTCTGGCCATTTCAAGATGCTGTTCCTGATCTTTTCCTACAGGAACCAGCGTGGCCCGATGAATAATAATATCTGCAGCTTGTAGAACCGGATAGGTTAGTAGGCCTGCATTTACATTATCTGGCTGTAACCGAACTTTATCTTTAAAAGTGGTTGTTTTTTCCAGCTCACCTTTATATGCGAGCATATTCAAATACAAATAAAGTTCTGCCGTTTCCCGAATATGACTTTGGCAGTATAAAGCGGCTTTATCCGGATCTAAGCCGCACGCTATATTTTCAGCCAGCACTCGGGCTACGTTATTTTTTAACTCCTTTGTATCGGGATGCGTTGTTAAGGAATGCAGATCAGCCACCATAAAATAACAGGTATAATGATCCTGCATTTTCACGTAATTCCTCAACGCTCCAAAATAATTCCCCAAATGCAGGAATCCTGTTGGCCGGATCCCACTCATGACAATTGCTTTTTCCATGGCGACAAATATACGTTAAGCAATGGTCTTATCGCCAGTGATAACGCAGTAATACCATTTAGCATTATTCCACCTTTTTAAGGGCAGTTTGACCTATTTTTGCCTCATGCAAGTGAATGAAGAACTGGTAGATCATCTAGCGCGATTAAGCCGCCTACATTACTCAGCATCTGAGAAAAAGGAGATTCTTGCAGATCTGGAGCAAATGATCCAATTTGTGGAAAAACTTAATGAGTTAGACACTTCAGGCCTAGAGCCTGTTTTACATATGAGCCACGAGGTGAATCGGTTGAGAAGCGATAGCATTAAGGGCTCTATTACTACCCCTGAAGCGCTGAAAAACGCTACTGATAGTCAAGGAAGTTTTTTTACTGTTCCTAAAGTGATTAAAAAATAAGTTCAATGAGTGAAGTTATCCTTTTAGACGAGATAAAGAAGAATTACGTAATGGGTAAGCAGATTTTACCAGTACTAAAAGGTATCTCGCTCAGTGTTAAGAAAAATGAATATATCGCGCTGATGGGCCCTTCTGGTTCGGGTAAAAGTACGCTGATGAATATCTTAGGATGTCTGGACTCCCCATCATCGGGTACCTATATTTTGAATGGATATGATGTCAGCCAGATGCCGGATCATCAGTTGGCAGATATCCGAAATAAAGAAATTGGATTTGTGTTTCAACAGTTCAATTTGTTACCCCGATTATCAGCTCTTGAAAATGTTGCCCTCCCATTAGTGTATGCTGGTATCCCCAAAAAAACAAGGATAGAGATGGCGATGGAAGTAATCAAAAAAGTTGATTTGGAATCACGTTATACCCATAAACCAAATGAGTTATCTGGCGGACAATGCCAGCGTGTGGCTATTGCTCGTGCATTGGTCAATAATCCATCCATTATTTTAGCTGATGAACCTACTGGAAATCTGGATTCAAAAACGTCTTATGAGATCATGAATATATTCAGTAAGATCCATGCAGATGGAAATACAGTAGTTCTGGTTACGCATGAAGAAGATATTTCCAATTATGCACATCGGGTTATTCGTTTACGGGATGGTGTTATAGAATCGGATAAGGTTAAACAAACTGAGATAGCCAAGTAAAACTTTGTTCACAAGCCGAACAAAAGTTAGCTTTCAGGCATTTAAGATGTTTTAACATTATGTCGTTCAAAATATATACTAAAACTGGAGATACAGGGACTACTTCTCTGATAGGTGGAACAAAGGTTCCAAAATCGCATTTACGTATCGAATCCTACGGTACCGTTGATGAATTGAATTCATACCTGGGTTTATGTCGCGATCAGATCCAGGATGAACAATGTAAAAGGATTCTTCTCGAAGTACAGGATCGTTTATTCACCATTGGATCTTCATTAGCGTGTGATCCTGTAAAGGAGCCAAAGATGCGCATCCCTGATTTAAAAGATACAGACATCTTACTTCTGGAAAATGAGATAGACCGGATGGATGAGCAATTGGAACCAATGCGTTCGTTTATTTTACCTGGTGGCCATGCTATTGTATCCCATTTGCATATCGCCCGTTGTGTTTGCAGAAGAGCGGAGCGTGCCTGTGTGCGTTTAGAGCTAGAGAGTCTGGAAGTAGAACCGCTAATCTTGCAATATTTAAATCGCCTTAGCGATTATCTCTTTGTATTATCACGCTTTATATCTAAGCAACTAAATATTGCGGAAACGCCCTGGAAGCCGCGGGTGTGAGTGGTTGATCAGCATATCTTTCCATCACTCATATGCACCACACGATCGCTCATGCCAGCTAATTCTTCATTATGGGTAACGATTAGGAAGGTTTGGCCAAGATCGTTGCGAAGCGTAAGAAACAATTCATGAAGCTCTCTGGCATGAGTTGAATCTAGATTTCCAGTAGGCTCATCGGCAAAGATGATCTGAGGTGAATTGATCAGTGCACGGGCCACAGCTACACGTTGCTGCTCCCCTCCAGATAAGGCAGAAGGTTTGTGTGTGATTCTATCTTTTAACCCTAACTTTTCTAATAAATCTGAGGCTTTTTCCTCTACCTGCTTCCTCTTGGTTCCAGCAATCCATCCCGGAATACAAACATTTTCAAGTGCGTTGAATTCTGGAAGCAAGTGATGAAATTGGAAGACAAAACCTATATGTTGATTGCGGAAGCGAGCAAGGGCTTTTCCCCTTAAACGGTCTGCCTGCTCTCCGGCAATTTGAAAGCTTCCTTTGTCGGGCTTGTCTAAGGTGCCTAGAATATGAAGAAGAGTCGATTTCCCTGCTCCGGAAGA
Source organism: uncultured Sphingobacterium sp. (assembly GCA_964441425.1). Taxonomy (GTDB): domain Bacteria; phylum Bacteroidota; class Bacteroidia; order Chitinophagales; family Chitinophagaceae; genus Pollutibacter. The sequence goes on along the minus strand of CAYTXC010000013.1, from coordinate 51,038 downwards.
GCCGACAATGGAAACAATCTCGCCTGTATGGATAGTCAGATCAATTCCCCTTAGGACCTGAAGATCTCCATAGGACTTGTGTATGTTCTGAGCTGTAAGCATTTAGTATAGTTAAAAGACAAAAATGAGGCAATTCCCGTTAAAAAAGTGAAAAAAGCCTTAATAACTGGATTTGGTTATTATTATACAAAAATTACTTTTGCGAAAATATAAAGAGAAAACCAATGTTTTGGACCCTAGAATTAGCATCCTATCTGGAAGACGCACCCTGGCCAGCTACAAAAGACGAATTGATCGATTATTCTATTCGTAGTGGGGCACCTATTGAAGTGGTTGAAAATCTACAGGAACTTGAAGATGAAGGTGAGATCTATGAGGGTATAGAAGATATTTGGCCTGATTACCCAAGCCAGGAAGACTTTTTCTTCAACGAAGACGAATACTAATTAAAAAGATTTTCTACACGGTTGTTCTTTTCCAATTTGCGAAAGAACTTCCGGTTCTTTTTACCATTCTTTCCAATTCCTATACTGGTAAGAAAGCCGTTGAGTGATATTCTAGACCAGTAATTGAAAACTGATTTTTCTTTAAGCCGTTCTGTTAGAATAAGATTTGATCGGCTATTCTTTCCCCTTACAAATAAATTCGCAAGAATAGATATAACAGACCTCCGTTCATTCTCTTTATTTATCAACGAAACTTTAAGATCAGCATAGCTCATTTTCATTCTTCCATAGGCCATACTATCGTTACCACTTATATCCATCGATAAATAATTAATCCTTCCATCTTCCAATTGTACATTTTGCAATGGTAGGATTAGTCTATTAAGCTCCTGCAAATCTAATTTTCCCATACGAACACCTAGAGAAAACTGTTGATCCGGTTTCTTATAAGATTGTACATAGCGAAGCTGCATAATACCTCTATCCATGAATTTATTTTCCACGTCCACAGATATACTATCCATATCCGATATATCAATATTTCGTACATTCTTAATACCAGCATTTACGGAAGTAAAATAAACGGAACCTTCTTTTTCGGTCTTATCATCAATTACATTATGCCAAATAGTAGCATTTGTCAATTGGAAAGAATCCATAATCACAGGAACCGGGATTTTCATTAACATACCCGCAAGTAATGGACGATAAGAAAGGGTATCATCTTTGAGTCTTTTATCTCGTTCTATCTTTAAATATAAGGAGTCCACCAAGATCTTCTTTGCGTAAGCAACAGTATCCTTTAATCGAAGAATGGGTTGTAGGGAATCTGCTCTAAAAGCTCCTGTTCTTAACGTGAAATAATCTTTTTCATAGTAGCTATTTTTAAAAAATTCAGCTCTGGGTGTACGATTTAAAACAACGAGACTATCCCATGAAAGCATTTTATCCTCAATATTTACATCCAATTGATAAATATCAAATGCCGATCGCCTGGTACGATATATAAAATTTCCAGGATAGATCCTCAATGAAGGTAACTTAAAGGCTTCCTTAAGTGCGGAATCTTTATTCAAATAAAGACGTTTCACCGAACGGATATCAACACCCTTTGTTCTTAGCTGCATCGTATCCCCATTTTTCTGCCTGAACAAGTCTATATCCTGCATAGAGAAACGATCAATATCAAGGGACATAATATTTGACTCTCTTCGATCTCTGACTATATTTTGTAATGATGTACGTATTTTACCGGAACGAAATACTTCGTTACCCTCAGCAAAAAATTTTATAGAATCATGATCAGAAAAAATATTCTTAAGGGTGAATCTTGAATCTCCATTTACCTGATCCAGATATAATTCCTCCCCCGACATCAATTTGCCTGAGGTTTCAAAATGAAATGGATCTTTATCGCGAGCTACTGAAACGCGTATTAAGTGATCTTTTAATTCAAATTGCTTTGTACCAACTAAAAATGTTCGACTATCCTTTATCTGATTTGTACTATCAAATATCGATGCCATAATCTGTGGTCTTAACAGCGTTATGCGGTCAAAAACCAATGTGTCTGGGTCATAACTTCGAAAATCCTCATTTGAAATGATCTGCTGAGCAATAATATGAGCAGATATCCCTGGCTTACTAATACGAACATCGGCACTATCCAAAACAGACTCACCTGTTGAACGTAAAGTAAACTTCCTGCTGTTTACACTTAAACCAGGTAAATTAAGACCCAAATTTGTACCATTAGCTTCTGCACGCCTCCATAACATTTGTCCTTCATTCAACTGAGCATCGGTAGTAATGATTTGCTTGAAATTGGCATTAAGCTTGGTTTTATTATCCGCATAAGAAAAATCTATATTGCCAAAATTCAGTTCATTTAAACGTAAAATAAGCTGACTGGAAGCAGTAATCTTTTTTTGTTCGGGAAGTAAATTAATCGAACCAGATGCAATATCCACTTTCTTGAATTGCCATGCCGGTCGAGATTCCAGTGGTTTAAATTCAGGCATGGCATCTATGGCAACATTTTTTAAGTCGGCCCGTATTCGGCCATTCATGATGTTAGAATGCACATCTCTGAATCGCAACGATTTATTTCTATAATCGATACTACCATTCTGTAAAATGAAATGGTAGGTTGGTAATGCCAGATCTAATTTCGAAATAGCCACGTTGCGCAAACTTGCCAATAGTGCATCTGCGGAATTGGCCATGAGTGCTTCATGTGCCAGAATATCAGCAGATACGCCATCTGCATTTATTCTTGCCTTATTTTGTTTTATTAAAATGGAAGCATGGTTAATGAACAAGCGTTCAACATCTATAAAGGGACGTATTTCTTCTAAGCCGGAGAATCGCTTTTCATTTTTCCGGCTCCATTGAGCAATGATGAATTTTGGGGATTCCATGGTAATCTCCCGTATTATGGCCTTTTTGTCGAAGATATCTTGAAATGAAAGCCCAGTTAAAGATAGTTGTGGAATGGACAGAGATGATCCTTCACCCGTTTTACTAAATCGGGTAGAGGAAATAAAATAATCATATAGATTTAGTGTATTCCCTTTGAAATAAAGCTTTGAAAAAGATGTTTTGAACTTGTTGCCACTACCTCTGTCCATAAATTCTCTCACAGAGAGAGTAAGATCCTTTACCAATAATGGTTGAAGCTTTCCTGGCCTGATCGACAAATCATTGATCACAAGAGTGTCTCCAAACAGAGAATAATTTCTTTCCTTGTCCGGCAGTTGATTGATTAGTGCAGCCTTGAAATGTTTGGCTGAAAAATGATGAATATCGAGATCTCCAATAGCATCCCAGAATTTCATTTTTCGTAAAGAAGTTGTATCGGCTTTTTTCTTTTTAGTAGATGTATTTGATGAGAAAAAAAGATTTCCATTGTTTGCTAATAGGGTATCTAACCGAACAATACCGGAATCTAGCCATAATGACCAATCCATTTTACGGATATGAAGGGTATCCAGTCGAATTTGAAAACTATCCCGCCGTTGTGTTTGGCGTTGTGCAATACTAAAATCCTCAGCCTCAATATAATGTTGCTGATTATCCCAAATAAATGTATTCAGTGATATTTGAAAACTCGTATCAGGAAATCGGAAATGGGGCTGATGCAGATCAAGGTGAATGGAAGCACTTATCCTCTCCTTTAAAGCATGGTCTGGCTTAGCTATGAATAGATCCTTTATTGAAATATTTATATTTTCAATATTGAAGTACTGTTCTTCCTGCTGTACCTGTGGATAATATTTAAAATGACCATTTACTAAATTACATTCATCAACTTGTAGAACATTGAGAAAACGTATAGCATTCTGCTGTAACCGTCTTACTTGAATATGCAATTCACCATCGGCTAGAAAACCACGGGGATGTTTCATTCTTTTTCCTATAATCATAGGATGTACCAACCTAATTTTATCAACATTCAATTCTCTGGTTTTTAAAAAAAGAGGAATGAATGATTCAATACCTAAATAGAGTGTATCAACTGTAATGGTATAAGATGTCTCTAAAGAATTAGATGCAGGCTTCATCTGAATTCCCGTTAACAGCAATTCAGGCTTTATATAACTATAATCAACTGTTTTATAGGTAAGGGTATAGTTACCATCGGATAATGAATTGACTAATCTGGGAAGAAGATGTCGGATCTGATAGGAAATAAATACGTGCACACTCGTTAGTAAGGCAATAGCAATGAGCATTGCCGCCGGCACGGTACGAAATAAAATCCTGGATGATTGGATCCCTGTCAACAAAGTTTCTCCTTATAAAACAATAAAATTGTTTTTACAAGTTACAACAAATCAACGGCCTTAAAAAGAAGTATATATTATTTGCCCATTTGCTCCACAACTTCCTGAGTAACCCCTGTAAAAGAAAAGCCTCCATCATGGAACAAATTCTGCATAGTAACCATTTTGGTTAAATCAGAGAACATAACAACGATGTAATTGGCACATTCTTCTGCAGATGCATTACCTAATGGGCTCATTTTTTCGGCGAAATCAACAAATCCGTCAAAACCTTTAACACCGCTTCCCGCTGTAGTACGGGTTGGAGATTGGGAGATGGTGTTTACACGCACTTTTTTACGAACCCCATAATGATATCCAAAGCTTCGGGTTACGCTTTCCAGTAGAGCTTTGGCGTCAGCCATTTCACTATAATCAGGAAAAACACGTTGAGCCGCTATATAAGAAAGCGCGATAACACTTCCTCCTTCATGGATAGCATCCATATCCCATGCTGTGCGTAAAACACGATGCAGTGACATGGCAGAAATATCAAGCGTTTTTTGATTGAAGCCGTAATCTAATTCCGTATATCCTTTTCCTTTACGAACATTTAAACTCATCCCTATAGAATGAAGAATGAAATCTACTCCCCCACCAAAATGAGACATAGATTGCTCAAAAAGATTTTTTAGATCATCCATACTGGTAACATCTGCTGGAATGACAGGGGCATTTACTTGTTTTGCCAATTCGTTGATCTGTCCCATTCGCAACGCAATGGGTGCATTGGTCAATACTAACTGAGCTCCCTGAGCATGGCAGGCAAGGGCCGTTTTCCACGCAATGGATTTTTCATCAAGGGCACCAAAAATGATCCCTTTTTTTCCTTTTAGAAGTTGGTTCATAATGTCAAAAATAAGGTTTAGAAATGAATACTGAATTTATCCGGCAGTAATGAGTTCTCTGGCATTATTCAAAGCAGCTTCAGATGGATTTTCTCCGCTCATCATCTGAGCTATAGATCGGATTCGTTCATCCTGTTCTAAACGACGCAGTTGCGTACGAATGGCACCATCAGATTCCTGTTTGAAGACATAAAAATGAGCATCTGCCTGGGCCGCGATCTGTGGTTGATGGGTAATGGAAATAACTTGATGCCCTTTACCCATTTCCTTCATCAGTAATCCTACTTGTTTTGCGGCTTCACCACTTATACCGGAATCGATCTCATCAAAGATCATTACTGGCATGGAGAGAGAATCACCCACCAGTGTTTTGATACAGAGTAATAATCGAGAAAATTCTCCACCACTAGCTACTTTTCTGAGTGATTCGAACTTCCCACTTTTATTAGCATCAAATAGAAATTCCACTTTGTCTATTCCAGAAAGAGAAAGTTCATCTTTTTCAGCTTGAATAGACATGCGCGCATTGGGCATCCCCACTCTTTCTAATAATTTTTGTACATGCTTCTCAAATCCTGGTATAACTTTTCTCCGACCGTTGGAAATTTTTGTTGCCACATCCTCCGCTAATTTCTTTAATCGTACTGTTTCTTCAGCTGCCGCATGAAGTTCATTCTCCAGATTTGCAACTTTACTTATTCGAGAAAACAACCCTTCCTGAATATGTAAAAGTTCATCGGTTGACTTTACCTGGTGTTTTTTACATAGTTTATATACTACCGACAATCGATCATTTACTTCCTGCTGACGAGATTCGTCCATACTAACTCCAGAAGATATGCGATCCGTTTCATCGGCTATATCTTTAAGTTCAATTTGTGCAGAACGGAGTCTTTCAGCTAATGATGAAATTTGAGGATGATAGGCAGCAATGGTTTCCAATTGGTGTACCAATGAACGAATAGTTTGTGTTACAGGCTGATCTGCACTATCTAATAAATGATTTACCCTTTGTAAGACAGTAGTTACCTGACCGGCATGTTCAAGCATCCCTAATTCCTGCTCCAGTGCTTCTATTTCACCAGGTTTCAATGCTGCTTCCTCTAGTTCCGTAAACAAAAAATTAAAATAATCGAATTCTTTTTGTTCTTTTTCTTTAAAAGCCTCCAATTCTTTCCATACCTGTAATGCAGATCGGTATTGAAGATAAGTTTGGGCTAATTCCTTACGCATAGGTAGTTGACTGGCCAAAGCATCCAATATGTCTAATTGAAAACTATTTTGCCCTAGTTCAAGTGTATCAAACTGCTGGTGAAGGTCAACGAGTAAAGCAGCCAGTTGCTGTAATTGGGTAAGGTTGACTGGTGTATCATTAATAAACGCTCGTGATTTTCCTGCAGAAGAAATTTCTCTTCGAAGGATGAGTTCACTATCCCTTTCTATATCCTGTTCTTTAAAAAATGCTTCTAGGGAAGGATGATCAGGGTATTGAAAAAATCCTTCAACCAAACATTTTTGTGAGGTATCCAGCAATACACTGCTATCTGCTCTTTCACCTAGGATAAGTCCTAGAGCGCCAACTAGAATACTTTTACCAGCACCGGTTTCCCCTGTGATTATATTGAGTCCTTTTTCAAAACGGACATCTATTTCACGAATGATGGCGTAATTGCGGATATATAATCTGGAAAGCATGATATAAAGTTAAGCTTAACCGATCCAACAAAGCTAGTGATCTCTATAAATGCAAAAAGGTGCTTACGCACCTTTTTACTGTATCCATAGACTAAATTATGCGTTGTTTCCACCATTTAGCTCCTCATCTACTAAAATTCGACCACAGTTCTCACAAACGATGATCTTTTTACGCTGACGAATCTCGCTTTGGCGTTGAGGAGGGATAGCGTTAAAGCAACCACCGCATGCATCTCTAACGATAGGCACTACGGCTAATCCATTTCGGTAATTTTTACGAATACGCTCAAAAGAGATCAATAAACGCTCATCTACTTTTTCTCTTGCCTTAACAGCCTGAGCACGATATTCATTCTCTTCTTTCTCTGTTTCGCTGATAATCTTTTCAAGTTCCCCTTTTTTGTGCTTGAGATTACCTTCTTTCGCTGCAATATTTTTCTTGGCAGTATCCAGAACTCTAGCTTTATCCGAGATCTCTTCATTAGCATCTTTGATATGCTTCTCTGCTAATTTCATCTCAAGCGTCTGCATCTCGATCTCTTTCTGAATAGCCTCATACTCACGATTGTTTTTTACATTATCAGACTGCTTCTCATATTTATGGATAAGCGCTTGGGCTGCCGCAATGGCTTCTTTCTTTTGTGCGATGAACTCATTGATACCATTCACCTCTTCCTCGATACGAGTTTCCCTTGCATGAAGTCCCTGGATCTCATCCTCAAGATCACTTACTTCCATGGGAAGTTCTCCTTTCAGGATCTGAACTTCATCAAGCTTACTTTCAATTTTCTGAAGATTCAGAAGGGAAAGTAATTTTTCTTCTACCGAGAATTCTTTAACGTTTGCCATATTTCGTTATATGAAGTATTGAATCGGGTTTGTTTTCAACCCCGACTTAAGGACGGCAAAATTAGGGAATTTTTCGATGAGAAGGTCAAAAAGGAGCTGAATGGTAAATTGTTCACTCTCAAAATGGCCAATATCCGCTAAAACCAAATGACCATCCGCATCAAAAAATTCATGGTACTTCACGTCTGACGTGATGTATAGATCAGCTCCGGCTCTAATGGCATCTTTTATCAAAAAACTACCTGCACCTCCGCAAACTGCAATTTTTCGAACTTTTTTTCCTAATAAAGGGGTATGCCTAATTACTTCCAATCCAAATATCTCTTTGATTTTCAGTAAAATATCTTTTTCATTGATGGCTTCTTCTAATTCCCCCAATGCTCCAGAACCTATAGAATTTACAGAATTCGGGAGATCAAATAGCTGATAAGCTACCTCCTCATAGGGATGGGCAGTTTTAAGGGCTGACAAAATTTCGGCTTCCTTATGCTGAAAATAAACACATTCCATCCTGACCTCGTCTTCATAATGACGCTCCCCTATTTTCCCTATGAAAGGATCAGCCCCTTCATTCGCTCTGAAACTGCCTGTACCAGAAAGATAAAATCCACATTCATCATAAAGTCCAACGTGTCCCGCCCCTGCATTAAAAATCGAATTTCTAACCTGATCAAGGTGAGCCTTAGGTACATATGTAACCAACTGCCTGAGTACCCCATCACGTTTCCTTAAGGATACTACTTGCCTTAGGTTTAATAGCGATGCAATCTTTCCATTAACCCCTTCTATTACATTATCCAGATTTGTATGCATAGCATAAATCGCAACATCATGCTTTATGGCGGCAATTACAGCACGCCCCACATAATTCCCGGGATCAATCCTTTTTAAACCTGAAAAAATAATGGGGTGATGGACAACAAGAAGATTGCAACCCTTTGAAAAGGCATCCATAACTACGTCTTCAGTAGCGTCCAAGCTTACCATAATCCCTTTGCAATCCCAGGAAGGATCACCCGTTAGCCAACCCGAATTGTCGTATGTTTCCTGAAAAGAAAGAGGAGCAATTGTTTCCAAAACGTTAATAATCGATGATAACTTCATGAACACAGGTTATTTTTACAGGAAATGAAATTACTTTGAATTTCTCATGAAAGTACTTCAAACCTTTTTCTTTCTGGTTTTCTTTTCAAGTCGATTATTGGCTCAATCTATTCCTCAGGAGTGGGATAATTATATTTTTTCGCTCAATGGTAGGCCCGTCTCTATTATGCTTAATATGGCATTGAAAGAAAGAGCCAGCGGCTTAGGAAGGCCTTATGCTATCATTCTTCGTACTAAATATGCAGATGTTGATAAATACGGTTTTCCGGGAGATCATGATAAATTTAGATTAGACAGCCTGGAGAATGATCTGGAAAAAGAACTAATTGAAAAAAATGGGGCGATCTATGCTGGCCGCTTTACACAACGTGGATTGAGAGAATTTTATTTTTACGTTTTAGATACCGTGGATTTCAGTATGCATTGCAGATCTGTTATGGATAAATATCCGAATCTCCCCTGGCTGGCAAAAGCAATATACGACAGGAACTGGTCCAATTATATGGAAGTGTTGTACCCCTCCGATATTGAAAAAGAAAAAATGGAGAACAGGAAAATGGTCATGACCCTTCAATCAAAAGGTGATGACCTGAGCAGGCCTCGTCGAATTGAACATACCCTTTATTTCAGAGTTGCTCAAAGCAGAAGAACTTTCCTTATTTCACCTTCGCTTCAAGGATTTAATGTAAGCGAAATGCCAGTAGAGAAAACAAATGATGGAGATTACCCATTTATGCTTATCATATGGCATCATGATAAACCTGAGTTAAAAAAAATGAATGAGGTAACCCTAACCTTAACACATCTTGCTCAAAAAAATGGGGGTAAGTATGAAGGCTGGCAGACCAGAGTGATAAAATAATTGGCTTAATAAAGAACTAATTCAATGGTTGGGTGTTATCTTGCTATTGATTAAAAATAGAATCCATGATAGGACAACCTGCCCCAGATTTCAGCCTGTATAATGCTGATAAGCAAAAAGTAAATTTGAGCGATTTTAAAGGAAAGAATGTAGTATTACTTTTCTTTCCTCAGGCGTTCACCGGAGTATGCACAGAAGAATTATGCTCAGTTCGAGACAACCTGTCAAAATACGAGTCATTGAATGCACAGGTATTGGGCATTTCAGTTGATTCTGTTTTTACCCTGGCAAAATTTCGTGATGAGCAGCAATATAACTTCCCATTGCTCTCTGATTTTAACAAAGAAGTAAGTACTGCCTACAGTGCCATTTATGATAGTTGGATCCTTGATATGAAAGGCGTTTCCAAACGATCCGCTTTTGTTATTGATAAGGATGGTATTGTTCGTTATGCAGAAGTACTTGAAAATCCGGGATTACAGCCTGATTTCAATGCCATTAATGCCACACTTTCCTCTTTATAGGATATTCAACCTAAAAAACGCAAGCCCTGATCAAGTTCCCGATGATCAGGGCTTTTTTTTAGCCGCTCTATAAACGGAAGATTTTTTTACATTTGTATAAATGAGAAAAATTGGGATCATCATATTGCTATTGTTCATTGGCGTTGTGGCAAAGTCCCAGCAACGAAACGAAAAGTTGATACCCACATCAAGACTCATCCGATTTTATCCAAATCCTGCCACAACTTTTATTCAATTTGAGATCCCTGTGCACGTGGTTAAAGAATCCCAGTTACAGATTTTCAATTTTTTAGGGAAAAAAGTTGTTGATCTTCCCTATTCACCAGTAAAAGCCCGAGTTGATCTAACATCGTTCACTCGAGGTATTTATATCTTTCAGTTAAAAGACAAAACCGGAAAGATCTTGGAATCTGGTAAGTTTCAGATCGAAAAATAAGACTATAATACCTGAACGATCAAGAATTTCAGATAATGAGTATTCTCCATTCCTGGTATGATCGGATGATCTGCAGATTGAGTTTGAAATACTACCTGACGTAGCTTCCGTCGTGCATCCCATGCCGCCATTTGAATGGTTTCCAAAAACAATTCAGGTTGAATCAAATTGGTACAAGATGATGTGACCAAAAAACCACCAGGCTTAACCAACTTCATACCACGAAGATTGATTTCCTTATAACCCGTGATCGCTTTTTGAATATTGTCTCTTGTTTTGGTGAATGAAGGTGGATCCAGCATCACCACATCCCAACTTTTACCTTCTTTACTCCATTGTTTTAGTGCATCAAAAGCATTGATTTCTTGAAAGGTACAGATATGATCTAAACCGTTTAGTTTAGCATTACGGATACTTTGCGTGATGGCATTCCCAGAAATATCCAAACCCAATACAGACTTTGCACCGTAGGCCGCAGCATGAATCTCAAACGTTCCTGTGTAACAAAATGCCCCCAATACATCGGCACCTTTCACTATATGGCGTATCGCTCTCCTATTATCTTGCTGATCTAGAAAATAACCCGTTTTTTGCCCATGCTCAATATCCACATGAAACTTCAAGCCATTTTCATTGATGATGATATTAGTATCAAATGGCTCAGATAGAAAACCTTTTTGAATCGGCATTCCTTCCAGTTCCCTGACCGGCACATCGTTACGTTCGAAAATTCCCTTTGGTGAGAAGATTTTCTGTAAGCTATCTACAATAGCAGGCTTCCACTTATCAATACCAAACGCTAACGTTTGCAGTACGAAATAATCATTGAATTTATCGATGATCAACTGGGGCATTTCATCCGCTTCACCAAAGATCAAACGACAGTTTTCCTCGTAGCCGATCCGCTGTCGATATTCCCAGGCTGTTTTTATGCGTTGTAAGAAAAAATCGGCATTGATCTCCTCATTTTTCTTACGCGTAAGTATGCGAACTAGAATCTGTGATTTTGGATTGATGTAACCCTTCCCAACAAATTTACCATCGTGGGTTTCCACGAGAACCGTATCCCCTGGCTCAGCTAATCCATGAACCTGCTGAACTTCATTTGCAAATACCCATGGATGCCCGCTAATGACCCGATTAGAAATTTTCCTTTTTAAAACCACGCTGATCATCCGGCAAATTTAATGGTCTTATCTTTACCGTCAATTCCCCCAATTAATTATGGGTCGGGCGAATTGCCATTTTGACGCAAAACCTACCATTGGCAAGGCTTTTGACAACATAGAACGACGGAAAAAAATATTATACATGGAAGAAAAAGAGGTGAAACAAGAAGACACCCAGTCAGAAAATCCTGAAACTTTCGCAAAGGCGGAAAGCACCATCGAAAAAGGTATTGGCGAAGGAGAGGACAAATTGGCACATCTGGAAAAAGAATTGGAAGAGCAAAAGCTGAAATATGTTCGTCTGTATGCGGATTTTGATAATTTCCGCAAACAGAGCAATAAACAGCGGTTGGAGTATATGCAAACTGCTGGCAAGGATGTAATTGTCGGACTTTTGGAGATTCTTGATGATATGGAACGTGCCGAAAAAATGATAAATGGCTCCGATAATATCGACGCTATTCGTCAGGGCCTGGATCTGGTATTTCATAAATTCCGTACTTATCTTCACGCCAAAGGTTTGAAGGAAATGGAGAGTGTAGGTAAAGATTTTGATCCTGAATTACATGAAGCGATCAGTGAGGTTCCCGTTCCCGGAAGTGAAGGAAAAGTAATTGATCAGGTTGAAAAAGGTTACTTATTAAACGAGAAGATCATTCGTTTCGCAAAAGTTGTAGTGGGCAAACAATAAAGACCCATAAAAATTATGGCAAAAAGAGATTACTACGAGGTATTAGGCGTAAGCAAAGGTACTTCTGCAGATGAGATAAAAAAGGCCTATCGAAAGGTAGCCATGCAATATCACCCGGATAGAAATCCAGGTGATAAAACTGCTGAAGAGAAATTCAAAGAAGCTGCTGAAGCCTACGAAGTATTAAGTGATCAAGACAAGCGTGCCCAATACGATCGTTTCGGCCATGCAGGTGTTTCAGGAAACGGCAGAGGTGGTTTTGGCGGTGGCGGTGGAATGAATATGGATGATATCTTCAGTCAATTTGGTGATATTTTCGGTGATGATATTTTCGGAAGTTTTTTTGGGGGGCAATCCAGAGGTGGAGGAGGTGGAAGCCGAGGTAGAGGATCACGTGGATCGAACCTTCGCATAAAAATAAAACTGACGTATGAAGAGATGGCCAAAGGAGCCTCTAAAACCGTCAAAGTAAAGAAATACGTAAACTGTACCACATGTGGCGGAAATGGAGCTAAAGACAAATCATCTTTTCAAAAATGCGGAAATTGCGGTGGAAGCGGCCAAGTAAGGAAAGTATCCAATACTTTCCTTGGTCAGATGCAAACCGTTAGCACATGTTCTGTGTGTAATGGAGAGGGCACAACGATCACCAATAAATGCAGCAACTGTAAAGGTGATGGTCGTGTTTATGGCGAAGAAACGGTAACCATGGATATTCCTGCGGGTGTTCAGGAAGGTATGCAGCTGAATATGCAGGGTAAAGGCAATGCTGGTGAACGTGGTGGCATGCCAGGAGATTTAATCATTTTAATTGAAGAAGAAGCACACGAGCAATTACAACGCGAAGGGTTGAATGTAGTTTTTGATCTGCATATTTCAATACCGGATGCAATTTTTGGATCAAGCATAGAAGTACCTACCATTGACGGGAAAGCAAAGATCAAAATTCCTGCGGGTACGCAAAGTGGTAAGATCTTTCGTTTAAAGGGAAAAGGATTCCCATCCATTAACAATAGTTATGAAAGAGGTGATCAACTGATCCATATAAATGTTTGGACACCTCAACAGCTTTCCGAAGAGGAAAAAACTATGATCGAAAAATTGCAGAATTCACCAAACTTCACACCAAAACCGGAAAAGAACGAAAAAAGCTTTTTCGAAAAAGTGAAAGAAGTATTTGGATAAATGAATATAGTGCTCGTTATACTTCAGTATTCTGAGATCAGCGACTTTTTCTTTGCTGAGTGTATATCCGCTGTGCTTTAAGTAATATCTCTAAAAACTCATTTTGCTGAGGGTTATTCAACTCTATATTTTTCGATGCTAGATCAATGAGATCTTTCCATTTGAATTCTTTTACATCATCGAACTGCCTGAGCTTTAAACCAAATAATGCAATTGACCCTGCTAGTTGATAATACGGAGGAGCTAAATCAAATGGTACTACTTGAGGGTTAATAGGTGTTGACAATACCTTGGGGTTTTCAATACCCGCAGGTTTATAATGAAGAAATAATTCCGCAAGTACGTTTTCCTTTTTGTCCGTTGGCTCAACTTCAAATAAACCAATACATGAATAGCCATAACCAAGTTCTCCACCCTCGATCGAGGTTAACGTATCCGAGAAAATTCCTTTTACATTATTGTAGCCAATCAAACGATAAGCTCCTACTTGCTGAGGATTGAACCGGACATCCATATATACATCATCAGCAGTGGTAAATAAGGTTTGGGTGAATTCGCTTACTAATACTTTTTCGCCTTCCGCTTCAGAGTCCAGGTAAGCAAAATTTCCATTCCCTTTTCGCGCTAATATCTCAATTTTTGAATCCTTATAATTGCCCATCCCAACACCCAGACACGTAAGATAAATTCCCGTGCTCTTCATTTTAGTAATCAATAAGTCAAGCTCAGCCTCATTTTTTTGACCCACATTAAAATCACCATCCGTCGCAAGAATAATGCGATTATTACCATTTTCAATATACTGTCTTCGGGCTATATCATAGGCTAGTACTATGCCTGCTTCACCTGGTGTTGATCCGCCGGCAGAAAGACCATCTAAAGCTGAATCAATTTTTGCTTTCTCTAATCCACTGGTTGGAGGCAGGTAAATACCGGTAGCCCCTCCATAGATCACAATGGATATGGTATCAATAGGCCTAAGGGTTTGAACAAGTTTACGAAATGAAGATTTCAATAATGGCAATCGATTGGGAAGATCCATTGACCCGGAAACATCGATCAGAAATACCAGATTCCCTGGAGGAACATCAGTTACATTAATTTCAGGTGTATTAACCTGAATGTATAGTAATTCTTTTTTTAGATTCCAGGGGCAAGTGGTTCGGTAGGAACTTATGGAGAACAAACTATCTTTTGGCGGTTCGGTATAATGCAAATTGAAATAATTAAGCATCTCTTCGATACGAACAGCATCAAATGGAACCTTGACATTCATATTGATAAACCGACGTATATTACTGTATGATGCCCTATTTGCATTTAAAATAATACTGGTTGCCGGATAGTTTTCAGTTTTAAGTATAGGATTCTCTAATAATGTAGTATATGTTTCATTACCTGCAACCCACATACGTCTATCGTTATCATTAATATTTCCGGCAAAAGAACGAAGCATATCTGCATTCCGATTAGCAAGATGATCCAGTATTTTAAGCTTAATCTCTGCAAATGAAGAGGCATTTATTCGTTTGGTTAATTTTTCATATCCTACAACGCTGAATGAAATACTGTCAGTCTCTATTTTATTTGAAAAGCTAAAAACACCTTCTGAATTCGTGAAAAAAGTTTGCCCTGAAGAATGCAAAAATACTTTTACACGTTGCAGTACTCTACCCTTTTGATCTGTGACAATACCCTTGTAAGCATATTGCGAGATCACCTGGACGCTGATCAATAGTCCGATCACGAACAAGAGAAGTGTCCGGAAGGCCTTCATATTTTAGATTGTAATTATACCAGTTGAAAGATTTCAGGGAGATTACGCCCCTGACCATCATAATCTAATCCGTATCCCAAAACAAATTTATCGGGTATTGAAAACCCAAGATAATCAATTGGCACCTGGAATAGAGTACAGTCAGGCTTATGTAATAATGCACAGATTTTCATTGACTTCGGTTGCTGATGCTCTAATTGCGGCAAAAACGCATTGAGTGTTCTACCTGTATCGATAATGTCCTCAATGATCACAATATCTCTTCCATGCACTTCTACATCAAGTCCTATTGAAGTAATAACATTACCCGTTGATTTGGTGCCTTTATATGAAGCCAATTTTATAAAACAAATTTCAGCAGGGATAGTGAGCTTCTTAAAAAGATCAGAAGCAAACATAAAAGAACCGCTCAGAATAGCTATAAAGAGTGGGGTCTTATCTTTATAATCTTTATTTAACTCATCAGCCAATCTACCTATCTCTTTGTCAATTTCCGCCGCATTCAAATATGGTTTGAACTGTTTATCGTGGACTTGATAAAATTCCATATAACTTATTTGCTATTAAGAAGTTTGGGCTTACTAGATCTTCCCTTCTGAAGATAAATAGTTTCACCTATGGCAGGCTTCATATTCATCGTCATTTGGTTATATTGTAAAATGCTTTCTAGACGAATACCTAATCGTTGGCTGATTTCATACATATCTTCTTCTTCCTCTACAATGTAAAATTCATTTTCGCCAACTGTTCGCTTACGTTGCAGATACACTAATTTTCCTGCTTTCAAAATATCCTCATCATCCCTCAGTTCATTGAACTCATAAAGATATGCAGCACTGATCCCATTAGCTTCAGCGATATTTTTTATGGAGCTCCCTGCTACGGCATATATAACTTTGGTTTCATTGATCTTAAAAACTCCGGTCGGATAATTTTTCTTTTTAACTACAAGATTTGGTGCAGAGGTTTCTTTAGTTGAAGCTGCAACGATTACATTCCCCTTAGCAACCTGCGAAGGTGAGGAAATAATATTTTTTGAGGGAGCCCAGTCTGGTGCTCTCTTTTTACCCATGGCAATTAGAGAATAATCATTTAAGTTGAAATCTTCAATATACTTGATCAACAGTTGGGGATATTTCGGATTAGTCGCATACCCCGCTGCCTTTAAACCATAAGCCCATCCTTTGTAATCATCGCCATCTAGTTTAAATAATGAAGCATACCAGGGAGCAGATTTTAAGTAATCTGAATGATCTCTCCAGGAATCAATAGCAGAGGGGTAAGCACGAAAACATTCTCCTTTTGCGTCATCATCATGATAAACTTTATCTCCAGTCCAATTTGATTTGCATTTAATGCCGAAATGGTTATTAGATCTACGTACTAGATCACTCTTACCTGCCTCTGTTTCTAAGATACCT
Source organism: uncultured Sphingobacterium sp. (assembly GCA_964441425.1). Taxonomy (GTDB): domain Bacteria; phylum Bacteroidota; class Bacteroidia; order Chitinophagales; family Chitinophagaceae; genus Pollutibacter. Next base: position 34,207 of record CAYTXC010000013.1, on the reverse strand, counting down.
TGAGCAAGTTTTATGGAAGCCGGAACTCCTGTTCGTTGCATTTCAGCAATAGCGACTTCTCTGTAGGTTTCGATATACTGTGCTATAATTTCTGCACGAGTTGGAGGCACCTGAGCATAGGTATTACGTGCAACCAAGAAATAAATCAAAAAAAATATTGTTCTTCTCAACATGATCTTACTATTTTTTACGGATCAGCATAAGCCCATCCCTAACTGTTAAAAGGCAGCAATCAACTCTATCATTTCTTTTCACAAATTCATTAAACGCATGTATTGCTTTTGCATTCTTTCCCTTCACTTCTTCATCCAGTACTTGCCCATGAAATAAGACATTATCGGCTATTATCCATCCACCGGGTCTAAGCTGGTCAATTATGGCCTCAAAATAATTAATGTAATTTACCTTGTCGGCATCAATGAATACCAAGTCCCACGAAAATTTTAACGTTTTTAGAACATCTAATGCTATACCGGTATGAACGATGATCTGATTAGCAAATCGACTTTTTGAAATATAATCTTTTGCCACTTCAGCATCTCGATCGCGACATTCGATCGTGTGCAAAAAACCATTTTCGGTTAATCCCTCAGCTAAACAAAGTGCACTATATCCAGATAATGTACCAATCTCTAAAATCATGTTAGGCCGGATCATTTGGGAGAGCATGATCAGGAATCGACCTTGAAGCTGACCACTCAGCATATGCGGCTCTTGGTGATAAGTCCTAGTGAATGCATCTACATGCAAAAGCAGTTCACTTACTTCTGTGCTATGCCGTTCAGCATATTTACTGGCTAATTCAGTTATCCATTCCACTTTGCAAAGATAAAAATTAACCTTTAGCTAAAGTCTGCTGTTGAGATACTATCCAAAGGCCACAGAAGGTAATCAACCCATTGATCAATAATAATTCCAGACCAATTTTAAAGTCCCCAAACAACGCAGTCTGATTTGCCTCAATCAAGTAACAAAGTATAGGAGATAAAATAGCTATAAATGGTACAAGCTTATCATTTACTTTACGCTGGGTAAGAATTCCAAATGCGAACAATCCCAATAATGGTCCATACGTATATCCTGCCACTTTTAAGATCACACCAATCATGCTTGGATCATTGATTTTATAGAAAATCATAACAAAAAGTAAAAACACCAGCGCAAAAGAAATATGTACCATCTGGCGCCATTTTTTCTTTTTTGCTTCCGACAAATTTTCTTGACGCTGAATCCCAATTATATCAATACAGAATGAAGCAGTAAGCGCAGTTATCGCACCATCAGCACTTGGGAATAATGCGGATATAAGGGCTAAGATGAAGATCACTGAAATTATTGGAGGCATATGTTCTAGGGCTACTGCAGGGAAGATCTTATCGCCTGTTGCCTCAACTCCATTTGCCCCCGCATATAGGTATAATAAGCCTCCCAGTAAAAGGAATAATAAGTTTACCACTAAAAGGATTATAGCAAAAACAACCATATTTTTCTGTGAATCCCTCAGTGTTCTTACACTTATATTTTTCTGCATCATTTCCTGATCCATTCCGGTCATGGTTATGGTAATAAAAGCACCCGCAATAATCTGTTTAACAAAAAATAATTTTGAATTTGGATCAAAAACAAAAATTCTTGTGTATTCTTTTTCATCCATCGCCGCTAATGCTCCCCCAAGATCTGTCCCCAACATATTCAATATATACACCACACATACCACTAGTCCAATCAACATACCTGTAGTTTGAAGCATGTCTGTCCATACAATAGTTTTAACTCCTCCCTCATATGTATAAATGAGGATCATGAATAGTATGATCAATGTTGTTACCCAAAAAGGAACACCAAAAGATGTTAGGATGGCATCCTGTAAAATTTTGACTACCAGATATAACCGAGCAGTTGCCCCCAGCGTTCTGGATAAAATAAAAAATGATGCACCGGTTTTATAAGAACGAAATCCAAGTCGTGTACTTAAATAATTATAGATTGATGTTAAATTCAGCTTGTAGTACAATGGTAATAGTACCATGGCAATAATGACATACCCAATTAAATACCCTGCAACAATCTGAAAATAAGTAAATCCGGTTTCTCCAACTGCACCAGGAACGCTAACGAATGTTACTCCCGATAATGATGTACCAATCATTCCAAAAGCTACCACCATCCAGTTCGAGCTTTTATTTCCTATAAAGAATGATTCATTATTAGAATTACGAGAGGTAAACCAGGCTACGCCAAGTAATAATAAAAAATATCCGATCACAAAAGAAAAAAGCAATGTTGGAGTCATGCGAAAAATTTCCGCTAAAATAGTTTTTTAACGGAAACTTGGACAAATAGATTGCCTTAAATCGCCAATATTGAAATAATTCCCTTTGAATTGCATGTATAATTCGTTTGCCCCTGCCACACCATTGAATTTGGCAACCTGCGTAGCATCATAGGAAAACATGAACAGGAAGTTCTTCCACTGGTAGCCAATCATGGGTATGACCGCATCTCCAGGACGATAGTAAACCCCACCCAGAAGCTGTTGCTCACCATCACCGGATAAATTATAATTTAGGTGCATGCCCGCCATTAATGCTGGTGAATTAGCTTGTAAGGAAAGATATGAAGATGGGTTTATGATCCATTGATCATTAAGCTTAATTACAGCATCTATAAATCCAATATAACGTGGCGACAAGCGATTGTCGTAGTTAGGTGAATTGGAGAAGAAACTCTCTCTTGGCCTATTCACATGATGTACCGAAACACCCCCATGGATATAAAGATTATCTGTTGGAAACCAGGCATAGTTCAATCCTACCTGCATATCTAAGTAGGAAATATTATTGGTATTGAAAGTTTCGCCAGACGGGATATTAACATCAAAAAATGTACCGGTCCACTGATTATCAAACGTGAGCTTAGTTGCATCAATGCGTTTATTCGACATACCAACATTAAATCCAGCACTTAACAATCCAGTATTTCCCAACATTTGATGATAGGCAGCTGATCCGTAAACTTTGGTTGATGTTAGTGAACCCGTTCCTGCTTTATCCTGCAGAATAACACCTCCCAACCCTATCCATCCAGTTTCCAGTCGATCACGAAAAACTTGAGCGTCACCATAAACACTTATGGTTTTATAGGGAACCGGAACCTGAGTCCACTGGTTACGATAGTGCGCACCCAATCTAAAATCACTATCTGGAATAAAGCCTGTATTCGCAGGGTTTGTGGTTAATGGAGAATGGAAGAATTGGGAAAAATGAAGATCCTGTGCAAACACTCCATTACTCAAACAGAATGTCACAACCGCAATCCATATCTTCATTCTACGTAACATCATCGTAATAAAGTTATATCCCCTTTTTTCTGAGTACTGGTGCCATCAGAAAACTCAACATCCAAAATATAGGCGTAAGTGTCCATTGGCTGCAAGATTCCTTTATATTTTCCATCCCATCCTATAGAAGGACTTGTTGACTGAAAAACCATTACTCCTTGTCGGTTATAAATTCTGAAATTCATATTGACGATCCCAAAACCACGCACAAAGATCTTATCATTGATGCCATCTCCATTTGGTGAGAACGCGTTTGGTACATCCATGATTTTAACCACAATCGCCTCAATTGATGTACATACTGTATCTGCACATGCGTTTTCATTAATGGCTATCAAACAAGTTTGGAAAGTTCCGGTACTAGTATATTGATGAACCGGATCCTTCACTATGGAAGAATCCCCATCTCCAAAATACCATTTATACCCCGTTGCCCCAACAGAACGATTCGTAAAATTGGTTGGGACATTCTCCTGTGGCTGTATTGGAGTATAAGTAAACAATGCCGTTGGCTTTGGATAAACGGTAATTTGTGTGATAACCGTATCTCTTCCATTACAAGTGTTTGGATCGATTGCGATTAATCGTACAGCGTACGTACCAGGATTACTGTATAATTTAGGTGGTGGTGTTGATCCGGTAAATGTGGTGCCATCACCAAAGTCCCACTCAAAAATTTCTCCGGCAAGGGATATATTATTGAAAGGAGCCCTATGTGGCGCACAGCCTGTTGTAGGTGTAAGAAAACGTGCATCTACATTGGGTGCTACCCTGATCGTCCTGGAAATGGTATCCGGATAATTACAGTAGCTGGTATCATTTAAGATCAGCTTCACAGTATAGGAACCAGGTGATTTGTAAGTATGCGTAACACTGGAAGTTCCGGCCTTCACTTTTGGTGAATTATCACCAAAATCCCAGACGAAGGAAGTATCTTTAAAGGGAGCACCTATAGGAGGTATGGAAAGATTGTTAAATCTGAAATTCAGGTTCTCACAAGGCAGTAACTTATCCTCTGAGAAATTGAGTTGTACTTTATCCGCTCTAACCCTAATCAGTTTATAAGCAGTATCTCTTGGTATGCAACGTGAATTATCGATAGCAATCAATCGAACACGAAATATACCTGGCTTTGTAAAGGAATGTGCGATTTCAGGATCAGTAGTTGTAATAGAAGGACTACCATCACCGAAATTCCATTCGTAACTGCTGGCATTTCCTATAGTATCGGTGAAATCAACCTTTAAGGGAACACATCCAGATGAATCTGTCCAATTGCCATTTATTGATGATTGAACAGATGCAATCACTCCCTGATAATCAAATAGGATCTTTACAGCTGCTAGATTACAATCTCCACCACTACCTGTTCCTAAGGCAGCATTTCTTGGAGAAACCACCCCAGGTGTTACAGGCATTTGCTGGGTAATCGGAGATTGCGGACAAGCATTATTCCCCATGCAATTCGCACAAATGGCCATATATATCGCTCCCCTTTTATCGAAGCGACTTGTTCCGCCATCAACATGGTCTGTCTCGCCACCTGTTTGACCAAAATAGCTGCCATACAATTGCCGAGTAGCATCTTTTTCCAATACAAAGAAATAAAAGTCACGGCCATCAGTTGCACTTTTTATAGCATCTGATGTAATGGGCATGTTTATAGGTCCAGATGTTTTTGAATCAAAACAACTTCCCGTATTGCAAGGATTTAATTTTCCACCCCATCCGGATATATAAACATTTTCACACTTGTCAACAAGAAAAGCTACCGGAGAAATATTGGGTAAACTGTTGGCACTTCCAAAAACAGTAGAATAAACAAATCCGTTCAAACTTTTGGTAAGCTTGGAAATAAACTGCTTAGAACCGGGATTTACATAGGGGGCATTTACCACTGGCCAACTTCCCAAGGTAATCCCCATGATATAGGGGAATCCATTATCATCAAACTGAATACCAAAAATGATATCTAGAGAAGTGGTTCCAAAATACCTGGTATTACGAAGTACTCTTCCATCATTGGAAAAAACCGCTACATATCCATCTATAGAACCATTATACGCATTGGATGCTCTGGGCAGATCATTACTTGCTGATGGACCTGCCATCAAGACATCAGTAGTAATAGGATCCAAAGCCAATACAAAACCAGCATCGTCTTCTGCACCACCAAAATATGTACTAGTGATAACTGTAGAAAGCGTTGGATTTAATTTAATAAAGACCGCATCCTGCTTTCCGTTTAATTTTGTTTGAATGGCATTCTGTAAAGGGAAATTAATGGATTGCGTACTTGCTGCCACATAAACATTATTAGCAGCATCTAACACTACTTCACTTCTGGCATTATCACCATAATTGTATAACAAAGAACCGCAATCAGGTAAACCGGATGCATCCATATTGGCCCCATCATCACTACTACCCCCAATTTTCATGGATCCAATAAGTGTAGTTCCAGCAGCATTGAACTTTACGACGATTATATCTGTCTGTCCTAACGTTCCGAAGGTACCGGTTACCGGAAAATTAGATGATGCCGTTCTTCCTAATACAACCAGATTCCCGGCAGGATCTGCATACATACTATGTGGGAATTCATCCTGACCTCCTCCCAGGTAAGTTGAATACACCCGCAGGGTACCATTTTGATTGAATTTTGTAATACTGATATCAACCCCCAAAGTTTGTCCTCCTCCCTGAAATGAAGTTTGAAAAGCACCAGCAGTTACCGGATAACCACCGCCGTTGAATACTACCCCGCCTGCATAAAAACTACCATCATTTCCTGGTGTAGCTGCATATCCCCAGTTTCCAGATCGACTTCCTGTGTAGGTAGAAAAAATAAGGGTTGGATCAATCACTAATTCAGCATTGGCATCATAACCATTTAGTTTAAATGAAATCTCATTCCCTTGCAAAAAATAAGCACAGGTAACTTCCTTTTTAAATCCATTGATTACCTGATAAGCATATGGTTTTAATTCTTTCACTTCACCTACGGATGTAGTAATGACCAAATCGCCGTTCTTTATTTTTATGGAAGTTGCCCCCTCGTATTGAAGCCGAATCTTTTTTACATCAGCACCTGGCGCAACAAGCAGATCATATTTCAAAACTCCTCCATCAGAATAATATTTTACATCCACTCCAGCATACATATTCTTAAATCGAAGAGCAGAATAAGTATATACTTCTGATTTCCATTTTGAAGGATCATTGCCTAAAAAATAATTATCATACCCTTCTCTTGGTGATTCAGATTGAATTATAGGATTACCAGAACCGATAAATTTTACTTTTAACGCATGTGATCTCAATACTCTTTTTTGAGCATCGAATGACCGCTGTGGGCGATCATTTTTTTCCTGAGCATGTTTACCATGAAAATGTTCCGCTAATTGTGTAAAGTCTTCGAGATGATGCTGAAGAATAGTGTATCCATTTTGTTCTATAAACAAAGCTCCATTACCTGATTCTGAACGAAATTTAAAATTTCCCTCCCACTGACCCTTGTTCTCAACAAAATCAATAGGATAATATGCCTGCCCTTTTACAAGAAGGGTAAACAACAAGAAGGTGCACAGATTAAAAAATAATCTAAATGAAAATCCCATGTACTGTTAAAATTACATGTATTATCCTATAGAAACTGTTAATTATTAGGCCAATATCAGCTTATTTTACTCCAAAGGGTTTTACCTTGCTGTTGTGCCAAAAATGCCTTTAAAACCTGGTTTTTTTCGAGGGTAAGGTCAGGATCATCGTCAAGTAATTCAATGGTAGTTTGTTTGGAAAGTTCAAGCAGTTCACGATCCTCAACAATATTGGCTAGCTTAAAATTCATCATACCACTTTGACGAGTTCCTTCAATATCGCCCGGCCCTCTCAATTCCAGATCTTTTTCTGCTATTTGAAATCCGTCATTGGTCGTACACATTACAGATAGACGCTCACGGGCTTCTTTAGATAAATTATCGCCCGTTATCAAGATACAATAACTTTGCTCAGCACCTCTGCCTACTCTACCCCGTAATTGATGCAATTGACTAAGCCCGAATTTTTCTGAACTTTCAATGACCATCACGGAGGCATTGGGAACATTTACACCTACCTCAATTACAGTTGTAGAAACCATGATCTGCGTATCATGCTCAACAAAACGCTTCATATTAATTTCCTTCTGCACATTATTCATTTTACCATGTACCATGCTGATATAGGTACGTGGTTCTGGAAAATAAGCTTTTACATTTTCATAACCCTTCATCAGATTTTCATAATTCAATTTTTCACTCTCTTCAATTAATGGGAAAATGATATAAGCCTGCCGACCTTTATTCAATTCAGCACGAATAAAATCCATCACTTGTGAACGGGCATGTTCGTATCTATGTACTGTTTTAATAGGTTGGCGTCCAGGAGGTAATTCATCCATTACACTATAATCCAGATCTCCATATGCCGTCATAGCTAAAGTACGGGGTATGGGTGTTGCCGTCATGACCAGAACATGAGGTGGAATCGCTGCTTTCTCCCATAATCGAGCACGTTGTGCTACTCCAAACCGATGTTGCTCATCAACAATTGCCAAACCCAGATTTTTGAACTGAACATCTTTTTCAATCAGTGCATGTGTACCAATTAATATATCTACTTCACCGCTCAATGTCTCTTCTAAAATTTTACGACGCTCCTTTGTTTTAACGGATCCTGTTAGCAATCTTACCTTAATCGGCATATCATTAAGCAGGTTGCTGATCCCTTCAAAATGTTGTTGAGATAAGATCTCTGTTGGAGCCATCATACAACTTTGATAACCATTTCCAGATGCCATCAACATACTCATTAAGGCAACAATGGTTTTACCACTACCCACGTCACCTTGAAGTAACCGATTCATTTGTCGCCCACCTGCTGTATCCTGCCTGATCTCTTTCAATACTCTCTTTTGCGCGCTTGTTAATTGAAAGGGTAAATGATGTTCATAAAATGTATTGAAATGATCTCCTACTTTAGAGAACAAAATCCCACGAGAATAACGATGTCGTGATGATCGGATCATTCCCAAACGTAACTGAGCTAGAAAAAACTCTTCAAACTTTATTCTACGTTGTGCTGCTTCAAATTCGGATTTACCAGAAGGAAAATGAATATGCCTAAATGCATCCCATCTTGACATAAGATTCAAACCTTTCAATACATGATCAGGAAGATTTTCAGTAATATCTTTTTGAGTTAGTACCGAAAATAAGCTGAAGGTCAGTTTTGCTAAACTGCGACCATTCAGTCCACGTGCTTTTAATTTTTCGGTTGTTGGATATATAGGTTCAAGAAAACTTTTCCCACTTCCTTTCTCTGGAGTATGTAATTCAATTTCAGGATGCGTCATCTGAGGCTTACCCATAAAAAAGCCAGGTTTGCCAAATACAAGATATTCCCTTCCTTTTTCCAGCATTTTTTCAACCCAATTTATTCCCTGGAACCAAGTCAATTCCAGTACACCAGATTGATCTCGTATCTCCGCAACCAGTCTTTTACCCCTTCCCGCTCCTACCATTTCATAATTCAACAATGTACCCGACACCTGTATATAATCAGGTTTAAAATTGATCTCACTGATCAATTTAACCTCTGTCTTATCTACATGCCGATAAGGAAAATGCTCTAAAAGATCCTGAAAAGTATGGATCTGAAGCTCTTTTCGAAGCATATCTCCTCGTACGGGACCCACACCCTTCAGGTATTCGATTGGATTGGATAATATGGAGGATATGTTACTGATCTTGCACGTTTTATTTAAAACTACATTTAATCCCAATATAGTTCAAAGGAATAGCAGCAAAGGTATCCCCAATTAGGTTAATTTTACCATATGAAGTATTTCCAACTTCTTCGAACAGGACATTGGGTTAAAAACATTTTCCTACTGCTGCCGCTTTTTTTTGCGGGAGATCTGTTCAATTCTGATAAAATAATCCGAATAATATGGGGATTTTTTCTTTTCTCCCTCGCTGCCAGCAGTATCTATATCATTAATGATTATCGTGATCGTGATAAAGATATACAGCATCCCATTAAAAAATTCAGGCCTCTCACAGCAGGTACGGTTTCTCCGGCTTTTGCCGTAATCCTATCCATAGCATTTATTGTGATCGCCTTAATTGGGAGTTATTTTCTTGAACCACATTTCCATTTGATCATAGTAGCCTATTATATCCTTAATGTAGCCTACTCATTTGGATTTAAAAATATTCCTATTGTAGATGTTTTCATTATTGCGGTTGGATTTATCCTTAGAGTTCAGGCAGGCGCTATTGTTGGAGAAGTTCCACTTTCTATGTGGTTAAACCTTATGGTGTTTCTGCTGGCTCTTTTCATGGCACTAGGTAAACGGCGGGACGATGTGATCCTTCAATCCGAATCTGGGATAGAAATGCGCAAATCTATTGACGGATACAATATGGAGTTTCTCAATGTCACGATTACAATGGTCTGCGCCATCATCTTGGTTTGCTATCTTATGTACACGATTAGTCCAGAAGTGGATGCCAGGTTAAGATCCAGCCGACTCTATTACACGAGCTTGTTCGTATTCATGGGTATTTTGCGCTATCTGCAACTTATCTTTGTAAAGAATGATTCCGGATCACCTACCAAGATCATATATAAAGATCGATTTTTGCAGATAACGCTAATATTGTGGATCCTGAGTTTTTATTTCCTGATCTATGTAAGGGATATAACCATTTAGTATGAAAAAAAACATCGCCAACTGGGGTAACTATCCGGTGATCGAAGCCGATGTGAAGCCCTTCACCCTTGTACGCGAATTGCAGCAAAAACTATCCGCATCTAATGAAACCATTGCAAGAGGTATGGGGAGATGCTATGGTGACGCTGCTCTGTCCGATACTGTATTATCTACACTATCATTCCATCATATACTTGGATTTGATGAAACTGAAGGTATAATCGATGTTGAGTCGGGTTTAACACTGGATGCCATATTAGAATTTATTGTTCCCAAAGGTTGGTTTCTGCCGGTTACACCTGGCACTAAATTCATTACTATTGGCGGTGCAGTTGCAAGTGATGTGCATGGGAAAAATCATCATGCAGAGGGATGTTTTCGACAGCATATTATTGATATGGATGTGATGGATCATACCGGTAATATCATAACCTGCTCCCCATTCATAAATCTTGAATTATTCCAAGCCACTACCGGTGGAATGGGACTAACGGGTATCATCACCCGTGTAAAATTTCAATTGAAAAAAATTGAAACAGCATATATCAAGCAAAAAATGATCAAAGCGAAAAATTTAAGCGAGATCATTGAACTATTTGACACCTACAGTCAATACACTTATTCAGTAGCCTGGATCGATTGTCTCAAATCCGGTTCTGGATTCGGCAGAAGTATTCTAATGTTAGGCGAACATGCCAAACGAAATGAATTACCTTATGCATTACAAAAAGATCCTCTAAAACTTCCTAAAAAAACATCCTTAACATTACCCTTTTATCTACCTTCTTTTTTGTTGAATCGATTCACTGTATCTGCTTTTAATTTTCTCTATTACCATAAAATGAGAAAAAAAGAGATCAATAATGTCGTATCCTATGAACCATTTTTCTATCCATTGGATGCCATTCAACATTGGAACAGAGGATATGGTAGAAAAGGGTTTGTACAATACCAATTTGTATTACCATTAGAGGCACGTGAAGGCTTAGTAGAAATTTTAAGAAAAATTAATGGCAATGGCCATGCATCTTTTCTTGCCGTTCTTAAAATATTTGGGGAGGATGAAAGCCTGATTTCATTTCCGATGAAAGGATATACACTTGCGCTGGATCTACCCGTACGAAAAAGTCTATTCCCATTTTTAGATGAATTGGATAAACTGGTTATACAATACGGTGGAAGAATCTATTTATCGAAAGATGCCCGTATGAAACCAGATATGTTTTTTAATGGATATCCAAATGCAGAGCGTTTCATTTCCATCATCAAAACATTTAATCCAGGTAAATTCATTTCACTACTTTCCAAAAGACTTCAAATTAGATCCTGATGGCAACAGTATTGATCATAGGGGCTACATCTGATATGGGAAGAGCAATTGCCAGAACATTTGCTTCAAAGGGATATGATCTGCAACTTGCCGCACGTCGAATGGATGATTTGAAAACATTACGATCTGATCTAAAAATCAGGTATAACATCCGATGCAGCCTGCATAGTTTTGATGCGTTAAAAATAGATTCACATCTATTATTCTGGAATAGTTTACCATCAATACCTGATATTTCAATCGTCGTATTTGGACATATGGACGATAATCAGGTTGCTATAAACAACCAAGATGCTTTACTTAATACCATCCATGTAAACTATACAGGTGCTGTATCTATATTGAATATCATCTCACGTACCTATAAACAGCAGGAACGCGGACAAATTGCAGGTATCAGCTCTGTAGCGGGTGAAAGAGGAAGAGGTTCGAACTTTATTTATGGAAGTGCGAAAGCCGGATTTACAGCCTATTTATCAGGATTAAGAAATGAAATGTTCCCATACGGAGTTCATGTAACGACTATCCTTCCTGGCTTTGTATATACGAAGATGACCGAAAATATAAAACTTCCTGCACCTTTAACGGCTACTCCGGGTGAAGTAGCTGAAACGATATATACAGCAATTCAGAAAAAGAAAAATGTTGTGTATGTCAAATGGTTCTGGAAGTGGATCATGTTCATCATCCGAAATATTCCGGAAGGGATCTTTAAAAAGTTAAAATGGTGAATAAGGGTATAGCTTTCTTCGATTTTGATGGCACCATTACCACTAAAGATTCATTAGCGGAAATAATCCGCTATATACATGGTGATTTCCGATTTATAACGGGAGTAATGCTTATCTCCCCCTTATTGGTAGGTTTGAAATTGGGGCTCTACGATCGTCAACGATCAAAAGAACGACTATTAAAACATTTTTTTGGAGGGATTAGAGAATCTGAATTTCAACAATATTGTGATTCATTCACCCAAAATGTCATCCCTCGTATCATTCGTGGGGGTGCAACAGAAAAACTTCAATGGCATAAAGAACAAGGACATGAAATAGTATTGGTTTCAGCATCTGCTGAAAACTGGCTCAAGGGCTGGTGTACAACACAACAGATGCATTGTTTGGCCACAAAACTGGAAAGTAGCAATGGGTATTTAACAGGGAAAATTCTAGGGAAAAACTGTCATGGAGTGGAAAAGGTCAATAGAATTCGACAAGAATTTGACCTTTCTCAATTTGATACTATATATGCATACGGAGATACTAAAGGCGATCGACCAATGCTTTCACTGGCAGAATATGTCTATTATAAACCATTTAGATGATCATTTTGACGGTTTACCTTTTGCCAAAGTGGAGATGCATTACCTGATAAGTTGACTAAAAAGCCCTTCCATATGGCGATTTGCATAAATATGGCGTAGAAGGGAATGTAAAATATATTTCGCACGGGCTTTTTAAATGTAGTCATCCCCCAGCCGATTAAGGCCAAGCTATAAAAAATGATTTGAAGGATATAGAGTAATTGAAAAATATATCCTCCTTCGCGCGTTAAAATAAAACTGTTCAAAATAAAAATCAACGGAATCGCAATCGGACAAAACACCCAACGTAATATACGATGAGACCAGTATTGAAAAGATATTTTACCAAATTTGAAAGGATTAAGTAAATCTGTAGTCATACCTAAAGCTTGAAAAGCTCCAGCACTGATTCGAATTTTTCGAATACGCTCATCAGCCAATGTTAATGAGGGACTTTCCAAAGCAAATGCAGCGGGCTCATATCGAACTAAATAGCCTTTCCGACAAATATTCAATGATATCATCAGATCATCTAGAATAATATTTTCGGGAAGAGGCTTGAATAATTTTCTTCTTACAGAGAACAACTCACCAGCTGCACCTATTACGGAATGAAAGTCAGCTTCCAACTTTTTTAAACCTGATTCGTACATCCAGTATATACCTTCCCCTCTTACTATACCTCTCTTTTCTGCTAGTACCTTTTTTTCAGCAGCTACACCTCCAACAATTGGATCAAAAAAATGCCGCATGATGTTAATGAATGCATCTTGATTCAACATGGTATTGGCATCACTAAAAACCAAAATGTCTCCATCCTTGCAAAATTCCACAGCACGATTGATGGCAGCCATTTTACCTTTACGCTGAGATTCAAATAAAAGCGTAATATCCGCATACTGCTTTATACGTTCTACTGTAGCATCTGTAGATCCATCTGCAATAATCACTGTTTTTAACTTATGCTTGGGGTAATTCAGCTGAAGTGCATTTTGTATTTTCGTTTCTATGATTTCAGCTTCATTAAATGCCGCGATTATATGAATAACAGTAGGTAGATCGTTTTCAGTAGAATCAATGGACTCTGATGCAGGAGTTGAAAATATATAAAGGATTACCCCATATAAAATATACGTATAGCAAACACCAAAAATAAGAAGCCAAAAAACAACTTTAAAAGCTATCATAATCGCTATAAAAAACCATTTATCCTATTCCCCATGAATGTACGTTAACTTTAGTAAATTCATTTGATAAATCAAGAACATGGCAGCCCCTTTGGCAGAACGAATGCGTCCAACATTGCTATCTGAACTCGCTGGTCAAGCACATCTCACCGGAGAAAACAGTATTTTACGGACTGCGATAGACCAACAAGTTATTCCGTCTATGATCTTATGGGGCCCTCCGGGAACAGGAAAAACAACTATTGCCAATATCATCGCACATGCTGTATCTGCTCCTTTTTTCACATTAAGTGCTATAAGTGCAGGAGTCAAAGAGGTAAGAGAAGTAATCGAAAAAGCAAAATACTCACCGAAAGCGATATTATTCATTGATGAGATACATCGCTTTTCAAAAAGCCAGCAGGATGCACTACTGGGTGCCGTAGAGAAAGGAACAATCACCCTAATTGGTGCCACAACAGAAAATCCATCTTTTGAGGTTAATAGTGCTCTTCTATCCAGATGCCAGGTTTATGTACTTAAACCCTTATCGGACGATGATTTGGCAAAACTTCTGCACGCATCTGTTACCCAAGATCCAATTTTAAAATCGTTGACTATCGAGATCAAAGATTATAATGCACTACTAAGATTAAGCGGAGGTGATGCCCGAAAACTGCTTAACCTTTTTGAATTGGTCGTTACTACTCATAGTACTGATAATACCATTGAGATAACAGATGAAATGGTAATGGATACGGCACAAACTAAATTAGCCATATATGATAAAACTGGCGAACAACATTATGATATCATATCGGCTTTTATCAAATCGATTCGAGGATCAGATCCAAATGCCGCGGTGTATTGGCTAGCCCGAATGATTGAAGGTGGAGAGGATATAAAGTTTATTGCACGCAGATTAGTAATCCTGGCCAGTGAAGATATTGGGAATGCCAATCCCACAGCTCTTGTATTAGCCAATACTTGTTTTGATGCAGTAATCAAAATTGGCTATCCAGAAGCAAGGATCATTTTATCACAATGCGCCACGTATCTGGCAGCATCACCCAAAAGCAATGCTTCGTACAAAGCTATAAATGAGGCCATGAATGAAGTTAGACAAAGTGGTGACCTATCTGTACCCCTTCATATTCGAAATGCCCCTACCCGCTTGATGAAAGATATGGGTTATGGTCTAGGATATCAATATGCACACGATTATGAGCATAACTTTGCGGCACAAGAATTTCTTCCGGAAAAATTATCTGGTAGAAAATTCTATGATCCAGGAAAAAATGCCAGAGAAGAAGAAATGCGGAAATTTCTTCGCGACAAATGGAAAGATAAATACGGTTATTAATGGAACTACAGATCAACTGGACAGAAAAGTCATTTAGTGAATTAACGACATTGGAGCTCTATGCTATCCTTCGTTTACGGACTGAAGTTTTTGTTGTGGAACAGAATTGTGTTTTTCAAGACATGGATAACAAAGATCAACATAGCCGCCATCTAATGGGTTGGATAGATAATATTCTGGTTGCTTATGCGCGCATACTTCCTGCCGGAATATCTTATACTGAACCTTCTATTGGACGAGTAGTAAGTGACCCTCATTATCGTGGGAAAGGGGCCGGAAAGGAATTAATGAAAGAAGCTATAAACCGTACCATTGAATTATGTGGTAAACATTCTATCCGAATTGGGGCGCAACTTTATTTAAAAAAATTTTACGGCTCGTTTGGATTTATTCCTGAGGGTGAAATCTATCTGGAAGATGGGATAGAGCATATAGAAATGATATTGAGTCATTAGTCAATAAAAGATAAATTCTTAAAGCTCATGCTTTAAAAATTTACCCGTGTGGCTATCCTTCACTTTTGCCAAGCCTTCAGGTGTTCCCTGAAATAGTATTTGTCCTCCGCCATCACCTCCTTCTGGACCAAGATCTACAACATGATCGGCCACCTTGATGACATCCATATTATGCTCGATAACCAATACGGTATTTCCTCTTTCCACCAACTTATTCAATACATCCAGCAGATGCTGAATATCCTGAAAATGAAGGCCTGTTGTGGGTTCATCCAAGATATAGAATGTTTTACCGGTATCGCGCTTACCTAATTCGGTAGCGAGTTTCACCCGTTGTGCTTCACCACCACTTAAGGTGACGGCAGATTGACCTAATGTGATGTATCCCAAACCAACATCTTGTAATACTTTTATCTTACGATATAGGTAAGGAACATTTGTAAAAAAATCAACTGCTTCATCTACCGTCATATCCAATACATCGCTTATTGATTTGCCTTTATAACGGATCTCTAATGTTTCACGATTATATCTACGACCATTACATTTTTCACAGGGCACATATACATCCGGAAGAAAATTCATTTCGATAACCCGCATTCCTCCACCTTCACAAACATCACATCTGCCTGTTTTCACATTAAATGAAAATCTACCCGCATTATATCCACGAATCTTGGCTTCAGGCACCGCTGAAAATAAAGTCCTAATCTCTGTGAAAAAACCACAATAAGTTGCAGGATTTGATCTTGGAGTTCTGCCAATGGGCGATTGATCGATCTCAATAACTTTATCAATATGATCTAATCCGTTAATGGATTGGTATGCCAGCGGCTGTATTCTTGAACCATAACAATGCTGGCTAAGAATTGGATATAAAGTTTCATTAATGAGCGTTGACTTTCCGCTTCCACTTACTCCACTAATAACCACAAAGGTTCCTAAAGGAATTTTTAGATCTACCTTTTTTAAATTATTTCCATCAGCCCCTTTTAATTCTAGAAATTGGCCATTCCCCTTTCGCCTCTCCTTAGGTATGGGTATTTTCTTCTTACCCTGCAAATACAAAGCAGTTTCGGAGGAGGAAGCTACTACTTCAGCAGGAGTCCCCTGCATCACTACGGTACCCCCATGTTTACCAGCTTTCGGACCAATATCGATGAGATAATCAGAAGCTAGCATAATATCTTTATCATGCTCAACCACCAAAATACTATTCCCAATATCCCGAAGATTTTGAAGTGCATGAATGAGTCGCATATTATCACGCTGATGTAACCCGATCGAAGGCTCATCCAAAATATACGTGATCCCCTGAAGCATTGAACCAATTTGGGTAGCCAAACGAATTCGTTGCGATTCTCCACCACTCAATGTTCGAGTAGGTCTGTTCAATGTGAGATAGTTAAGTCCAACATCCAACAAGAATTGAACACGTTCGCGTATTTCTTTTAGAATATCGCGTGCAATTACTTTCTGTTTATGATCTAATCGCTTTTCTATATCCTTGAAAAAAGCTCCTAGTTTATCCAGGTTCAGTTCCGACATCTCTGCAATATTCAGCCCATCAATCTTAAACCAAAGACTTTCTTTGCGTAAACGTGTACCTTCACAGGCAGTACATTTCCTCAATATCATAAATTGCTCAGCCCATTCACGAATAGAATCCGAATTACTTCCTAAAAACCAGCGTTTCACCATCTTAACTACACCTTCAAATTCACCATAGGGATCACCCAAATCTTCTTCCTCAAAATCCATTTCAGTTTCTGTATCCGCATTGGCATCACCAAAAAGGATAGTATTTAATTGCTTATCTGAAAGTTCATTTATCGGAGCCTTTAAACTGATCTTCTTTTGTTTCGCAATCTTCTCTACTTGTTTATATACAAATGCATCCCGAGCTTCCCCTAGTGGTAGAATTCCTCCATCAGCTATACTAACCGATCGATCTGGTATAACAGATTCCATATCTACCTGGTAAACCTGTCCTAGTCCTTTACAAACGGGACAAGCCCCATAGGGTGAATTAAATGAGAAACTATTGGGAGAAGGTTCTTCGTAAGATAATCCAGTGTCTTCACACATTAATTGCCGACTGAAGGCAGCAAGTTGTTCACTTTTTTTATCTTCAGCAATATGGACAAACATCAGGTCTTTTCCCATTTTCAGGGCTTGCTGAACACTTTGACTGATGCGTAATTTAAATTCATCGGAAACGACCATCCTGTCGATCACCACTTCAATATCATGCACTTTGTAACGATCGACCTGCATTTTAGGGGCGAGGTCTTTGATCTCTCCATCCACTCGAACTTTTAAAAATCCTTTCTTACGGATCTCTTCGAATAGCTCACGATAATGTCCTTTTCGCCCACGCACCAAGGGAGCAAGGATAGACATTTTTTTACCAGAAAAACGTTTGAAAATGCTGGCGATAATTTCTTCTTCAGAAAACTTCACCATTTTTTTCCCTGTATTAAAAGAATAGGCTTCCCCAGCACGAGCGTATAATAATCGGATGAAATCATATACTTCCGTTACTGTACCAACTGTAGAGCGCGGATTACGATTTGTTGTTTTTTGTTCGATGGAGATTACGGGAGAAAGTCCAGAAATTTTATCAACATCGGGTCTTTCCATATCTCCAATGAACTGACGAGCATAAGCACCAAAGGTTTCCATATAGCGTCGCTGGCCCTCGGCATAAATCGTATCAAATGCCAGAGATGATTTTCCACTTCCACTGATGCCGGTAATCACTACCAGTTTATTTTTTGGAATATTCAGATCGATATTCCGAAGATTATGGACCCGTGCACCCAGCACTTCAATTACGTCATCCTTCATAGTTGTAAAATTAGGTCAAAACCTTCTGCTCAAGCGAGTTTGATTCGTCTCCGAAAAAAAATTTTTGTTTTCAGTGCAGAAACCTCCCTATATTTGTGATCTAGTTCTTTAATAGCTTATCCAGAAAGGCTGAGGGAAATGGCCCTATGAAGCCTTGACAACCTGTCCCCCGATAAGGTGTCACTGCCATCCTGCGTAAGCAGGACCGATAAGTCAGATTCAGCTTTTGAATATGCATGCTACACTCAAAGCTCTCTGACTCAAGAGGGTTTTTTTATTTATACAGCTTCCTGGAAAGCTCAAAGAGGACTTGTCATCATTCTTAAACAACAAAAGGGAAACTCTATGAGCCAGTTACATTTTGACACGCTGCAGTTACATGCAGGACAAGAAATAGATCCAATTACAAGATCAAGAGCAGTGCCGATTTATCAAACCTCTTCCTATGCTTTTGATAATGCCGAACATGCTGCTAATCTATTTGGATTAAAAGCATTTGGGAACATATATACCCGTATCATGAACCCAACTACCGATGTTTTTGAAAAACGAATTGCAGCTCTGGAAGGAGGTGTAGCGGCTTTGGCAGTTGGATCTGGACAAGCAGCACAATTCATAGCCTTGAATAACATACTTCAAGCAGGTGATAATTTTGTTACGACTTCTTACCTATATGGCGGAACATACAATCAATTTAAAGTAGCATTCAAGCGTTTAGGAATTGAAGCCCGATTTGCAGATGGAGATCATGTTGAAAGTTTCGAAGCATTGATTGATGGGAATACTAAAGCTATTTATCTTGAAACCATTGGGAATCCAAGATTGAATATCCCTGATTTTGAAAAGTTTGCTGCACTGGCAAAAAAACATGATTTGCCGTTGGTGGTAGATAATACGTTTGGTGCAGGTGGATATTTAGTAAGACCTATTGAACTTGGTGCAAACATTGTGGTAGAATCTGCAACAAAATGGATCGGTGGTCATGGCACCAGCATTGGAGGTGTTATCGTTGATGGAGGAAATTACAATTGGGGAAATGGTAAATTCCCTCAGTTCACAGAACCATCAGAAGGATATCACGGATTGAAATTCTGGGAAGTGTTTGGAGAAGGTAACCCACTTGGTTTACCCAACATAGCCTACGTTATCCGGGCGCGCGTAGAGGGATTAAGAGATTTCGGGCCCGCTATAAGTCCATTCAATTCATTCCTTTTACTGCAAGGTTTGGAAACCCTTTCGCTTCGTGTACAACGCCATGTTGAAAATGCATTGTCATTAGCTAAATGGCTGGAAGTACATCCTCAAGTTGAATACGTATGGTATCCGGGATTGGAAAGCAGTCCATACCATTCCCTAGCCAGTAAATATCTAAAAGGTGCCGGCGGTGGTGTGCTGCAAGTAGGTGTAAAAGGAGGTAAAGCTGCGGCTGCAAAATTTGTAGAATCCTTAGCCTTAGCTTCCCATTTGGCCAACGTAGGCGATGCGAAAACGTTAATCATTCATCCGGCTACAACTACTCACGAACAGTTAAGTGAAGAAGAACAAAGATCTGCAGGAGTACTACCTAATCAGGTTAGAGTAAGTGTTGGGTTAGAATATATAGAAGATATTAAGGCAGACTTTGATCAGGCTCTAAAAAAGACATTGAATACCTAATGGCCTCATCTACATTACACACCTTTACAACCAACAAGCCACTGCTATTGGAGTCGGGGATCACCATCCCCGGCTACCATTTGGCTTACTCTACCCTTGGATCCTTGAACGATAAGAAGTCAAATGTTATTTGGGTTTTTCATGCGCTAACAGGTAATAGTGATGTTGCTGAATGGTGGCCAGGATTAGTAGGAGAAGGAAAAATATTTGATCCTAAAAAATATTTTATCATCTGTGTGAATATGCCGGGTAGTCATTACGGCAGTTATGGTCCATTTGATCATGACCCAGCAACTGGCGAACCTTGGTATCATCGTTTTCCATTTTTCACTCCAAGAGATATGGTAAGAAGCTTCAAACCATTAAGAGAAGAATTGGGAATTCAAAAGATCTATGTTGGTATAGGCGGATCAATGGGTGGACAACAACTATTAGAATGGGCAATCGAAGAATCAGATTTGTTTGAGCATATTATTCCTATTGCCACCAATGCGGTTCATTCGGCATGGGGAAGAGCATTTAATGCCTCTCAGCGATTATGTATTGAGCATGATCCAAGCTGGCATACAAAAGATCCTAAAGCTGGATCAAAAGGTATGGAGATCGCCAGGGGAATTGGCATGATAAGTTATCGTCATTATCATACTTACGAAAAAACACAAATAGATGGTGAGGAGATTGAAGGGTTCAAAGCGGAGAGTTATCAGCGTTATCAGGGTGAAAAATTAGCCAGGCGATTTAATGCCTTCAGTTATCATGCCTTATCCAGAGGAATGGATGCGCATAATGTTGGTAGAGCAAGAGGCGGAGTAGAAAATGCTTTGAAACTTATTAAAGCAAGAACCTTATCTATAGGGGTAACCTCTGATATTCTATTTCCACCTTCAGAACAGGTATTCATGGGAAGACATATCGCGGGTGCTAAAACAGAAATTATAGAATCATTATATGGGCATGATGGTTTTTTACTGGAATATGCTCAACTGGAAGAAATCATTAGTACATTTTTAAACGAACAGAAATAACAATTATGGAAACGCATAAGAAATTGGTGATCGGATTATTTGGATTTGGCGTTGTGGGGGAAGGCTTATATAAAGTTTTAGCTAAAACATCTTCATTAAGTGCTGAAATCAAAAAGGTCTGCATCAAGGATGCTACTAAAAAAAGAAATGCACCAGCCTCATTATTTACTACTAATCCCGAGGATATTTTACATGACCCTGAAATCAACGTTGTAGTAGAGGTGATCAATGAAACAGAACCTGCATACAGAATCGTTTCAACAGCATTAAAAAACGGAAAAGATGTAGTTAGTGCCAGCAAGAAAATGCTCGCTGAAAATCTGTCTGAATTACTTGAACTGCAACAAAAAACCGGAAGATCGCTATTATATGAATCCTCAGCATGTGCATCTATACCAGTCATCCGAAACCTAGAGGAATACTATGATAATGATCTGCTACATGGCATAAAAGCTATTGCTAATGGATCAACTAATTTTATTCTCACCAAAATATTTGAAGATAAACTCGACTTCAAACAAGCACTTCTTCTTGCACAGCAACTCGGATTTGCAGAGGCCGATCCTGCATTGGATGTAGAGGGATGGGATGCACTGAATAAATGGACCTTATTATTGAATCATGCTTATGGAATTGTTACTGATCCAACAAGTATAACATTCACTGGGATTCAAAACATACAGTTACAGGATGCCGTAGTAGCCGAGGAGAAACATTTTTCTATAAAGCTTGTAGCACAGGCTCAGAAATTAAAGGATGGCGGAGTGGCCGCCTTTGTTTTACCGCAATTCGTAAAACAAGATGATCATTTATCATTTGTAAAGAATGAATATAATGGAGTAGTCATAGAATCTGGCTTTGCCGACAAACAATTCTTCTATGGTAAAGGAGCGGGCAGTTTCCCAACCGCTTCTGCCGTACTGAGTGATATATCTGCATTACGTTATGGTTATCGATATGAGTATAAGAAATTATATCATCATAAGCCTAATGAATTAAGTGATGCCTTCCATATTAAAGTCTATCTAAGTTTTGAAGATTGGAAGCATATTCCACGCGAGAAATTCGAGACTATAGATGAATGGCATGCAGATGAGGAGCGTAAATATCTAGTAGGTATTTTACCCTTTAAGGAATTAAAGGAAAACAGTTGGTGGAAAGAGAATAATGTATCCTTGATCTTATTCCCAGATGGGGTGATCGAAGATATGGATGCGAGAAAAATTAAGAAAAGAAGTCTGGAGCTTGCTGGGATTGTTTAAAGATTATCTCTATAAAAAAAGTTTAATAAAATAATCAATGGATGAATTATTCAACCATTATTCCTGCTATTACTATTATCTTCTAATATTTAAATACTTTACCTCCTGCCATTACTTCCTGAGTCTTTTCATCAAACGTTACTTTTTGACCAGTTCTAGCAGCAGCATTGGTCATTATAGTAGCGATAGAGTGATTATACCCTGCTTCAACAGGTGCGTTAGGCGTTTTACGTGAACGAACACATTCCAGCCAGTTTCGCATATGTGCAGATGTCAGTTTATCACCTCCTGTATTGGCGGAGGCCACTACTTCGACTTGTTCAAGATCGATATTGGGAAGTAAATTAGGTTGCATGCCCATGGCATCAGCATGATTTTTTTG
Organism: uncultured Sphingobacterium sp.; assembly: GCA_964441425.1. Lineage (GTDB taxonomy): Bacteria > Bacteroidota > Bacteroidia > Chitinophagales > Chitinophagaceae > Pollutibacter. Next base: position 11,321 of record CAYTXC010000013.1, on the reverse strand, counting down.
TAGCCCACCTTTTGATGAAATTTTATTGGTTATCAAATTCAGCTCACCACCATTTGAAAAATACAATTCAGCTGGTTTTTCATCGCCATTATGCATACGGGAGGTAAACATTACCTGGAAACCACTGGTTTTATCTTGTGCAGGACCATAATCAAATACGGCAGTCATAGTATCCCAGTTCCTTCGTCCGTCTTTCCACATATAAACGCCCCCATTAGCCACTACTGAACGCGGATGATTCAGCTTTGAGAACCAATTCACCGTATCAATCTGATGTGACATCCATTGACCCGGAATCCCAGAAGAATAGGGCCAAAATAAACGATATTCGAGATATTTTCTAGGATCAAAATGCTCATATGGACGATTCAACAAAAAACGTTTCCAATCCGTTTCTGATTCTTTTACACGAGCCACATCCTTAGGGCGACGCCAACGACCTGGCTGATTTACATTCCAGGTTAATTCAACCATTGTGATATCTCCGAATTTACCCTGCTGTATAAAATCTGCTGCTGCTCTGTAATTCGGCCCGCTTCTTCGCTGTGAACCAACTTGCACAATTTTGTTTGATTCCTTTACTGCTTTAAGTGCCATTCGGGCATCTTCCATAGTTTCCGCAAAGGGCTTTTCAACATATACATCTCTTCCTGCTTTAACGGCTTCCGCACAATGAATCGCATGTTGAAAATCTGCAGTACTAATGATAACAGCATCAATACTTTTATTAGCATACATGGCTTCATTATTCACATAACCTATTATAGTATTTCCTGTTTTCTGTGATAAAAAAGAAACCCCCTCTTCCCTTCTGACCTTCCAGATATCTGAAACGCCAATGATCTCAACATTCAATTCTTTGTTGTGATTTAAAAAACTAGGAAAAAGAGATTGACGAAAACGATCAGAGAATCCAACAACACCAATACTAACCCTATCGTTGGCTCCCTTGATACGCGCATAACTTTTTGCAGAAAAGCCTATTGAGCCTAGATATAAACCTGCGGTTGCCTTTGCAGAGTTGATTATGAATTTTCTTCAGGACATATATTCAATTTACTTATTGTTGAAAAGTATAGTTTTTAATGACTTAAATCATTAATTTAATTTTCTAATTTTTATTGATCTAAAATCTACCCTATCACCATGATCCTGTAATAAAATAAATCCTTCTTTAGAAGTACCAAAACCTGGATTGACTGCATATTTACTTCTGGCAATAAGAGCTGTAAACATCTGATTGTTTCGTTGATATTCTACTACTTTGTACCCATTTAGATAATGTTCAATTCGATTGTCTTTCGTTACTCTGATCATGGCTCTGTTCCATTCACCAATTTTCCGGACTGCCTGACCATTTCGTATAGCGGGGATAAGATCATATAACGATGCGATGGTTCGATTACCATCCGTGCCCATTTTGGCATCTGGGTGTCTGGCATCATCTAGAATCTGATATTCCAGTCCGAGTGCAGACTTGCCATCTTCCGAAACAAAATATTTCACACCACTATTAGCCCCTTCTGTTAATCTGAAATCAAATTGTAATTCAAAAGCATCATATTTTTCTTCCGTTACGATATCTCCTCCTCGGTTAGTATTATCGGATGATTTAAGAACAGAAAGTACTCCATTTTCCATTTGCCAACCTTGTTCCGGAAAAGTTGCTTTATTTGCTCCGCGCCAACCTTTGGTTGAGGTACCATCCCATAGCATATTTACCCCAATATTTTTTTCAGCTTCGGAAAGTTGATTAGGAAGCAGGTTAACCACATAGATTGGATTGGTGTACGTTGGTTTCAGGTTAGTCGTTTTGATGCGAATATTACGCCACATGATCTGTTGCCCGGGTAATTGAGTTTTGGGTATGGAATGCACTTGCAACGCAATGAATCCTTTCGGCGTAAGATCATCGATAAGATGAGCGGTAGGCACATCATTCACCCAAGTCCGAATATGATTTCCGATACATTCGATACGGTATTTATTCCACTGGCCGTTTTTAAAAGCTTTTTTGGAGGTAGGATTGAAATCCATGGTGTAGAGCCATAGTCGGCGACCTTCATCATAGATCCCACCACTCCAGGCCCTTGGAGAGGGATCCACTTCAGCCTGATAGCCATGTACACGACCATTTTGATAATCTGGTTTACTTTCCGAGCGGAATTGCACACCTGAATTCATGGTAGAATCAGCAAATAGTTCCAGTTCCAGAACAAAATCGCCATAGTCCTTTTCTGTGCAAAGAAATGAATTGGGCTCATTAGAAACGGTAGTTCCAACGATCATGCCATTCTTTACTTGATATGAAGCTTTACCATTGCGCTGAACCCATCCCGAGAGGTCTTTTCCATTAAAAAGTGGCTTCCAGTCGCCCTGGGCAAATAATAATGCAGGAATGGCGATGATGATTGTGAAGAGTAATTTTTTAAACATGTTTTGGGCTTATGCTTGAAGGTACAAAATAGCTATTGAGGGAGTAAAAAATGAAGAAATCGATGGAAATAAGCAGTAAAAAAATCGTTTTGAGGAATAGCAAAAAGTTCTTAGTTTTGCTGCCCTGTTCGGGAAGTAGCGCAGGCCGGTAGCGCACCTGGTTTGGGACCAGGGGGTCGCAGGTTCGAATCCTGTCTTCCCGACAAAAGAGCATCAAGAAATTGGTGCTTTTTTTATATGCATGATGATAAAATTCAATTGACTATCATTGCATTTTTTTCATTTATTACTCTTTTGTAGAAACATTGACTGATCATAATTACTTCACTTTTTCTTCCGCGTAAATCATCCTTCCATTGCGATCTATGCCCTGCACCACCAACTTCCATTCCTGACAAAGATCACTATTGAAAAACCGGATATTGCCCTTTCCTGCACTGTCAAATTGAAAACGAGGATTCCAATAGAGCGTAGCACGCTTATCTGTTATCCCTTTATTGTAATCTGTTGTTCTATTGTAATCTACCTGATAAAATTCCCGTACCACCGCAAATCCCTGTTTTTCATAATGGAGAAACTGCTTTTTGTGCGAAGAATTGCTCCCCCCCTTTTTCGTATAGAAACCGATAGCTCCAGCATTAGCACCAAAAGGAAAAGCCAAAGTGCCTTTGTAAACCTTCACCAATGCAACCTCATTCGGATTCAATGCATCAACAATCCCAATAGGTACAGGTATCTCATTCAGAAAAAACATTACTCCATCATCAGATCCTCCGGTCATAGTACCATCTTCATTCATGGTTCCCAATACCATTCCTGAAAATCGGCTGAATACCACATTCTGAACGCCACCCGGCTCGAAAGGATTAACATTGATACCTGGCACTTCTCTTTGTAGAAATTGCCAGATATTAAAATACCCCTTGTCATTAACTAATTCAAGTGTCTGATCACTGATCTCAAAAAAACTAGATACATACGATTTTTGAAGAGAATCTAAACGTGATTTTTTTGTGGCCGTTATCGTAATATTATCTAAATATTTTGCATTCGCATATAAACTATCTTCACGTAACAATTGTCCATACAATAATTTAGCCAACGGAGACTTACGGTTTGCCAGCACCATTGTATCAAGGTTGACCAAAGAGGGTACTCCCGCTTTTTCAAGCGTGTCAAGTAATGAAGGGTAAAACATAACATCGGCTACCAGATTTTCCTTCTTGCTGTTAGTAGCCATATGGGAAATGGTAGCTTTATTTCTTATTGGGACAGAGTCAACAATAAATTCTCCTTTATCGGTTAAAAATGCATCTATCAAAAAAGTAGTAGAATCTTCTCCTTTTATGATGAAAGAAACTTTTCCATCCTTAATAACTTCTTTTCGATCTGACTTTGTGACCAAGCCCTTCAATTGTAGATTTGATTCTATCGGGTACCTCAATGCAGGCGGTTCATTGTTGAGCACCTGTTTCCAAGTGAATTTTCTCCAGGCATGGGTCATCATCAACAGGTCTAATTTCTGTAATGTTTCCGGATTTTTATTTTGAAAATAATACCCCGGCTCGTGCACATATCCTTTAATGTCAGAACAAAGCAAAAAATGACTGGCAATAGAGTTCTCAACTCCCATCTTATCATAAACGGCAGCATCATTCACCAGTACGCTCATAGATGCTTGATCAATCCCAGGCATAGACAACTGCCATTGATTCTCACTCCTTCTCATATTCAATTTCGTCTCTAATATCAATTGCGGACGAAGTACCTCATAATTTTCTATGAAAGCTAATCGTTCAGCAAGCGGATTCCCCAAAGTATCCATCACCGTAATCTGAATAATACCCGGTGGTAAATTCTTTTTGGTTATGGCAGCTGTGGTAAGTCCTTCGTCAAAATTAAGATAGGCAGAATATATTAATCTGCCACTCATGTTTGCCATCACGAGAACTCGGGAGAATTTTTCCGCTCCCTTTGTTCCTCTTTGAACGGAGACAAACATGCGTGACGGACTATTATTGATGACGGTAAGTTGAACACCTTCTTGTTGAATCACTGGAAGTGGATAAGTGAAAGAAGCTCCCTCTACTGTTCTTATTTCTGCGAGATAATTTTCCTTTAGCGGGGTTAGTGTAAAAATGCCCATGCCCTGGTGCATTGCTGAAGCAGATGCCACTTCTCTTCCCGTTGCATCTTTTACATAAAGTGTTGTATTGACCGGCATACCCATCTCATCTAAAATCTCAAATGCCATTCTGCTCTCCACTCCTTCCACCCATTGACCACCCTCAGGGAAAAATTTCACTTGTATTTTTTTGTCAGGACTTATTTTTATTTTCGACACCTCATCTTCTCCATATACATATATTGGTTCCTGGAAAATATAATTCGGCTGGTTCAGCATCCAAGCAGTGTAACCTCTCACTGTATAGTTACCAGACTTCCATAGACGAGGTATATCTATTTGTCCATGGAAAGAACCCAGACTATCTAATCGGTACATGGCTTTGCTAACAACCTTCCCTTTTTCATCAACCACATCAATGTAAGCGATGCGACTTAAAAAGCTAGGTTTTTGCTGAAATGTACACCAGCCTTTGAACCAAATTTGATCACCGCACGTGAATTGTTTCCGATTCATTTGCAGGAATAGCTTTTCCTGAGGGTAGTTATCATACCATTGCTCCAAATGTTGAATCAGTTTCTCCTGAATTGGATCAGAGATCATAAAAAAGGAACTGGCCAATAGAGAAAGGATAGAAAAAGGTACAATGAAAAAATTTTTCATGGGTAAAAGATAAAAAAAGCCGACAAATAATTGTCGGCTTTTTTTATCAAGAGAAGAATATGATTAATTACCTGGTAACAAAACGCCACCTAAAGAGTGAACTACTCCATTCGTTCCCAATACATCGCGGAGTGTTCCTCCAAATTCTATGGGCGTTGTATTCAATGGCCCTGCTAATCGGGTGCCGTTATTGGTAATACGAATGGTTCTTCCCGGACCTTGCATAGTAGAAGGTGAAAAACCATCTTTAAAGTCATTGTTAAACAATCGAGCCCCATTGAACATATGAAAACGAACAATGCGGGTAGCCTCTGTTACCGGCATGGTATTAATAGTAGTAGTAGAACTGAAAGGTGCGCCCAATGCTGATATAGCAGCATCTGTGGGTGCCAATACGGTGAATGTACCACTGCTCAACTGAGCCCATTGTGATGCTCTGTTAAGTAAGGCAATGAAAAGATTATGCTGTCCAGTTCGTTGCAAAATAGACTGTATAGTTCCTCTTAATTGAGGAGGAGTATTCACTCTATTGATGACATGAATAACACCATTGCTGAGAAGATTATCGCCACTGGTGATAAGAGAACCATTTACAAAGAAATCATTGCCTTTCTGTCCCATAAAAGCCAAGGTTGCACCCAACTGAGTTGTCCTAGAAACAGAAAAATTGGAAATCATCTCATTCGTCAGTACGGCGGTGGGTGGACTATTCGTAGAAGAAAGAATATGATACATCACCAGATAACTGGCCGCACCTTGCGTCATGCGGTTCAGTGAGTCGGCAGTTATACCAGCAGCAGTAAAAGCATCGTTAGTGGGCGCCAACCAGCTGAAGGGTCCTGGACCTTTCTTGTATTCCGCAAGCTGGGCTTTTTCAATTGCTGCATTAAATGTACTCAGGTTAGGCTGTTTGGAAAGAAAGGTATCTAGGTCGGGTAATTCCACCGCAGCTTCTTCTTTCTTGCAGGAGGAAAAGCTGAGGACTGCAGCGCAAAATAAGAGTGTTATATTAATTAATTTCATGACTGGCGGATTTACTGATTAACAATTTGAAATGAAATCCCTGGCGAAAAAGTCGTACCCCAGATACCACCCGTTATAACAGTAGTGGCTCTTCGATTTGAAGAAGATCCAGTAAGCGGGGTGAAGGGTGAACCTACTACCTCACCTGTAGAAGTTCTCACTAATCTGTAACGGAGAAATGCATTAACTGGGTTTGTTGGGATGGTAATGAATTCAGTAGCATTACCAAAGGCAACATTTCTGAATAGGGTATCTCTGGTTACCATTGTAGCGGTAGAGGAATCAATACGTATCAGTGTTAATCCAGGTGATTTACCGCTGGCATTAATAAACCGAAGTCGGGTAAATCCACTATCTGAAAATGATCCTGGATTATCTATAAATGATAGTAGGCTTCTAGTTGAACCTGTATCAGCAAGAACGGTTGTGTAATACAGTCCACTAGTAGTTGCCATATTTCCAGAAAACAATACCAATGAATCATTGGTGGTACCCGTATTTGGCAGCGACAATTTCAACACCCCATTAGGAGCAACTGCAGCATACTCAGCAATATTAGAGTTAGTAGGAAAAATCCCTCCGGCTCCTGAAGTAAAATTTCCGTTTATCTTTTTATCATTTACTTTGATCATGACGGTTGGTGTTCCAGGAGATAACAAAACAAATCTTACGTATGCCATTCCACTTGGTAAATCATATTCTGTTGCCCTAAGCGCTGACTTTTGGCATGAACTCATACCATAGACTACCAGAGCGGCGCTTACTATGTAGATTAAATATTTTTTCATACAATCCATCTTTAATTTGATTAAGGTTGACTAAACCACATTTCCAGCGTGTGATAATTTGTGTTCAATGCACCAATTTTTCTCAACGCTTCCCGATTCCAATCGAACTCAGAAAAGTTCGTTGGCCATACGCGGTAAGCTAAGTTCGGACCACCATTGAAAGCGGAGAAAACAGTGATGGTTTGGAATCCATTGAATACGGGCAAACCAGTTGCAGGATCTACATCGTAATAGTGGAATCTACGCATATCACACCATTGCTCAATGAAATTCCAGCCCCAATTGGCTATAAATTTCTGTTGCATAATATCCGTCATATTGAGTGCGGCAGCACTTTGTTTTACAGCAGCAGAAGCCATATAGGCATTCCGCTCTGAAGTACTTATAGGTAGAAAGTTCGCAACACCAACATTATTTTGATTCACAAAATCAAAATGTGCACTTACACCATTGCTGTATGCAGTATAAGCTGTAGCTCTGTCCCCTTTTCTTAAAGCAGCTTCAGCTTTAATGAATTGCATTTCACTGTAACTCATAATAGGCAGCGCTGCATTGTTGCGAAAGACAAATTTCCCAATGGTTCTGTCAGAAAAGTTATTTATAGCAGGATTCGTGATAGCACTATCTCCCCAAACTGTCGCAGGAGCACGACGAAAGGTGGGTGTTCCTGCCGTACCAATTGAATATCCAACCGATGGTAATAAGAACCGATAGCCACCATTCAATTCAGTCATGTTCGGCGAAATAAAGCTGGTATCTGGACTCACAGATAACATTCCTCTTATTCTTGGATCGCGGTTAGCTGGCGCAGCACTTCCTCTCAAAATTGTTCCATCCAGTAATTGAACAATGAACCTCGACTGGCGGCGAACGGAAAAGTTATCTCGGGCTGGGCCTAGCGGACTGCTATCATCGTTTCTAGTTGCGGAGTGTGGGATGGATGCATTGTCTGCGTTAGAAGCAAGGCTCAGGTCAACATACTTAATTACAGAATCAGCCTTATAATCGGCTTTATTCGTTAGTCGATGGTAATTACGAGCCATCAATCCATATACGAAGCGAATCCAACGTTCACGATTACCCTGGAACATGAGATCACCGCGGGCAAGCTGCGTCTGGTTTACCTTGCCATCCGTTCTGTTCAAAAAAAACAAGGCACGTCGGCAAATAGAGTCTATTCCTTTATAAACCGTTTCCTGATTATCATAATCAAAATAAACACGATTAGGTTCCCAGGCCTGGCGGAAAACGATGTCACTATGCATATCCGTAAGGTGTTGGAATCCCCAGGCTCGAAGTGCGAAAGCAACGCCTACATAGTCCCACTGCTCATTTTTTGTTCCTTCCTGAATGATCAGGTTGATAGCAGGTCCTTGCAATTGATAAATATCTCTCCATCCCTGATTTCCAGCGCCGGAGCCACCCTGGTTGGCATTGTGGATGTCATTAGTTTCTTGTACACCCGTATTTGACCAGAATTGGATGAAGGCTCCCGTGGCACGACCATCGAAAACCAATGTTCGCGACATAACTGCCTGGGCTGGTGAGAGAAGTGCTGATAATGAAGGCACATTGGGTGATGCAGGATCAGAGTTGATGTCAAGGTATTTTTTACAACCTGTCATACCTGCTACCAGTATCACCAGACAAAATATATGTATTGACTTTTTCATGTTACACAAATTTTTTAGCGTTAGAATTGAGCACGTATGCCAAAGTTGATTCCTACGGGTGTGGCAATATTTCCAAAATCCATTCCTACACCGCCAATACCACCTCTAGAACTAGCATTGTTGGCATTCGCAGCCGGATCTGCTCCGCGGTAGTTGGTTAGGATGAACAAATCGGTACCCGTAAAGAATACCGAAGCACTCTTGAACAGGTTCTGACGTTTCAACATTTTATTCGGCAGGCGATAACTCAACGTTACGTCTCTTAGACGAACCCAATTGATATCACGCTCAATGAAATCTTCTTCAGCTACACCCAAAGAATAAAATTCACTGCGAGCGAATGGAGTTAACACAATGGTGTTTTGAGTAGGGTTAGCCGTATTCTCCAGGCCATCCTGCAATACTCCTCTGATAACACGAGGTGTTTCTCTATCAAGGGTGCGAACGCTTGCTCCACGGGAATATAGGAACCATTCCGTTCCGTTGAAAATATCACCTCCTTTACGGATATCAAGGTTAAAGGATAAGTTCCAGTCATTAAGGAAGGTGAAACTATTGATCAAACCCATATTCCAGTCCGACTGGCGACTTCCTACTTTAATGTAGTCAGAAATTCGAACGGGTAAACCAGAGGTTGGACTAATCAAAACATCTCCGCGGGTATTTCTCAGAAAGCGGGTAGCGGCCAGATCAAAGATAGAACCTCCTTTGGTAGCTATATTCCGGATACCGCCTATCCAGGTATCTGAATTATAAAAGAATGGAAGGTCGGAAGGCATCCGTAAAATTTCGTTTCGGTTACGGGCCCAGTTAACCGTAACATCCCAAGTGAATTTTTTGCTTTTGATGGGAGATCCAGTGATTTGCATTTCTAAACCACGGTTTACCACATCTCCACCATTGATCCATTTCAGAATGGCGCCAGAAGCATAACTTAAACGAGGATTCAGTAGCTGATCAACTGTTTTGTTAGAATAATAAGTCAGATCAATACCCAGTCTTCCCTTAAAGAATTTAGCTTCCAAACCGGTCTCAAATTGTTGGCTGAATTCAGCGCGCAATTGAGGGTTACCCTGTGTAACAAAAGGTGAGAATCCACCCCCGGTAAACGTTGATTGAGCAAAGCGATTTGAGGTTACATAAGGAGTTCTCGGGTCACGACCTGTGGTAGCATAGTTGATACGGTATTTCAAGTAGGTGATTTCTTTGGGTAATTTTAGAATATCACTAAGAATTAAACTCGATCCTGCTGACCAATAGAAGTAGTAAGGTTTGGCTGGATCCCAGTTGGTAGGATCAACTAGACGACTTGAACCATCCATACGTCCTGCTAGTGAGAAATTGAGTAAGTTTTTAAAACTGGCATTGTAGTTTATAAAAGCACCGAGGCGGTTGTTGTTCTCTGCAGTGGTGATGGATCCGATTGAAATAGGATCTGCATTGTTCAGGCTTACAAACTCCGGATCAAAAAGGCGTTCACCCCGGGTACCATTTACTTCATATTTTCTAGAATCAAAGGTGAAGGCTGCTGTAATGATGTTATTTACATTGCCAATTTTTTTACGAACAGTAGCTCGATACGCTCCATTCATCAGAAATTGTCTGGAACGAAATTGACTTATATTTCCACCAACCGTTCTGCCTAGGTTACTTTGCGGGTGGGTGAACCATGTACCCAGGTCGGCATAGAAATCAACGCCCATCAACGCTGTTAAGTTCAGCCATTTGTAAGGATCATAACTGATTTGAAAATTACCCATCAGACGGTCATTCTGGTCGAAATTCTTATTCTTATTGACATCCCAAAATGGATTATCATCCTCAGCAAGTTGAAGGAAATTACCATTTATAGAACGGCGATTCCCATTGGCATCAAGATAATTACGGGCATCATCATCCACTGGCCAAGTAAGAAGACTGAGCAGGAAGCCCCCCGCCCCTTTAGACGCCTTGCGGGTTTTAGATGAAATGTAGGTAAATGAGTTGGTGACATTGAATTTGGGGCTAAGCTTAAACGTTGTATTTAGTCGAAAATTATAACGTTCGAATCCTGTATTGGGCACCACGCCCTCGTTATTAAAGGTACTGGCCGTGAAGCGGTAAGTACTCATATCAGTTCCACCCTCAACAGCCAAGTTATGTTGCTGGGTTTGCCCTGTACTAAAAAAGTTACTCAGGTTATCAAAAGTCTGTACTCCCTTAGAAATGCGGTTACCAAAAAAAGTGCGCTGTGTATTATTGGTAATTCCTCCAAAGCCTTGGTCATAAACGTTTTGAATTTCAGGCAGACGTGTTACTTTTTCAAAACGGAAAGAGTTGTTATAACTAATTGAGGCTTTCCCTTTTTTCCCTTTTTTTGTAGTAATGATGATAGCACCATTGGCTCCGTCTGAACCATAAAGAGCCGTAGCTTCAGGACCCTTCAATACAGTTACTGCTTCTATATCTTCTGGATTGATGTCCATTGCACGATTACCAAAGTCGTTGCTCCTATTCGCCAAATTAATACTTCCGCTTGCAGAGGGAGCAGGTAATCTGTCCTGCATTTCAAAAGAACTATTATCAATGATCAATCCATCTACCACAAAAAGTGGTTGATTGTTACCATCAATT
>CAYTXC010000012.1:21366-84742 GCA_964441425.1 uncultured Sphingobacterium sp. | reverse complement strand
GAACCTGTATCAAAAGTTTAGGAAACTTCTATTCTATCCATTGAACTACGGGACCAAGGATTGAAATATAGATGGGGCGGCAAAAATAACGAATAAATCCGCATCTTTGCGGCATGAAATGGTTCGACTTATTTATACGCTATAGATTCTGGATCAGCATTGTTGTGCTCGTATTAGCCGTTACGGTAAACATTACAAGTGGATTCTGGCCTTCCTTCATCCTCTATCTGGCGGGTGTGATCATGCTGTTTACTCATTTCTTCTTCGGACCCCTCCGCCTCATCCAATCCCATCTCGAAGAGGGTAATATGGAAGAAGCAGAAAAAGTACTCAATATGGTTTGGTTCCCAGGCCTTCTATATAAACCTGTCCAGTCGGTTTTCTACACCCTTAAGGGGAATATCGCCATGATGAAACAAGACTTTGACTCCGCTGAAAAACATATGAAAAAAAGCCTAGACCTGGGGGTTCCCATGAAAGAAGCGGAAGGAGCGAATAAACTTCAACTGGGGATGATGGCTATGCAAAGAGGCGATATGCGCCAAGGGGAAACCCTGATACGAGCAGCTATAAAAGCGGGCATACCGGATAAAGACAGCTTAGCAATGGCTTACCTGCAAATGTGCCAGATCATGGCTCAAAAACGTGAGTTCCGCTCTTCAAAGGATTTCTTTAAAAAGGCAAAAGCAACAAAGCCTACCAATCCACAAGTAGTGGAGCAACTAAAGAATCTGGAAAAATATATTTCCAGAATGCCTGGATAACAAAAGAAAAAATTGCAGTTAATTATGTAGTGCTTTCAGGTAACGGAAAATGTTTTCATGGTTTAGCAACGGCTGTTGCGAAACATGATGCAATTTACGATAAATTACTTGATGTAAATGGGTTACAAAAGGTTACACACCTAATTCATTACCTTTTTAACCTGAATTAGATTCACCTGGTTGGCCTTTTTCTCATTTACCGCCATTTTCCAAATAACTCTTCCACTTTTTTGAAACGAAATTCAAAGATCCCTTCTAACTGCTTTTTGATAAATAAACTGTTCAACAGATCCCCAAAAAACCAACCCGGAACTTTGTAATGGATCAAATCTGTCATCTCTACTCCACCCTCGATTTCCCGAAAATGATGCTGATGATGCCACAAGGCATAGGGTCCAAACCGCTGTTCATCAACAAAATACTCCCTGTCCTTAACATGCGTGATTTCCGTCATCCAAAACATAGGAATGCCTAATACCGGCTTTACATTATAGGTCATCACCTGCCCCGCATACATCTTCTCCCCAAATAATGCATTCGTAAATTTTAAATTCAAATACTCCGGTGTCATCACTGCTAAATTCTTGGGATGCGAAAAAAACAACCAGGCTTCATCCAGTGATACAGGAATGTTTTGTACTTTCTTAAGACTATAAACCGCCATAAACCATCATCTTTTAGAGTATAACAATAAACAATCGCTTAAGTTTGCATGCTCTTATGCTGAGAAATCTGCTTTATATACTTAGTCTGTTCCTAATAATGGGCACATCTTTCCGTTGCGGCCAACCATTACCTCCAACGGGGGGAATGAAAGATACCATTCCTCCAAATCTGATCAGAGCACTTCCAAAAGATTCGGCTACCAATACCATCGCCAAAAAAATTATACTGGAATTCGATGAATATGTTCAACTGCAAGAGGTGCAACAACAACTGGTCGTTTCTCCAGTACCCAAAATTCAACCACTCATTGAATCTAAACTTCGAACCGTTACCATTTCTATTAAAGATACCCTACAGGATAATACTACCTATTCATTCAACTTTGGAAATTCCCTACAGGATATCAATGAGAATAATCCACTCAAAAATTTTACCTATGTGTTCTCTACCGGATCATCTATCGATTCCGGAAATATATCCGGGCAGATACTGATCGCAGAAACAGGTAAACCCGATAGTACGATTTTGGCCATTCTGCATCCTGATCTATCCGATACGGCTGTCGTCAAAAAGAAACCGAAATACATGACTCGTCTTAATGGCGAGGGATTTTTCACATTTCGATATGTAGCACCAGGGACCTATAACTTGTTTGCCCTTAAAGATGCTGACGGCGGACTAAAATTTGATCAAACTTCCGAACTATTCGGATTCCTGGATAAACCGGTAACCATCTCAGGATCTTCTGAACCTGTGCGTATCTACACCTTTCAGGGTGATGAAGAACCTAAAAAGTCAACGCCACCTAAGCCTGCTGCGAAATCAGATGATAAGCGCCTGAAATACTCTACCACTGACGCTGGCTCGCTGGATATCCTAAAGCCGCTTATATTGACCTTCGAGCGTAAACCAGCTCAATTCGATTCAAATAAAATATATCTGGCTACAGATAGCGGAGGTAAACGCATTCCGGCATCGATCAGCCTCGATTCTAATATAGTTATGGTAAAATATGACTGGGAAGCAGACGCTAAATACAAACTCTATATCGAAAAGGGATTGGCATCCGATACACTGGGATTCTCTGTACTACGGAACGATACTATCCAAATCAATACGAAAAAAACTACTGATTATGGATCTCTATTGATTCGGGTGACAGGATTGGATACCACCAAACATCCTGTATTGTTATTCTTTGTAAGTGATGTATTGAAAAATGCTATTCCTATCAAAACAAATCGGGTAAATTTTAATCGCATTCTTCCTGGCGACTATCAACTCCGTATTCTTTATGATAAAAACCAAAATGGAAAATGGGATAGCGGAGATTATAATAAGAAACGTCAGCCAGAAATCGTGATCCCGAGAAAGCAAACGCTGAATATCCGACCTAATTGGGACAATGAAGTGGATATCAATATGACTGAGCTCGAAAATCAAGGTTAACTTTGTAGCATGATTTTCTCTTCACAACTCATGGAGGCAGCGGTAAATGAATTTGCCAAATTACCCGGGATCGGTCGGAAAACCGCCCTACGATTGGTGCTGCATCTGCTTAAACAAGATAAAGAAATGGTTGCCCATTTCGGGGAGACGATCAGTCGCATGCGGGAAGAAATACGCTTTTGTTCAAAATGCCATAATATTTCAGATGCCGATATATGTTCTCTATGTGCCAATACAGGAAGAAATCATAAGCTGATCTGTGTAGTAGAATCTCTTCGCGAGGTGATGGCCATTGAAGGAACGCAGCAATATAATGGGGTATATCATGTATTGGGTGGCGTAATATCCCCATTAGATGGAATCGGCCCCGATCAATTACAAATCGAGTCACTAGAAGCACGCGTTAAGAAAGAAAAAATTGAAGAACTCATCTTTGCCCTAAGTCCAACTATACAAGGCGATACTACTATCTATTATATACAGAAAAAACTCCAATCCACCGGGGTTCGCATCACGACAATCGCACGTGGCATCGCCTTTGGCGGGGAGCTGGAATATACAGATGAAATGACCCTTGCCAGAAGCCTGCAGAATAGACTGCCCATAGAGAACTATGTTAAGAATTGACCTATTGGTAAATTAGCCTATGGGCTAATTAAAACATACCCACACTAGTGCGTATTGACTATCTTTGCAGCCTGAATTAAACACTAATGTCACAACTTTCTGATTTGTTGCAACAACGTATCCTCGTCATTGATGGCGCTATGGGTACCATGATACAACAATATAAACTCAATGAAGCGAATTACCGTGGTGAACGCTTTAAAGACTGGCATGTTGACTTGAAGGGGAATAACGACTTACTCTGTATCACGCAACCACGCATCATCATCGATATACATAAAAAATATTTAGAGGCTGGTGCGGATATTATTGAAACCAATACATTCAATTGCCAAACAGTTTCAATGGCAGATTATGATATGAGCAGTCTGGCTATTGAATTGAATCATGCTGCTGCTCAATGCGCGCGTGAAGCCATCAATGAATTCAAAGCATCACCCGCTTATGACCCTTCACGTGGAGGTCCATTTGTAGCAGGTGCCATTGGCCCTATGAATAAAACACTCTCCTTATCGCCTGATGTAAATAATCCAGGATTTCGTGCCGTTACATTTGATGAAGTAGCCACTGCATATTATGAACAAGTAAAAGCACTGCATGAAGGTGGGGTTGACATATTATTGATAGAAACCATTTTTGATACATTGAATGCCAAAGCTGCGATCTATGCAATACGTAAATATTTTGCAGATATCAAACAGCCTATGCTGCCGGTAATGATCAGTGGTACGATAACCGACGCATCTGGTAGAACATTGAGCGGACAAACTTTGGAAGCGTTCTATACTTCTGTACTGCATGCTCGTCCATTGAGCATTGGCCTCAACTGCGCATTGGGAGCAAAAGAAATGCGTTCACATATCGAAGAGCTTTCTCAGATAGCCTCTTGCTTTACCTCTGCATATCCTAATGCAGGATTACCTAACGCAATGGGTGAGTATGATGAATTACCTGAACACACTGCACACCACATCGAAGAATGGGCAAAAGAAGGATTTTTAAATATTGTTGGGGGATGCTGCGGAACTACACCTCCACATATTGCTGCAATTGCTAAAGCTGTAAAAAACATCAAACCAAGACCACTTCCTGTTCTTGACCCTGCATGATCATGAAAGAAACATTACACATTAAACCCTATATGAGGCTAGCTGGCCTCGAGCCACTGGTGGTAAGACCAGAAACGAATTTCATTAACGTTGGGGAACGTACGAACGTAACGGGTTCAAAAAAATTCGCGAGATTAATTCGGGAAGGATTATATGAAGAGGC
Organism: uncultured Sphingobacterium sp.; assembly: GCA_964441425.1. GTDB lineage: Bacteria > Bacteroidota > Bacteroidia > Chitinophagales > Chitinophagaceae > Pollutibacter. The sequence goes on along the minus strand of CAYTXC010000012.1, from coordinate 79,964 downwards.
GCTTACGGTTGCCCGTCAACAAGTAGAAAATGGCGCACAGATATTGGACATCAATATGGACGATGCCTTGCTGGATGGCGAAAAGGCTATGGTCACATTCCTCAACCTCTTGCAAAGTGAACCGGATATTGCGCGTATTCCGATCATGATCGATTCCTCAAAATTCAGCATTATTGAAGCGGGATTAAAATGCGTGCAGGGTAAATGCATAGTAAACTCGATTTCACTAAAAGAAGGAGAAGATAAATTCAGAGAGCAAGCAAATATCTGCTATAACTACGGAGCAGCCGTAATCGTAATGGCATTTGATGAAACCGGTCAGGCAGATAATGTGGATCGACGAGTAGCTATCGCCGACCGTGCCTACACCATACTAACCAAAGAGATAGGTCTTCCTCCGCAGGATATCATCTTCGATTTAAACATATTTGCAGTGGCAACCGGAATGGAGGAGCATAATAATTATGCGATTGATTTCATTGAAGCCACACGCATCATTAAACAAAAATACCCACTGGTAAAGATCAGTGGCGGAGTGAGTAACCTTTCGTTTTCCTTTCGGGGTAATGATACTGTTCGGGAAGCCATGCATTCGGTATTTTTATTCCATGCCATCAAAGCTGGAATGGATATGGGAATCGTGAATGCAGGGCAATTACAAGTATATGATGAGATACCCGCTGATCTGAAAGAGCTTTGTGAAGATGTAGTGCTCAATAGAAAGCCTGATTCTACTGAAAGATTGATTTCGTTTGCAGAAACCGTTAAAGCAAAAGATAAAACTGTTGTAAAAGATGAGGCCTGGAGAAACACATCTGTTGAAGAGCGTTTGAAGCACGCTTTAGTGAATGGTATTACAGAATTTATTGATGCCGATACGGAGGAAGCTCGATTAAAATATCCACGACCGCTTGATGTGATCGAAGGCCCTTTGATGGATGGAATGAATGTGGTAGGCGATTTGTTCGGAAGTGGAAAGATGTTCCTCCCTCAAGTGGTAAAGAGTGCACGCGTCATGAAGAAAAGTGTTGCCGTCCTCACGCCATATATAGAATTGGAGAAATCCAATCGCAGCTCAGCTGGTAAAATATTATTGGCAACGGTAAAAGGGGATGTGCATGATATTGGGAAAAATATTGTGGGGGTTGTACTGGGATGTAATGGTTATGAAGTTATCGATCTTGGAGTAATGGTGCCAACAGATAAAATCCTGGATGAAGCGCAAAAACAGAATGTTGATGTCATTGGCTTAAGTGGATTGATCACACCCTCATTAGATGAAATGGTTCATGTAGCTAAAGAAATGAAGCGGAGAGGGATGAAACAGCCATTAATGATTGGAGGAGCTACTACTTCGAAAACACATACTGCTGTAAAAATAAATCCAGAATATGACAACGGAGTGATCTACGTATTGGATGCATCACGCAGTGTGAATGTTGCAGGAAATTTATTGAATCAAAATAAAGCAAAATGGATTGATCAGGTTCAGGAAGAGTATAAGAAGATCAATGAAGATTTCATGAATAAGAAATCACAGAAAGAATTGATTACGTATGAGCAGGCTGTTGCGAATAAACAACAGATCGAGTGGTCTTCCTATAAACCTGTTGCACCATCTTTCACAGGAACAAAAACATTTACCGATACGGCTATCGAAGAAATCATCCCGTATATCGATTGGGCACCTTTTTTCATTGCCTGGGAATTGGGCGGAAGATTTCCGGATCTATTAACCGATAAGGTTATTGGAGAAGAAGCAACTAAACTTTATGCAGATGCTCAAGCTATGCTGGATACTATCGCAAAAGAAAAATGGCTGCAGCCAAAAGCAGTTATTGGTTTCTGGCCGGCAAATAGTAATGATAGAGATTCAGTTGCTCTTATAACAAAAAATGGTTCGATTCATCTTCAATTCCTTCGTCAGCAATTGAAAAAAGCAGAAGGACAACCGAACTTCTCATTAGCAGATTACATTGCTCCTGAATCGGCAAATTATCAAGATTATATTGGGGCATTTGCCGTGACGATTCAAGGTATTGAACCGCACATCAAACGATTTGAAACTGCTCAGGATGACTATAACAAGATCATGCTCCAGGCGTTAGCAGATCGTTTAGCTGAAGCTTACACGGAATACTTGCACGAAAGAGTACGTAAAGAGTACTGGGGTTATGCAAAAAATGAAAAGTTTAGCAATGAAGAATTGATCAAAGAAAAATATACAGGCATTCGTCCGGCTCCGGGTTATCCCGCTTGTCCAGACCATACCGAAAAATATAAGTTATTCGATATGCTTGAGGCAACGGCACAAACTGGTATTCACCTTACCGAATCTCTCGCCATGTCGCCAGCAGCATCAATTTGTGGGTGGTATATAGCACATCCTGAATCTAAATATTTCGGTTTGGGAAAGATCAAACAGGATCAGGTGGCAGATTACGCAGAACGTAAAGGGATGGAACTGGCTGTTGCAGAAAAATGGCTGCAACATAATCTGGATTAATATGCGTATCATCTCCTATAATGTTAACGGAATTCGTGCTGCCATCAAAAAAGGTTTTGTAGAATGGCTACAAACCAATCCAGCAGATATCATCTGTCTGCAGGAAACCAAGGCGACCCAGGATGATGTAAACATGGATGCTATCAGAGCATTAGGCTATCAGGATTATTGGTTCAGTGCTCAAAAAAAAGGATATAGTGGTGTTGCCGTATTGACAAAGATAAAACCCGATCAGGTGATGGTGGGTAATGGACATACAAGCAGTGATGAAGAGGGTCGTGTTATCCAACTTGATTTTGGGGATATTCGTTTGATCAATGCTTATTTTCCCTCCGGTACATCAGGAGACCATCGTCAGCAATTTAAATACGAATGGTTGGATGAATTTTATTCGTATGTAAATAAACTTAGAAAAAAACATCCGAACATAATCCTTTGCGGTGATTATAATATCGCACATAAAGAAATCGATATTCATGATCCCAAGGGGAATAAAAATACCACAGGCTTTTTGCCTGAAGAGCGTGAATGGATGACCAAATTTTTAGGAAGTGGTTGGATAGATACATTTCGTGTATTTCATGAAGAACCGCATCGTTACAGTTGGTGGAGCCAGCGTTTCCCTTCTGTCCGATTGAATAATAAAGGCTGGCGAATTGATTATATTACGGCAACAGAACCCTTACATTCCCGTTTGAAAAATGCTGAAATTTTTCCGGATGTAAAGCATAGTGATCATTGTCCGGTTTATCTGGAGATCAACTAAAAAATCTATGATCATTTATAACGTAACATCGAATGTTGCCTTACCGATTGCCGATCAGTGGTTAATCTGGATGAAAGACATTCATATCCCGGAAGTGTTGAATACAGGCCTGTTCACGCATTACAGAATACTACGTTTATTGGATGTGGATGAATCAGAAGCCATCACATATGCCGTTCAATACTTTGCATCCAATAGAGAGAACTGCCAGAAATACCTCGATGAATTTGCCCCGGCATTAAGGGAAAAATCACTAAAACAGTGGGGTGAACAGGTTATTTCCTTCCGGACACTGATGGAAGCTGTGGAGTGAGTGTGGATAACCTTGCTATAATCTTCAATTAATTTAGAGCTGTAAAAGCCGCTACCATAGCGGATTTCACCCGAAAGCCTTGACTAGCAAGGGTTTCAAAGAGCATACCCAAAAATGATACCTTCCGCCCATCGCTTGAAAACCGCATAAACACTAGTTTTTTTGTGCTAAAAAAATATTTTTTCAATTTCAAAAACAGAATATATTTGACCCGTTAACGATTTAAAAATCTCATCTATGAACAAAGCAGAATTAATCTCAAAGATCGCGGAAGATGCAGGTATCACGAAAGCACAAGCTAACGAGTGCCTGGATTCATTTGTTGAAGCAGTAACCAAAACCCTGAAGGGTGGTGGTAAAGTAACATTAGTAGGTTTCGGTACCTTCTCTGTTACTAAGCGTGCTGCACGTAATGGTCGTAACCCACAGACTGGTGCTGTGATTAAGATCAAAGCTAAGAAAGTAGCTAAATTCAAAGCTGGTAAAGAACTTACTTCTAAGATCTAATGCTTAGAACCTTCTGAAGAAAAAGCAGGGCATTTGCCTTGCTTTTTTTATTTTTGCAATCATCTAAATGTAAATACAATGGGAAGAGGTGACAAAAAAACCAAGAAAGGGAAAATATTCAAAGGATCATTTGGTAAGGCTCGTCCTGCCAAAGCAAGAAACAGCCAGAAAGCTCAGGCTAAAACTGCTTAATCTTTTTGATGTCATTGCGGATCGACAACTGTTCTATCAGCTGTTGATCCGCATTTTTTTACCCCCACTTATGGTGCTAAACGCTGAATGATCCAGTCTTGATTTTCAGCGGTATAAAGAATTCGATCGTGTAATCGGCTTGGTCTTCCCTGCCAGAATTCAATCGCCTCAGGAATTACTCTATACCCTCCCCAATGTTCCGGGCGAGGAATAGCACTACCGGCAAACATCTCTGTGTAATGCCGTACATTGTCTTCAATAATAGATCTGTCTTTGATCACCTGACTTTGAGGTGATGACCAAGCTCCTATTCGGCTACCTTCAGGACGGGAATGAAAATATTCATCGCTCTCCTCAGCAGAGATCTTTTCTATCTTACCTTCAATACGAACCTGACGCTCTAGTTCTTTCCAGAAAAATAATAATGTAGCCTGGGCATTCTCTTCAATTTCTTGCCCTTTTCGACTTTGATAATTCGAAAAAAATACAAATCCTTTTTCGTCGTAACCTTTTAATAGAACGATACGGGCAGAAGGCTTGCCTGCAGCATTTGCAGTAGCTAGTGTCATAGCATTCACCTCAATGATTTCAGCACCCAGGGCTTCATTCCACCACCTTCCAAATTGTAAAAAAGGATTCTGATCAACATCGCCTTCAGAGAGGCTTTCGCGCATGTACTCTTGTCTAATGTCGGAGATGGACATAATAATAATTAAGAATAGTCTAATGGACTAACATGAGTAAGCCAATTATTTAACCAACGTTCCAACCTTCTCACCCATCACCACACGCTTCAAATTTCCAGGCTCATTAATATCGAAAACAATGATCGGCAGATTATTTTCCATGCATAGTGTGAATGCTGTCATATCCATCACCTTTAATTGCTTATCTAGACATTCCTTAAAACTGATCTCTTCATATTTAACTGCACTAGGATCTTTTTCTGGATCAGCTGTATATATTCCATTTACACGTGTTCCTTTCAAAATAACATTCGCACCAATTTCAATAGCACGAAGAGAGCCGGCTGTATCGGTGGTAAAATAGGGATTTCCAGTACCTGCACCAAAGATCACCACACGTCCTTTTTCTACATGTCGAATCGCACGTCGGCGTATATAAGGTTCTGCGATCTGTTCCATTTTGATCGCACTCAACAATCGGGTATATAATCCTTTTTTCTCGAGCATAGCCTGAACAGCCATACCATTTATCACCGTAGCTAACATCCCCATATAATCTCCATGGGCACGTTCAATACCCGTATCGGCTTCATTCATTCCACGATAGATATTTCCGCCACCAATTACAATAGCTACTTCTACACCAAGATCTGTTATGGATTTGATTTCAGTGGCGTATTGCTCCATAACGGCAGGATCAAGGCCATAGCCTTTGTTTCCCATTAATGATTCTCCTGAAAGTTTCAGTAAAACGCGTTTGTAGATGGGTTCCATGGCATAAAGATAAGGAATTGGCTAATTAGCAAATTAGCTAATTCATCAAATAGAAGATTGGCATTGTATAAACTAAAAAGCCCCTGCTAGAGCAGAGGCTTTTTAAAAATTGATTACCAAGATTAACCCAAGGCAACGCGCTTGAATGATAACACTTTCAGATCAGCATTCACTGATTTCAGGTATTCTCCAACGCTCTTGCTGCCATCTTTTACAAAGGCCTGGGCAAGTAATGTATTTTCCTTAAAGAAAGCATTCAATTTACCTTCTGCGATCTTAGCGATCATCTCATCAGGCTTACCAGCCATCTTTGGATCCGCTTTAATCTGATCGGTAACAATGGCTTTTTCGCGTTCTACAACTTCTGCAGCAACTGAAGAAGCATCAACAGCTACAGGATTCATTGCAGCAATCTGCATAGCGATATCCTTTCCTGCATCCAATGCATGCTGATTCAATCCAACTAATACACCCATGCGGTTAGCACCGTGGATATAAGAGGCAACAAAATCAGCTTCAACACGCTCGAATTTTGAGATGCCGATTTTCTCACCAATACTCGCTAACTTATCGTTAACCAGATCCGCAATTTTAGCACCATTTATAGATGCGGCATTCAACTCATCAACAGATGTAACATTGTTCGCAATGGCAGCATCCATGATAGACTGGGCAAAGGCAACAAAGTCCGCATTCTTACTAACGAAATCGGTTTCGCAACTCAAGCAAAGCGCAATACCTGTTTTGTTGTCCGCTGTGGTCTTTGCCAATACAACACCTTCCCTAGCATCACGGTCGCCACGTAGAGCAGCAACTTTCTGTCCCTTCTTACGTAACCAGTCGATAGCAGCTTCAAAATCACCATTTGTTTCGGTGAGTGCTTTGCGGCAGTCCATCATTCCTGCTCCAGTTGATTGACGCAATTTGTTGATATCAGCCGCAGTGATTGTCACTTGTGACATATTGTTTAACTTTTTCGGTTATTAATGGATTGATTACTTCTTTGCAGCAGGCTTACGTCCACCACCAGCACCGCCCGTTCTACGCCTTGGAGCGCCGCCCTTTCCACGCTTTTCACCTTCTGCACCACCTTCTTCTTCGATAGCAAAACGCTGACCCTTATCCTGAACATCTTCAGTGTCTTCTGCCTCATCCGCTTTTTCAGCCTGACGTTCAGCAAGACCTTCTGCAATTGCAGCCGTGATATAGTTAGCGATGATAGCGATAGACTTGGTAGCATCATCGTTTGCGGGTACAGCAAAATCTACTTTATTAGGATCGCAGTTGGTATCCACAATACCGAAAGTTTGAATACCCAAACGCTTAGCTTCAGCCAAAGCGATGTGCTCATGTCCGATATCGAAGATCAATAAAGCAGCAGGTACACGGCCCAGTTGAGCAATACCACCTAATACTTTTTCCATTTTATCCTTGTCACGAGCAAGCGTCAAACGCTCTTTCTTCGTGATGCTGTCGAAACTTCCATCACCCAGCATTTTTTCGATGCTCTGCATCTTCTTCACACTCTTACGTACAGTGTTGAAGTTAGTAAGCATACCACCTAACCAACGCTCGGTAACAAAAGGCATGTTTACGCGCTTAGCGCACTCAGTGATGATCTCCTTAGCCTGCTTTTTTGTTCCCACAAACATGATCTTCTTTCCACTCTTCGCAATGCTCTTTAAAGCTGCTGAAGTTTCCTGAAGACACTCAACCGTTTTGTTTAGGTCGATGATGTGAATACCCTTTTTCTCTGCATAGATATAAGGGAGCATCTTAGGATTCCACTTCTTACGGAGGTGTCCAAAGTGTACACCGGCTTCCAGTAATTGTTGTTGTAACGAAGTGTTATTTTCCATTGTATTTCTGTATAATAATGTTGAACAATTGGGTGATTAACGTTTACTGAACTGATAGCTTCTACGTGCTTTCTTACGACCTGGCTTCTTACGCTCTACTCCACGTGGATCGCGCGTTAATAAACCTGCAGCCTTTAAAGCGGGTTTCAACTCGGCACTCAGCTCTACCAATACGCGGGCAACACCCAACTTGATAGCTTCAGCCTGTCCTTTTTTACCGCCACCGGCAGCATTTACTACTACATCGTATTTGCCAACAGCTTCAACAGTCTTCAAAGGAAGTTCCACCTGATTCTGAAGATATACCTGTGGGAAATAAACTTTATAATCAAGGTCGTTAACGGTGATCTTGCCTTCACCTCTCTGGATGAATACGCGTGCTACCGCTTCTTTACGACGACCAACTGCGTTTTTTTGCTTTTCCATTATAAATTGTTTGGACAGTTTTAAAATTTAAGTTCAGCAGGTTGCTGCGCTGTGTGTGGATGTTCCGCACCAGCATACACAAATAACTTTTTGATCATCTTACGACCTAAACGATTCTTAGGTAACATGCCTTTTACTGCACGCTCAATAACCGCATCAGGACGACGCTTCAACAGTTCTTTTGCTGTTTCTGCTTTCTGACCTCCAGGATATCCAGAGAATGTCTGGTACTCCTTGTCGTCAAGCTTGTTTCCAGTGAACTTAACCTTGTCCGCGTTGATTACAATAACGAAGTCTCCGCAATCCACATGAGGCGTATAATAAGCTTTGTTCTTACCGCGTAAAACCGCAGCGATCTTACTACACATGCGCCCCACAGTTTGATTGGTCCCGTCAACAACGTGCCATTTACGTTGTACGGAAGCTGCATTTGCATGCTTTGTGGTGAAATGTAATTTACTCATCTTGATTTTTTTTCCTCTCGCGAGGGGTTTAATATTCTACCGCCATCCCGGCAGGTCCCTTATGGGTCGGCAAAGGTAGGCGATATACCCCTCTAAAAAGACAAAAAATCAAAGAATTTTTAAAAGCACCTTTGTAACGAATTGATTTTCAATAAAAATTTTGACAGATTTTTAATCTACTCTAGTAATAGTAGGTCAAAAAACAGGATAACACACTTTCATCCGAACCCTCTGGTTTCCTGAAAAACCAAAACCTGGATCCAGATACTTATGAAAAGGAATGGCCATACTTACATAACGATAATCGGCTTTGAATTGCTCCAAAGCGGTGTAGGCTGATGTTATTTTATCATATTCACCCTCAAAATCTACAACTAATAAATTCCGCTGATAAGGCATCATTTTATATTGAACCTTCTCTTCGGGCTTTGTCTCTACTCTATTCACTATGCCTACTCCGGCATAAATGGTTCTGTGTAAGCTATCATTATCTATAAAATGAAAAATACGAACACCATTGTATCCTGCATTTCGTTTGTTTGCCTCAGCAATCAACATCTCAAATAATGCTTGACTCTCCTTAGCGAAATCTGCTCGTAAAATTTTCGTTGAGGAAAATAAGAAAGCGGTATCGACTACCAACTCGCCACGCACTTCATATCCATATAATTTTTTCGGACTATTGATATATTGCTTTAATGAATCCAACGATGATCTTGCATCATTAGCAAATTGACTATTTCGGAACATATCCAAAATGGTAGTTCTATAGGTCAGCAAAAAATAAGAACGATTAGCAGAATCTTTGTCGGGGAGTACACTGATTGTAAACGGAAACTGACCGCGTTTGAAGGAAATATCAAAAACAGTTCGGTCTTCTATAACAAGTGTATCTTGCTCACGCACCAATTTGCCTTTATCAAATTCTTTTCCTAAAAAAGGTATCATCCAATTCCCTACTCTTGTTGTATCGCCAAAATATTCTACAGCCTTTAATACAGGCAACTCTACACTAACCGAATAGGTTTGCTCAAATGTTCTATTCAGTAAAAAGTATGATCCAATCAAAATCAGTAAAATAACGATCCAACCAAATCGCTTCATCTTGTTGTCTATTTTTTTATCAATAAACTAATTTTACCTCCATTGCGTACCCCAATGATCCCTTCAACACCTCCAGCCATTCTTATTTTCTGCAAGCGTCGTACTTGTCCGCTCAACATCCCGCTGGGAAGTAACGTTAATTCCCAGTTTCCATTTCCCTTATTCAACCAAACTGATCCATGCTCGGCATCATTTCTGCCCATCGCAATAGCATCTCCATAGAAATTACCCCCAGGCATTATATCATTCAAACCATCTGCATTGTAGTCGAAAATCAAAAAATCCCGATAACAACTCCACTGGGTAAAATAGGGCAAAGTCTGTTCTTCGAAATTCATTTTGCCTCTATTTAACAAACAGATATGCGAAAAAGTTTCAGCAGTGAATTGCTTTGCTTTATTTAGCTTGTCGCTACCAAAGATCTGTCGCACATCTGCTTTGGCATAATCACCGGCATACAAAAATGTTTTCTTTAAAGATGGGATCTGCTTATCCAATTCTCCTTTGCCTGCGAATGGAATCTCTTGCCCTTTTAGATAATAAGTGACCAAATGTTCTTTTAGGCCATTACCATCCACATCATCATAATACATGCGAACTGGCTCAGCTATAGTCGGACGAATCCTGCTGTTCTCCCCCTGATTGCCCAGTAAAAGATCTTGATCACCATCACGATCTAAATCCACTGCCTTTATCGTATTCCACCATCCCTTTTTTACACTAATTGGTTTTTTCTGAAAACCATTCCCCTCACGAATGAAACCCTCTACTCCGCCCCATTCCAAGGCTATAGCCAGATCCAGATCTTTATCTCCATCAAGATCTACCCATACAGCATCTTTTACCATACCTAACTGCTTCAATCCAGGCATCCACGTATCGGTCACATCTACAAAATTCCCTTTCCCATCATTCAGCAATAGATATGATTCAGGAATCGTTCCATATCCGAATGTTTTTGTCCGGCTGCCTATAAACAAATCATCAACACCATCACCATTTATATCAGCACTACGCAAACAAGAAACAGTAAACTGAATACCCGTGATCCTTCCTTTTCGGATCAACCGTTTGCCGCCATCGTTTACATAAACACGCGGATGCATTAACGTGTCTGCTCCATAATATTCATTTCCTGAACCTGCAACGATCAAATCTTTATATCCATCCCGGTTTATATCTGACCATAAGGCATCTATATCTTCAAATAAACTATCCGCCTGAAAGATATCCGTAAATGCTGAAAAGAATTTACCCTGTGCATCCTGAAGATATAATGCGGAGCGATTTCCTCTTGATGAACCAAAAAATACATCGTCTAATCCATCGTTATTCATATCCCCAACCGCCAGTGCTGGACCCTCCATCGATAACATGAAGGGAAGAAGTGGTTCGCGATTGAATTCTACATAATCATTCTCTTCATGAACATAATGCAGACCGCGATCTACAGCAAGATCGATAAAAGGAAGGGGTTCATTTTTGTAGATCAAATTAAGATCCACTTTTGGTAACCCTTTTGAATATTGAATAGCAAAATCACGTTTTGCTGTATCTAATTTTTGATACCGCAAATCTGGCCAAATGAACCAAATGGAATCTGGATGTCGATTTCCTAAACCTAATTGAAGTGGGACTTCCATGCTCGACTGAAATCCTTTCACGGGATATTTATCCGCGATAAGTTTTTCAGTACCGCAAAAAACTACAAGTTTAGCACCTATCGCTCGTAGATTGGATGTATCGCCTCTCATCTGAACACTTATATATCGTTTATCATTGCTGTTATTCCGATAGATATAAGCCGGATCATCAATATTATTCACGACTACATCAAGATCGCCGTCATTATCAAAATCAGCATAAGCCGATCCATTGGAAAAACTTGATCGGTTATTTCGAATTTGTAAACTGGCATCAGTAAAAGATGCCTTCCCTTTATTCACGAAAAATTTATTTTCTAGCTTGATCTGGGGAAATTTTTCAAGGAAAGCAAAATCTTTTATATCCATCTTATCACTTCTGATCCTTTCCTGCATCACATCATTTGAAATATAATTTACATAGTCGATGTCATTCAATCGCCTGGGAATACCATTTGAAATAAAAAGATCACGTTGTCCGTCGTGATCAAAATCCATCCACAAAGAAGCCCATGACCAATCACTTGCCGCAATTCCGGAATAAAAACCAATTTCACTAAAGGTTCCATCACCCCTGTTTAGCTGAAGTTGATTACGGGTATATTGCTGTGCATACCCATAACGCAGTTTCATTTTATAGAGATTATATTCATCTTCTCCTAAAGAACGTTTGAGAATATACGGGTCTTCAGGAAGCATATCCAGGGTTATAATATCTGGATGTGCATCATTGTTGACATCCGCAATATCCACCCCCATAGAAAACTGACTGGTATGATCTATACGCTCTGAAAGTTCATCCTTGAATGATCCATCTTTTTGATTTATATAGAGATAATCATTCTCATGAAAATCATTGGCAATATAAACATCCGGATACCCATCATAATTAATATCGGAAATGGTAATTCCTAATCCGTAACCGATGGCAGAACTATTAATTCCACTGGCTCTGGTAACATCTGTAAAATAACCCTTATCATTTCGGTACATACGATCCCCCGATAATGAATCGTAGGTATTCATCAATTTTTCTCTTGGCTGGAACGTACTATTATAGCGAAGCGAATGGTTCATCAGGTACATATCTAGATCACCATCAAGATCGTAATCAAAGAATGCTGCTTGTGTACTGAACCCGGAAAAATCTAACCCATACTGAATGGCTTGATCTTCATAGTGCGGAATACCTTGTTCATCTATTCCCGTACAGACTAGTAATTGATTCCTGCTTTTTAATGAAGCATAATTACCTACTCTGCACACATACAAATCTAATCGGCCATCATTATTTATATCTACCACACTCACGCCATTCGACCATCCGCCATCATCTGGAATACCTGATGTTTTCGTAATATCTTCAAATTGCAAATCTCCTTTATTAAGATAGAGACGATTTTGCATCTGATTGGCAGTAAAAAAAATATCGATCTTCCCATCATTATTCCAATCACCGGTAGCCACTCCAGCTCCATTATAGAAATACATATACTTGAGCATATTCAGATCTCCACGCGGGGTAAGCTTATTGGTGAACTGAATACCAGTTTGTTCCGGACCCAACAGATCGAATAAATAAACATCCTGTTCCATTTTACCACAGGACATCATGAGTACAACAATAAACAAATATGTTAGTAGATGATGTATTCTCATTTTAGTTTCCTACTATATAACACTGGAAAATCATTATTCCGCAAAAACAGGTAATCGTTCCGAAGCTGAATAATAGACCTTACCTCGCCTGTAATGTGCAATTGAAGAGACTTGTCTTCCCAGTTACGATTCCCTTTATTGATCAATACGGTGCCATAACTTGCATCTATTCTTGAAAACTGCGGTTGAAATCCATACATATTTCCTCCAGCTATAATATCTTTTCTTCCATCTCCATTAATATCTGAAAGTAAGATCGCATTCATAGAAGACAATTGAACAGATACGGGTAATGCCTGGATGCTATATTTCCCATTCCCTTCATTCCAGGCAATAACAGAAGACATATAATTAAACATTCTTAATTCACTCTGGTTCATTATGTCTTTATCAAATAAATCCTGAATGGATTTGGTGGCAAATTCCTGGTGTCGCAAACTTTCTTTCTTCAAAATGGGAATCTGATCGGTCACTTCCCGTTTTAAAAAAACCGGCATATCCCTACTATTAATGGTTCGGGTAAGTATTTTTTCGGGAATGAGATTATTGCTGAATGAGTTGATCCATAATTTAACCGGCTCTTTCTCACTAGCATGCAAATAAAAATTCTGGCCAATGTTTCCTATAACCAGGTCTTCATCTCCATCCCCATCAAGATCGGATGAGGCTACCGATTGCCACCAACCAAAAAGGTTAGTAAGATTGGTTGAACTTTCTTTGAATGTTCCATTAACATATTTATATATCTTAGGCGCCATCCATTCTCCTACTATAGTAAGTTCTTTCGCATTCGCATTCCATACGGCACCAGTGATCATACCTGCTGTATCCAAGCCTCCATATTGTGCAGGCGTCATAGCGGTATATTTACCTTTCCCATTATTCACATAGATCATACTCCTTGGAATGGCACCGTAATTAACGGGCATACTGCACGAACCGGAAAATACATCCTGATCGCCATCACTATCGAAATCGAATGAGATCAGTACTGCCGTATTTCCCATATTCTTTGGTAACGAATCCAAAGATCGTTGAAACTTACCTTTACCATCATTGAGATACAATCGATTCTGATTTTCTCGTGCGTAAGAGGCGCGATGATTGCCACCGGCTCCAAGAAATAGATCCTGATCTCCATCTTTATCTGCATCTAGAAATAAAGCAGTGATATCTTCATAACCCTTCAATTCATTTTCAAATACATCGGTTGATGTAAATCCGGCTGCAACTCCCAGATATAATCTACCCGGCTTTTTCAATGTCCCATTTATATAAACATCCTCTTTCCCATCTCCGTTGACATCGGCAACTGCTGCACGGGGGCCGATCCTGGATAACATACGTGGGATATTACGTTCCATGTAAAAATCAACCTGATCATCTTCTTCATGGGCATCAAAAGAAACGGATTTAACATTCAATAAAACATCAGCTGGAACAGGTGCTGATGCTGGAAGGGATATGCTATTTTTTTGATCAACAGATAGTACTGTGTCGGCTTTAACTGATTTCAGAATGGAGCGTAGTCTATCTGGCCAAATAATCTCCACTGAATCTATTTTGGATTGATTGCCTAAACCAAATACCATCGTATAATCAACCGAAGACTGAAAACCTCTTGTCGGAATCAATTCTTTCATGAATGACTTTCCTCCGGCAAAAACGGTTACACGACTACCAATTGCTTTCGTGTTTTTATCTTTACCGATTAACTTAACACTAAGGTGATGATGCTTTAATTTTTCTTTAGCCGTATTCTTATAAATCAATGCAGGTTGATTCACATTACTAACGATCAGATCTAGATCTCCATCGTTATCTAAGTCAGCATAGGAAGCCCCATTTGAAAATGTTTTGTCTCCGAGTCCCCACTTCACTCCTACTTCTTCGAATTGAAGTGCCCCTTTATTCCGAAACATTTTATTACTGATTGGAACAGAAGGCATTTTCTTGATGATCTCATCGATCTCTTCTTTTTGACCAGTCATCACCATACGCTGTACCACATCATTCGCAAAAAAATCAATAAAATCCTGATCGGTGACGTCATTATAAATGCCATTACACACATAGAGATCATTATAGCCATCACTATCTGCATCGAACATCAATGCGCCCCAGCTCCAATCGGAAGCTGCCACTCCTGCATAATGGGCGATCTCCTGAAACGTTCCATCACCACGGTTTAATTGCAATGTGTTTTGCATGTACTGATGATAGAACCCCGATTTCACTTTAAATCGTTGAACATCCACATGCTCAAATGAGGTCGTTGTTTTCAGTCGAAAATCATCATCAGGAAGCATTTCCGTTACAAATACATCCTGATGTCCATCGTTATTGATATCTGCCATATCTGCACCCATTGAGGAATGGCTGAGATGACCTATTCTGGTTTCTAGCTCTTCTTTGAATGTGCCATTTTTTTGATTGATGTATAGATAGTCACGTTCAAAAAAATCATTCGACACATAGATATCGGGATATTGATCATGGTTGACATCGCCAACCGTTACTCCCAATCCAAATCCGATCAGGCTTCCATAAATATTTGCCTGTTCGCTGACATCAACAAATTTACCATTGTCGTTGCGTAATAATTTATCGCCACCCCCTTTTAAGAAATCAGCCACCGGCCAATCTTTTGCGCGGAGATCGCGCTTATTGGAATAATTAAGGGTATTAACGGGTATGAAGCTATTATTTAAGATATAGGCATCGAGATCTCCATCCAGATCGTAATCAAAAAATGCAGCATGCGTAGTGAAGCCATCATCATTTAATCCATACTCAGCTGCTTTTTCTTCAAAGGTTAAATTTCCTTTATTGATCCAGAGTTGATTTTCCAAACCCACACCAGGTTGATAACCGGCATTACATACGTAGATATCTAAAAGGTTATCATGATTGATATCGACCATGACTACCCCTGTACTCCATTGTTTTTTATCGGTGAAACCAGCTTTTTCAGAAATATCCTCAAATTGAAAATTACCCTTATTCAGATAGAGTTTATTCGGGCCCATATTAGCCGTAAAGAAAATATCAACCAGACCATCGTTATTGATATCTCCCGTGGCAACGCCAGCACCGTTATAAAAATTACGATAACTGAAAATATTGAAATCGCGGCTATTGGAAATAGTATTGGAAAATACGATACCACTATTCTCCTGCTTTTCAAAAAGAGCAGATGATGCAGAATCCTTTTGATCACATGCTATGATCAGCAACAAAAGAAAATATAGGATCTTACGCATATAGCAGAAAAAAGAGAAGGTCAACATAACATTGACCTTCTCTTAGCTAAGTTACAATAATCCAATTAGTAACCAGGGTTTTGCTGTAAGTTTGGATTTACAGCTAACTGTTGGTTAGGAATAGGGAATATTAATCTTTCAGTACCAGATTTTGTAGAACGGGTTGGACCAACAGGATCAAGGAATTTTCCGAAACGAACTAAGTCGTTTCTTCTCCATCCTTCCCAGTACATTTCACGTCCACGCTCATCAAGAAGGGATTGTGCGGTCAGCGAAGTAAGTGCCGTTGCACCACGCTTAGCACGCAAATCATTTACAATGGTAAGTGCCTGTGCAGTTGATCCTTTACGGAACAATGCCTCGGCTTTCATCAACATAACATCAGCTAAACGGAAGATTACATACTCGTTTTCTGCGTTACCATCGATACCCTGAGCGAAATCAGGTGGATATTTTACTACACGAATACCGGTTATCTCCAGGTTGTTTCCGGTTTCTTTCAAAGCAACAGCACGAGTGAACGCCAGGTTATTTCCTTTACGATCTTTCAGTGCAGTACCTTTTTCATCAAACTGCTGACCTTCCAACATACCAACACGTAAACCCGTTACATCCGTTACGCCTGGATAAGCAGCATTACGACGCTTATCAGCTGCTTCAAACTTATCGTAGAAATCAGCCAGTGTAGTGAAACCATTCCAACCACTTGGTCTTTGGTTGTAGTGTAACGTACAGAACCAGTGGAAGCGGTTGTTACCACCACGAACACCTACAGTATTTTCCAAAGCATAGATCAACTCTTTAGATGCTGAGCTATTGTTTGGAGCAAAGTTGGTGAAGAAATTATCAGCTAGGCTGTATTTGCTGGTATTGTTAATGATCTGATCAGCCAATGCAATCACCTGATCCATATCTCCCGCAGGGAAACTTGGCGCAGCACGATTGGCATATGTTCCTTTATTCAGGAAAGTCTTCATCAATAATACACGAGCAGCATCCTTATTAGCTTTGATGATGTTCGTATTATTAGGCAGATCGTTAATGATCGCATTCAATTCTGAAATGATCTTATCCGCAGCAGCTGTTCCCTTAAGCGTTGTAGGCAGTGCTTTCAGATCTTTCAGATCCTCACGGTAAGGAACCTGATCATACAGATCCAACACCAGGAACATAGACAATGCACGGATGAAGCGGGCTTCAGCAGCTTCCTGGGCTGTAGGAGATTGCTCTAATACAGCTGTTGCAGAGAACTGAGCGGTTAACAGTGAGTTGAATGAATTACGAACTACACTGTGATCAGCATCCCACTGGTGGCTATGAATCACACGCCATACTCCGTTATCATCCCAGTCTGGACCACGTGTTGGCCCGAGTGCTTCATCAGAAGAATGTTCTTCCAATGCCCAGATCAGATCTTGCGTTTGCAGACCATTCAGGGTGTTATAGGCACCCTGAAGAAGACCGGAGGATGTTGCTTTCTGAAAGTTCACAGTATCACGCTGAACTTCCTCCAGTTTAGTACAAGAAGCTGCTACTGCAACACCAAGTACTATTGTTAAAGATTTAATATATCGCATAATATATCTTATTTGATGATTTTATAAGCCAAAGGATACGCCCAACAATATTGTTCTTGCTGATGGATAAGGAATGTACTCAATACCAGCAGAAGGAATTCCATTTACATTTTTATCAACGTTAACCTCTGGATCGAATCCTTTGAACTTGGTGAGTACTAAAAGATTCTGTCCGGTTAAGGTTACAGACATGTTACGGAATGCTTTACTTACATTTCCAAGTCTGTATCCAATAGTCATATTCGCTAATTTCAGATAATCACCTTTCTCGAGGAAACGAGTAGAAGGAGCAATCGGATTAGATAATGACTCACCAGTACCTGGTATATCTGAAGAGATATTACGAGGACCGAGGTTACCAACGTTAATGACCGTGTTAGCGGTATTGTTGTACAAAAGATGACCAGCTGCACCATTGAAGTTAGCAGAAGCGAAAAGCTTTTTCCAGGTTACATCTGTTGAAATACCATATAAACGAGTTGGGTTTGGAGAACCGGAATAGAATAATTTCTCATTCTCTGCATACTGGCTCTGACCAGTTGTTTTGTTTATTCCTTCCCAACGGCGAAGATAGAATACGTTCAGTGGCTGACCAGCAACAATCAATTGAGAGGTCGCACCGGATGCACCCTGACCATTGATCTCACCGGTTTGATAAGAACCTTTCAATCCTTGTACTTCGTTATCTAAGAAGGCGATGTTACCACCAATATTCCAAGTCAATTCATCTTTACGGATAACCGCAACATTCAGTGACAATTCCAAACCGCTATTCTTTACTGTAGCACCAGAAAGGTTCTGCCAGATACGTCCAGATTCTGGACCAGGGGCAACTACGTTTGCTTCAAAGATCGGATTTTGAGTCTCTCTGTTAAACCAATCAATAGCACCAGTGATTCTGTTATCAGATAATCCGAAATCCAAACCTACGTTCGTCATAGTATTGGTTTCCCACTTGATATCCGGGTTTTCGAAATTGATCACATTAGAGTTATCATTGATACCGATGCTTACACGACGAATAGCCACACCACTTGGGAACTCCTGATTACCGGTTTGACCATAGCTCGCACGAAGTTTCAATGTGCTGAATAACTTATTATCCTTCATGAAACTTTCATTCATCAGATTCCAAGCAGCTGCAATTGATGGGAAATAACCATAACGGTTATTAGCACCAAATTTAGAAGATCCATCCGCACGGAATGTTCCGGTCAACAAGAAACGATCACCAAAACTGAAAGTGGCACGAGCAAAATAGGATTGCAATTCAGATATTGGACTGGCAAATGAATATATACCACGATCTGCTGCAGGAGCATTTTGCATGTAATCGAAATAGTTCAAACTTGGATAATCAAAGAAACGATTTGAAGACATACCGCTTCCTTTGTAGTCATACTTCAAATACTCATAACCAACAACTGCATTCAACGCAATATCTTTTGTGATCTGTGGAGTATAAGATACAGTATGGCTCAATGTTTGGTTTACCTGACGGTTGTTACCGATCTGTGCAGAACCAAGATTACCTGTGAAGTTCAACCAGTTTCTAATCTGTGAACGACGCTCTGCCTGGCTATAGTTCATCGCATATAACATACGATATTCCAAATTGGGTAGAATCTTGTAGCTAGGAGAGATACTGGCGATAATATTGTTCAAAGCTGTACGATCTGAATGTGCAGCTAAAGCAGCCAATGGATTGATCGTAGTAGCCCCTAACTGATTATTAACCCAGATAGATCCATCTGGTTTATACAACGGATGGGTTGGATTCCACTGTAAAGCCTGACCGATCAAGCTTCCCTGGAAACCAGAGTTACGACCGATAGGAGCTCCATCAGTTGTGGTATTGGTATAGAGAATGTTGTAATCCAAACCAAGGTTTTTACTATCAAGGAAACGATAAGATCCAGTGAACGAAGTAGAGATCTTCTTGAATCCGCTTTCCTTAATAATACCTTGTTGATCCAAATAACCAGCAGATATACGATAACGACCGTTCTCATTACCGCCACTGATGGCCATATTATAATTTTGAGTATAACCTGTACGCAGGATAGCATCTAATGCGTCAACATTTCCACCATAATCGCCTGAGGTTAGGCCATAGGTTTTAAGTGCTGCACGGAAAGCCGTTGCGTCCAGAACATCTATTCTCTTTAATAAAGAACTGGCTCCGGTTTGCGCATTGAATTCAATCTTGGGCGCGCCTGAAGATCCTTTCTTGGTAGTGATTACAATCACACCATTAGCACCACGAGAACCAAATATTGCGGTTGCAGAGGCATCTTTCAACACATCCATAGACGCAATATCATTCGGATTGATAAAGTTCAATGGGTTATCCCCCTGAGCACCACCAAAGGCGTTATCCAAGCCCGGTTGAGAGCTTGAGTTGGATAATGGAATTCCATCAACAACGATCAGTGGAGTGTTCCCAGAACGGATAGAAGAAATACCACGGATACGGATCGTAGAAGATCCGCCCGGAGCACCTGAGTTATTGATTACCTGAACACCAGCCACTTTACCTTGTATAAGGGCATCTGGCGCAGGAAACACACCCTGGTTGAAATCCTTGGCCTTTACTGATGCCACCGCACCAGTAAGATCTCTTTTTCTGGCCGTTCCATAACCTACCACAACCACTTCATTCATGGAAGATTGTGAAGATTGGATAGTCACATCAACAGTTGAACCGCTGATGGAAGCCTCTACAGCAGTAAATCCAACGGAAGTAACCACAAGCGTGGTAGCATTTGAGGGTACGTTCAACCGATAGGAACCATCAGCTGAAGTTTGTGTAGCCACAGTTGTCCCTTTAACGGATACCGTTGCACCAGATACTGGGGCACCTGTGTTGTCTGTTACCCTACCCGTAATGGTTTTTTGCTGAGCGAAAGTCTGTAATGCCAACAATAGCGTAATCAGCAAAGCTGGCAGCAAGCGTTTTTGGGTCATAAACAGTGTTTAATTATTAAATCAAAAGACAAATTATGTAAATCCTACATATTTATAATAAACGTGTAACTAAATGTAACTGCTAAAACGTTTAACCATAAACAATAAAATCTACAACAAATCAATGGTGCTGATTATACAAATTTTATGCACGAATGGTTTAGTGCTAACCTTAGAAGTCAATTGCTACAATATTCTTCTTAGATCCTTCCTTGTATTTGGAATAGTTGAAGGTATAAAGCTTGCCTGGCCTGTGGGGAACATTTTCCTCCATTTCATTAATGTCGGTAATAAATCCAGTAGCAAAAAGCTTCTTTCTAAAGTTTCTGCGGTCCAGCTTAATCCCAAGAACAGCTTCATATAAATATTGTAACTGCCGCAGGGAGAACTTTTTTTCCAACAGATTAAAAATGATCGGTTCCGTCTTCACCTTTTCCTTTAATCGATTCAAACAAGTATCCAGAATCAGCTTATGGTCAAATGCCATATGCCTGATCTCTTCCACAGGATGCCAATGCAACTCATGATCTTTTTTGGATAAATGGTAATGCTGAACATTCACTAAGGAAAAATAAGCAGTAGAAACTACCCTACCAGCTGGGTGACGATCAATAGCACTAAAGGTATGCACCTGTTCGAGATATACATCTTTCAATCCTGTCCTTTCTTTTAATACTCTATACGATGCTGAATCCAGATCTTCATTCAATCCTACAAGATCCCCAAGTAAAGACCATTCATCCCTGAACTCAGGTAAATCACTTTTTATCAGTAAAACCTTTAAGGTGTTTTCATCAAAACCAAAGATGACGCAATCCACAGATACTGCGTAACCAAAATACTTACTAATGTCAACAGGAGAGGTATTGATATTTGGTTTTTTGCGAACACTTGCCATGTTTTCAACCATTTTGATTTGGCCAAGATACACAATTCAAGCATTTACTTCATTCTGTTTAATAAAGCCTTGAAATCATTTGCTAATTTTACAACATGTTCAATAGTGAAGAAACCATTCGCTTACAGGAAGCTTCCTTCAGATTATTATCTCTTGCTTCAATAGAAGAAAAAGATATTGAATTGTTGCGGGATGTATTGCGATTTCATGAATACAGATATTATATCTTAAGCGATCCCTTGATCTCCGATAAAGAATATGATGTTTTATTTACCGCATTGGAAAAACTGGAAAAAAATAATCCTTCTTTAATTGCTTCAGATTCTCCTACTCAACGTGTAGCAAAGGGATTGACAACACAGTTCCCCGTGGTACAACATTTGGTACCCATGCTCTCGCTTGAGAACTCTTATAATGCAGATGATCTTAGAGACTTCGACAGAAAAGCAAAAGAACTTTCCGGGCTTTCAGATATCGAATATTGTGTTGAACCAAAATTTGATGGTGCAGGTATTTCACTGATTTACGAGGATGATAAACTGGTTCGGGGAGCAACTCGTGGAGATGGTGTAGAGGGTGAAGAGATCACCATCAACCTAAAACAAATCCGTTCGATTCCCTTATCGGCAAAATTTTCGGCACATGGCATCAAGCAAGTAGAAATCCGCGGTGAGGTCATGATGAATAAAGAAAGTTTTCACAAATACAATGAAACATTACTTGCTCAACATCTTCCTCCACTTGCCAATCCAAGAAATGCTGCATCAGGAGCCTTGCGCATAAAAGATCCTAAAGAAGTAAGCAAGCGTTCGCTCGAAGCTTTTTTATATCATATCAGTGATCTGATCACTTCAGATGGCCAACATACCTCCTCAGTATTACACACCCATTCTGGTTCATTAGATATGCTTTGGGAACTTGGGTTACGAAGTCCGCATAAAGAAAAAAAAGTTTGTAAGGGTATTGATGAGGTCATTCACTATTGTCAGGAATATGAAGCCAAAAGAGATGATCTACCCTATGAGATCGATGGGATGGTGGTGAAAGTAAACAACCTGGAAATTCATGATAAACTGGGTATGACCACCCATCATCCTCGCTGGGCGATTGCTTTTAAGTTCAAGGCAAGGCAGGCTACAAGCCGCTTGCGCGCTGTTGAATTTCAAGTTGGACGTACCGGAAGTGTTACGCCCGTGGCAAAGATCGAACCGGTACCCATTGGTGGTGTAACCGTAAGCTCTATTTCTTTACACAACGAAGAATTTATTCGAGAGCGGGATATCATGATCGGTGATCAGGTATTAGTAGAAAGAGCGGGAGATGTTATTCCGTATATCGTGAAAGCGCTGACCGATGTTAGAACCGGTCAGGAACAAAATATAGATTTCCCTAAATATTGCCCGGCTTGTCATGACGAATTAGTGAAACCCGAAGAAGAAGCAGTGTGGCGCTGTACCAATATCAATTGCCCTGCACAGGTTGTTGAACGTATCATCCACTTCACGTCAAAAGATGCGATGGACATACGTGGTTTAGGCGAAGCCAATATTCGTAAGTTCTATGAACTGGGATTCTTGAAAGATATTCCAGGCATTTATCAATTGCCTTATGATCAAATCCGATCGTTGGAAGGATTTGGTGAACGATCACTTCAGAATTTAAAAGAAGCCATTGAAAAATCAAAAGCGCAACCCTTACATCGATTGATGAATGCGATGGGTATTCGATATGTTGGTGAAACGACAGCAAAAGTGTTAGCCAATCATGTGGAGCATATGCTGGAATACTCGAAATATGAAAAAGAAAGTCTGCTGGAACTGGAAGATGTTGGAATCAAAGTGGCTGAAAGTATATACCAGTTCTTTCATAACGATGACAACATCAACATGCTCAAACTGCTTGAAGAATTGGGCGTTAATTTAAAAAATATCCGACAGCAAGTTTCGGGAGATGGACAATTAGGAGGACTAACCTTTTTGTTTACAGGTACACTTACTGAACTGAAGCGTACGGAAGCAGAAGCATTAGTAGAAAAAAATGGGGGAAAGATATTAGGAGGTGTTAGCACGAAGCTGAATTATCTTATTGTAGGGGAAGATGCAGGTTCGAAATTGGAAAAGGCAAAGAAGATCGCGAATATTCGGATTATTACAGAGAGAGAGTTTTTAGAAATGATCAAAAAATAATGCCTGAATGCAACAAAACATTTCAGGCATTAAGATAATGGGTGGAGTGTCAACGTAAAGATATCGCAGCATGACTAATCTGCGGTTGAGCAGATCTTAAAGCATCCCCTTTGATAGTAAATACTCTGCAATCTGAACGGCATTTGTTGCAGCCCCTTTTCTCAGATTATCAGAAACGATCCACATATTCAATGTATGTTGCTGGGATTCATCTCTTCGTAAACGACCTACAAACACTTCATCGCGTTCATGCGCATCCTTTGGCATAGGATATTGAGCCGCTTCAGGATCATCTACTAATACAACACCAGGAGCAGAGGCAAGCAATTGCTTCACTTCTGCCAGATCAAAATCCTTTTCAAATTCTACGTTCACACTTTCACTATGACCGCCCATTACCGGAATACGAACGGTTGTAGCCGTTACACGAATGGAGTCATCACGCATGATCTTATTCGTTTCCTTTACCATCTTCATCTCTTCTTTGGTATAACCATTTTCTAGGAACACATCGATCTGTGGTATAACGTTAAGATCAATGGGATATTTATATGCCATCGGATAGTCATTATCACTACCCTTCACAGCTTTGGCACGCTCTCCCATCAACTGGTCAACTGCTTTCTTACCGGTACCCGTAACACTTTGATATGTTGAAACTACAATTCGCTTTATTTTATACCGCTTATGTAATGGGTTCAATGCCACTACCATTTGAATGGTAGAACAATTTGGATTGGCAATAATCTTATCTTCCAGAGTTAAGGCGTCGGCATTGATCTCCGGCACTACCAGTTTTTTAGTAGGGTCCATACGCCAGGCAGATGAATTATCGATAACGGTAATCCCTGCAGCGGCAAATGGAGGAGCCCATTCCAAAGAGGTAGATCCACCTGCTGAAAATATGGCTACGTTTGGTTTTAACGCGATGGCATCTGCAGCGGTAACTACCTTATATTTTTCTCCTTTGAATTCTACTTCTTTTCCTACTGATGCTGCTGATGCAACAGGAATAAGTTCATCAACAGGAAAATTTCTTTCTGCAAGTACTTGTAACATCTTGGTACCTACAAGGCCGGTAGCGCCCACAACTGCAACTTTCATGGTCTGTCGTTTGGTTTGATTTATGGTTAAAAAAAAGGCCTTCACATGGAAGGCCGGAAATTTATGTTATACATACAAACATTCCTTAAACCTTCCCCATGCGGAAACGTTTCTTACTCTGTTTCGTATGTTTATTACTGAACATGATGAGCAAATATAATCAGCATCATTTTTACTACAAAAAAAATCATCTGAAATAAGATTGACAAGGAAATGGTGTTATCCTCAAAATACGTTTGTTTTTTTCCTGATGAATTGACGTGACCTCACTTTCGTAGCCATCTGGCCGCAGGTTACTTTTACACTATGTGGAGATGGGTTAGTGGAGTTTGTTTTTGTTTACTAAGTTGGAGTACAGAAGCTCAGGATCCCGGGAGATATGATGTGGTTTTGCATGAAATATTTGCAGATCCTACACCATCCCGGGGCCTGCCGGCTTCTGAATTTATTGAATTACGCAATCGATCTGCTGCGCCTGTGCAATTAAGAAACTGGACGATCAAAACAGGTTCAAGTACAGGCAGGATCAATGTGAACATTATTTTACAACCAGATAGTATGGTAATCTTATGTGGCGCGTCTGCAGCCACATCATTTCAACCATACGGACAAACAGTAGTGGTAACCAGTTTCCCGTCTTTGAATAATGATGGTGACAGCCTAATGCTTTACTCAGGATCGGGCAAGTTGATTCATGGGCTGGTATGGTCTAAAAACTGGTATAAAAACGAACTAAAAGAAGAAGGGGGATGGAGTCTAGAAATGAAAGATATCCGATTCCCATGTGATTTTTCTGAAAACTGGAATGCCAGTATAGATCCGAAAGGTGGAACACCGGGTAAACCCAATTCGATAAAAGAAATAGTACAAGAATCTACTCTTCCGAAACTTTTATATAGTTATATCCTCGGTAAAAAAGATCTTTTTTTACAATTTTCTAAACCAATCAACCCTTTAACTGCCCAAATTATTTTGGATCCCCATTTGGCCATTGCTAAAATAGAAGAAGTACCGCCTCTTTTTACATCTTTATCCGTCAGATTGCAAACAGAAGCTGATTCTACAACTCTTTACAGAGCAACTGTCTCAGGGGTTCGAACTTGCCATGCTGAGGTGATCAATCAATCAAGCATACCAACAGGTATGTTGATCTCGCCTGGATTCCAAAAAATAGTGATCAATGAAATTCTATTTAACCCTCCTGTAGGAGGAAGTGATTTTATAGAGCTACTAAACCTTAGTAACCATGTATTAAATGCCGGTGCATTAAGAATAGCGAATCGAAGTAGTGATGGCAAGATAAGCTCCATTACGACAATCCATGATCAACCTTATCCAATTTTTCCAGGGGAACACATATTAGTTACAGCTGACCCGGAATGGATAAAAGCAAAATATCTACCGCCAGATACCATAACATCATTAGCGACTTCATTACCATCATATCCCGACGATAAAGGATCTGCAATTTTACTGAATGAACAAGGAACAATATTAGATGAGTTGACCTATGATGAAAAATGGCATTTCACTTTATTAACCAATAAGGAGAGTATTTCATTAGAGAGGGTAAATCCCAAAGGCAAAACACAAGAGTCTGGTAATTGGCATTCTGCTTCCGGTACCAATGGTTATGCCACACCTGGATATCGCAACTCACAACAATTTGATCACCAATCTTCAGGAAAATATTTTTCACTCAATACCAAGATCATCTCACCTGATAATGATGGACAGGACGATTATATGATGCTTACTTATGATCTACCTGCGCAGGGAGCGGTAATGACCATTAGAATCTATGACGCTGCAGGAAGAGAAATAACGAAATTAGCCAATAATAGGTTATGCGGGAATACAGGTCAGTTCAGATGGGATGGCTATACGCATACTGGTAAAAAAGTAAGCAGAGGATTTTATATCCTTTTGGCGGAAGCATTTTTAAAAAATGGAGAGGTGCTACGATTTAAAGACGCTATTGCCGTTTATGAAAACTAAAACAGCGGCTTGTGGGCCGCTGGTTTGTATGATTGTATTAATACGATTAAACAAGTTGGATATCGAAATTGACCAATTGAATAAATTCCTGAATACGTTCTTCGATTTGTTCACGACTGATTTCTTTCAGGCGTTGGGTACCAAACTTCTCTACACAAAATGACGCTAATGCAGATCCAACGATGATCGCTGATTTCATATTTTCAAAAGAAATATCACCGGTACGCGCAATATGCCCTATGAAGCCACCGGCAAAAGTATCCCCAGCTCCGGTTGGATCAAATACTTCTTCTAATGGCAATGCCGGGGCGAAGAAAACTTTATCCTCATGGAATAAAAGAGCACCATGCTCACCTTTCTTAATGATCAAGTATTTCGGGCCCATTTTGAGAATCTCTCGAGCCGCTCTTACCAATGAGTATTGTCCACTTAACTGACGAGCCTCTCCATCATTCACTAAAAGCACGTCAACTTCAGCTATTACTTTTTCTAGATCTTCCATGGCCGTTTCCATCCAGAAATTCATAGTATCCATCACCACCAATTTTGGTCTCCGCTTCAATTGCTTGATCACACTATGTTGAACAGCCGGAACCAGATTACCCAACATCAAAAACTCGCAATCCTGATACGAATCCGGAACAATTGGATTGAAATCCGCTAATACATTAAGTTGTGTATCCAGTGTATCGCGAGAATTCATATCGGTATGATAGCGGCCAGACCAATAAAAAGATTTTTGGTCTTTTTTCACCTGAACACCATCCAGCACTACGCCACGAGCCGAAAGCAGATCCAGCTCTTCCTGAGGGAAATCGCCTCCAACAACGGATATCTGCTTGATCTCTGATGCAAAATTCGAGGCACTCCAGGCAATATAAGTAGCCGCTCCTCCAATGATCTTATTACTTTTACCGAAAGGGGTTTCAATATCATCAAAGGCCATTGAACCTACTACAACTAATGACATTCGCTTAGATTTTTTAGTTGCGCAAATATACGGAACTAAACCCGACCGACCTTGGAGGAAGTATCGTAAAAGAGTACCTTAGCACTATGGCCAAATCAATTACGAGGAAAAACAGCACACGTAAGGAAATGATCAGCCTGGCTGCAGCCCGATTGTTCCGTGAAAAAGGCTTTAATGCAACAGGCATGCGTGATGTGGCCGATGCAGTAGGTATCGAAGCGGCAAGCCTGTATAACCATATAAGATCTAAATCAGAATTACTACAAGAAATATGTTTCCGTGTAGCCAATGAATTTCATGCACAACTCAACGAACTCGATCAAAAGCCTAATCTGAATAGTCTTGATCGTTTAACTGCTGTAATTCGTCAACATATTCATATGTGGGTAACAAGATTGGATGAAGTAATAGTAGCCAATAACGAGAGTAAATACCTCGACGACCCATATAATGCTACTTTTCAGAATGAACGAAAAGTCTATGCAAGACGATTGGAGCAGATCATTGAAGATGGCATCAAAAAAGGACAAATCAGAAAAGTTAAGCCTTATGTAGTGGTTCAAACGATTTTAAGTGCAGTAAGGGGTATAGAATTCTGGCATCGCACAAAAAAGAACATATCCGTAGAAGACCTTACATCCACCATGATCTCGCACCTGATTGAGGGATTAAAAAAATAATGGATCAGTAATAGTAACTTGCAACCCTATGGAGAAATCAAATTTTGTTGATCAGATCCGAATTTTCTGCAAAACCGGACATGGAGGTGCAGGCAGCAAACATTTCCTCCGCACAAAATTCAACGCCATGGCTGGGCCTGATGGAGGTGATGGTGGTAGGGGCGGAAATATAATCCTGAAAGGGAATAAGCATCTCTGGACACTACTTCATCTTAGATATTATAAAAATGTTATTGCCGAAGACGGAAGAGGTGGGGATAAAAACAACATGACTGGCAGAGACGGTAAGGATATCATTATTGAAGTTCCGTTGGGTACAATAGCTCGTGATGAAGAAACCGGTGAGAAAGAAGTTGAAATTTTAGAAGATGGACAAACCATTGTATGGCTGAAAGGAGGACGTGGCGGCTGGGGAAATGTTCATTTTGCAACAGCAACGAACCAGGCCCCAGAATATGCTCAGCCCGGAGAACCCGGAATAGAAGGATGGAAGGTTCTGGAATTAAAAGTACTAGCGGATGTTGGATTGGTGGGATTCCCTAATGCCGGTAAATCCACCTTACTCTCTGTTATATCAGCCGCTAAACCGAAGATCGCCAACTATGCCTTCACTACCCTTACTCCGCAATTGGGTATGGTGGAGTACCGTGATGGCAAATCATTCTGCGTGGCCGACTTACCCGGTATCATTGAAGGAGCTGCAGAAGGTCGTGGCCTCGGACATCGCTTCCTTCGTCATATTGAACGAAATTCCGTACTGCTTTTTGTGATCCCAGCCGATAGCGCAGATCATAAAAAAGAATTTGAAGTGTTGCACCATGAATTAGAAGAATACAACCCTGAACTACTCCATAAAAAATTCATGATCACCATCAGTAAATCAGATATGCTGGATGATGAATTGAAAAATGCAATAAAAAAAGAATTACCAAAAGGCATTCCCATTCTCTTTATTTCTTCCCTATTGCAAAAGGGATTAAATGAATTAAAAGATGCTCTATGGAATGCACTTCAATCAGAATTGCAATAATCTAAAATCAATAAACGGTCATTTATGAAAAAAATGTTTCTTGCCCTTCTACTCTCCGTTCAGGTGATGTTTGTAATGGCTGACGAAGGTATGTGGTTGCCACACTTACTGGGGCAACAAGTGTATAACGACATGGTGAAGAAAGGACTTAAACTTTCTAAAGAACAATTGTACAACATCAACAAAGCTTCCCTTAAAGATGCGATCATCATTTTCGGTGGTGGCTGTACCGGTGAGATCGTAAGTGCCGAAGGGCTGATCTTTACCAATCATCACTGCGGATATGGAGCTATTGCCGCAGCTAGCTCTGTAAATAATAATTATCTCAGAGATGGATTCTATGCCAAAAGCAAACAGGAAGAGATTCCTACTAACCTGACTGTTCAATTCTTGGTTCGCATTGAAGATGTAACAGCGGAAGTGGAAGCTGCTGCTGGTAAATTGACTGGACAAGAGCGCAATAAAAAAATTCAGGAAGTAACATCAGCCATCAACGCCCGATTATCTAATAATGCAGAAAGTATCGCAGCTACAGTGATACCACATTTTAAAGGAAATCAATTTCTGGCGTTCATTTATCAAACCTATTCGGATATTCGATTAGTAGGGACCCCGCCTGAAAGTGTGGGTAAATACGGAGGAGATACCGATAACTGGGAATGGCCTCGACATACAGGTGATTTTTCTGTATTCCGTGTTTACATGGGTGCAGATGGTAAACCGGCTAAATATGCCGCTACTAATCTCCCCTATAAGGCAAAATATTTTCTCCCCGTTTCACTTAAAGGATTGAAGAATGGAGATTACGCTATGACCTGGGGATACCCTGGTTCTACCAACCGCTACGAATCTTCATTCGGCGTTAAATTGAAAACGGATATCGAAAACCCTTCTCTCGTCGAACTTAGAGATATGCGCCTAAAACATATGTTCAATGAAATGAAGAAAAGCGAAGCTACAAAACTTAAACTCGCTTCTTCTTACGCGAGCATTGCTAACTACTGGAAATTCTTCGATGGTGAAAGTAAACAACTGTTAAAGTATAAAGTATTCGAACAAAAGCAAGCTAGTGAAAAACAATTCCAATCTTGGGCAACAGGCAAGCCTGAATTTGAAAAAGTGTTTAGTGATTGGGCGCTTGCTTATGAGAAATGGCGTCCCTACAGCAAACACCGCGTCTATATCCGCGAAGGAGTATTAGGAAGTCCTTTGATGGCCTTTGCAGCAAGTATAACCACACTGGAAGCTGAATTGGTAAAGAAAGGTGCTGATCATGCTGATGTAAAAAAACTACTTTCCAATATAGATAAAGCCAGGACAGGCTTCAAGACTGATTATGAAGCTGCTGCAGACGTGAATATCATTCGTGATGCACTCCATATGTTTTACCTGAATATTGATAAGTCGCAACATCCAATTGGTTTCTATGAAGGGCTTCGACAGCAATATGGAGATCCAAAAGAAAATGAAACATATGCTAAATTATCGAAGTACATACTGAGCAACACCATACTTCTCAACGATGAGAAATGGAAAAGTTTTATTTCGAATCCAGATGCAAATGTTTTACAGGCCGATCCTGCTTATGCAACAGCAAGTTCATTCTATCGTAATTACGATAGCAAGATTATCCCTTATTTCAATATTTTTAATGCGGCCAATAATGAATTAGGAAGACTATACCTCAAAGGAATCTTACAGATGGAGCCGAATAAAGTACGTTATCCTGATGCCACTTTCACCATGCGAGTAAGCTATGGTCAGGTAAAATCCTACAAGCCTAAAGATGCGGTTACGTATGATTTTGTAACTACGGCTTCTGGAGTGTTGGAAAAATATAAAGCCGGTGATTATGAATTCGATCTGCCTGAAAATGTAAGAACAAAACTCGCAACTAAAGATTTCGGTATATATAAAGACCCTATTCGTAATGATCTCGTTGTAGGATTTATTACTACGAATGATATTACCGGTGGTAATTCAGGCTCTCCGGTGATCAATGGTAATGGGGAATTGATCGGATTGGCTTTCGATGGTAATTACGAAGCCTTGAGCCATAAGATCGCATTTGATAAAGACCTCAACCGAACCATATGCGTGGATATTCGCTATGTATTATGGTGTATCGATAAGCTCGGAGGGGGAGCGAATATTATAAAGGAACTGAAGCTTGTTCGCTAAAATAAATAAGAACGACGAATTGACTGATGGGCTATCCAGCTAATCAGTCAATTCGTTTATTAACCAATATTCCAGGAAACACTGCCATCTTTCTCATCTTTCAACGTTATGCCCACTTCGGCAAGGGCATTTCGGATTTTATCAGAAGTCACAAAATCTTTTCTACTGCGGGCATCTTTTCGTATTTCTATGATCAGCTTAAGAACGCCTTCCAGTTTATGGTTATCACCAGCCTCTTCACTGCGCAATCCGAAAATATCTTCCAGATAGGTCTTCATCTGCTTTTGTAAAAAAGCTATTCCTTCTGTTGTTATTGTTTTTTGTTCGAGAGCCCCACTCTTGAAGGAGTTAATCACGGTCACCATACTAAACATATTAGCTAGTACTTTAGCTGTATTGAAATCATCGTTCATGAATTCGCCAAATTCATTCGCCCAATCGTTGAGTTGTTTTTCAGCTGCCTCATCCACTTGTTTGGTCTCATCATACTTCATCTGAAGCAATAATTCATATGCTTCCCATAAACGTCTCAACCCTTTTTCTGCAGCTTGCAACGCTTCATTACTAAAATCAAGCGTACTTCTGTAATGGGTCTGTAAAATGAAAAAGCGGATCGTCATGGGTGAATAGGCCTGTTCCAGTATAGGATGTGAACCTGCAAATAATTCACTTAATTTGATCACGTTGTTATAACTCTTGCCCATCTTCTTACCGTTGATGGTGATCATATTATTATGTAGCCAGTAGCGAGCAGGGATATGACCATGACAAACGGTACTCTGTGCGATCTCACATTCATGATGCGGAAACTGAAGATCCATTCCCCCTCCATGAATATCAAAACGATCTCCCAAATATTTTGAAGACATCGCAGAACATTCTATGTGCCAGCCTGGGAAACCCACGCCCCATGGGCTTTTCCATCGCATAATATGCTCAGGTGCAGCATGTTTCCACAAGGCAAAATCAGATTTATTGCGCTTCTCATCCTGTGCTTCCAGTTCACGTGTCGTCTCCAGCTGATCATCTAATATTCTTCCACTCAAAATGCCATAAGGAATACCCTTGCCACCAAAATCACGATGATACTTCTCCACATCAAAATAAACCGACCCGTTTACTACATATGCATACCCATCTTCTATGATTTTTTCAATCATCACGATCTGCTCTACAATATGACCAGTAGCCGTTGGTTCTATAGTAGGTTCCTGATTATTGAACTGCTTCATCGCCCAATGGAAAAGATTAGTGTATTTCTGCACCAGCTCCATGGGCTCTAGCTTTTCCAACTGCGCCTTTTTTGAAATCTTATCTTCCGCCTCTCTCCCTTCTTCCTCGAAATGTCCGGCATCAGTAATGTTGCGAACATATCTAACCTTATATCCCAAAAATTGAAGATATCTGAAAACGATATCAAACGTAATGAATGGGCGTGCATGACCAAGATGCGACTCGCCACTAACGGTTGGCCCACACACATACAGCCCCACATGCCCAGGAGTGATGGACTCAAAAACCTCTTTCTGCCTGCTCAATGAATTGTAAACTTTCAACGCCATACCCCAAAATTATTGTTTTTTGGGTAGTTGGAAGTCGGATATAACCCCGCGATGGTCAGAAAGACTTCCATTTGTCATAGAAAACTGGTTTACATCAATGGATTGATCAGTAAAAATATAGTCGATGCGTAACGTGGGGAGCCAGGTTAAAAAACGAGAGCGCCCACTCATAAAGGTTTTACCCAATCCTGCACCCTGCTCCAGGAAAGTATCATTAAGTTTTCCGCGAACGGATAAATAGGCATACGAAGAAGGAACATCATTCAAATCACCACTTACCACCAAAGGATAAGGCGATCGCGTGATCTCTCTACTTAATAGCTCAGCCTGTTTGCTTCTTTGCTGAAATGCAGATCGCATTTTGCCGTATATATTCTTTGAACTTTGAAGATCGCTATCATTCTGATCGCGAATTTTCGCCAGATCTTCATATTCTCGTTGGGCAAAACCAAAGCTTTCCAGATGGAATGAACCAAATCGGATAGTATCCCCATGGATCAGTATATCTGCAAATATTGGTTTCTCCCAACCAAAAGAAGATGCCCTGTCAATTTCTACATTGATTTCACGGATAATAGGAAATTTCGAAAAGATGATATTCCCCTCATCTAAAGCTTCGGTATTGGAAAAAGAATGACGATTAAAAGCATAATATCTATACCCAAGCTTTTTTATTTCATTGATTGTTTTTTCATTATTCTTTTTTGAAGTAAAGAATTCCTGAAAACATAAAATATCAGGATCATATTTTTTTACTTCAATTAAAATAGTATCAAAATTATTATGCTTTGGATCAAAATAGTTTCGATAATATGGGGTAAACCGACGAATATTCCAGGTCAAGATTCGAATATCTCTTTCATCCTTTTTCATCTGAAAATGAGCATCTGCTCTCAAAGGAACGATATTCATTATTGTAGTAAACGATAAGGCAATGGAAACCAATCCAAGCAAAACGTAACGAAAACGAATAAAAATGGAGAGAAAAGTTAAGCCCAGCACTAAGACCAGTAGAAACGGATAAATGAGAGAGATAAAACCTACCGGCCACCACGCTGCCGGACTAATATACATAGCGTAAGAGGCAAGGAGATAAAGCAAAAGGATAGGTATATATATTACCAGGAAAAAGCTACGAAGTCCCTTGACCATAGTCAAATTTACAAATCTTCCTCACTTGCTCTCCTTAAAAGTTCTTTTTCTTCTTCGGTAAGTTTTTCGTACCCCCGCTGGTTGATCTTATCTAAAATTTCATCTATCCTTTGCTGAGTAAGATTTGCTCTTCGTCTGAACGTTCTATACCCTCTGGAATCGTAATATACCTCCTGCTTCACTTTCTTAGCGCCATCACGCTTTTTTTTGGGACTGAATACATTCACTATCCATTCGTAAAACTGATTCATCCATTCGCCCCAATCATCTCCTTTTTTTAAACGCTGAACAAACAATATTCCAATTAATGCGGCACCTAAATGAGGGAAGAACCATGCGGGCTTTGTTTTCAGGTAAAAAATATCAATAACCCCGAAAACAACAGTCAATACCCATAGTGGGATTCCTCCTCTGATCATTGGAAATAAACGGTAGCCCGGACTAAGAATGGTTGCACCAATAGCTATACTAATAATAGCGGATGTGGATCCAAAATAATACGACGTTCCAATAACCTCTTTCCATTGAGGGAAAATAGCAAAGCTGATCAAATAAAAAACAGATCCTGCAATAGCACCATATAAATAAAGTGGAATGATGGAACGATTACCAGTCAGATCCTGGAAAATAAATCCATAAGTCCACAACCATAACATATTACTAAAAAGAAAAAATAGATCAAGCTGTGTAAATGCAGAACTGACGATGGTCCAGGGCCGCGTCATAAAAGTCATGAAATCACCCGGCATGGCAAACCACTGAAAAATATTGGTATAAAATTTTTCCTCGCTCAGGTGAGAGAGACCATAAACAGCCATAATAAAACGAAGGGTGATGAAAACAAATACATTAAGACTGATCAACATCAGTAATGCATTATTTTCACTCCAAAACGATACTCGTTGCCCTGTGGAATAATCACGATAACTCATAACTCAATTTCACTTGATCCTTTTATCAATAAAACGTACGGCGGTTTCTTTTGTTCCAAAATACTAACAACAAAATTCCCACTAATGCACCCCCCACATGAGCAAAATGTGCAACACCACTGGAGCGATTGGCGAATCCACCAAACAGATCCAAAGCGATCAAACCCATCATGGCGTATTTAGCTTTTACCGGAAAGGGAATGGGAAAAATAAACATCTGGCTATTGGGAAAAGTATAAGCAAATGCTGCGAAAATACCCATAACAGCTCCGGAAGCCCCCATGGTTGGCACATTCACTTGAGCGAAGAATAAATCTGCAGGTATTTGCCCAAATCGATAAAGCGGTTCAATTTGACTGATGTCATACCACAACGCCAACATGTGAACACCTGCAGCGCCCAAACCACAAATCAGATAAAAGATTATAAATCGTTTTGCTCCCCATAAATTTTCCAGTGTGCTGCCAAACATCCATAGGGCAAACATATTGAACAGAATATGAAAAATACTGGATGGGTCGTGTAAAAACATGTAAGTTATAAATTGCCAAGGATGAAAATAGGCTGACCCTACATAATGCAGTGAAAACAACTCTTCCATCTTTACAAGTCGTTCACCAATCGTGATCTGAGCTACCCAAAACAATCCATTTATGATCAATAAATTTTTTACGATCACCGGAAGAACCTGAAAACCTCTTGGCCTTATTTCAGTTGAATTCATTTTTTAAAATTAAACATTATCTCTATCGACGTTTCAGTTGAACTACATTTTCAATATGATGGGTATGCGGGAACATATCCACCGGTTGAATTTTTTCTACCGAATATCCCTCATCCAGTAATTGTAGGTCGCGCGCCTGTGTTGCCGGATTACAACTTACATATACTACTGTTGGAGCACTGATCTCCAATAGCTTTCTAACCAGTTTCTCATGCATCCCTGCTCTTGGAGGATCAGTGATCACCACATCCGGATTCCCATGCTGATTAAAAAATGTATCCGTACAAATATCGATCACATCACCATCGAAGAACATGGCATGATTCACGTTATTCAACTCCGCATTGATATGTGCATCTGAAACTGCTTCAGAAATCGCTTCAACACCAACTAATTTTTTTACATGTTTACTGCAGAATATACCTATGCTCCCTGTTCCGCAATACAGATCATACAACACTTCCGATCCAGTCAGCTCCGCATAATCCCTGGTCACTTTATACAACTCCTCACCTTGGCGACTATTGGTCTGAAAAAAAGATTTTGGCCCGATCTTAAATGTAAAATCTTCCAATACTTCCTTAATATATCCTTTTCCATGAACCACTACAGGCTCCAGATCGAAAATGGAATCATTCAGCTTTGTATTCAACGTATATAATAACGTCGTGATCTGCGGAAAGTTTGCTAACAATGCGCTAAAGATAAGGTCAAGCGCTTGCCTGTTTTCTTCTCCTACGCATAAATTGATCATCAGTTCACCCGTGGTAGCATATCGAATGATTAAATTTCTCAGAAACCCTTGGTGCTGGCGAATATCATAAAATGAGAAATTATTTTCTAAGGCGAGGTCACGGATAAAATTGCGGATCTGGTTGGAAGGTTCGGCTTGCAAATAACAAGTATTGATATCGATCACCTTATCAAACCATTTTGGTACATGGTACCCTAATGCCGGCTCAGGTGCAGTCCCCGGTTCACGCTGCCTGAATTCCTCTGACGATAGATATTTCTTATTGGAAAATGTAAACTCAAGTTTGTTGCGATAAAAAGTGATATCCTTACATCCCAGAATAGGTTGTATGGTAGGCAGGCTGATCCTCCCCAACCGCTTTAGCTGATCTTCCACCTGCTGCTGCTTAAATACAAGTTGCTCCTCATAAGGCACCATTTGCCAGGAACATCCACCACATAAACCAAAATGCTGACAAAATGGATCTACCCTGCGACTGGAATATTGATGATGGCGAAGGATATGCCCTTCTCCCCAATCCTTTTTACTCTTAGTCAGCTGAATATCGACGATATCCCCTGGCATAGCCCCTTTTACAAAAATAACCTTACCATCTACCCTTGCCAATGATTTACCCTCAGCTGCATAATCCGTGATCTCGATCTGCTGCAATACGCGCTGCTTCTTTTGAGCCATAGCGCAAAAATAACCCGCTTTAACAAGACAAATGGTAAAACTATCGTTGCACGCATTAATTTTGACAAATGATGAAGTCGTTTTTTCTTTTTCTGAGCATCCTAACCGGATATGCAGGCTACTCCCAGCCGGGCTACGAGATCAATGTTACCGTAAAACCCTTTACCTCTGGATATCTATACCTCGCACATTATTATGGTAATAAACAGATGCTGGTGGATTCAGCTGCCATTAATCAACAACACAAAGCTGTGTTTAAAGGCGCAACCTCTTTAAAAGGCGGTATCTATATGATCGCCTGGCCAAAAAAAGATGGGTATTTTGAAATTATTATCGACAAAGAACAACGCTTTTCTATAACAGCAGATAGTGCAGATGTATTGGCTACATTGAACATGACAGGTTCCTCCGATAATGATCGTTTTTATGGTTACCTGAAATTTGCACAACAATATGGTAAAGAGATGCAAGAACTTCAGGAAAAATGGAAAGCATCAAAAACAAAAAAAGATTCTGCAGCTACGGAAATAGTACTTCGCAAAAAAGCGGATGAACTCACTCAATTCAGGGAAACATTCATACAAAAAAACCCAACACATCTTCTTTCTTCTGTGTTTCGCGTTTTCAGAGAACCTGCCATTTCAGAAAAAATAACAGCCCCGGCAGCAAGAAACTTTTATTATCGCTCCCTTTACTGGGACTCCGTAGATCTAACGGATGAACGACTGATACGTACTCCTGTATTTCAGGCTAAGCTCGACAAGTATTTCGATGAGATTGTACCTCCAGCAGCCGATACGCTAAAAATGGAAGTAGATGAAGTGCTTTTCCGCACAAGAGCCAATGAAGAAATGCGTAAATATGTATTACTTCATCTTACAGATAAATACATCAATCCAAAATACATGGGGCAGGATGCCGTGTTTGTACATATGTTCAATAAATATTTTATTCCCGGCGAAGCAGATCAATGGCTAAATGAAAGCACCAGAAAATTTGTATTCGATCGGGGATATAGTTTAATGCTGAATGTAATTGGTGAAAAAGCAGCTGATATGGTGATGGCTGACATCACTGGGAAAACGCGCTCTCTATATAGCATTCAGTCGCCTTATACCATTGTCTGTTTCTGGGATCCTACTTGTGGACACTGCCAAACAGAAGTTCCTAAACTAGATAGTCTTTATCAGAAAAAATGGAAAGCAAAAGGGGTGAAGATATTTGGTGTTAAAACCGATGGCCCTAATGATAAATGGACAGAGTTTATTCAAAAATATAATTTGAACGATTGGACTCACGTCTATCAAACTCCGGCAATGAAAGAAGCAGAACAAAAATCCGGACAACCAGGTTTTCGCCAGAAATATGATGTCTATCAAACACCAATACTATACCTTTTGGATAAGGATAAAAAAATCATTGCGAAAAAACTCAACTACGAACAGCTTGATGAATTCCTGGGCCATCGATTTGATGCCGACAAGAAAAACTAACTGATCTATAAAGAAAAAATTACCAGATTTCTTTATTATCGAACTGCTAGCATAACATTACGAATAAGCTTCGGCTTACCTAATGTATAATAGTGTAATACAGGAACGCCTGCTTTTTTAAGTTCTTTCGATTGTGCTATGAGCCATTCGGTTCCAACCTTCTCCACATCTGCATCGGCCTTACACTTCATGATTTCTGCACTAAGGTCGGTAGGAATGTCAACATGAAAGGTTCTTGGGATTACCGACAACTGCTTTTTATTGCTGATTGGTTTTAAACCTGGTATTATGGGAATGTTGATACCATTATCCCGACAAGTTTTCACAAAGTCGAAATATTTTTGATTATCAAAGAACATTTGGGTTACAATATATTCAGCACCAGCCTCCACTTTCGCTCTTAAAAAAGCCATATCGGTTTGGATATTTGGGGCCTCAAAATGTTTTTCTGGATATCCGGCTACACCAATACAGAATTTAGTGCGAAAGCCGTCACGAATATCTTCCTCCAGATACATACCATTATTAAGATCTACCACCTGACGCAATAGATCAATGGCATACGTATTTCCACCTGGTTCGGGTTCAAAAGTTGTTTCATTTTTGTGGGCATCACCACGAAGTACAAGAACGTTATCGATTCCTAAAAAGTTAAGGTCGATCAACGCATCCTCTGTTTCCCGTTTACTGAAGCCACCACAGATAAGATGTGGTACTGCATCCACTTGATAATGGTTCATAATGGCTGCACAAATTCCTACTGTCCCAGGCCTTTTCCGAACCTCTACTTTCTCGAAATTCCCATCAGCTTTTTTCTTGAATACCATCTCGCTTCGATGATAGGTAACGTTAACGAATGAAGGATTAAACTCCATTAATGGATCCAAATGGTCGTAAATAGCACTGATGTTTTTCCCTTTCAAAGGAGGCAAAATCTCAAAAGAAACCAAGGTATCTTTTGCCTGCTGGATATGATCGATTACTTTCATGTGAATGTCGTTCGGCTTTAAGCCGACTGCAAAGTAAGGCAGAAAACGGCGGACATACAAAATAAGTTAAGGCTATGTTTTATGGCAAACCCAGCGCTGTTCCGTATTTTTGATGCATAAACCAATATTTTGGAGCTGATCATACATACTAAAGACCTTGTAAAGCAATACCGCAACCGTACGGTGGTAAACCACGTATCGGTAAACGTTAAACAAGGTGAGATCGTTGGATTGCTTGGACCTAATGGAGCGGGTAAAACAACTACCTTCTACATGGTAGTAGGCCTCATCAAGCCAGATGAAGGGGAAGTTTACCTGAATGATCAACGAATTACTGACCTCCCCATGTATAAAAGGGCGCAAATGGGGATAGGCTATCTTCCTCAAGAAGCATCTGTTTTCAGGAAGCTCTCTGTTGAAGACAACATACTATCCGTTTTGGAAATGACGGAGATGAACAAAGTAGCCAGAAAAGAAAAACTGGAAGAACTGCTGGAAGAATTCAGGCTAACACATGTTCGTAAAAATAATGGTGATTCATTAAGTGGAGGCGAACGGAGGCGAACAGAAATTGCCCGAGCACTTGCCGTTAACCCACATTTCATTTTATTGGATGAACCCTTTGCTGGTGTTGACCCTATCGCTGTTGAGGATATCCAAACAGTGGTTGCCCGCCTCAAATACAAGAATATCGGCATACTGATTACCGATCACAACGTAAACGAAACGCTGTCAATCTGTGATAGAGCGTATTTACTCATTGAGGGCAAGATCTTCAAACATGGTACGGCTGAGGAATTGGCTGAAGATGAACAAGTACGGAGATTATACCTAGGCCGCAATTTTGAACTCAAGAGAAAAAATTATATCCACGAAGAAGCCAAAGCCGAAGCTGGGAAATAATTGGCTTCTTAGCCAGTTGTAAAGAATTTCCCTATTTTGTGTGAGATGAAATTGCTGAGTCCTGCCATATCAAAGCTGGCCCGTTTACGAATGTGGCGTATCGAAGCCTGGAAAGAAAATCCAATGGCTGCTCAGCGTGAAGTATTGCAAGATCTCGTCACCTCTGCTCAATACACAGAATTTGGAAAGAAACATGATTTCCATTCCTTATATAATATCCGGGATTTTAAAAAGGCCGTCCCCATCCACGAATATGATGACCTGAAACCTTACATCCAAAGAATAATGGATGGAGAACAAAACATACTTTGGAATACGCCGATAAATTGGTTTGCCAAAAGCAGCGGTACCACTTCAGATAAATCAAAATTTATACCGGTAAGTGATGAAAGCCTGGAGGAAAACCACTACAAGGCAGCCAAAGATGTGCTTGCTCTTTATTACGATTTTAACCCTGAATCTGATCTACTATCGGGAAAAGGCCTGGTGATCGGAGGAAGCCATACCGTTCATCGACTTAATGAAGAAACACATTATGGAGATCTAAGTGCCGTATTATTACAAAACTCTCCTTTTTATGGGGGATGGATCAGAACGCCGGAGCTTAGTGTTGCGCTGATGGATGACTGGGAAGCTAAGATCGAAAAAATAGCGCAGCAAACCATCCAGGAAAATGTAACCTCCATTTCAGGTGTACCCACCTGGACCATCGTGCTTTTTAAAAGAATTCTGGAGCTAACCGGAAAGGATAGTATAAGTGAAGTCTGGCCTCAATTGGAACTCTATATTCATGGTGGGGTATCGTTTATTCCCTATCGGGAGCAATTTGATAAACTCATTGGAAAGCGCATCCATTACATCGAAACCTATAATGCCAGTGAGGGATTTTTTGCTGCACAAGACAAACCCGATGCAGAGGGTATGTTGCTATTCCCTGATTATGGAATTTTCATGGAATTCATGCCGGTTGAGGAATATGGGAATGAAGCACCCAGAACAATTGGGTTAGCAGATGTGGAGATCGGGAAAAATTATGCATTAGTTATCAGCACAAATGGAGGACTATGGCGATATCTCATTGGAGATACCATACATTTTACATCCATTGAACCTTACCGAATAAAAGTTAGTGGAAGACTTAAACATTACATAAATGCTTTCGGTGAAGAATTGATCATAGACAATACAGATAAAGCGATAGCAGAAGCTTGTGAAAAAACGGGTGCATTGGTCAATGATTATACAGCTGCCCCCATCTATTTCAGCGAAGATGGAAATGGCGCTCACGAGTGGTTAGTAGAATTTGAGCGAGAACCTGATTCTCTATCCAATTTTACTGCAGCCCTTGATCAATCGCTCAAAAAATTAAATAGCGATTACGAAGCGAAGCGCCATAAAGACATTGCGTTAAGAAGTCCACTCCTACATAATATTCAGAAAGGTATTTTTGCTGACTGGCTCAAACTAAAAGGAAAACTGGGAGGACAGCATAAAGTACCTCGTTTAAGCAATCATCGCCAATATGTAGAAGAGATTTTAGCGATGATCCGCTAATCCCTTTAAGTTTCACTATTTTGCACATTATTAGAATTCAAACAACATGAAATTACTGGAAGGAAAAGTTGCTATCGTTACAGGCGCCGCGCGCGGAATCGGAGAAGCCATCGCTGAAAAATTTGCAGACCATGGAGCGAATATCGCTTTTACTTATGTTAGCGATAGCAGTGCCGATAAAGCTAAAGCATTGGAAGATAGATTGAAAGCTAAGGGTGTACAGGCCAAAGCTTATAAAAGCAATGCTGCAGATTTTATACAGGGAGAACAAATGGTAAACGATGTTCTGGAAACTTTCGGTGCGATTGATGTTTGCGTGAATAATGCCGGTATATCCAAAGACAATCTTTTGCTCCGCATAACCCCTGAACAATGGGAAGAAGTTATCCAGGTTAATCTGAATAGTGTATTCAACTTAACCAAATTGGTTATGAGACCTATGATGAAAGCTCGTAAAGG
Source organism: uncultured Sphingobacterium sp. (assembly GCA_964441425.1). Taxonomy (GTDB): domain Bacteria; phylum Bacteroidota; class Bacteroidia; order Chitinophagales; family Chitinophagaceae; genus Pollutibacter. Next base: position 37,014 of record CAYTXC010000012.1, on the reverse strand, counting down.
ATCGATCATCAATATGAGTTCTATTATCGGGATTCGGGGTAATGCCGGTCAATCAAGTTACGCGGCCAGCAAAGCAGGCATCATTGGCTTCACCAAATCGGTAGCTCTTGAACTGGGAAGCCGGAGCATCCGTTGCAACGCTATAGCACCTGGTTTTATTGAAACAGATATGACGCATTACCTCAAAGAGGGCGATGCCGCAAAAGCATTTCTGGAAAAAATTCCGCTCGGACGGTTCGGAACGGGCGAAGAGGTGGCCAATACAACTCTTTTCCTTGCATCGGATATGAGCTCATATATCACCGGGCAGGTTATCAGCACGTGTGGTGGCTTAAATATTTAATTTCTTAAAATTTTGTTAAAGGGATAGGCTGTTTATACAGAATTGGTGTAAGTGATATTTCTTGCACGTAATCTATCTGTAAAACATGAAAAAAAAGATAATTGGTCTATGCCTTTTATTGGTATTCAGTACCCAGCTGATGCCTGTCATGCAGCTAGGTCTCATTTTAGCGAATGGCCAGCTCACAGAAGAACAGTGTTCGACTCATGAAGATAACCCAAAGGGAAAAGAATCTACACTTCATGTACAACTCGCTGATGTACGAATACATCCTCTATCTAAAAAACAGCACTGCCTTTTATCTCAAAACGAGAACATTCATTCCCGTCAGGCAGATGATATACAAACGCCACCTCCCAACATGCAATAGTTTCTCTTTAATTAAGATGATCTTTTTTTAAACTATTGTTATGAAAAAATATGTTCAAAGTATTGGAGCTGATTTTCCAGCTTCTATTGTGGTGTTATTAGTGGCCTTGCCTTTATGTTTAGGAATTGCCTTAGGCTCACAGGCTCCGTTGTTTTCTGGCATTATAGCTGGAATCGTTGGAGGTATCGTTATAGGAATGTTAAGTGGTTCGCATTTAAGCGTAAGTGGGCCTGCTGCGGGGCTTACGGTGATTGTAGCCACAGCGATCGGCAAACTTCCTGCTTATGAGGCTTTTCTACTCGCGGTGGTCATAGCTGGATTTCTACAAATTTTACTTGGCTTTTTCAAAGCAGGTATATTAGGTGACTACGTACCCAATTCAGTGATCAAAGGCATGCTTGCAGCAATTGGGTTGATTCTCATCCTCAAACAATTTCCACATTTGGTGGGATACGATAAAGCTTCTTTTGAAGGAAGTGAATCATTCAATGATCCTGCAGGAAATACATTCACCGGTATTTTTACCTCTTTTAATTATGTTGATTCAGCTGCCATCCTAATAGGTTCTATTTCATTATTTATGTTAATCTTATGGGAATCTAAATCATTTAAAAATCAAAAATTCTTGACCTACATCCCAGGTCCACTGGTTGTAGTTATCATGGGCACCGGAATCAATGAATGGCTGAAACAATATAATCCAGCTATGGCATTAGGAACATCTCATCTCGTTAGTTTGCCCGTTGCCGCATCCCTACAAGAATTCACAGGATTTTTCCGTTTCCCGGATATTAAATTTTTAAGCGATCCCAATGTATGGACCACCGCCGTAACCCTGGCTATTGTAGCCAGTCTGGAAACATTACTGGGTATTGAAGCGGTTGATAAACTGGATCCTTATAAACGCGTTACACCTACAAACAGAGAGCTTAAGGCACAGGGTGTAGGAAATCTGATCTCAGGTTTTTTGGGCGGACTGCCACTCACATCTGTGATCGTTAGAAGTTCTGCGAATGTATCCTCGGGTGCCAAATCAAAAATGTCCACCATATATCATGGTGCGCTAATGCTCTTATCCGTGATATTCATTCCGGCAATATTGAATAAAATTCCATTGTCGGCACTTGCCGCTATTCTGATCTTCACTGGATATAAGCTGGCCAAAATTCCATTGATGCGCGAATTCTATAACAAAGGCTGGGACCAATTTGTACCTTTCATTGTCACCATCATAGCTATCTTACTCACTGATCTATTAGTGGGCATCATGATTGGAATTTTTGTTGGACTATTTTTCATGATCAGAAGTAATTTCAGATCCTCAGTTCTGGTGGTGCATGATAACAATAACTATATGGTTAGACTGAGAAAAGATGTATCGTTTTTAAATAAACCCATCATCAAAAAGAAACTGGAAGAACTGCCAGAGCAGAGTTATGTGTTAATTGATGCAACCAGGGCGGATTTCATTGACAAGGATATCATTGATGTGGTAAATGAATTCATTCAGCATGCACCATTGAAAAATATACGGGTGGAAGTGAAGAAAAGTATTCATAAGCCAATGCATCTTCTTTTCCATGCACCTCTTCATAAAAATATTTAATTAAAAAAAATTATCATGAAAGCATACGAAAAACTATTACTGGAAAACAAAGCCTGGGCCGCCGAAAAAATACAGGATGACCCTGAATTTTTCTCTCGCTTAGCTCATATACAAACACCTGAATTTTTGTGGATCGGTTGTTCCGACAGCCGTGTTCCTGCCAATGAAATCACGGGAACACAACCGGGGGAAATCTTTGTTCATCGCAACATTGCCAACATGGTGGTGCATACAGATTTGAATCTTTTATCAGTATTGCAATATGCCGTTGAAGTATTAAAAGTAAAACATATCATTGTTTGCGGCCATTACGGATGTGGTGGAGTTAAAGCTGCATTGACGCAGCACTCATTTGGCATCATCAATAAATGGTTACGGAATATCAAAGACGTTTACCGATATCACCAAGTAGAAGTAGATGAACTGAAATCAGAGGAACAAAAAGTGGACAAACTCATTGAGCTAAATGTAAAAGAACAAGTAATGAATCTTGCCAAAACGTCTATCGTACAAAAAGCCTGGAAGAACAATCATTATCCGCATCTTCATGGCTGGGTCTATAGCATAAAAAATGGTATCATCAATCCCATCTTTGAGATGGAAGCGGGTTCTCATCTCGATCCGATCTATGAATTTGACGATCTCTGATGACCATTTTATCGACATAAAAAAAGCTGGATGATCTCCAGCTTTTTTTATGTTATCCAACGATTATTTCCGACTATCGATTTCCGACGTAAGCCTGGAAAAAATTTCGTCAATACTTCCTACGCCCACTACTTCTACTACTTTTCCAAATGGCCGGTAATATCCAGCTACGGGTAATGTATCTCTTAAATAAACATCTAATCGTTTGCGCTGAACCTGCTCATCTGCATCGTCTGCACGACCAGAAGTTTTAGCACGATGGATCATGCGGGTGATAAGTTCATCTTCTGGAACCTGTAACGCCAATACCACTCCAATGGATGAGCCTTTTTCAGCCAATAAAGCATCTAATGCCTGTGCCTGAGCAACCGTGCGAGGAAAGCCATCAAATAAAAATCCAGGTACTGTAGGATTAGCTTGTATAGCTGCATCGATCATACCAATGACTACGTCATCCGGAACCAATTGACCCTGATCCATAAGGCTTTTCGCCTTCAATCCTAAAGTGGTTTGATTGGCGATCTCTGCCCTGAGCAAGTCGCCTGTCGATAAATGTTTGAAACCATAACGGGCAATAAGTTTCTCCGACTGGGTTCCCTTTCCACTTCCGGGAGGCCCGAATAAAATCAAATTGAACATAAACTAAGCGGTTGATTGGTGGGTCATCAAAGATACCTATCAAAATTATATCGCTAAAATTTTTATAGCTGTCTGACGCGCGCTTATCAAAACATTCTCGGTCGTAGTTTTGTTGTCAATGGGAATACGTTAATTATGAAAACAATTTTATTCGGTCTGGTCATGATGCTTAGCCTTACAGAATGCAGCTATTCTCAGTCGAACCAACAAAATCAACCTAAAATGGAAGAAAAAGCAAAAAATCCTGTTTTCTCAACTACAGATACTAACCAAGTGCAGCTTAAAGATGCGGAGTGGCAGAAAATACTGACCCCGGAACAGTTCTATATAGCTCGCCAAAAAGGAACAGAACGCCCATGGAGCAGCAAATTTGAGCAGTTCAAAGAAAAAGGGTTATATCGATGTGCAGCCTGTGGGAATTCCCTGTTCATCAGTGATACCAAATTTGATAGTGGATGTGGATGGCCAAGTTTTTACCAACCGGTATCTAAGTCCAGTATCATCTATACTCCTGATAACTCCCATGGTATGACCCGCACTGAAGTGCAATGCGGGCGCTGCAAAGCCCATCTAGGTCATGTATTTGACGACGGACCACCCCCCACCGGCCTCAGGTATTGTATCAATGGAGTGATACTGGAGTTTGAAAAAAAGAAATAGTTCCCAAGTCAGGCTAAACGTTTCACGGATTGATTTGAGGTTCTGCACTCAGCAGTCAACCTTCTTCAGATCTGCTATCATTCCAACACATACCATGAATAACCATTAGGGGGTAACACCACTTTAACGCTTATCGTATAGTGGCGTGATACTGGAATTATTTTACTGGGTCCTTCTTTTTCTCTGAACTTCACTTGTTGATGCAGCCCTGTATAATAAACAGGAATCTCGATTTCTCTGACCATCTCCTTGTCGGTAGGATTAAACAACATCATCAATCCTTTTTCAGCATGATTAGGATCTGCATGTAACCATCCATCCCAGTCTCTTCCATCCGCACGACGTAAATGGATGATGTCTGCATTTAAAATTGAACGATATTTTTTATACCACTTGATCACGTTGATCACGGCTTGTCGCGTTTGCTCAGTATCGTATAAACGTGGGCCGCGATAACAGGCCTGCACTCCCGCACCATAATACTGCATCATCAGTTGCTCATAATCCTTCAGATGCTCAGAAAGCGGCTCCAGTACGGCTTCCGGACCACCCCCCTGATAACGAACCAATGGAACAAATCCCCAACCCATGGAAGGTGCTTTCTCCCACGTGCCATCAAAAATATTCTGACGATTCAAAATCTTTTGATTCTCTCTTGGTAATGAAAAATTTACTTCACGATACCCAACAGCAATTTTATGCGTACCATCCATAAAATACCAGTCTGGGGCATTGATGTAAACACCCCGTTCATTCAGCCACTTGTATAACCCTTTCTGCATCTCCATTTGTCTCCATTGTGAATCGTCCAAGCCTTTATGACCAGGATGTGTTGTGGATGCACAAACATCACCAGGATAAGGACCATCATTCTCCCAGATATCAAAACCCGTTACCTCAAAAAATCGTTTGATCTTCCCTGCATAGGCTATTCCCCATTTACTTCCAAAGCAAGGCGCATTTCCAAAAAATGCGCCACCGGTTTTGCCGGTAACCGGACTGATCACATCATCTTCTTCACTGATCCTTCGAGAACTGAATAATGAATATCCACCGATCTTGATCCCCTTCTTATGCGCATAATCTGCTAATCGCTTCCATCTGTTCAAATTTTCTTCCGACTGATCTTCCATATTCAAATGTGATCCAAAGCTTAAGATCATCGCTTCATATCCGGTTGAATCACATTGATCAATCGCACGAATAACTTCCTCATCATGTTTACTAACCAAATGCATGAATATTGGATTAGCTGTTACCCATGGTAAAACTTTCTGGTACATCTTACGCACAGATAAACCTCTTCTTTCGCGATCATAACTATCCATCAATAATTCATACGTACGAACAGAATAATAGGTCTCGCCAGATAATAAATCGATACCTGGTGCTTTATCTGGATATACTTCCAACACACACGGAGTTTCATAATTATAGTTGACTTGTGAAGTATAACTCTTGCTGATCTCCCAATGGGTGGTCTGATCACTGATCTGATAACGCATAGCATTGTTGAATGCGTAATTCGATTCAATATAGATCCCCTGCTGGGTCTTCATTTGAGAAGGCTTGCCCACAACGGCACTCTCTTCTTCAACCAGATCAAGTATTTCATTTTTTACTTTGTTAATATGATACGATTGAGATCCTTTATTTTCTATGGTTACAAATTTTACGATCAATGGAATACCATCATATATTTCATAATGAACATTAACGACTAAACCTGTAAAAGCTGGTGAACCAAAGGTCATAATCAACTCTTTTCCTGTTGGATTTTTTCTGTTCAACATCCAACCTGTATATTTCCAATGGATAGTGGATTGCAGTTCTTTTACCTGATAGGATGAAAACTGAAAATCATTACTATCCGCTTTTAACTGATCTACCCAATGATCCAGTAAATATCCTCTTTCATTCTGACCATATAAACCGCCTATGGAATAGGATTTACCATTGATGTTGATCTCTGCTTCAGCACGCACAGCCCTCAATAATTGTTGGCCATTCATAAGATTACGAAAATCAATACAGGCTGCATTTGGCTGAATACGAAACCGTCTTGAAACCAGCCCATTGTGGATCGTAATATTTTTCTGATCCGTTGATATAGTGACTGCAGAAGTTGTAGTCACCGGATGAATCAACCAATCGCCTTTAAAGATAGATTGAGTATATCCTAATTGGTTAGTAATCAGAATAGAAAAGAACAATACATATTTCAACATGGCAAACTAAATTTATGGTATAGATGTATAAAGACCAGCGTAGGAGGTTGACAATCGCTCATGCCGATCTAAAAACAATTCAGCATATGCTCTTTTACTTGCATCACTCAAATAAGATCGAACGATCATGTCCAGTACCTCTTCTTTTTTCTGTAGAATAGTATCTAAAAAACGTTTTACGCGAATATTAACTAAATCCATACGTAAACCGAATTGATAGAAATCATCATAGGCGTAATATCCCAGAGCTCTGTAGCTATTCTTTTCTACATCTCGGAGATATAATCCATCCATCAGTGCCAAATCTGTAGTATCACCATGTAATGCAGTATTGTACATACACCACATAGGCGCCAGCTCCAGATCACCTCCGCCTCTATTTTCTGTAAAACGAAATTCTTTTAGATGACCTTCACCATTATGTATCATATAATGGATACTAACTATTTTGAATAGTAATTCTTTTGCCGGGATAGGTGCAGCAAAATATTTATCCATCAGCTTGGAAATATCATGATAAGAATATCGATAATGTGCATCAACGCTGGCTACATGCCCATCAAGATTAGCCAACTGCAACATATCGCCAGTTACAGGTACAGATTTGGTTAATAAGGCTATTCGTCCATCTGAAAGAAAACTCAGTGCAGAGGGAATGATGGGTATATGAAATAACTGACTGGCCATTTGAAGAGAAAGATGTTGATTCGCTGCTCTGTCATCTTCCTCAAATAATTCAATATGCAATTCAGCAGGTTCATCAGATGGAACAAATTTTCGCTTCACAATTTTTAGAGGATAACGCCCAGGTCCTGGAGGGAGCTGAAACGGAAATTGAACAGGCATGGTCTTTCCACCAAACAGGTCTTTTATCGTTCGGGGGGAATAGCCACTGAATCCCGCTTTTAATGTACCTGGACAAATGCCCTCAGCCGCCATATTCTATTTGTTTGATGTCCACTGTAAGACTGAGGCCCAATACGTTTATTACCTTTAACAGGTTCGATAAATTGGTATTTATGCCATTCTCGATGGAACGGATGGTCCTTTCAGCCACCCCGCTGATCTCCGACACATCGTGCTGTGTGAATTTCAAACTTTCCCTTCGCTGGCGTATTTGTTTTCCTATTCGGATTAATTCATCATTCATTAGGCAAAATTTTGCCGAAATCAAAGCTAAATAAAAAACCAATAAAAAAGGCAGCGTTTTTACCACTGCCTTTTTTTATCTCTGCCGATGCGGGAGAGTGTTTACCAACTGCATAAAGAGTCAATGCATAAAGATCACCGTTACTACTCACTTGCCACCAACGCATTCCCTTCCTTCAACCATCCGTTCACACTATCGGAATAGTTCATCACATTAGTATAACCATTAGCCGCAAGTAGTGAATACCCAATGGTGGAACGATCGCCACCCTGACAATGGATAACCACTTTTTTGTCCTTGCTAATTTTATCGAGATGATGGAGCAATGTACCAATGAACACATGGTCTGCACCGTTAATGTGCCCTTGCTTATATTCAGTTGTGCCGCGAAGATCGACTACCTGAAGATCATGGGCAGATAACATCTCTTTGAATGTATTCGTATCTACGATCTTGGCCTGATCAAGCTCCCCACCTTCTGCTACAAAAGCATCGGTATTGGGTATATAACCCATGATATTATCCAGCCCGATACGCATGAGCTTACGGGTGATATCATCAAGTTGACTTTCAGCAGCCAATACCATAAATTGTTCTTCATAGTTCAGGAACCAACCACACCAATTTGCCAATGCATTATTACCCTGAATGTTTATGCTACCCGGAATATACCCTTTGGCAAACTCCGCTTTATTTCGCGTGTCAATCAGTTTAATACCCTTAGCCATGGCCGCTTTCATCTCGGAATTGGACAGCTTTTTCAACTTAGGAACTTCGGTTAGCAATGGGCGATCCACTTTATTAAGCTTCTTCATCATGGCAAAATACTTGGGTGGCTCAGGCTGATCTTCCAGTAAAAATTTTACAAATCCATTTTCATCAGACGCAAAGCGGAATGCCCAGTTCCTGATCTTCTCATACCCAACTGTTGAACTGGGTACTGCACCTAATGCTTTACCACAGGCAGATCCAGCCCCATGACCAGGCCATACCTGAATATGATCTGGTAGTTGATGAAAACGATTAATCGACTGATACATCTGATGTGCGCCTGCATCCATAGTCCCCGTCAAACCGGCTGCTTTCTCCAACAAATCTGGACGGCCGATATCCCCTACGAATACAAAATCCCCTGTAAACATCATCACCGGTTCAGGTGAAGCAGGCGTATCCGTCAAAATGAAACTGATACTCTCGGGTGTATGACCAGGCGTATGCCATACGTCAAACTTTAGATTCCCTACCATGAACGTGTCATTATTCTTTAGCGGATGGAATGTGAAATCAGTAAACTGATACTGCCAGTCCGGCCCCCCTTCTGCTGACAAGTATAATTGTCCGCCTGTTAGTTTAGCCAACTCTCTAGCTCCAGAAAGAAAATCCGCATGGATATGTGTCTCCATGATATGCGTGATCTTCATATTATGTTGCTTCGCGATTTCCAGATAGGTGTCCACATCTCTTTTCGGATCAATCACCGCCGCTACGCCCGCTTTCTGACAGCCAATAAAATAGCTGGCCTGTGCGAGTGTCTTGTCATAAACGTGCTGAAAAAACATATCAAATGAAATTTATAAATGTAAAATTGCTCATTTCAACATAATGTATTCGTGATCATAATCACAGAGGCCCAATACAATCGCAAAAATAACCTTCTTATGGGAATAAACGGATATGCCAGATCATTCTGAATCCATCACGAATCAAGAATCGTTATAAAATTAGCCATTTTTATACGTACATGATTTTATCATCAATAAATAGGTGCACAATCAACATCTGGCCATTTCCGGACAATTCAAAACTGTTTTTGGACGAACTAATACCTCAATAAAGGTGGGCAGACAGCCCATGCTTTTATCTTAGGCTCAGCGGATAAACCGCTAATTTTTAATCTCTAAAATACGTTTTCATGAAAAAAATGTTTTTCGCCATTCTGGCTATGCAATTCTCGTTACTCGTTTTTGCTCAGGCTGAAAATCCAGATTCCACCACCATGATCTACCTCACGGAATTCCGTTACCAATCAAAAGCCGTGGCCCAGAAATATTACCCTGAGTCGAGGACATACTGGATGAAAAACGTACCTGAAATGCTAGATCGCTTTTCATTTTCCTCTGATTCTCGTCGTGCCTATACATTCTCTATGTTCAGAGGGGAGAAGAATTATGGCCAATACATTGGAAGCAGATCTACGATAAACGAGCGATTTAAAGTTGAACACAAGGAAGCCTACGAAAATACGATTAGCAATATGATCGGTGCCACTACCAGAAGTTCCTGGAGAGTACTTCGGGATCAATCCAGTACAGAGCCAAATTGGAATGCCAATAAGTACAATTATAGAAAACTCAACATCTATACTATCCCACATGGTCAGTATGCAGTATTCGAAGCCTTGTTAAAAGAGATCAAGGAATATGAAGCTAAAACAAATCGTACCATGAACCGCGTTATCTTACGTTGTGTAGATGGCTACTCTGGGAATACTTATATGACCATGTTGCCAGATAACGATGTAAATGAGTTTTACCAACATCGTCAAGCAAGAAGTCAAAACAGAGATGCAAAACTCACTGAACTATATGATAAATTATATAGCATGATCACGATCGTGAGAACAGATGACCTTTACCGTTTCACCTTCTAGAATAATTAACGCTTAAAACAGGATCAATATTTCAGATCATCTCGAACCCGGTTTCTACCGGGTTCTCTTTTTTGCTCAATGGATCAACTTCCTGGTATTTCAACCTGCTGAAATGAAGACAGAACGTCCGCATATACTGGCTGCTTCATCAACGCTGGCTTATAGCCTAAAATGATGATCTTTTCTTTTGCTCTACTTAACGTAACCAATAATTTACGTTCGACTGGAACTGTTTTCAATGCACCACCCTCCTGATAAGTAAATTGAGTGGTCGATTCGATCATAGATAACTGCCTGGTATGAGATACGGCCATGGAAACAATAATGATCTTTTTCTCACTTCCTTGATAACGCTCAATAGTATCTACTTGTACATTTCTTAATTGCTCATCTCCACTTAATTTCTCTCGTATGCAAGCGATCTGCGTTCGCCATGGTGTGATCACACCCACATCTTCAACCGGATCAAATGCTGCACCAATAGATTTTTTGATCCATTGCAATATAGAAACTACTTTATCTGCTTCATCTCTGTTCATCTTTAACGTAGGATCATACGCAGAAGGAATAAATATTTTTCTGGATGAATACAATAGAGAACTCCAGTCTGGTGATAAAAGTTCATCCTTCTGGTTTAATGCTATACGTTGTACTTCTGAGCCTGTTATCAATTTATACCCATACCAGGGATTTACTAAGCCAGCTATATCTTCATGCATGCGATAATGTTTCTCTAACATACCATATGCATGATGCCAGTTTTTTTGCTGTGCCTGGTTGATCAAACGCTCAAATAAAGAAGCGCCTAAATTAGTTAACCCAATATTTGCAAGGATTGGTTCATCAACCGATGTATAAACATTGTCTTGGGTTACCACCGGCGGCAATTGATTTTGATCCCCAATCAATATGAATTTTTTGAACATACAGGTCATCCCACAAATCTGTGGTTCTGTCAATTGCGAAGCTTCGTCCACAATCAGGGTATTCAAGTTTTCTTTTAATTTAAGCAGCTGATCTATTTTACTGCTCATAGAAGCTACCGTTGCCAGGAAAATCTGATGCTGTTTCACATGATCACGCGCCAGATGGATATCGCCTTGTTCACAAAACGCTTTTAATTTTTTCTCTGCTCCAGAACCTCTTGATCCTAATTTTAAAAATGGAAGACCTCGCTTCTCTAACTGTAAGGCGATCTCCTCTACTGCCCTGTTGGTAAAGGCAACTACCACTACCGACTCTTCTGCACTAACCAGTTTACTAACTATTTCTGTTAGCACCTTTGAAGTCTTTCCTGTGCCGGGTGGTCCCTGGATCAGAAAATAATCTTTTGCCTCATAGGCCTGTTCAATAATACGCTGCGTAGTATCTAATGCAAACACCTTATCCATCATTTCAGGAGCAACGTTACCCATCAACAGATCTTGCTTATGTGTATCGGCTGTTAAGAGTAGAAAAAGATCTGCAGCGTTCGACCAGTAAGATTTATCATAAATATCCGGCTCGATCACCCAGGTCTTAAATGATCCAAAATAATTTCTATTGATCTGACCATGATTTAATGTTATGACTACTTTATCCATTTCCAGTAATTCAATTCTGGCCTTGATGAATTGATGGCGCATTGGATCCAGTGCAGCCCCGGATTTAGGATAAAGCAGCACCATATCTCCTTGACGGAAACTATGCTCTGAGGACTCTCTTTTCAATTCAATCCTAGAACCATTATCCGAAATCGATATAATCTCTAAATTGGTTAGTATTGAATAGTTGAGTTTTTTCTCCGATTCAGATCTTCGCCACAATGCTGCAAAGCCATCATGTGCATCATCTCTGTCTAAGCTGGAATAGGCGCCGGTTCTGGCACTCAGATATTCACGGCAAAGAAATCCTATGTATTTTTTATAGTAAGCTTTAACCTGCTCATTCGCATGTTGCCATGTGCTATAAAATTTACTAAACTGAACAGCCTGAAAAGAAACCAACGTTCTGGCCACATCTTCATTGATCAGATCAAAAACGCTTTCATCTTGTTCAGCTAATCGTAAAATATAATGTATAACCTGATTACGTAAAGACAATAATCGATGTTCACTGATTCGATCATTCAATACATCCCGCAATGGATTTTCGTTTGCTTTAGAATAGAAGATGACCGAAGATCCTTTCCGCTCTTTGCCAAATGCAGAACGAAGTAATAGATTATACCCGGTTACCTGCATCTTATGAGCTACTCTGCTGCCTAATATGGGTGGGCTTCCGCCTTTTAATTCCAAAATATCTTTCACATTTGCATCCTGCTCATCTTCTACCATACAATCCAAACGACCCTGTAACCCATAGGTGTCAGACATGAATGAAGGTTCTATGCGCACTTGTCGGGCTCGTAGTTGATTGGCCTGCGTTTTCAAATTATGCCAGTGATGATCACGGATATCGGTATAGATCTTCACCAACTCCTGTTTACCAAAAACAGCAGATTGGAAAGCCTGCTCCCCTGCGGCAGACCGATACGTTTGAATGAGATCAGGATCTTCGGAACGAACAGCAGCATCAAACATGGCATTCACCATGGTACCTGAGAACATAGGTAGCGATGTTTCCTGGGGTACGAGTTTCTTGGTTATGAACAGTAGTGGTGTATCGCCTTTTGAATCAAAGCACTCTGCCAAATCACTGATGTCTAATAAGATATCCGGCTCCAACACCACTAAACCTCCTTGAAACTTTAATGTTCCTGAGGTAGAAGTGGCACCGATCACGCGTAACGTATGAAATGGGCGGAGGATAGCATGCAGATAGGAATATTTGATGTGCTCTTGATCCCATAAATCCAGTTGTACATCTCCCAGGAGCTCATCTTTACCATAAACATGAAAATAGATGGTATTATTTCGCGCCTCTAGCGGAGAAATCGACTGCACACAGAGTCTGAGATCGATCAGGCCCAGAGCAGGAGCGGACGGTATCAATGGCAGAGAGGGCAGGTCTTCGATTAGGGCAACCAGCGCATCCGGAACAGTTATCCCGGAAAAATGAGCAATTGCCAACGACAATTCTTTTTTGATGATAGCCAGATCGTCAGGATCTGCTTCCTCTGTACTCAATCTTTTCCTCACTTCCTTTAACGACATACTCCATTCTGCCGATACCTGGAGCTTATCGAACACAAATTGCATTCTAGCGTACAAGGAATCAAAATATCGGGCTTCACTCCGGGTTAGCTCACCAAAAATAGATTCCAGGACCAATCGATACTCCCTCAATTGGGAAGAGGGCGGCAACTTTTCGGCATCCAATAAACGTTGAAACAGGTATATAGAAAGCTCTTCACGCATGCAAAAGGTGTTCGTATAAAGGTCGCACTATTTCAATCGTATTCCAATATTTCCATATCCTACCTTTAAACCTTTTAACAAAAACTAAGTCAAATCCATATGCTGCGCTTACAGCATTTAAGTATATTGCAATATGCGTTTTCTTCTCTTTTTGGTACTAACTGCAGCCCTTACAACCAATATCCAATCACAGGATTTTTCCAATAAAGGAAGAGAGTTCTGGATTCCCTATTCGTATCATGTGAACATGGCAAGCACCAATCTTGGTGGATTGACCATGACCCTTTATATGACATCAGATGTTACGACTGATTATACCGTTGAAATTTACGGAGGAAGTGTGATTCAAACAGGAACCATTCAAGCGGGTCAGGTAGTCACAGCTATTGTTCCTACCACTAACATTTTAAATACAGCCGGACTGATCACGGGTAAAACGGTTCGGGTAACCGCAACTAAACCTATTGCGGTATATTCCTATGTAACCGCATCGGCAATCAGTGGTGCAACAGTTTGCTTACCAACAAATGTGTTAGGTAAAGAATATATTTCAACCAACTATACTCAGATCTCTAACAGTAATAATTCCAATTCCTTTTTTACGATCATCGCCGTTGAAGACAATACAACGGTGGAAATCATACCCAGTGCCCCTACAACGGCGGGATGGGCAGCGGGAAGTGTAAATCAGATTCAACTAAAAAAAGGCGAGATCTATCAGGTTTTGGGAAGAATACAAGGCACCCCAACTCCTGTAGGTAGTAACAATTGGTTTGGTGATGATCTTACGGGATCAAGGATAAGAACTATTGCGACAGGAACAGAAACGTGCAAACGAATTGCTGTCTTCTCTGGTGCAGGCAAAATGCGGATCGGAGTTTGTACCAATAGTAACTCATCTGACAATCTTTATCAGCAACTCTATCCAACGGCATCTTGGGGTAAAAACTATCTCACCGTCCCGAGCTTTAACCGTACTATGAATTTTTACCGCATTATCAGAAGCGTTGCCAATGGTAAAGTTTTTTTAAACGGAACAGAAATTCCAGCTGCATCTTTTGTAAATGGAAGCTATTATGAATTTTCAAATAATACCCCAAACTATATTACATCTGAAGAACCGGTATCGGTAGTACAATATTTCACTACACAAGGATGCTCTGGAAATACAAGTCCATATGATCCCGATATGATCATATTAAACCCGATCGAACAAAATATTTCGAAAGTTACCTTGGTCAGTTCCAATTTAGTGGCAGCAGGGCCTCAGCATCACATTCATGTGATGATGCCTAAAAATGGTACCGGAATAACTTCTTTTAAGTTTGATGGCAACGCCGTTCCCACCACTAACTGGATAACACATCCCGCCAACAGCAACTATGCTTATCTCTATCTGAGTAATGTACAACAGGGTTACCATACCTTACAATCTGATTCTGGATTCAATGCGCTGGCTTATGGGTATGCAGCTGCAGAATCGTATGGCTATTCTGCAGGTTCAAATATTAAAGATCTCTATCAATTCGCCAGCATCCGAAATACCAATGCAGTAGTACCTTATCCCACAACCTGCAAAAACACTCCGTTTAATTTTGCCATGACATTCCCTTATGAGCCTACTAAAATCAATTGGGTATTTGGAACAAAATTAAATGCGCAAGGAATCAATGATACGATAATAAACGCCCCACAACCCGATAGTACCTATCTGATCGATGGGAAAAAAGTGTTTGAATACCGCTTACCGAATGCATTTAAAGTAGGAACCCCTGATATCTATCCCGTACGGATTCTGGCAACGCCCAAAACAAAAGATGATTGCGGAAGTGATCAGGAAATTAATTTTAATCTCGAAGTTCTTGCCTCTCCTTCCGCAGGCTTTACATCAATAGAAGTGTGTAAAGGAATAGCTACTTCATTCACAGACACCTCTGATGCCGGACAGAGAAACATTATAAAATATCTCTGGGAATTTGGAGATGGACAAAAAGGTGAAGGCAAAACGATCAACTA
>CAYTXC010000012.1:0-21266 GCA_964441425.1 uncultured Sphingobacterium sp. | reverse complement strand
TCTGTCAATACATGTAATCAAAATCAGACTGGCAGTTCAGCAATAACCATATGGCCATTACCGGAAGCTAAATACCAAAATTCAGCCATCGTATGTGAAATAGGTGTCGTATCCTTTACAGATATTTCTATTCCGAAAGGCGGATCTATTACCGCCTGGAAATGGGATTTTAATGACCCGGTAAGTGGAGTAGACAATGAATCAACAAGTAACAAACCTGTTCATAGCTTCACCAAAGCTGGAAGCTTTGATGTCAAACTCACCGTTACGAACTCAAATGGATGTGTTAGTGATAATACGATTGCTCCGCTTATCATACATCCTAAACCACTAGCGGGTTTCATCGTTCCAGAAGTTTGCCTGAAAGATACATACGCTGAATTTTTAGATACCTCCAAAGTTGCCGGTACCTCCACCATTACATCATGGGCATGGAATTTTGGAGATGCCAACTGGAATCAAGCACCCGTTAGCCCGAATACATCAACCCAAAAAAATGCACGACATTCCTATAAAGCAATTGGAGATTATATGGTCAACCTCATGATCATCTCTTCAGAAGGATGTCGTGATACGATAGAACAAAAACTTACGGTTAACGGTAGTTTTCCCGTAGCGGCTTTCACCGTTCAAAATCCGACTACACTATGTGCTAACGATTCTGTAGTGATAGTAGATGGATCAACGGTATTCCCTGGTGTTATTACCAAAGTTGAAATTTGGTGGGATGATAATGGAGATAAAACGATCAAAACGATAGATGATAATCCTGTCTTTGGTAAAAAATATAAATTCCGATACCCTAATTTTCAAACGCCGCTAAGTAAAACGTATAAGATCAGGTATCGGGCGTATTCAGGGGGAGTTTGTATGAATGAAACTTCACAAACGATCACGTTGAACGCTGCACCTAAAGTAACGTTCAGCGCCATACCGACTATCTGCTTCGATGCCGCTCCTTATCCAATCATACAAGCTAAAGAAATTGGGAATGTACCTGGAAGTTTCCAATTCTTTGGCCCAGGAGTTTCATCTTCTGGCGTATTTGACCCGGCAAAAGCAGGGGCAGGAATACATACGATCAAATATGTATTTACGAGTACTACGGGTAGTTGTTCCGATAGTATAACACAAACGATCAAGGTATGGGAAAGAGCCATTGCCGATTTCACGATCACCACTACACCGATCTGTGAAAAACAAGCCGTGACCTTTAACGATAAATCAACGTCATCGGAAGGTACAATCACAGAATGGCAATGGGATTTTGGAGATGGAACGCCTGCAGAAAAAAGAAATGCTGCCGCTCCATTCACGCATATCTTCCCGCATTATGGCACCTACACGGTGAAGCTGATCGTAGTAACATCAAATGGTTGCTCTAGTGCTGTAAAAACAATGAATGTAACCGTAGAACCACTAGCTCGTCCAAACTTTAGTTTCCCTGACACCAGCTGCTTACCCAATGCGATCGTTCAATTTACCAATAGATCATCTGTTCCTGGAGGAAACATAGCCGACCTTAAATATGTTTGGGATTTTGGTGATCCGGCTAGTGGTGGATCTAACACATCCTCCATTGCAGACCCTGCCCACACCTATGTTGCACTAGGCCCCTTCAATGTGAAACTTCAGGTCACCACCGCCGCAGGATGTATTCACGATTCTACTATCGTATTAAACTCCCTTCACCCTGAACCCATTGGTGCTTTCACCACAAGCGTTAATGAAGTGTGTGTGGGAGGCGCTATACAATTCACCAATACCAGTGATCCAAAAGATGGCAGTCTGCAATCCATAGCCTGGAAATTAGGCGATGGCAATGTCAATACCAGCGCCAGTTTCAGCCATACCTATGCACGCGTGGGGACCTATACGGTTGAACTTTTTATCATCAATAGTTTCGGATGTAAAAGTAGTGTAGCTACTAAGAATATGGTGATCAATCCCTATCCAACAGTAGATGCCGGGCCCGACAGAGTAGTGCTGGAAGGTGGATTTATTACCATCAATGCAACCGCATCGAATGCCTTCGGATTAACCTATCAATGGAGTCCCCCAACCGGCTTGAAAGATGCGACTATTCTCACACCAGTAGCTTCTCCTTCACAAGACACACGATATTTGTTAACGGTTACCAGTGATAAAGGATGTGCCGATACCAGCAGTATGTTCTTAAAGGTTTTATTTAAACCGATTATACCCAACACGTTCACTCCTAATAGCGATGGGTATAATGATAACTGGGATATTCTTTATCTAGATAGCTATCCCGGGGCAATGGTTGAAGTGTATTCAGATGCCGGCCAACTTGTATTCCAATCGAGAGGATATAGTAAGCCCTGGGATGGAACCTTCAATGGGAAACCACTTCCCGTCGGCACCTATTATTATGTAGTCGATCCTAAGAATAAGCGCGCGAAAATGGCCGGATATGTAACTATTCTCCGATAAGTTGTTTCCATAAATCACCTGCTATGGTGCGAACAGCAATCGGCATGTTGGATTCTTTATATATCCAACGCAGATAATCCGGATCGTCTGCTATCGGCTTCCCAATATTCTTACCGAAATTAAAGATGATTTTCCCTTCTTTATTGATTCGGAATTTATTATCTAACCCTACATAACCTTCTGAAACATACGCTTCCACTTCACTCACCGATTTCCCAAGATCATCATAAAACTCAAATTGCTTTTCAAAAACTTTCATGGTGGCTTCCACATCTGCTTTCGCTGAATGTGCATCATCATGATCTTCCTGACAATAAAATTTCAATGCTGCTGCCAGATTACGAGGTTCTTTTTTTAGAAATACCACAAAAGGATCTAGTACCTTACAACTCCTTAATAGAATAGGATATCTTCCGCAACGATGGAACTCTTCCATAAGTAACGGCACATCAAAACGACGAATATTGAACCCGGCCAGATCTGCATCTTTAAAGAAGATAGAAAGTTCCAATGAGAGCTCAGAGAACTTCGGCTTGTCCGCCACCATTTCATTGGTGATACCATGTATGGCCGTAGCTTCTTCTGGTATCAGCATTTCAGGATGTATATAATGATGAATATCCTTTCGACTGCCATCAGGTTTTAGGCGCACCGCATATAATTCCACAATACGATCCTGAATGTTAACCCCTGTAGTCTCCAGGTCAAAAAATACAAGATCGCGTTCCAGTTTCAGATTCATAGCTAAACATTTCAGCTAATTTAGAAAATAGAATAAGGCAGATAGGGATTTAGCTGTTTTCCAGAAAAAAATAGTTTAGCGACATATTTTGTCGCTATATGACTTTAGCTTTGCCAACTTGTTAAAGAAACACTATAACCCTAGTGGATATTTTTTTTAACCATTTACTGATCTTAAATTGACCACATGCATACACTTTCCGATATACACCTCCAATTCGCCGAGGCCTTTGATGAACCACAGATCAAACCCCTGGCCTATCTGCTTTCCAAAAAATTGCAGGAAGGAAATATTTGTGTTACCGCTGATGATTTCACTGAACTGCCAGAATCATTATGTAAAGGATCATACCAACCTGATATAGCCAATCTTCCCAGGTTAGTATCCACAGATCCGAAGGCGAATGTTCCGTTCATTAAACAAGATGATCGCTTTTATTTTCAGCGCTATTTCCGTTACGAGCGGAACATCTTAGAAAAATTGGAATCGATGATCCTGCAATCTGCGACTAAAAAAGCAGAACGTATAGAAGAGCTTCAACAACATAAAGATATATTCCCAACACTCGCTGCAAACTATCCTGTTGAACAAGATATGTCAGAAGCCGAAAAAGTGGACTGGCAGTTGATCGCAGCTATTCAAGCGCACCTGAATGACTTCTTTATCATTACGGGTGGACCAGGCACGGGAAAGACGACTACGTTAGCGAAGTTGTTACGTATCCTGCTGACCATACATCCAACCTATAAAATCGCTTTGGCAGCCCCAACAGGTAAAGCATCTATGCGGATGAGAGAATCCTTGCAAAACAGCACGCAACGATTTCCAGATCTGTTCACAGAATCTATCCGTAAAACCATTCAGGAACTCCCGTGCAGCACCCTACATAAACTTCTAGAATATAAAAGAGAATCCATCTACTTCAAAAGGGGTAAACATAATCCGCTGGAAGAAGATGTCATCATTATAGATGAAGCATCCATGATCGATGTACCGATGTTCTCTAAATTACTCGATGCGTTGAAACCAGGTGCCCGTTTGATATTATTGGGAGATAAAGATCAACTCGCATCTGTTGAAGCCGGAAGTTTATTGGGTGATCTCTGTAATGCAATAGCGCCAATGAATCAGATGGCTACGACTCATGCAAATTGGATAAATGAATTCATCATGGATTCGCATCGAAAAATTACGCCTTCATTTTGCACGGATCCCGTAACGGCATTCAATAAACACATCACTGAATTGAAATTGTCGCACCGATTTCGGGCACAAGGAATACTAGGTGCACTAAGCCAAGCCATCATACAAGGCGATACAGATGTAATTTCCAACACCATACAACAGGCATCAGGTAATCTTATTTTTGATACGCACTATTCAGAGAAGATTCTGCAACATTTTGTAGAAGGATTTACTGCCTATATACAGGAACAATCCATTGAAAAAGCATTGAAAGCATTGAACGAGATCAGAGTACTGACTACTGTCCGACAAGGAGAAAATGGACTTTATGCTTTGAATAAATCTATTGAATTGATCTTGGAATCAAAACATCTGATCAAACCCAATAAACTATTTTACGAAAATCGGCCCATCATCATCACCAGAAACAATTATGATCTTGACCTTTTCAATGGTGATATCGGCATCGTGCGCAAAGATGCTAAAGGACAGATGCGGGTGTGGTTTGAAGGAAAAAATGGAGAACTCAGATCGGTACTGCCAGCCTATATTTCCGATTGTGAAACTGTATATGCTATGACCATCCATAAAAGTCAAGGTTCAGAATTCACTAACGTGATGGTCGTACTGCCTGAGGGAACGAAAAATCCGCTACTTACCCGTGAACTCCTTTATACCGGTATAACCCGAACGAAAGAAAATGGGACACTCATCATAAGAGGATCGGAAGAAACTATCCTGCATACAGCGCAACATTCCGTGAAAAGAATATCAGGATTAGGAGAGCAAATCAAAAAACTAACCACTCAATCTTAACAACATGGGAATTCACCTATCCGTTGCTCATAATCTCAAACCACTAGCTAAAAAAATGGCTGGTGATCTTCGCTATACAGACAACCATGATGTGTTCACTTCCCAGTGGATCGTGACGCAAACAGAGGGTATGAATAGTTGGCTCCGTCAATATCTGGCTAAAGAAAATGAAATAGCGGCCAATATTCGATTTGAAAAGCCTAATGATATCATCAATCGAATCTATTACCTGCTGGGTGAAGGGAAAAAACGTAATGCCATTGACACCGAAACATTAAAATGGTCCTTATTCAATCTACTCAATGAACAAGAATTTCAAGATCGCTTCCCTGAAATAGCGGCTTATTACATTGGAAATGCCATCCGACAAATAGCCTTTGCGGGTGAATTGGCTGATATTTTTGATCAATACCAGATCTATCGCTTCGACAGTATTGAACAATGGAATCAGCAATGGATCAATGGAACACCTGCTGAAGAATGGCAATCCTGGCTCTGGATAAGATCAAAAGAAAAATTGAATGAAAGCTTCAGAGATAAAACGGAAATCGCCAAAACGATTCTGGATCGCATAGCATCAGAAGAAGCGCAAAAGCGAATACAGCAACTCATCCCATCGCTTCATTTTTTTGGAATGGCGGTGATCACGCCGTACTACCTCAGAATATTCCATGAGCTGGCCAAGTATATTGATATCTATTTTTATCTGATCAATCCCGCACCAAATGATTACTGGCTTGATGATCAATCAGAAAAACAGCTAGCCAGACTCAGAAACAAACATTTTGATACCAGTTTGATCACTACTGGTAATGATCTTTTACACAATTGGGGAAGAATTACCAAAGAATCGTTTTCATTATTGTTCAGTCATGATGATTTCGTAAATAATTATGAACTGATCGAAACCGAAACAATAAAACAAGATAGTCTGCTCTCAAAAATTCAAGATGATATTCATCAAAATGCCAATACGGAGCGAAGAAATAAACTAACAGATACGGATAGTAAAGATGGTTCGGTAACCATCAATGGTTGTTATACGCCGGTAAGAGAAGTTGAAGTCTTATATAATTATTTAGTTGAACAGGTTGATTCTGCGAAAAAAACGATTTCACCAAGAGATATTCTGGTATTGGTAACGGATATTGATCTCTATGCTCCATATATCAAAGCCGTATTCAATCATGCGCCGTATGCATTCCCCTTTACTATTGCGGATGAAACGATTACAGCAGACAATAATATGTTTACTGCGCTCCAGGATATACTGAATCTGGATGCCCATTTTTTCAAAGCAGAAGATATATTGAATCTTCTGGAATCGCCTTACATTAGGAAACGCTTTCAAATTCTAGATATTGAAGCCATTCGATCAGCAATCCGACAAGCCGGAATTTATTTCAGTATGGATGGTAGAACAGAAGATGATACCCGCTATATCAGCTGGTCGTTCGGATTGAAAAAATTACTCTATGGAATTTGTATGAGTGGTGAAGAAGAATACACTGATGGGATAGATCATTTCATACCCTTAGATACCAGTGAAGGAGCGCTAGCTCTGGAAAGAGTCAAATTGGTACACTTCATTAATATACTGGAAGATAAATTGCAGAAACGGGCTGATGTTAAAACCATTTCGGGTTGGGCAGATTACCTCATGGAAGTCATGGAAGACCTGATCTTTGCCTCCGGAGAACGGGATGATGATGATTATGCAACATTTGTAGGACTGCTCGAACAAATGGTAGAACTGAATGAGGCAGCGCCTATGGAAGTCAGCTTTGATGTATTTCGACATAGCTTCTTACATAAACTGAAACTGGAAAACAGAGCAGGCTCATTTGCTAGTGCGGGAATTACCTTTTGTTCCATGGTGCCCATGCGCAGCATACCCTATAAAATTGTGGCTCTTCTAGGAATGAACTCCGGTAAATTCCCAAGAAAGGATACGCCACTCAGTTTTAGTTTACTCAGCAAAGAAAGAAAACCTGGCGATAGAAACGTAAAAGATAACGACAAGCACCTATTCATTGAAACCATTTTATCCGCCGAAGAAAAACTCTACATCAGTTATATTGCTAAAGATGCTAAAGATGGAGCAACACTTCCCCCTTCTTCGCTTGTAGATGAATTCATAGATTATATTGCCCGCGGTATGGGTGAGGATACGGATGATTTCAAAAAAAGATGGGTGACGGAACATCCGCTTCATGGATTCAGCAGAAAATATTTCGAATCATCGCTAAAAAATTATTTGACGGAAGATCGATATCTAACCGGTATCGAAGTGAAAAAAGATCTTCCTGTTTCCACTATTGAACAGCATTTTGAAAAACTTGATCTCCATGAATTCGCCGTATTTTTTAAAAACCCCCCTAAAGTTTATTTAAATAAACAATTTGGGATTTACTACCGAGAAGATGAGGTGCTGATACCAGATCATGAAAAATTTGAATTGGATAATCTGGATAAAGCTATTGTTCAAAATGAATTACTCATGGCTGATGAAGACCAAATCGAAAAATTCATATCTGAGCAAAAGAGAGCAGGAAAAATTCCATTGAAAAATATGGGAGATGCGGCTATTAAAACCGCTTACGAGGAAAGAGAGGAGTTGAGAGAATATGTAGATGCCGAAATACGAGGTATTGATCCAGTATCTATAGACATTGAGATCACCATTGGAGATACTACGATACTGGGAAGCGTTCCCTCTATTTATGGAACGAAGTTTATCAGCATCTGCAACTCGTCTAACCGTCTGCCAAAATTAGTTCCGGAATACGTTAAATATCTAGCGCTGATTGCGTCGGGACAAAACATTGATTTTATATTCCTGGCAAAAAATATGAATCCATGCCGTATTGTTTCTGGAAGCATTACCAGAGAATTGGCCTTGGAACGGTTAACGCAATTATTAGCTTTCTTCAAGCAAGGACATAAAGACTATTTTTTATTCTGGGCTGCAGCAGCTAAAGAAGAATTTGAAAACCTAAGTGAAGAATGGACAGATTTCAACAGATTCTATGAAGAGGAAGCTGAATCTGAATTCAGTTACGATATGAAAGATGACTATCTCAAAAAAGCAGTAGAACATGGATTCTTTGATGAATCAAGGTATGATCGCTTTAGAGAAAACATGCTTACGATCCTGAAACCATTACAGGAACTATTGCCTCACCCATTTGAAAAAACATTAAAATAATCAACATGCCGTTTGATCCAAAAACTATAGCACTCGAAGATAGCAACCTGATCGAAGCCAGTGCCGGAACAGGAAAGACCTATTCTATTGCTATCATGGCATTACGCCTTGTGGTAGAAAAGGATATCAAGATCAATCAGATCCTTATGGTCACCTTTACCAAAGCCGCAGTTGCTGAATTGGAAATGAGGGTTAGGGCATTTCTTCGATTAGGATTAAAAGTAGTACGTGGTGAACAGATCAGCGACTCCATGATTCGCGATATCGTGCAGGAGGCTATTGAAAACAACGATATTGATATAATCAAAAAACGATTAGAAGAAGCTGTTCTATTCTTGGATGAAACGGCTGTATTAACCATTCATAGTTTTTGTCAGAAAGTACTAAAGGAATTCTCGTTTGAAACCAATCAGATATTTGGTGCAGAGGCCATCAGTCCTGATGAATTCAATCAATTGGTTGAAGACAGTTTTAATGAATACTGGAGAAAAAAGATAACGACACTGAATACAAAGCTGTTGACCGATCTGTTGGAAAAGGATTTTACCCGTGATGCCATACTGCAAGTAGTAAAAGACGGGTTATCCGGCAAATTACCTACGGCACCCGTTGACGTACCGGCAGATTTCTTAACCCCAACATTCCAGGATGCCCTGTTGAGAAGTGAAGGAGATGAACAACAAAAAAGAGAGGAGATCAAACAGCATTTACTTGTACAATTAAACAACTGGGGAGATGATCTGCCTGATATGATCAAAAGAGGAGGGAAATATGCTACTGATGCATTCAGCCATTTGGTTAGCCCGGAATTCCGCGTTTCACTATTAAATGCCATTATGGATCGGGCCGGTAAGAATTATATTCCTAAAGCCTTCACCCCTGAATTTGCAGAAGCCGTGGTGGCATTTTCCAGCTCTAATGCATTATCTAAAAAAGATGCCGATATACTAATGGCGCAAATTGGGGTAGATGCCTTCCGGCAGGTCGCTAATGAAGTCAGTAGAGCTAAGGAAGATCGAGGGCATATAACCTTCGATGACATGATCCTCTCTGTGAAGCATGCCCTAAACATCGAGGAAAATAGAATAAAATTGATCCAGTATTTGAATGAAAAATTCAAAGCGGTATTCATTGATGAATTTCAGGATACCGATAAAGATCAATATGTCATTTTCAATACCCTATTCGGGGAAACATCGATCTTATTCTATATAGGTGATCCCAAACAATCTATTTATGGGTGGAGAAAAGCAGATATGTCCACTTATTTCAAAGCTAAAGATGAAGTTCGTGTGCCTCCGCATAGTATGAATGTCAACCATCGCTCTAATGAAGCTTTCATACAGGCTATGAATGAATTCTTTCAGCCAACAGCAGGATTTGATACCTTCTTTTACAATGGAGTTGCGAATGGCATTACCTATATTCCTGTAGAATCACCAGCTCAAAATACTAAAGGTAGCTTATTGCGAGAAGGTGAACCGCCTATTCCGCTTTTGATCTCGGAGCACGAAGATAAATTCGATTTAAAAAAAGGTATTAAACATCTGATACAACACATCTTATTTTCAAATCAATATACTATTGCTAAAAAAGGAGAGGCACCAAGAGCGATTAAACCTTCTGATCTGGGTATTCTGGTTAGATCAAATGCTGAGGCCGTGACCGTGAAAAAAATCTTGATCGCATTGGGTGTTCCCGGTGTAACCATCAATGACACCAAATTATTTGAGTCGGAAGAAGCAGTTGATCTATATTATATCATGATGGCCGTTCACAAATGTGATAAGAATAGTATCAACAGAGCCTTACTAACCCATTTTGGAGGATATGATCCAGAATCGTTTGCTAAAGCCGATAAAGATGCCATTGCCGAAAGATTCAAAACGTATCAGGAGACCTGGAAAAAAGAAGGGGTTTATGTAATGCTCAGACAATTTTTATCGGACCATAATTTGAGTGATAAATTTTATGATACGTCGATTGAAAATCCAGAACGCTTGGTAGCCAATGTGCTTCAGTTGGTGGAAATCATTCATAAAATTTCAGAACGAAAAAATTATGACCAGCTCGAACAAATTCAATGGCTTAAAAAAGGAATTGATGGGGAACTGAGAGAAGGGGATGAATACGAACAAAGACTGGAGCGAGATGAAGAAGCCGTAAAAATCGTAACCATACACAAAGCAAAAGGACTGGAATATAATATTGTGATTGCTCCATTCCTTGATCTTAGATCAAGTTTGCCCAAATCAAAAACCATCAGTTTCCGTCATCCCGATACAGGTGATTATCTGGTTGTCAGCAAAGACCTGGCCACAACTGATGAGCAAACATGGTATAGAACGCAAACGGAACAAGAAAACAGAAGACTCCTGTATGTGGCCATTACCCGAGCACGCTATCAGTGTTTTGTATTGGGTAATATGAGTAAATTCTATGCAAATTCATCGCTCCGAAGTTTTACGAATGCCATTAAAGGGGCTAAAAATGTAGATCCCGATGCTCTACCGCATATAGGACTGTGGGATATTCCCTTTACAGGGAATAGGGCCAGAGCGCAGCAGGTTCCTCCAGCAAACAGGGAATATGCCGTGGCCAAGAACTTTACCCTCACTGAAAAATACTGGCGTAAAGCAAGCTTTACTGCATTAAGTCCCGAACATCAGAGTATTCCTCTTCCCAAATATCAGGGGGTTTCAGATGAAGCGTATGATCGGTTTATATTTCGTGATTTGAAAAAAGGGGCTCAAACAGGTAACCTGTTGCACTATATTTTTGAACACATTGATTTTACGAATAGTGATTATTGGCCAGCCACAATCGAGAAAGCTGTACGCAGACTTGCTGCGAATACATCACCAGAATTCCTGGCAAACCTTAATGCTTTCCTCCATCAAGTAATCGATACTGAACTGCCTACCCATCCTCGATTTACATTAAACCAAATTTCCAATCTAGAGCGGTTGACAGAATTGGAATTTGATTTCCCATTACAACAGATCAACATGCGCGAGATCGAAAATCTTTCTACGCCTGATGCGCCTTTGTTCGTTCGCAATAATGATGAAATGGAAGGCATCATGACGGGCAAGATCGACTTGTTCTTCAGGTATAACGGTAAATATTATATCCTCGATTGGAAATCAAACTATCTCGGCGAAACTGCTGAAGATTATTCCAAAGAGAATATGCAAGAAGCTATGAATGAAAACAATTACCACCTGCAGTACCATATCTATTCAGTAGCAGCAAATAAATATTTAGCTAACCGCATTCCAGATTGGGACTACGATCAGGGTTTTGGTGGAGTGATCTATTTATTTGTCAGAGGGGTTCGTAATGGCAGCGACACAGGAATATATCTGGCAAGGCCTGAAAAAGATCACGTTGAAAAATTATCCCAGCTGTTAAGTGGCAAGTTATAATCGCATCAAATAAGGAGCTAATACGCGCTGCCAGATGGTATAACCTATTGCATTCATGTGTAAATTATCCTGAATGAAAATATCTTTTCGTACCCTCTCACCGGTGCTATCCATCATCGGTCCCTGCAGGTCGATGTACTGCATATTTTTTTGAGAAGAAATAAATTCTTTTATGCCTTGATTAGCCGCTATAAATTTCGCCTGCATATTCCATCGCGCCACACTGGGTTTCATAGAGATATAATATATCTTAACCGATGGTTTAAGCTTAGAACGGATGATTGCAGTAAGCTGCTTAAATCTGCTGACCACACTATCAACCGGTAAAGAAGCATTGGCAGCAAAATCATTCTCACCGCAATAAATAAAAATCTGCTTAGGTGCATATTTAATGATTACATCGTCAGCATAACGAATTACATCTGTAAGGGATGATCCTCCAAATCCACGATTGACAATGGGGAAACCGGGAAAATAGATGGCCATATCCTTCCATTTGGTAAACGTTGAACTACCTACAAATAAAATCTTTCCTTTAGGAGTATTAACCAGGCTATCGGTTTTTCGAAATGCGCTGATCTCCTCAATAAATGGCTGGGCAGAAGCATCAACTGAAAAAAAGAAAGCTACGATCAATAAGAAGAGGCGCATATGATTTGGTTATTATACTCCTAATGTAACGAAAAGATGTTTTTGCTGTAAAGTAAACGACAACAGAAGTTATGAATTCTTTAAAAGAATTGATTTGATCTCCACCATATGCTTATACTGCAATACCGCATCAGTCATGGAATTTATACTTTCAATCAACAATTTTCGCTTCTCTACATCTTGCCAAACATTACCCAATGGATGCATCTCCACTTTTACAAAAAATAACGTTACTCCATCGGATAGCCCTACTGTTGTTTGTGTTTCGGTTCTGAAATAAAGATCTTCTACCCTTTTTGCTTCGGGTCTGTTATATCCCGGATGCTGACTTAAACTTCCTAAACTACTTATACCCCATACATACCTGCGAAACATGGCACCTTCATTGGATATCAACGCTGAAACCTTAGGACCAGCAGCACGTAATTTTTCACCATCGGCAACCGGAGTGTGTACCTGAAAAAAATCCAGACCAATGTTTCGCGCGGGAATAAATCCACTGGGGAAACAAAAACAGATCGCTTTTATGATTCCGTTATGTAAAATAGCAATGTCTTCTTCTAAGGACAATGCAAGCTCCTCTAAAGAAGTTGAATAACGTCCGGTAAATTCCGAAGCCTGCTGTATAAGTTCCATCGCATCGGTATGCTGTGCGCAGAGATCTGATCTGAGACTGGTTAATTCTTTTCTCTTTTCTTGCAGATAAAACGGATCGGGATCGGCAGCAAATGCCCTCCCTGAATATTTCACGATATCCGCACTAATGGTATAGGGAACTTTAACAGGGAAGATCATATCAACAATATACGTATCTTTTTCACTACAGATAAACTACCTTTAATCAGCCAAAAAAAGTTATGACTATATGCTATTATCTATTGCACTTATCGCTTCTTTAGCTTTCAATACAGTTCAGAAAAATCCTATTGAAATTAATCATACACCTACTCAATCAACGGAATTCAAAACATATTACAACCGATCCCGGGGATACAAAATAGATTATCCCGCTTTTCTAGTAATGGGACCAGCGTCTGCAAATGCAGACGGTAGAAGTTTCTATACATCTGGGCGAACTGTCGAATTGAATGTATGGTCTTCCTACACTGATGATTCAATGAATAGTTTATACAACGATGATATGTATGATGACAACTATACCATAACGTACAAATCATTTAAGTCTTCCTGGTATGTCATCAGTGGGGTAAATAGAGCTAATGGAAAGATTTTTTATAAAAAAGTATATTATAGCAATGCCGCTGGCGAAGTAAGAACGATGATCCTCGAATATCCTGCTTCCCGAAAGTCACTCATTGACCCACTTATTTCTAGAATACAGCAATCGTTTAAAGATTATTGAGGTTAATAACTATTCGGCTTTCACTAATCGCAATACTGTTTTTCCTCTACCACTGATCACCTCGATCAAATATTCGCCGGACGGGAAAGATGATATCCCGATTTCACTCTTTCGCTCTTTTACAGACCAGCTACGTAATAATACACCTTGTACAGTATATAGTTTGAGTTGCACTGGCTGCGTAGGGGTTCTTCCCAGATCCAAAATAGCCCTTTGACTTACAGGATTAGGATACAACTTAATAACCTTACCATCTAACATAGGAATGGATATAGAGGTCACAGAGAACGTATAAGTGTCGCTCGTATCTGAACAGCCGGCTGCATTGGTTACGACTACTCTAAAATTACCTGAACTGGTAGGACGTAATGTATTACTTGCAGCACCAGTAACTGCAGTATTATTCAACAACCATTTATACGTAGTATAACTGGCCGGAATCGTAAGCACACTATCTTTCCAGGTGATGGTTGGTTTTGCAGGTAATGCATGTACAGTAAATACAAGTTTAGCCCGATCACTTTCACAACCTCTTGCATTAACCTGACTCACATAATAATTAACTACGCCTACAGATGTAGAAGATGCAACTGGTGCGGTAGATGATGCACTACCGCCTGTAGCATTAGTGCCATACCACTTTAACGCATTTCCTGAAAGTGCAGTAGCTTTTAAGCCAGGTGCCGCACTACCGGAACATGTTGACGTATCGGCTACAATCGGCTTTGCTATCGTATCACTCGATAAAGTAACGGTGTCTGATTGAACACTAAAACAGCCTTCAACAGAAACCTGAACGGTCATTTTCTTACTGGATTTCACCACTACTTGCTGAAGAGTATCTCCACTATTCCACTTATATGAAAATCCGACTGGAGCACTTATGAATGCACTATCTCCGGCACAAAAACTGACTTTACTATCTTTTACGGTTATTACAGGCTTGGCCGGATTTACACAAATCGTATATTTTATTGTGTCAGATGGCAAATAACTACTATCACCCAACGATAATGCACCAATGGTTACCTTGCCTGCTTTAACTGCAATTAATGTGTCGGTGGATACCTGAGCAGCTGCGCCACTTATTACCAAATACTTGATATTCCGACCAGAAGTAGATGTAGCTTTCAATACTTGCGAAGTTCCTCCCGGCCAAACCATGTCACTCGGTTTATTGAACACAACGGTATTGGTAAGTTTAGATGAACTTGCTTTTATAGTAAAGGTTTTCGTGCTCATCCCAACTACTTCATTGGCATTTGCCTGATCAACTGCACGTAATAAACACTTTGATGAATTGATCTCGCCAGATTCAACCGTTACCGGACCTGTTGTACTTCCTGTTATGGTTCCTCCACTTGGTAGCGTTACCGGAACCTGCCAGGAGTAAAGCCCATTTACAGCCGAAACTCTTCCGATCTGAATCCAAGTCTTTCCACTATCCACGCTGAACTGCAACATAACCGAATCGGTTACATTGATCGTTGCCCAATTGATAGAATACACACTTCCGCTCACCACTACTTCATTCGCATCTGGCTTACGAATGATGATCTTGTTTACATTACTCCTGAAGCTATGTCCATCAAATTTTCCTCCTTTATACTTAGTACCATTCGAAACTAAAGTAGTCGAAGAAAAACGTTTGTGATAACTGTTGACTTGTGATAAAGATGTATCTGTAGCGTCTTGTAACCTCAACCATAAACTATCAAATGCGGATGGTAAAATCCAATACATAGCTTCTGCATTAGCTGCATACGACTTATTCAAGATCGTCCACGCACCATTTTGAGCAGTGCGATACGAAATAGATAATGAATCTATCCCTACCGACTCCCAACTGATCATCTTAGGATACCCTACAACCCAATTCGCAGTATCTGTTGTATTCTTCAACTGCTTGGGGATGAGTGAAAAAGATGAATCACTTATATCAAAAACCAAACTATCTGAAACACTGACCAATTTCACAAAACAAAAATTGGCTGTAATATTCGGTAAACGAACCGTATAAGTACTCGTGCTGGCCGTTATAGCTGCCTCTCGTAAAGACCAGGTTTTTAAACTATCGGTAGAAAGCCAGAGAGACATATTATCAACATTCACCGAACGCCATTGGATCGACAGGGTTGATCCGGCTGTTAGCGAAATTTTTCTAGAGGGATAACTGATCTGGATACTACTCCTGATATTCGAAGAAGTACTATGTCCATCATATTTACCACCCCGATATTTTGCCCGATCAAATCCTGGTAATGAAACAGGTTTGAAAAAACCAGATGTATCGGCCAATACCGAATCTTCCAAATCCTGTATCACAATTCTGAAACTATCCGGTACAGAACCCGCTACCCAGTTGAACATTTCATTTGTAGCAGAAACCGTATCGGCTATTTTCCCTGATGGCAGATAACGTAAGCGAACCTTTGATACCCCCATTGCTGACCAGGCTATTGGCCATACCGAACCTTTGGTTAATTTATCAGATGCCGTAGGGTAAACCAACTTCAATTCTTTTTTACGAATAGTAAATAAAGAATCACTACTATCCATAAAGGTGGTATCCGAAACATCTAGAATACGAACCCGACCTGAACTGGTGGGCATGTTAGGTACCTTCCAATCATATTGACCCGCAGATGCCGGGATACTGGATTGTATAGTTGACCAACTTCCCCCATTATTAATGGTATATTCTAATTTGATCTGATTTACATTTCGTGCATCCCATCTAATCGTATATACTGTAGAACCAATCAAGGAATCTTTTACATTTGGGGATATCACGCGTAATGAACGAGCTAAACTGGAAGCAGAGGCATGTCCATCATATATACCTCCATTGTATTTTGTAGCTACAGCTCGAGGTAAGGGTTGAATAGCAAATGCCTGATCCGAAGTATCAGCAATAGACGGATTACTGGCATCTTCAACTCGTATATAACAAGTGGAAGCAGTGGTATCTTTCACGATCCAAATGAAAAATCCATTATTGGCCGAAATGGTATCTGCAATTTTAACAAATTGGGAGCGACCTGTATAGCTTAAATAAACATTAACTTTTTTGATCCCACTATGCGTCCACGGAATAGGTAACACGGATCGACCAAACACCTTTGCCGGTATAGAATCCAGTGTTAATCCAGGCTTAGGAATGATAAATGGATTGGCTGGAAAATTCGTACTAAACGTACCCGGATTGGCAACATCAGTCACCCGTATGAAACAACTGTCTGAAACTTTATTAGGAACTTCCCAGTCGTAATATTCTGCTGATGCAGGATAACTCGCTAAAATGACATTCCATGTTTTCCCTGAATCAAGTGAAGATTCAATTTTAATATTATCAATATTCGTACTGGTCCACTGAATACGCTGCACCGTGAAGGCTGGCCATACATCACCCTTGGCAGGCTTACGCAATTGAATGACCTGCGCTTGGGTGATACCAAACACGAATAACGAAAGAAATAATATAAAGAGTCTTTGGATCAAAAGTGAATTAGTTATCGGTTGGTGCGGTTCTTACTGCTCTAAAACCATTTGTGCCCTGACTACCATAACTGTTTCGCGAAGAAACAGCATCTGATTTTTGGATGAAAATATTCATACCTGGACCTCCATTATTATTCGATAAAAAATCTCTGGACTGCCCATAAGCATCTAACATCCCATCTCCATGGATCTTATATGAAAAGGTGCGGGCTGTAGATGAACCTAAGGATACAACATACTCACTCACATTTTTACTTAGATCCATAATACCATAATAACCTGCACCCGATGAAATGCGCGTAGAAGAATCATTCGCAAAAATGCCCACCCTAAATGGACCATTCCCATTATCAATGAGCATCGATGAACTATCTTTCATAGTCCAACTCCACGTTTGAATGGGATTGATGTATCGGCGATAAACATCATAATTGGTGAAAAACTCCATCCCATTTTCTACTCCACTGTATTGTAGTTTAGCATTACTATACATATTATTGATCCTGATGATCGTGGTATCATTACCCCAGGCCCAATCTGCTCCCCACCATTTTCTGGATGTATCTCCATTCTGAAAATTTCCACTTCCCGGATTCCAGTAATAAGGCGGTAATGGACCACGACAAGCTTTTTCATATTCTAATTCTGACATAGGCCTTAACCCAGCCCAATCGGCAAAAGAAGTTAAATGATTGGTATTACCCTGCCCATATGCTCGGTCTGGACGGCTTACTCTGTAACGAACATCAACGGTATCCAGACTAATACTGTGTCTGTATATCTCAACAGGCGTGGAATAATAAAAAGGGTCAACATTCTGAAGGGCTAACTTTAATTTACCAGGTACTTTTTTTAATCTTGATGTATCCATATACATCATACCCGTTGACGTATCGCGCAGACTCAGCGTATTTAAAAAATCGGCATATTGACCTTGTGTAACTTCATATTTCATGGAATAGAAGGATCGATAGCCCGTTGGAAAATCTTTATTCTCTGCAACCTTATCATTATTAATATCCAACCCCTCTGTACCAGATATCCGGATACCATCACGATATATAATTACATCATCACTGGGATAGGTATTATTATTAACGAATGTATTGATTAGGGGCGACCATAAATTGGTGATCACCGCATAATTATTGGGTGCATTTTTCAACTGAAAAGATAAATTCGTTCTTTCCTTCCCATTTCCATCTCCAATGGCAAAAGAGCCTTCCGGAACATAAACCATCTCTGTTGCAAATACTCTGATCTCCACACTATCTATATTGGTTACCCCATCAGCGCCATAATTCCATAACAACCGAACACTATCCGCCTTTATATTCCCACTTCCAATAGCCTGGCGATACAAGAACGCCCCACGCAGATCATCAGGTATCGCAAACTTCATGGCAGCGCTGCTGTTGCCGGCATAATTCCCCGTTTTGGACAACGTTCCATGTCTCCACCGCCAAACACTGTCTTTGGGCTCTTTATACTTAAAAAATATCCAGGCAGCATCCCAATTGATGCTGTCCCTCCAGGAGTTTTCCCAGGAAATGTTGATACGAATAGCTACGGTTTTGGCTGTTCGGTTCGTATCCAGTAAGGATACTTTCTGGATCGTAATATTATTCGCTTTTGACAATTGGGCCGATAATATAATGGCCAGCGAGAGGAGTATTCTTTTCATAAAAGAATTTTAAGGACTAACCAATATAACAACAGGTTAGTATAAACAAATGTAATCTAATTTAGGGAAATAACCAAGGTGGTTATTGTCAAGATCCTTTACGAAAACCTCTAATTACTTGTTTAAAACACAACCAGATAAACTGAGCATTCGTAAGTAAATATCTCTTCCATAATCGACGTGGCTCCTGTATCAAACGATATAACCACTCTAAACCATTTCGCTGCATCCACTTGGGAGCTTGTGTGAAATTACCTGCTAAAAAATCAAAAGCAGCACCTACAGCTAGTAAAGGAATAGGAAGATGTTCTCTATGTTGCGCTACCCAACGCTCCTGCCGCGGACAACCTCTTCCGACAAATACAATTCGAGCACCGGATGCCTTAATGATTTCAATATCATGTTGCATCTCTTCAAAAGTAGCTTCCCTAAAGCGGTCGGCCTGCATCCCCACTATACGAATACTTTCAAATCGTTTGGGTAGTCGCTCCGCTAATAATTCCAGTGTTTTAGGGGTACTGCCATAAAAAAAGACAGGTAAGCCCTGCTCTGCAGCAGCCTTCAATATATACTCTGTCAGCGTAGGACCATAAACACGGTCTTGTAAATCCGTCTTATAAAAAAAATTCAACGCCCACCGAATTGGTTGACCATCTGGCACGACCATATCGATCGAATTTACCTTCTCTTTTAACGATGTATCATTATAGGATTCTATCAAACCATGAACGGCTAATGCAGATACAGCTAATCGCTCAGATGCCTTTGCTTTTGATAGGATTACCGCTGTTGCCTCTTGATAATCTGTTATGCAATAGCGAATGCCAAATAACTGCTGATGTACCATATCAAATTTTACCCTTTAAGGCAGTAGTAACCATTTCGTCTAATATATCTTCAATATTATACTGATACTTCCAATTCGGATACTGCGCTTGAAATTTACTAACATCCGATATATACCATATATGATCTCCTTTCCGCGCTTTATCGTGATCGATCTGGTAATTCATCTCCCGACCAAGTTTATTTTCCAGCCAGTGAATGGCTTCCATCATGGAAATATTGGAATGTCGTGAACCCCCTATATTGAAAACTTCACCAGGTGTGGGGGGTGACTGAAATGCTTCCCAGAATGCATTCACCAGATCATGGCTATGAATATTATCACGAACCTGCTTTCCTTTATGGCCAAAGATGGTGTAGCTTTTTTGTTTTACGGCACATTGCACCAGATAAGCCAGAAAACCATGTAACGCTGCCCCACTATGAGCAGGACCAGTTAAACATCCACCACGGAAAACTATGGTCTTCAACCCAAAATATCGACCATACTCTTGAACCATCAAATCTGCAGCAGTTTTACTAACGCCAAAAATACTATGCAGGGTATGATCAACAGTCATAGATTCCGTTATGCCCTTAGCTGCAAAAGGATGTTGAGAATCTAATTCCCATCGCTTTTCATGTTCAATCAACGGAAGATGATTGGGACCATCTCCATAAACTTTATTGGTTGACGTAAAAATAAACACAGCATGCGGAGCATACTTCCTTGTACATTCCAATAGTTTCAGTGTAGAAGTCGCATTAATATCAAAATCGGTTAAGGGTTCCTGTGCGGCCCAGTCGTGTGAAGGCTGTGCGGCACAGTGTAGGATGAGCTGGAGATCCGTTTTATATTTCGGGAAAATGACATTCTCCCAAAATGCGAGATCACCAATGTCTTGATTAAAATGAATATAATGGGGTAATTCCTTTTGCAACTGATCAACTTTCCATTTGGTACTGGCCGATGCACCAAAAAAATAAGAACGCTTATCATTATCCACGCCTAAAACCTGAAACCCCTTGCCATGAAAAAAACGGGCCGCCTCACTTCCCACTAATCCTCCAGACCCGGTTATAATGATTGACTTCATGCGGATTTGATACTTTTAAAAAGATATGCTAAGATAACCTATTCAGAGAAATAGCATTATTAAATAGAACGAATTGTATGTGCCGTACAAAATAGTATTACCTGATTTCTATGAAAAGGGGAAATGACAATAAAATGAACGAAATTTTTACTTGACCTGTGGGATAAATGACGCTTAGTTAATTAGCCAATCCCCGCATCTTTCGCCATAAATGAAATGGATTATACCATAAACTCGTAGTCACAAAAGCGGTTACTGATGCAAACGCTGCACCCAAAACCCCATATTGCCTGATGAACACATAAGTCAATA
>CAYTXC010000011.1:36776-88997 GCA_964441425.1 uncultured Sphingobacterium sp. | reverse complement strand
GATTTGATCTTCTGTAATTAACGATCTCCTGAAATTCTTTCGAATACATATGCTTATCGATTACGTGTTTTAAAATGAAAAAGCCTTTTCAGTTTTGAAAAGGCTTTTTATATCAATTCACAAGTTTAAAAATTCACCTTTCTTGATTTCAGAAACTTGAAATTAAAGCCAAGCCCAGTACTAACCCTAAACGCTGATTTGGTAAGATCACCTCCAAACAATACACTTGTTGTAGCATGTAAGTTAACAGCACCCTTACCCAAAACAAAACCTCCAGTTCCGGTATAATAATTTGTATTATGCCAGTTTCCGGTAATAGGAATCTGCATAGTGCCCATACCCCCAGAAAGCCTGAACCAGTCACCAAAGATAAAACCTGCTTCAACCTCATAGGCATAGGATACATTTCCAGTATAGTTCTGAGGAATAGGAGCTACTTGCTCAGATTTCCATTCTTGAATAGATGCACTATTTATTTTGGCAATATTTCCAAAAAGGCCAAAATAATTAGCCTCATTTGAATTTTCATCAAATCGATATCCTACAAATGCTCCACCCCAGGGACCAATTTTATTGTCGGCAATGAGATTATTGTATGTAGCCCCATTCTGCGCAGCCAGACCTCCGAAAATTCTAAGATTCATCCTTGGTGTAAACGTATATTTATCTTGTGCCATTAGATTGACTGAAATGCCTATTAGGACTAGAGTGGTAAATTGTTTCAATACGTTTTTAAGCATTAGATTAGTTTTTAAAATGTAAAATATACTATATCAATATGTTAGTATTTTTTGCAAAGGTAAATGTTATTTTAAAAATTACGTATATAAAACAATCTTTACCGAATCCAAACCTAAAATAACCATTAGCCCAGGTTTTTGTTTACATTTTTAGATTATTCAATAAAAACGTGGGTATAATTTGAATAAATTGTAAAAAATCAGCTCTTGTTTCGGAGTGGAGAATTGACCTTTTTATTAAGCTTGCTCACCAAGTCGAGGGATTTAAAAGGCTACATTCATCTTAATGATGACTTCATTATCGGTTTTTACAAACATCAACGATGGACGTTCAATCTTGTAATCTTCAATCAAAATTTGAAAACTTCCATTGAAAAATCGTTTATTATCTTTTTTCTCTTCTGTCATCATAAATTCAACTGGTTTTTCCACCCCATGGAAGCTCAATTTCCCGGCAACCTTGTATTTGCCTTGCCCATTAGGGGTTATGCTGGAAGAAGAGAAGGTAATGTTCGGAAAACTTAATCCCTCCGTTACCTCGATCATATGACTATCTCTATTCGAATTCTTACTGTCGAAAGAAGAAACTTTTACTACTACTGCTACTTTTTGTGCTGTACCATTGGCATCGGTTTCCATTATACAGTTAACATCTTTTGAAACACCTGTCCATTCATGAAGTGCATGTTTCATG
Source organism: uncultured Sphingobacterium sp. (assembly GCA_964441425.1). Classification (GTDB taxonomy): domain Bacteria; phylum Bacteroidota; class Bacteroidia; order Chitinophagales; family Chitinophagaceae; genus Pollutibacter. The sequence goes on along the minus strand of CAYTXC010000011.1, from coordinate 87,563 downwards.
GTGTAGGAAATTGTACTTTCCTGTTTATTTGCTCTGAGTTTGGTTTGACCAATTAGAAAAATAGGTAAAAGAAGTATTGGAAATAGGTATAGGGATTTGCACATATTTAAAATTTAATAACCACCATTGCTGCGGCAAAACTGGCAAAAGCTGTGTATGCAGCTGCTCGGTGGGCAGATTTATATTTTACATTCTCCTCCGCTAGCCCAGCTAAAACGTTGGTTGCGATCATACCAGACATATGTACTACTGATAACCATTTATGTAAACGAAGTGAAGTTATTTTTTTATCTCTGTTTACCATGGGTGGCGGTGCTAACAAAGAAGTGACGGCACCTAATGAGTAGGTTACATTAATGGCTGAAGCAAGCCCTTCATGAAGATCCTTTACTTTATAATTTCCCTTATATAACTGACTACCTACGATGCCTTGCGCTACCATACCCCCCAGCGTTATAAAACCTAATGCTTGGTGAACTTTTAAAGACCCTCTTCTTACTTGCATTTCTTTTTTTCGCGATTCAATGGTAAGTGGAGCAATCCCACTAATGCGCATTAATCCTTTTTCGCCCCAAAGCAAACGTTGGGTGACCAACATTTTTTTAGGTAATAATGCACTATCGGCAGTCTGTTCCGACATTAAATCATGGAGTAAGTTATTATCCTGTGCCTTTACTGTGGCAATAGAAATCAAGCTGATTAAAACAAAACTAATTATGTTCTTACTCATGAAAATATCCTTAAGTTGTTTCCTGATAACGAGGTTTTATAAACAGAAAGGGGTTTATTGGCTGGGCCAGCTAATACGCTACCATCTACCTGGAACATTGCTCCATGTACCGGGCAATACAACCTATTGTTATTTGCTTGAAACTCTACGGTTCCTCCTTGATGCGTACAGGTTTGCGATACGGCTATAAATGAGCCGGAAAGTGTTTTGGCTATGATGATTCCATTCTTATACATAAATCCACCCGCGTTTTTGAGTGCGGCATTTGCTGCATCAGTCAAGTTAAGCGTAAAATCTATAGTTGATGGGGGACTAGGGTTAGAGGTATCATTTTCTTTAGAGCAGCTACCTAAACAGGCTCCGGTAAAAATTACAGCGCTTGTTAAACCTAGTTGTTTGAGGAATTCTTTTCTGTCCATATCACATTAATATGTTTAAGTTACATGAAATAATGCAAATAGCAGTCTTTTAGTTGGGTGTTAGAACAAAAAATTCCGTAGGTTTGGTAAAAGATAAGAATTCCTTAACAACCTTATTAACGTATTGATTTATGGATGCACAGAAAGTGGACATGTATATCATGACCAATGCAAAATTCTTCGAAAGTCACCAAGTAGCTATGATTCGCGAACGGCTATTGCAGATAGATGATTCTAAGTGGGCTATTATTTCAACCATTACGTTGAAAGACCCCACCACAAGTCTTATTGTGTCTATCCTTGCTGGGGGCTTGGGTATTGATCGTTTCTTAATTGGTGACACCGGTATGGGTATTGGTAAGTTGTTGACATGTGGGGGTCTTGGTATTTGGTCTATTGTTGATTGGTTTCTGATACAAGGGGCTACCCGTGAAAAGAACTTTCAAAAGCTGGCGGCCTATTTGTAAAAAATATGAAAAGATATAATTCTTTATATCTTTTTCTTACTGCCTTTCTGTTAGGAGGGTATATATGGCTTTTTTACAAGTTGACTGAAGCAGGAGGTAAAAGTTCAATTCAGCTATGTTTATTTCATAAAGTGACCGGATTCGCTTGTCCGTCCTGCGGTACAACCCGATCGATTCTTTATCTTCTTGGAGGGGATATACTAGCCTCCATTTTAACAAATCCATTTGGATTGATTGTTTTCTTAGGGATGATGACATTCCCCGTCTTAATCCTTTATGATTTAGTTACAAAAGATCAATTATTGATCAAACTTTATTTTAAAGCCGAACGTTATATAAAAAAACCTAGAGTAGCTATCCCATTAGTGATCTTAGTTATAGTAAATTGGTTTTGGAATATTTATAAAGATTTATGAGTTCACCTGACTCTGTATTTCATCCTCAAGAATATGAAGCTGAAAAAGCATCTAACAGCTATATAATGTCGTTAGTCGCAGTAGCTGTTGGGCTGCCTCTTCCAATTATCAATTTGATCGCTACAATTGTTTTTGCCATGGCAAATAGAAAGTCAACCTATTTTGTGAGATGGCATTGTACCCAGGCACTGCTTTCACAGTTGACTTTGGTAATCTTAAATAGTATTGGCTTTTGGTGGACAATATCGATCATAACTGAGTCCCGCGATATTTCAAATGCCTATTTTGGATATTTGATCCCTGTGGTGCTTTTCAATATTGCCGAATTAATCGCTAATATATATGCTGCCATTGAAACACGAAAGGGTAAGCATGTTTCATTTTTTTTCTTTGGGGAGTTAACTAATTTAATTGTTCGTAAATAGAGTGTATGAAAAAGCTACTTTTAATGTTGTTTATTGTTGTTGGTATTTTAGCGGGAATTGGGTTTATAGTCAGCAGTGTTGATTGGATCAAATTATTTAAATTAGAAAAGTTTACCCAAAAAACGGAACAACAATTGGGGGATCTGTTATGGGAATCTTATAGTAAGGGAGAAAAAGAATCCAATGATCCAATAGTACTTAAGGCAGTTGATTCACTGGTCACTAGTGTTTGCATGGCAAATAAGATAGATCGAAAAAACATTAAGCTTCATATTTTTGAAAAGTCTGATGTAAATGCATTTGCATTTCCAGGTGGGAGGTTAGCCGTTTATACCGGGCTTATCAGGGAATCTAAAAATCAGAACGAACTTATTGGTGTTGTAAGTCATGAACTGGCGCATATACAGTTACGACACGTGATGAAAAAACTCATTAAAGAAATAGGCTTGTCGGTTCTTATCTCCATTGCAACCGGAACAGGAGATGTGGCCGTGATCAGTGACATCGTAAAAACACTTACCTCTACTGCTTTTGACCGATCATTGGAAAAACAAGCTGATATAAAAGCAATTGATTATATGGTTAATGCGTCTATTGATCCTTTACCTCTTGCAGATTTCATGCAGCGATTGGCCGATGAGCAACAAATGCCTGGTTCAGAATATTTATCGTGGATGAGTACACATCCTGAATCTGCAGAACGTGCGGCATATATTCGTGAGTATGCCGGATCAAAAGTTCAGGAAAAGAAAAAAACAATAGCTGACGCTACTTGGGTTGCCGTTAAAAAGGCTGTTGAATAATTATTTTCTGGATTTCACTTTCAATAAAAATTCTTCCAGTTCTTTTAACTTTTCAGGATATAATTCTGCAAGATTATTTTTTTCTCCGGGATCTTTCTGTAGATCATAAAGCTGAGGCTTAGGATTATTGCCTAATTCAATATTGGTCAGTATATTTTTTACAGGTCCATTTGAGGGTTCAATATACTTCCAATTGCCTTTTACTAAAGCCAGTGTGTTTATACCTTGTTCGACTATCCATTCTCTACCTTTTTTATCTTTTCCAGTTAGGGCTAACCATACATCTTGAGCATCTGGGAATTCATCGGGTGGAATAGTCGCATTTAAAAAACGGGCTATGGATTTTCCTATATCTATTTGCGATATCAGGGCACCTGAAACGCTTTGTTTGATTTTACCTGGCCAACTCACCATAAAAGGTACGCGAGTACCTGCTTCAAAGATGCTATACTTACCACCTCTAAAAGGTCCCCAGGGATTATGTCCATTTAGTTCAGTTACTGCACCATCTATATATCCATCATCTAGGACGGGGCCATTATCGGATGAGAAAATGATGATGGTATTCGTTAATAGACCTTCATCTTTTAATGTTTTTCTAATTTCTCCTACTGCCCAATCCAACTGAAGTATGGCATCTCCTCGGTAACCCAATCCACTCTTTCCTTTAAAGAGGGTGGAGGGCATGCGTGGCACATGTGGTTCTGTTAATGAATAAAAAAGGAAGAATGGTTTGCTTTTATTCATTTCAATAAATTCTTTAGCCTTCCAAAGAAATGTTAGTGGCATCTCCTCATCTGTCCAGCGGGCACGTGTGCCACCAGTCATGAAACCAATACGTCCAATTCCGTTTACAATTGTATTTTCATGACCATGATTTGGTGATGATGGCATTTTGAGTAATTCAGGATACTCTTTCCCGGTGGGTTCGTTCCCAATTTTTATTTGATAATTAACTTGTATAGGATCGCTGGGATCTGCTCCAATTACTTTCCCATTTTCTACAAAAACAGTTGGTACGCGATCTGCAGTTGCTGGAAAAATGAATGAATAATCAAAGCCGACTTGATTGGGTCCAGGTTTGAGATCACTATTCCAGTTTTTTTCTATAGCATCACCTAATCCTAAATGCCATTTACCCACAATTGCTGTTGTGTATCCATTTTCTTGAAATGCAGAGGCTAAAGTTTTTTTGTTAGGTGAGATGATCAGGGCTGCATCTCCCGGAAGTATTCCTGTACCTTGTTTACGCCAGGGGTAGTGACCAGTCATCAACCCATAGCGAGAAGGAGTACAGGTTGCAGAAGTAGTATGTGCATTGGTAAAGCGAATTCCTTCAGCTGCCAGCTTGTCCAGATGAGGTGTTTTTATCTTGGTTGCTCCATAACAGCTAAGATCTCCATAACCAAGATCATCAACATAGATCAATATGATATTTGGTTTTTGTTGGGCTATACTAACAATTGACATTAGTACGGCAACGGAGAGAAGCATTCTTTTCATGTAGGAAAGTTATTCAAAAACATCGAACTCCCAAATGGTTCTATAGCTGCCATGTGCTTCTACATAATGTAAAAACTCCTGATAAAATCGATCGTTACCAATAGTGGCACTATCTCCAATTACCCAAAGAGTATCTTGTGCCCGGGTGATAGCTACATTCATACGTCTATAATCCTTCAAAAATCCCATATCACCTTCATCATTACTTCTTACTAATGAAATGATGATATTCTTTTTTTCTTGCCCCTGGAAGCTATCAATGGTTCTAATAGTGTATGTATTTCCTAAAGCTTCTTTAAGTGCTGCTACCTGTCCGGAATAGGGAGATATAATGGCTGTTTCTGTAGCTTGCAGTTTTTCTGTCTGTATCAGTTTTTTTGTAATAAGAATATCCCCTTCATTTTGCAGACTGTTTCCGTCTGCACCCTTTTTTTCCTGATATCCTGATCCTGCAAGATCAATAAACGTAAGATGTACTCCTGTATTAATGAGATTTGCAGCTGTTTTTAGAAGGTTATTATAAAAATATGAACTGCTGAATCCTGCAATAGCCGCTCTCATTCGGTATTGCGTATCTAATAAATGAATATTTTTTACCGTATGGATGGCCACTTCTAAAATGGATCGATTAAATCCATTTTTGATGGCCACCTGACTCAATACAGTTGGCGGAAGTTGCCAATGATCACCGGCTAGAATGATCTTTTGGGCATAGGGGAATAAACACCATGCCAGTGGCTCCAGACATTGACCAGCTTCATCCATCACCAAAGTGGTAAATACACCGGGTTTTAAACCTGAGTCATATAAACCAATTGGAGTTCCGGCTATGACTTGTGCGGAAGTAAATAATTTTTCTTCATTGTATTGCTGAATCTGCTTGATCTGTGCACGAATTTGTTTTACTTCTTTGAATAACAAATGACGCTGTTCTCGTTCCGCTTTGCCAAAATTTCGTTTATATTTTAAAGCCATTCGTCTAAACTCTTCAGCTCGTTTCTTTAGCTCTTTTATTTCTTTTTGTTCTTTACTATTAGATAGTTTTCCTTCAGGCGTGTAGGGTAGGATATCTGGATCTGCTTTTCCAATATTTCCGGTTCGTAATACCTGAACTCCATTTTGGATCAGCGCCTTAGCAATATGATCCACTGCAGTATTACTTGGAGCAGAGAGAAGTACCTTTTCTCCATTACTAACTAGATGTGCTATGGCTTCTACCAGTGTTGTTGTTTTCCCCGTTCCTGGAGGACCATGCACAATAGCAAATCTATTGGTGTTTAAAATAGATTGAATTGCCTGTTGCTGACTAGCATTTAGATGTTTATTTTTCCATGTTGGTAATGTATGTAATGCAGGCTTATTTTCAATTTCACCCCCTTCATGAAGTTTTTCAAATAAGCTTAAAAGTCCAGGATTTTTTTCTATAGAATTCAGCCCATCTTTCATAATGGTGGTGGTACGCGTATCCGGTGCTAATTTTATACCAACACTATCGTCTTCTATCCAGTCTGGAAAATCTGGTGCAAATAATCTGAACTCACCTGTTCGACCTTCTATATTCAGTAGAACTCCTTTAACGGGCTCTTCACCAGAAGCAAAACATTCAATGGCTACTCCATCTTTGAATTGTCCGGTTTCAGCTGGAAAGGGAAGATGAAAGCTGATCTCCGGATAATCAGCATATCCAAAATTTTTACGGTTTACCTTGATAGGGTGTAATGCCAATCCTTCCGCTTTCAAAGATCTCAAGGTATGTTGCTGGTCGAGCCGATATCGTTGTATCTGTTCTTTTTCTTCACTATCTATACAGGTTAGTAGTCGTTCAATTTGTGGATGCATGTTATTTGGTTTGACATCCCAATTGATTGTATTGACATAGATGAATTCTCATATATGTGATCGTTGTATGAATAAAAAGAGACCGCTTTATGACCGTTTTATGAAACTTAAACACTTACATTGAAATCTCTCAACGCATCATTCAAACTCGTTTTTAGATCTGTACTGGCTTTGCGTTTACCAATGATGAGGGCACATCCAACTCCGTATTCCCCTGCAGGGAATGTCTTGTTGTATGTGCCTGGAATAACCACAGAACGTGCCGGAACAACACCTCTATATTCCACAGGCTGTTCACCACTAACATCAATGATCTTGGTGGATTGCGTCAATACCACATTCGCTCCTAAAACCGCTTCTTTTTCCACGCGAACGCCTTCTACTACGATGCAACGGCTTCCTATGAAGCATCCATCTTCCACAATTACCGGACTGGCTTGTAATGGCTCCAATACACCTCCAATTCCCACTCCGCCACTCAAGTGTACCCCTTTCCCGATCTGTGCGCAACTGCCAACAGTAGCCCAAGTATCCACCATGGTACCCTCATCTACGTAAGCACCAATATTTACATAGGAAGGCATTAACACCACATTTTTAGCCAGATAAGCACCATAGCGGGCCACGGCATGAGGAACAGCTCGTACCCCTAAGGATTTGTAATCTTTTTTCAATAACATCTTGTCATAAAACTCAAAAGGCGCAAGTTCCCAGGTTTGCATCTGCTGGATACTGAAATACATAAGGATTGCCTGTTTTACCCACTCATTTACCTGCCAGCCATTTTCATTAGGTTCTGCCACACGCAATCGCCCTTTGTCCACTTCCTGGATTACCATTCTTACCGCATCAGCGTATGTACTATCTTTTAAAAGGTCACGGTTGGTCCATGCCTGAATAATATGTTCTTGTAAGCTCATCATTCTAAAATTTATGCAAACATAAAGCAGAAATTGATCATGGCCGAATCACTACCTTTGTACTCCTGATGCATAAGAAAATCCTGGTCATACAAACTGCTTTTATCGGGGATGTAGTTTTGGCAACAGCATTGCTCGAAAAGCTGCATCAATACTATCCTGATGCTGCATTATCCCTGTTGGTAAGGAAGGGTAATGAAGGTTTATTTGATGGTCACCCTTTTTTGCATCAACTTCTGATCTGGGATAAAAAAAGAGGAAAGTATAGAGATCTGTGGCGTTTGCTTACCATGATCAGAGCGGCTAAATTCGATATGGTTGTGAATGTGCAGCGATTTGCAGCTACAGGAATTCTTACCGCTTTTTCAGGTGCTAAACATCGCATTGGATTTGATAAAAATCCAATATCATATTTATTCTCTCAAACGATCAAACATCTGATCAGTGATCAACATAATCTTTTACACGAGGTAGAGCGAAATCAGCAATTGATTGCACACATCACTGATGAACGTCCAGCTCAACCTGTTTTATATCCATCTGAAAACGATTTTGCCAAGATCAAGCAATATCAGAATCGCCCATATGTATGTATTGCTCCGGCATCGGTTTGGTTCACCAAGCAATACCCGGAAGAAAAATGGATCGATCTCATTACGAAAATCCCCTTGCAAATTTTCATACTCGGTGGCCCTGGTGATCATGCACTTGGAGAAAGGATATCCAAGGCTATCCTAGATCCTGAACGCGTAATTAATCTTTGTGGGAAATTAAGTTTCCTTGAATCCGTGGCCCTTCAAAAAGGAGCTGTCCGTAATATTGTAAATGATTCTGCTCCTATGCATTTTGCTTCTGCAATAAATGCGCCGATTACAACTATCTATTGTTCAACAGTTCCGGCATTTGGATATGGGCCATTATCCAACGATAAGGCCATCGTGCAATCAAAACAGGAACTCGCTTGCAGGCCCTGCGGATTGCATGGACATAGGCAATGTCCACGAGGTGATTTCGCCTGTGCATATTCTATTTCTACTGAAGAGATATTAGAAACGATTAAAATTTCCGGCTAATCAAGTTATCTTCGCGCCTATGCAGATCTCGTGTACAGAACAGGAGTTAAAGATACTTCAAATCGTTTCAGATGCCGCCAAGGCATTGGGAATGGAATGCTTTGTAGTAGGAGGATTTGTGCGGGATAAATTATTGGGTAGAGAGACTAAAGATGCGGATATCGTTTGCAATGGAGACGGGATTGAACTCGCTCATGAGGTGGCCAAACGCATTATACCTGCTCCGCATGTTTCATTTTTTAAAAATTTTGGTACTGCTCATTTACCCTTTGAGGGTATGGATATAGAATTTGTTGGCGCACGAAAAGAGAGTTATCGCGCAGATTCTCGTAATCCGGCAGTAGAACCGGGAACGATGGAAGATGACCAGCGCAGAAGAGATTTTACCATCAATGCATTAGCGATTAATCTCACCGATTCATTTGGAACATTAGTGGATCCATTTAATGGAATAGATGATCTAAATGCCATGATCATTCGGACTCCTTTGGAGCCTGGTCAAACATTCAGTGATGATCCTTTGCGTATGATGCGTGCCATTCGTTTTGCAACTCAATTGAATTTTACGATAGATCCTTTGACCTGGCAGGGTATTCTAGATAATGCGTATCGTATGGAGATCGTTTCTCAAGAAAGGATTACCGATGAATTGAATAAGATCATGCTTACGCCTAAACCATCTATAGGGTTTGATCTTTTGTATAAATCAGGGTTGCTTAAACGCATCTTCCCCCAACTGGTTGATCTTGTGGGTGCTGAGTATATAGATGGATTAGGTCATAAGGATAATTTCTACCACACGTTGCAAGTATTGGATAATATAGCCAAGCATACTCATGATCTATGGTTACGCTGGGCAGCGCTGCTTCATGATATTGGCAAGCCAGCCACAAAGCGTTTTGAAGCTGGCCATGGATGGACATTTCATGGTCATGAAGTAGTGGGAGGTAGAATGGTGCCTAAGCTATTTGCAACATTAAAATTGCCTCAGCACGACCGTATGCGCTTCGTCAAAAAGCTAGTGGAATTACATCTTCGTCCGATTAGTTTGACAAAAGAGAATATCACCGACTCTGCGATACGGCGCTTACTCTTTGACGCAGGTGATGATTTAGAAAGTTTGATGCTATTATGTGAGGCTGACATCACTTCGAAAAATAAAATGAAGGTGAAGCGATTCCTTTCCAATTTTGACATGGTCCGGGAAAGATTAAAAGAGGTAGAGGAGAAGGACCGCATTCGAAATTGGCAACCACCGATCAGTGGCGAAGAAATTATGAAATTTTTTGGATTGAATCCTTCTCGTTATGTAGGTGATTTAAAGAATGCAATCAAAGATGCCATTCTAGATGGTATCATTCCCAATGATCGGGATGCTGCATATCAGTATATGGTTCAAAAAGCGTCAGAACTTGGTCTTAAACCCGTATCCAACCAAAAATAAGTATCTTAGTTCCTTTAATTTACCGGCATGGCCATATTAAAATTCAGAGCATATTATGAAGAGGACGATAGTGTTTATCGTGACATCGCTATTCGTCATACTCAAACATTTGCCGATCTTCATGCAGCCATTTTGAAAAGTTTTGAATTTGATTCTAAGCATCAGGCAACATTCTTTAGGAGTAATGATAATTGGCAGCGTGGCCGTGAGATTTCAATGGATAAATACGATAAAGAATATAAGGCAGAACCACTACTCATGTCCGAAACGGCAATTGGTTCTGAAATACACGATCCAAGTCAGAAGTTTATTTTTGTTTATGATTTCAATCGTAACTGGACGTTTTTGGTGGAGTTGATCAATGTAAGTAAAGAAGAAAATAATAAACTAGACTATCCGGTTACTATACGAACTTCAGGAATTGCACCTAGTCAATACGGAACAAAAAGTATTTTAGGGGATCGTTTCGTGGATATGGAAGAGAAATACGATCTCGGTGCTGATGAAGAAGGATTTGGCGAAGAAGGAGAGGAAGGTGAGCAAACGGATACTGATGAACATACGGATACAGAAGGCGAAGAGTATTTCTAATGTCTGCTGCAATAAAGACTGCATTTTTAATCATGGGCCCCACCGCATCGGGGAAAACGGCGTTAGCTATTGCTTTAGCTAAAAAGCTGAATACGGAGATCGTTTCGGCAGACTCGCGTCAGTGCTATAAAGAATTATCGATTGGCGTTGCCCGGCCATCCAAAGAAGAATTAGATACGATCTCGCATCATTTTATTGCTTCACATTCCATTCATGAACATATCGATGCCGCAGTATTTGAGCAATATGCTATTGATAAAGTCACTCATATTTTTAATATACATAATCAAGTAGTTGTATGTGGGGGCACTGGACTATATATTCATGCTTTTTGCCATGGTATAGATGATATTCCTTCAATAGGTGCAAGCATTCGAGAAAACGTATGGAATACATGGAATAACCAAGGTATTATCGGATTACAGAACTGGATAAAGGAGATAGACCCATATTTTTGGAACCATACTCAAGAGAAAAATAACAGGGTTCGCTTGATGCGTGCTTTAGAAGTAAAATTAACAACGGGTAAATCATTATTGGAATTTCAAAAGGGTAGTGGGTCAGAGCGATCGTTTCACATTCAAAAGATCTTTATTGACTGGCCGCGAGACATTTTATATGAAAGGATCAATCTGCGTGTAGATAAAATGATGGGGGATGGATTGCTGGATGAAGCCAAATCATTGATGCAGTTTAGAAGCCTAAAGGCCCTTCAAACAGTAGGATATCAGGAACTATTCGATCATTTGGAAGGCAAAATAAGTTTAGATGAAGCGATAGCCTTGATCAAGCAGCATACAAGAAATTATGCAAAACGCCAGATCACATGGTTCAAGAAAGAAGGTTGGGATATAGCGGTATCAGGTGAAGCTTTACTGCAGGATGAAATCCCCTGGAGTGAATTTAAAATTTAAAATTTAAATCCAAAAGTAAGCAGCACATTACCTGCGCCACCTTTTATATTTACTGGTGCAAAATAGTTGTCATTTAACCTATATGGATAGTAGCCATCTTTAACGATATTATGCATATACGTCAGGTCGATAAATTTCCCTTTATTTCGCCATCCAAGACCACCGCTTACGGTTAACCTGGTTCCATTAATATCTGCATCAAGGTAAGGGTTACTATAATATCCAAAGCCTGCTCTCGTCATGATGGTATTGAATTTTAATTCACCTCCAATACGCATATTGATGGCATTTTGAAATTGCTGACTTATTACATTATTCAGGTCTTGGAAATAATTGCTACCCGGATTATTAGGATCAGAAAATTCACCATTGCCATAATTCAGGAATTCTACTTCTGCGGTGATGAACCCTTTTTGTTGCGTTACATCTTCTATCTCCCGAATTACATACGAGAAGCCAGTCTGAATTTTCCATGGGTTCAAAAACTGATAAGCATATTCACCAAATTGCCCAAGAAGATCTGAAGTACTTTGTTTTAATACCCCCTGACCAGAATAACCTTCCAGGTCAGTAGTTATGGTTGTATTATAGCGGTCTGAAAGGTCATAAAAAGTAGGCGTATGAATGGATAAACCTAAACGGATATAGTCAACCGGCTTAAAGATTAATCCAGCTTTAAGATTCAATCCCGACCCAGAAGTTTGAAGATAGTCTTCAACTGTGAAGTAATTGAAGTTGTTATTCTTTTTTCCAGAGAGATCTGATTCTTTAAATGTTTGTTCCCTGGTAAATTTTATGGATTCTAAATTTAATGAAGCACCTAAATACAGTTTATCATTTAAATTGGCACTACCTGCGAAGCTGATCGTTGATATTCCTCCTGTTGTATTGACCAGTTGTTCTTGTTGTACACCTGTTTGCGGTGTAGCCATGCTATAATATCCTGTTGCGTTTCCCTGGGCATCTAATTCGGGTTCAATTAAATAGGTATTTATCGCCAGACTTGGGCCAAATGGATATTCTATTGCAGCACGATTTGGATCACGTTCACCAGCATTAATCAGATCTTCCAGGTATTTTTCAGAATAAGAAGAACGTGTATTTTCCCCTTTGAATGCAAATCGGTTATTGAAATCAGCTGTTCTGCTAGCTGTAATGGCATAGCTGAAATTTTTCCAGCCTCCTTCTCTTCTTGGTGGTGTTGCAAATACAAATCCACTCATTCCATAATTAAATTCAGATGCTTTTGCTCTATCATTCCCATCCAGATAGACCCCTTTATTATTGGTGAAATTGAAACCAGGGCTTAATACCAACTCGTTTGTTTTGAACAAGGCTATACCGGCGGGGTTAGTGTTTACGGAGCTTATATCTCCGCCAAGAGCAGTCATGGCACCTCCAATAGCAATAGAACGTGCAGAACCGGTGGGTGCGAATCTGGATAAACGTAATGCATCAACAGGTTCCTGTGCCTGTGAATATAAGCTGCCAAGCATCAGACCGGACAGAATGAAATTTCTCATGAGTTGATTTGAAATTAGCTAATTGGCTAATAATAATAAACTAATCAGCTTAATAGCCAACTAGTTCTTTCGTTAATTCTAATTGCCTCCACCTCTTGGGAATGATCGTACAGGAGCACTTCCGCCACTATTTCCAGATGAACCAGATGAACCAGATGAGCCACTGCTGCGCGGTGCACTATTTGTGGACGAGCCCCCGGATCCTGAACCAAATGTTCTGAATGTTGAAGAAGAACCAGAATTTGAATATTGTGAAGAACGATAACTTGGCGAACTATAATAATTTCCTCCACTGCTATTAGAAGATCGAGGAGAAGATGAAATGTTGTAAATGCGTCCTGTAGTTTTAGTATCAGAAGCATTACGGGTAGTGTTATATGTTCCTAAATTCCCCCCTCTTGGTGTATAGGCTCTGGGATTGGAAGGCTTTGTAACAATAACTACAGGCGAGCTATAATATCCTGGTAAAAATGGGTTAAAGAATCCTGAATTCCAGTAATTGTATGAATAAATGCTCGAAGTACCTATCCATGGACTAGACCAGGGTGAATAAAAGGAATTGAAGTAAAACGGGTTATTCCAGGTTGGATTGTTCCAATAAAAGAAATCATCATCAAATGCGGACCAGCGATTTCTACCCTGAGCCTTCATTCTCAAGTAACGATCGGTGGAATAATAATCGTCATTTCTATAGCGGCCACTTCTCTCCGCGTCAACATCAACATAATCAACAGTTGTTCTGCCCGGAGAATAGTAAACATCATCAGGAGTCTGCCCGGATTTGTACATTGTAGTACAGCTGTTTAGGCCGATCACTGACAAGGCGAGGATTAAAATTCTATTTCTCATGGTTACAGGTTTCTTATTTGGTTATGAAGTTACTACATTTGCGACGTTCCGGGCGTTAAAATTTAGATGAACGGCAATCCGGATTAGTTAAAAAAAGCACAAAAATGAGCAAGGAAATTACTTCGAGGGGTGCTGATTATGCACAATGGTATAATGATCTTGTGTTAAAGGGAGGGCTGGCAGATTATTCTGCTGTTCGGGGATGTATGGTGATCAAACCCTATGGTTTTGCCCTTTGGGAAAATATGCGTGATGTCTTGGATAAAATGTTCAAAGATACCGGACATGTAAATGCCTATTTCCCTCTTTTTGTTCCCCGTAGTTTTTTAGAAAAAGAGGAAGGCCATGCTGAAGGCTTTGCCAAAGAATGTGCTGTAGTTACGCATTATAGATTGAAAGCTGATCCTAACATAAAGGGAAAATTAACGGTTGATCCCGACTCTAAATTGGAGGAAGAATTGATCATTCGTCCAACCAGCGAAGCCATAATCTGGAATGCCTACAAAGATTGGATCAACTCGTACAGAGATTTGCCCATTTTAGTAAATCAATGGGCCAATGTGGTTCGTTGGGAAATGCGTACCCGGTTGTTCTTACGTACAGCTGAATTTCTATGGCAAGAAGGCCATACAGCCCACGCCACAGCAGAAGAAGCAGTTGAAGAAACTGTAAAAATGCTTCATGTGTATGCAGATTTCGTAGAAAATTACATGGCAGTTCCCGTAATAAAAGGAGTGAAAACAGCAAATGAACGTTTTGCAGGTGCGGAGGATACCTATTGTATCGAAGCATTGATGCAGGATGGTAAGGCTCTTCAGGCTGGAACATCACATTTCCTCGGACAGAATTTTGCAAAAGCATTTGATGTAAAATATCTCAACAAGGAAAACAAGCAAGAATATGTTTGGGCAACCTCTTGGGGTGTTTCCACTCGATTGATCGGAGCCTTGATCATGGCACATGGCGATGATCAGGGGCTAGTTATGCCACCACGGATTGCTCCCCTACAAGTGGTGATTGTTCCAATCTATAAAGGAGATGAGCAAAAGAAGATCATTGATGAAAAAGTCCTTGCAATTGTTTCAGATTTGAAAAAAGCAGGAATTCGAGTGAAGTATGATGATGCAGACAATGCCCGTCCAGGATGGAAATTTGCGGAATATGAATTAAAAGGGGTTCCGGTTCGTTTGGCTATTGGCGCAAGAGACCTGGAGCAAAATGTGGTGGAAGTTGCTCGACGAGATACTAAAGAAAAAGCGACGATCAGTCTGGATGGAATATCTTCATACATCCAAGATCTATTAGAAGAAATACAATCGAATCTTCTTCAAAATGCAAGAAAGTTCCGTGATGAGCATATAACCAAAGTGGATAGTTGGGATGAATTCAAAGAAGTACTGGCCAATAAGGGAGGTTTTATTGCGGCTCATTGGGATGGATCTTCTGAAACGGAAGAAAAGATCAAAGAAGAAACCAAAGCGACTATTCGTTGTATCCCATTACATAACACTCAGGAATCTGGTGTTTGTGTTTACTCTGGCAAGCCAAGTACACAACGGGTTTTATTTGCAATGGCTTACTAGAATTATTTAATACTTTATCAGATAATACACGCAGGTAGTTACGAAGTTCCGTAAGAACGGAATGGCTTTGATGATACCGAATTGTTTCCTAGGCTTCCAGCCAAATTTGAACTGATATATAGGATTGATCAAATAGTGTGTTTGTAGTGGAATACTATATCCATTTTTTATAACGATACGTTCAAATCGTTCAATCGAAATGCCCGTTTCTTTTATTTCAAGTAATTCTTTAATTACAGGTTCTGGTTCACCAAAGGCGCTTAGAAACCTGCGATAAAGAGGAACTGGTAATAGATGAAACCAGGGAAGCACAGTCAGAAATTTATGTTGACAAACTTGTTGATGTCCGCCATGTGGCATATACCATGGTGGAAATCCAAAAAAGATATGCCCTCCAGGCTTTAAAAACTTTTTTAGATAAGGAATGAATCTTTCCTGATCTGGAATATGCTCTACTACATCTTTTAAGATGATCAGATCGAATTGTCCGGAAAATTTTTCAAGTGCGGCCTCTTCGTAAATATTCTGATTCACAATTTCAACCTGACCTTTTTCAATAAATGAAGACAGAAAATGAACTGCGAATGCAGATTTCATGGTATCAAGTTCAATACCGGTGCAGCTGCAGCCGCGTTCTAAAAAAGGAAGTAAAACTCCTCCATCTCCACATCCAATATCCAAAACCTTAATATCTGAAGTGATCTGAAATGCTTGTTCTATAAATGGAAGTAGATAATCATGGGCATTATCCACTTGTTGCTGAAATCTAATCTGTTCATCTTTATGTTGAATCAATGTCATTAGTGCTGTTTTAGCATTTATTCTATGGTTCAAAAGTAAAAGTATATTTTTGACTTTTAACAGATGACAAAAGAATTGATGGCTTGGCAAGAGGAATTCGCTCAGGGTAAAATGCTGCTGATCGATAAACCATTAAAGTGGACTTCGTTTGATGCCGTAAAAAAAGTTAGAATACTCACTAAGATCAGTAAGGTGGGGCATGCTGGGACGCTGGATCCCTTGGCAACAGGGTTGCTGATTATTTGCACTGGAAAATTCACTAAACAGATCAATACATATATGGCTCAGGAAAAAGAATATACAGGTTCTTTTACACTAGGCGCCATTACACCTACTTATGATTTGGAATCAGCTCCTGAAGATGTAAAGGAATATGCTCATCTTACAGAAGAAGAAATACGTAAGGCAACTGAACAGTTTATTGGAGAAATAGAACAAATCCCACCTGCACATTCTGCTATAAAGAAAGACGGTATTCCGGTTTATAAGCTTGCCAGAAAAGGGAAGGAGGTAAAATTAGATCCACGTAAAGTTACTATTTCCATTTTCGAGATCACCAATATTGTAGGGCCTGTAGTGAATTTCAGAGTGGTTTGTTCTACAGGTACGTATATAAGAAGTTTGGCAAATGACTTTGGAAAAGTATTGGGTTGTGGGGCCTATTTATCTTCGCTTCGCAGAACGAAAATAGGGGAGTTTAATGTGGAAAGTGCCCAGAGCATTGAGGAATTTGATTCGTATATTCAACAATTAAAAGGGTCTTAAAAAGGATAACCTATTGCGAATTGAAAACTAGGTTTATTCCATACACCATCAATAAACCAGCCATTTTTTCTATTGGAATAAAAGGCTGTGTTCCATTTATCCGGACCATATCTTGGGTCTTTGATCGGGAAACCCCAATCGAATCGTAAAAGAAAAAAGGTAAAGTCTATTCTTACGCCTGCACCGCTGGCGATAGCAATATCTCGGAAAACGTTTTTAAATCTGAATTCAGATCCAGGAAGTTGCCCATCAATGTTGTTGCGAAACCATATATTTCCTATATCGGTAAAGGTTGCTCCTCTGATCCAGAATCCAAAAAGACGGAACATATTGAATCTGTATTCCATATTTGCCTCCAGTTGGATATCGGCGTATTTATCATTAAATGCTCCATTGGCAAGGGTATCAAAAAATATATTGGATCCGATTCCGAGTTTTCGAATTTGCCAGCCTCTCATGCTGTTCGGTCCGCCCGCAAAATAGCTTTTGAAGAACGGCAGTGTGATTTTACCTTGTCTGGACTCTGTATTTAATGCGGTTCCTACACCGGCAAAGGTTCTAAAAACCAAACTAGTCTTTTTCCAGTTGATGTAATGTCTGAAGTCAATATCAAAACGAATGAATTTATATAGGTCCTCAAGTGATTTTCCTTTGGCTGTTTGTCCGGGAAATAAGGTACCTAAAAGTATTCCAGACTCCTCTCCGTATATACGAAGTGAGTTGATATGTTTCTGGTTTTTACCATTAAAGGATCTGTTATAACTTATATTATTTCCAACAATCAAGCCATTATTATATGCATAAACCAATAATGGATTACGCTGTATGGCATCTGTAAAAAGACTATCCTGTTGAATTCGGGTAAGTTCAATATTAAATGGTTTGAACTGCCAGGTTACATGTGGCTTTGTCTTCCATTCATAACCAATGAAACTGGAGATACTACGTAGATCATAATATTGAAAACGATTGATGAAGGAAACATCTCCTGTTATGATCGTTCTAGCATTTTGCAAAGTATTCCCAAATGATTTTCCAAAAGGGGTGACCAGCCAGGGGATACTAAATCGATTTCCAATAGTAAACTCTGATGATAGTATTTTTGAGAAATTATTGAATTCAATACCTGTCCTAACAGAATTCTCTAATTGAATTCCTTTTTTACCAATATTTCGATTTCTTAATCTGACATTCAATGCCAGTCCAACTCGCCCTGAACCTACCAGTACCAGTTGATTGGTATTTAAGACACTACTACCTTCAAGATCGATAGTGAAAAATTGGCGTTTTGATGGGGATAACCGTAACTCATAATCAATTTTCTGAATACTATTCAGGGGCTTAGGAGTGATATTGATATTTTGCCAGATACCGAGTTTATTGAGGTTATTTAGTGTTTTCGAGAAATCATCCTGATTAAACAAATTGCCTGGTTTCATGGCAATGAATCTGCTGATAAAATCGGGTTTGAATGTGTTATAGTAGGATACTATTCGAAAACTGTCTCTAAACGTAACGGTAGAGTCTGTGGGCATATCAGACAGGTTCTGTGGGGCGTCGGGGTAAATGGTAAATTGACCTATATGATATTGTTTTATACTATTACTGTCTTTAACGGGGAATTGTCTGACGAATAAGTCTATTTCCGGATTTTTTTTCTTTCGCTCCTTAAGTTCAGAGAGCTTACTGATATATTCAAATGGATCTAAAGAAGGATCGATGAGTTCAGCAAATCCAGAGTCTGCTTCTACAAAAAAATCTTCTCGCGTTAGGTTGTAGTAACCCCTTGTTCGGAAGATAGTAACCATTCTATTCAATTCCTGGTCGATCAAATTATAATTGAATGGTTCACCTTTTTTTAAGAGTGCGTTGTTTTTTTCAAGATTTAAAATATTAGTCAGGTTGGTATCTGCCAATCGATAACTAATTGAATCGATGGTATATAAAGGTCCTGCATCAATATTATATTGAATCTTCACTCTTTGCTGATCTTTATTTACTTCGAGGGAACTATCCACGCTTATGTGTACCCTTCGGTAGCCCTTACTGAGCATAAGATTCTGCATGTTATCAGCCGACTGTAATACGGATAGGCTATCGTAAAAATTAGGTCTGTCGATCACCGGAACAGGGATGATCCAGGGGGCCTTGGGCCAGGGAAGCTGAGAAGCTACTGCCACTTTAGCACTATCTTCAATCTGTTCTTCCAGTTCTAATTTAAGATCTGATCTGTCTTCCTTTGGTATCGATTGAAGATTTACTGTATTTTCGAAAATGAATGGGCGGTCTTTAGGATAATTCCGAACAACCGTGCAGGATACAACCGAAATAAGGAATAGCCCCTGTAACAGAATGAAGAAGTATGTAAAATATTTTGTTCTTTGGGGCATAAACATAATCACGAATGCTCAGTAAATCGCAGCTCAAATATATCCAATCTTTACACCATAAAAAATTTCGGGAGGAACATCAGGCTTATTTGGTGGAAGGAACGAAGATGTTTGAAGAGGCTATACAATTTGCGGCTGATCAGATTCAACATATATATGCTGTTCCGGAATGGCTTATGCGGCACGAACACCTGATAAAGGGATTCGAACATCTCATGGTGGAGATAAAGCTGGCTGATATGGAAAGAGCCTCTACTATGCAAACTCCTCCGGGTGTATTACTGGTTTTAAAATCAACCACTCCAGTCGAAGTTCACTTTAGTGGGCTTACCCTAATTTTAGATGCCATTCAGGATCCTGGAAATCTCGGCACCATCATTCGAACAGCGGATTGGTTTGGAGTTAAAAATATTGTTTGTGGTACCGGGACAGTTGAAGCCTTTAATCCTAAAGTGATACAATCCTCAATGGGTAGTATCTTCAGAGTTAATCTTTTTTATACGGATCTAAGACAATTCCTGAATAACCATAAGGATATGCCCGTAGTTGTCTCCCATCTTGAGGGCACGGATCTTTCATCGTTCAAATGGCCGGAGAATCTTTTTCTAATCATTGGCAATGAATCAAATGGAGTTTCAAATGATCTTTCAGAAAAAGCTAAATGGAAAATAAAAATTCCTGGTTTTGGCCTGGCAGAATCTTTAAACGCTTCTGTGGCTGCTTCCATTTTGATTTACGAATGGAAATGTTAATTATCGGAATTGAATAGCTTTTACAGGATTAATTTTTTTACTGATCAAACTGGGAATACAAAGCATTAACATGCTGATTACAAAAGTGGCCAGGCAAACAGAACCAACCTGCCACCAGATGATGTCAATAGGTGCGGTTCTCATATAATAAGCTTCTTCATTAAGGGTAATAAATCCAGTTTTCAATTGAATAAAACTGATGCCTAACCCAATTAGTAACCCGGCCATTATTCCCGTAGCTGTTATGATTGATCCTTGAATTATGAATATGCGCTGGATCAAACCATCATTGCTGCCAATTGCTTTCAGTAAACCGATCATTCTTGTTCTTTCCAATACCATGATCAATAAGCAGGTGATCAAGTTAATGATGGCTACGATAGACATCACCGTTATTAGAATATATTTATTTGTGCTTTGCAATTGAAGCCAGTCAAAAATTTCTGGATAAAGTTCTGCCATTGTTCTACTGGTCCAACCTGGAGGCAAATCTGTATATATCTTCTCGCTAGTGGACAGTATCATTTTAGGTTGATTAATGACGACTTCATAACCCCCAATGATATCACTATCCCATTCATAAACTTTTCTTAATAAGTTTAAATCACCAATAACATATGTTTTATCATACAGATCAATGCCTGTTCTGAAGATA
Organism: uncultured Sphingobacterium sp.; assembly: GCA_964441425.1. Classification (GTDB taxonomy): domain Bacteria; phylum Bacteroidota; class Bacteroidia; order Chitinophagales; family Chitinophagaceae; genus Pollutibacter. The sequence continues at coordinate 66,701 of CAYTXC010000011.1, read as the reverse complement.
CCGGTTATATGTAATTTCCGGGTTTTGGGTTGTACATCTCCTGGCTGGATGAAATATATTAGAAGATCTTCACCTATATTTTTTTTCAATTTATGCGACATGAATTCAGATATCATTATATCTATTGAATAGCCGCTATCTTTATGTTTAGGCCAATTTCCTTTTAAGCGAAAATCCTCAATGCCTTCGAAATGATAATTTTTATCTACGCCTTTAAATAAAATTCCCTCGAGTGTTTCACTAGTTTTCAGAATGGCAGATCGGGTAGCAAAGGGCTGTACATATTTAACTTCAGCATATTGTGTTAATTGTTTCACGATGCCTTCATCTGCTTTAATTAAAGATTCTTCTGCAATACTAACTTTATATGGTTCTATACGCTGTATGCGGATATGTCCCCAAAAACTATATACTTTATCGCTGATCACCTTTTGAAAACCATTAATAAATGAGAGAGATAAGATCATGGTTGCCACACTTATGGTTGTGGCTACAATAGAAAGCCTAATGACAAATTTAGAGAATGAGGACTCTTTGTTAAAGGCTATTCTTCGGGATATGAAAAATGATAAATTCAGTTTAAAAGCTTTTACTAAATTGTGAAGATAATTCATTTGCATGCGTGGTGTATTTACCCTCCTAATGATTTTCTGTGTTCTAAACCTACAGGCTCAACGGGAACCTGATTGTATTTACCAGAAAAACATAAAATCAGTCAAATTTCATCGATTGGGTGAGGCTGTATCTATGCCCTTTATAGCCTTGAACAGCGCGGAACAGCTTGAGTTGCACTTTGATGATATGGATGGAGATGTTAAATATTATTATTTCACCCTTGAAATGCGGAATGCAGACTGGACTCCAGTCCAGATGAGCTATTTTGATTATATAAAGGGATACACCCAACAAAGGATTCAGACATACAGGACCTCTTCGGCTATGTTGAGTCGATACACCCATTATCAGGCATTATTACCGGATCGAAATATGATGCCTTCTAAAAGTGGTAATTATGTTTTAAAAGTATTTGTAAATGGGGATACCTCAAAGTTGGCCTTTACCAGGAGATTAATGGTAGTGGATCGTAAATTTCCCATTGCTGCTCAGGTCCAACAGCCATTTTCTCAACATTACTTCAAAACACACCATCGGTTGCTTGTTCAGGTGGTTCACAGAGGTTTTGAGTTGCGATATCCTCAACAACAGATAAAATTGATGATCCTGCAGAATAATAGATGGGATAATGCCATAAAAAACCTGCAACCAACATTTATAAAGCCTGATGTGCTGGAATTTGTGAATGAACAAGATATGCTATTTCCAGCCATGCGGGAATGGCGATGGGCAAATCTCAGGAGCTTCCGGTTACTTGGTGATCGTATTCGTCGTCAGCAAAATACAGATAGCAGTTACACTGTATTTGTTCAGGAGGAGCGGCCCAGATTTGGAATGCCGTATTATTTTTTCAGAGATCTTAATGGGCGCCAGGTTTATGAAACGGTAGAACGGATCAACCCATTATGGGAAGCTGATTATTCTAAAGTCCGATTCACTTTTCAACCTCCTTCGGGCCTGCCTTTCCGTAATAAGGATATCTATGTGTTTGGGGAATTATCTGATTATGGACGAATACCGGAGGCAAAAATGGAATTCAATGAAGAACATCGGGTCTATGAAACTGAACTAACGCTGAAACAGGGATATTACGATTATGTATATGCGTTGAAAGATCCGCGTTCTGTAGTTTTTGAAACCGAGCAAACTGAAGGCAATACCTGGGAAACCGAAAATCTCTATACTGTATTAGTTTATTATCGGGAGCTCGGGGGAAGATATGATCAGTTGCTGGGGATCAGTATTGTCAGCTCACCTTTTGCTAGACCCCAATAAATTCAGGCCTTTGGATTATTTCTTCAATTGCTTTACATTTGCAGAGGCAGGTCTTACACGACCAGCTCCTGCTGAACTCCCCCAGGGCCGGAAGGCAGCAAGGGTAGGTGGTTGAGCGGTGCGATGTAAATCACCTGCCATTTTTATTTGTCCAACTATTCATACTACAACATGAAATTCTTTGTTGATACTGCAAATCTTGATCAAATTAAGGAAGCAAATGACCTGGGCGTTTTAGATGGGGTGACTACCAATCCATCTTTAATGGCTAAAGAAGGTATAAAAGGAGAATCTGCAATTCTTAAGCATTATGAAACCATTTGTGATCTTGTCGATGGTGATGTAAGTGCTGAAGTCCTGAGTACAGATTACGCTGGTATTATCGAGGAAGGTAAAAGGTTGGCTGCTATTCATCCAAATATCGTTGTAAAAGTGCCTATGATTAAAGATGGTATTAAAGCCATCAAGTGGTTCTCTGAAAATGGAATACGCACGAACTGTACTCTTGTTTTTTCCGCTGGTCAGGCAATTTTAGCGGCAAAAGCAGGCGCAACCTATCTCTCCCCATTTATTGGTCGTATTGATGATAGCAATTGGGATGGTATGGAATTGATAGGGCAGATCTCTCACATTTATAAAGTGCAACAATTTAAGACAGAAATTCTCGCTGCATCTATTAGAAGCGCATTGCATATTGTTAAGGCAGCTGAGTTAGGAGCTGATGTTTGTACATGCCCGCTAGATTCTATTTTAGGTTTACTTAAGCATCCGCTAACAGACTTAGGTCTGGCAAAATTTATTGAGGATGCCAAGAAAATGAACGGATAGTTCCAGAAATAAACTATCTTTTCAGTATTAACCCTATTGGGCCCATATGAATATTTGGGCAATCCTACATATAATCAACTTTGGCTTTTTGGCCGTATTAATGGTAATCCACTTTCATTTTACGAAAAGGGATTATCATGCGAATAGGCTATTTACATTGATGCTCCTCGCCCTTGCTTATGTATCTTTCCTTATGTTTCTTTTTTCAACCAAATGGATCTTGGATATGCCGCATTTTGGAAAAACAGGAACATTCGCCTTGTATCTCATTTATCCATTGGCATACTTGTATCTAAGAAATTTACTAGGACAGAAAAAATTCCATTGGTTTGACTTCATTCATTTGGTGCCACTGTTTTTTTATTTAGTGGACTTCTCTGAATACTTCATTCAATCTTCAGAAATCAAAAGACAGCAATTGCAACTGGATTATCTGAATCAAAATCTCTACATCGCTCAATCACCGAAATTTTTTCCGAAACAATTTCATTTTAGATTCAGGACATTATTGTCTTGTATTTATATAGTTCTTTCATTCAGAGAATGGTTTAATGCATTTTATAAACAGAAAGAGGAAGAAATAATTACGGAGAATAAATACATAATGCATTGGACACTTGCTTTATGTATTCTATTGATAGTAGGTATTGTACCGGCCTCCGTAGTTGATTTGTTTAATATACCAATTGATTTAGCCACTATTCAGAATGCGTCAATCTATACGATAACCCTTTCATTTGCTTTATTTTTATTCTTTAGGCCTGATGTGATTTATGGAATAAGAGATTTATGGGGAATGGAATCTGCAACCACTTATAAGCCGGTTCAAGTTCTGAAAGAGTATTCTGAAGATTCCGAAATCAAATCTGAAGCTAGAAAAATTTATTTAAAAGAGGAAACAGCCGCCCGATTAGCAGTAGCCCTACAAGAACATTTTTTAAAGGATAAAGCCTATCTCATCAATAGTTATTCTATCACGGATCTGTCTGTTTCAGTTGGATTCCCTACGCATCAGGTCTCAGCGTATTTAAATGCTCATTTGGGAATGAATTTTAATGAATATATAAATTCTCAACGTATAGAGTATTTACTGAAAAAGCTAACCGATACTCCTGAATGGCGAGTGTTTACACTTGAAGCACTGGGACAAAAAGTAGGATTTAATAATCGATATACTTTTTTGAATGCGTTTAAAAAAGTAACTGGTGAAACACCATCCGTATATTTTAAAAAATGGACAACAGAATAAAAAAAGACCGATGCGTTTTCATCGGTCTTTTTTAAATCATTTAAGATATTGCTTCATCCATTTATCCATCTCCCATAACATGTGCAATACATTTTCTTTTGCACTATATCCATGGCTTTCATAAGGAAGTACTATGTATCGGACTGTTCCTCCATGACCTTTTATAGCATTATACAAACGTTCACTTTGTATAGGGAATGTCCCTGGATTGTTATCTAACTCTCCATGTATTAACAGAATCGGTGTTTTAATCTTATTAGCAAAGCTGAATGGCGACATATTGTAATATACATCCGGAGCTTGCCAATATGTTCTTTCTTCAGCCTGAAAACCAAAAGGGGTCAGCGTTCTGTTATATGCTCCACTTCGTGCGATTCCTGCCTTAAATAAATTAGTGTGTGCTAAAAGATTTGCTGTCATGAAAGCACCATAACTATGGCCGCCTACGGCAACTCTATTGCTATCACCAATCCCCATTTGTGAAAGTTTAGCAATAGCGGCATGTGCATTCAAATATAACTGCGGTATAAATTGATCATTTGGTTCTTTATCTCCTTCACCAACAATAGGCATTTCTGCATTATCCAAAATGGCAAATCCCTGCGTCACCCAATATACCGGAGATCCCCAACTCAATCTGGGAAATTGATATTTACTTCCTCTCACCTGTGCTGCATCTGCAGCAGATTTGTATTCTCTGGGGTAAGCCCATATAAAAATAGGTAGCGGTTTATCTTTGCCTGGAGTAAAGCCGGCAGGTGTATAAAGATCTCCCGTTAGATCAACCCCATCCGCTCGTTTATATGAAATTTTTTCTTTTGAAACCCCGTCTAGAGCTTTATAAGGTGTTTTGAATTGTGTAATGGCTTTGGGAGCGAGCTTTTTATTTTTAAGATCCCTAATATAATAATTAGGTGGTTCTTGTAAACTTTCTCTTGAAGTGATAACCGTTAATTTTGATTCATCGATAATACTCACTACATTTTCAAAATAAGGCGCTTCACATCTCCATAACATAGTTTTTTTACCAGAATAAAGATCCATCGATTGAATAAAAGGTAGATCTCCTTCAGGAGATGATCCTTGAGATCTAAGTATTATTTGGCTACCATTCAATATTCGTAAAACCGATTGTCCAAATACATTTGATGTTGTCATGGGGGATCCAATATCACTATAGGCATCATTACTGCTTCTTTCAAAAAGTGAATCTAATTTACCTGTTGATGGATTGAATAAATGAATACGAAGCTTTCTGTCTGCAAACATATTTTCATATACTAAAGCAACAGTTGCGTTGCCCCACACCACATTACTAAAACGTCTTTTTGTTCTAAACAATTCTTTTGAATTTCCATTTACTGGATCAATTGCTATCAAGGCATCCCGATGATCTGCTTTTGATTTGCCCAGACCTTTATCCAGAGCCTGGACAAATGTTATAGTTGCTGGCTCATCTGCTCTCCACTCATGGTCTCTTGGGAATATTACTACATCATCAAATCCAATCGGAGCTCCTTCAGCGGACGGGTTTTTTACAATAGATCTAACCAGCTGACCATTCATATCGAGTACCGAAACGGTATAGGGAAATCCACCCGCTGAAACTAAATAAGAGAAAGGTCGATCAATGGTCTCTGTAAGAATGAATCGTTTATCAGGAGATATACTGAAGCTTTTATAAATTGCAGGCGAGCCTAGTGGCTTCTCTTCCTGCAAATTGTTTAACACAAGCCGACTTGTCGTGAGGTATGCAAACAATTCTTCATCATATGGCGAACGGATAAGATCCTGATAGGTTCTGGATGCTACGGCTTTACCCAGGTTTTCCTGAACCACTGGCCCTGAAGGAGCTATAGGCCGTTGAGGCATACTGCCTAAATTTTCTGGTATGGTTTTATATACGAGTGCATCATTTCCGACCCATCTGTACGCGGCTCCTAATGTAGTATTCAGCTTTCGCTGATTAACTTTCCGAGCTGTTTTCTCAGCAATAGATACTACATACAGGTCAATACCATCTGTTGCCTGATGACAAAAAGCAAATTTCGTTTCATCTTTATTCCATTGAATTGACGTTGCTCGGAGAGGAGACGGAAGTCCAGTAAAATTGAAGTCCGAACTGGATTTTATATTCCTTAATGCGAGTCCATGAATGGAGTTCGTTCTGCTTGCTGAGAAAAAAACAGGGTTCAGTCGAAGTCCAGCTATCCTTGCCTCAGGTTGTCCTAATTCTTCTACTGTACTCAACGTACTTCTGGATCCTAAGATCATCCATTCCCCTCTGCTATCTATAAATACGGAAGGTGTAGGTTCCGCCAATGCCAGCTCAGCAATTGCCTGAGGTGGAGTTTGATAGCGAATGTTGTCTTGTGCAGTTAAAAGTTGCCCTAATACGATGAAACTGATCAGCAGTAATAATCTCATTTGGCTTGATTTATTTTGGTTATGTAAGATTTGTATTCCACATCCTATTGGATGGTTGGAAAGCAAACGTTTGTAAATTTAGCTTTTAAGCTAAAAATTAATAACGAAATCCATCCCAGGAAACTAAGTTCATAAAATATTCCCTTTTTTTAGAATTTTCCCTATTTTTGCCCCATGATTACTCAAGCACATAAGCATCATCACCATTTCTTGCCTAATGGGTAAGCCGGGATGTTTATGTCTATTTAATTGATAAACGAAGGGGCTTACTGATGGTAAGCCCTTTTTATTTTTGCGTGTTATGAAACTTAAAATTGCGATTCAGAAATCTGGGAGATTGTACGAAGACTCTGTAGAACTGCTCAAAGAGTGTGGGATAGATCTGCGTAATGTCAAAGACAGATTGAAAACAGAGGCAGATAATTTCCCTCTCGAGGTCTTTTTTCTTCGAGACGATGATATTCCTCAATATGTACAGGATGAAGTTTCGGATATTGGAATTGTTGGCGAAAACGTATTACTGGAAAAAAATAAGCGGGTAGAAATTATTGAGCAACTTGGTTTTGGTAAATGTCGCCTTTCTGTGGCTATACCAAGAAATGAAAATTATCAGGGGCTTGTGTCGTTGAATGGTCGCAGAATTGCTACCAGTTATCCTGGATTGCTTACCAGATATTTAGAGGCTAATGGGATTAAGGCAGATATCCATGAGATCAGTGGTTCTGTTGAGATAGCGCCAGGAATTGGCCTGGCAGATGCAGTAGCTGACTTAGTTAGTAGTGGCGGTACTTTATTCATGAATGGTTTGAAGGAAGTAGATACCATACTTCAATCTCAGGCGGTACTGATCCAGACCCCTAATCTTTCGGAGGAAAAAAAGAAGATACTAGAAAAATTACTTTTTAGAATTCGAGCGGTTAAAAAATCCAAAAAGAATAAGTATATACTTTTAAATGCACCAAATGAAAAATTAGAACAAATTGTTTCTTTATTACCAGGTATGAAAAGTCCGACCATTCTACCTCTTGCAGAATCGGGATGGAGTAGTGTTCATAGCGTACTTAGTGAAGATACATTTTGGGAAATCATAGAACAGCTTAAAGAAAATGGTGCCCAGGGAATTTTGGTAGTACCAATTGAAAAAATGATCCTTTGATAAGTTAATTATGCAAATTGTTATAGATCCAATCAGAGAAGAATGGGCAGCATTATTGCAACGGCCGGCAAACAATACAAAAGCAATTGAAAAACCGGTATTGCGTATGTTGCAACAGATTCAAAACAAGGGTGATAAAGCTGTTCGAAAATTCAACCTTGAGTTTGATAAAGTCCGTTTACGTAAATTGGAGGTTACCCCAAAAGAAATTAAAGCCGCACGCGCTTTATTACCGAATGAATTGAAGATTGCTATAAAAGAAGCGGCTGAAAATATTCGCAAATTTCATGCGGCACAGATTCATAGGCCGGAAGAAGTGGAAACCATGCCTGGAGTTTTATGTAAAAGGAAATCTGTTCCTATTGAAAACGTTGGATTGTATATTCCCGGAGGATCAGCTCCTTTGTTTTCAACTGTATTAATGCTCGGTGTTCCTGCTGTTATGGCAGGGTGTAAAAACATCATTTTATGCAGTCCACCATCAGCAGATGGATCTTTACATCCGGCAATATTATTTGCTGCTGAGACAGTGGGTATTTCAAAAATATTTAAAATCGGTGGGGTTCAGGCGATTGGAGCTATGGCATATGGAACAGCTTCTGTTCCTAAAGTAGATAAGATTTTTGGGCCCGGTAATCAATATGTAACCCTAGCCAAGCAAATGGTTCAGCAAAGTGGCGTAGCTATTGATATGCCTGCAGGTCCCAGTGAAGTCTGTGTTTTAGCTGATGCTACTGCAGAACCTGCTTTCATTGCGGCTGATTTGCTTTCACAGGCAGAGCATGGTCATGATTCTCAGGTGTTATTGGTCACTACTTCTGCATCTTTGGTTCATGCAGTGAATACGCAGTTGGATATTCAATTAAAAAGATTACCTCGTGAAGCTATTGCAGCAGCGGCTTTAAAAAATAGCAGGGCAATTGTAGTGAAGAGTATGGATCTTGCTTTGGAAATGGTAAATGCCTATGCACCAGAGCACTTGATCATTTCTTGCAGAGATTATAATGAACTAGCTGATAAGGTTAGTAATGCAGGATCGGTATTTTTAGGTAACTATTCACCTGAATCTGTTGGGGATTATGCAAGTGGCACCAATCATACTTTACCAACTCATGGTTATGCTCGTGCATATAGCGGGGTAAGTACGGATAGTTTCATTAAAAAAATAACATTTCAGGAATTGACTAAGGAAGGTCTTGAACGTATATCCAGAACCGTTATCACCATGGCGGAGAGTGAGGGATTACATGCGCATGCAGAAGCCGTGAAGATTCGTTTAAATTGAGTAATATGAGTTTCGATCTAACTACATTGATACGTCCAAATATCCGGAAACTGGTTCCTTATTCATCTGCCAGAAATGAATTCAAAGGGAGCGCCAGTATTTTTCTTGATGCCAATGAAAACAGCCTGGGATCTCCTTTGATAAAATGGTATAATCGATATCCAGATCCCATGCAGTGGGAATTGAAGAAAAAGTTGTCCACGATTAAAGGAATAGCTCCTGAACATATCTTCATTGGTAATGGAAGTGATGAGCCAATAGATCTGTTATATCGAGCTTTTTGTGAACCCGGAATGGATAATGTGATTGTTTGTCCTCCTACCTATGGCATGTATGAGGTAAGTGCAAACATCAATAATGTAACCCTAAAAAAGGTTCCGCTTACTGCTCAATTTCAATTAGATCTGGAAGGGCTTGAGGAGGCTATAGATAGCCATACACGCATCATTTGGATTTGCTCCCCCAACAACCCTACCGGTAATGCCTTATATAGAGAGGATATAGAGATAATCCTAAATAATTTTAGTGGGTTAGTAGTTATAGATGAAGCCTATGTGAATTTCTCCCGTTATCGTTCCTTTATTCCTGATTTGGCAGACTATCCCAATTTGGTGGTCATGCAAACGCTTAGTAAAGCATGGGGGTTGGCCGCATTACGAATAGGTATGGCTTTTGCAAGCAAAGAGATTATAGAGGTATTCAATAAGATTAAACCTCCGTATAATATCAGTGAGCCCACTCAGGAACTAGCACTTCAGGCCTTAGATAGTATGGAGGATGTGAATGAAATGATCCGTATTCTGGTGGCAGAAAGAGATCAGCTTGCACTTGATTTAATGAAATTGCCACAGGTTATTCAGGTTTACCCATCAGATGCTAATTTTTTATTGGTAAAAATGAAAGACGCCAAAGGTCTTTATCTATTTTTAACAGAAAAAGGGATTGTGGTACGTGATAGAAGCTCCGTGATGTTGTGTGAAGATTGTTTAAGGATAACTATTGGAACACCCGAAGAAAATAAACGATTATTGGAGGCAGTTGCATCATTTTAAAAAGTTTTATATTTCATATTCAAAATACATAAACCATGAAGTATTTATTCGTTGCGGCTTTATTGACATCTATGGCTGTACAGGGAAATGATAGTACGGTAAAATCCACGTTAATCTTGCCCAAAGGCTTTTCTTCTTCCGTATTTTATGATAATCTGGGAAGGGCTCGTCATCTTACCGTAGCACCCAACGGCGATGTATATGTGAAATTAGAACGGCTTAAAGATGGTAAAGGAATTTATCGGTTAACAGATGTCAACAAAGATGGTATTGCCGAAAAAGCGTATGGGTTTGCTGATTATATTGGAACTGGAATTACTATCCAAAATGGTTATTTATACGCTTCTTCTAATACATCAGTTTTTCGTTATAAATTAAATGGAGCCGAAATAGGATCACAAGAATTGATTGTACAGGGACTGATTGATAAACGACAGCATGGTTCAAAATCTATTACACTAGATAAGAATGGTAATATCTATGTAAACATTGGTGCACCATCTAATGCCTGTCAAGAAAAGGATCGCGGAAAAGGATCACCAGGCATGATGCCTTGTCCGATATTAGATAGTGCTGGTGGTATTTGGCAATTCAAAGCCGATAAGCAGAATCAGTCTTATGCTGAAGGAGTAAAGTATGCAACTGGATTACGTAATGTAGTTGGTTTAGATTGGAACCATGAGGTCAATGATCTGTATGTTACCCAACACGGAAGAGATATGTTATTTCAATTCTTTCCTGATTTATTTGACCAGAAAGATGGTGCAGAATCACCTGCTGAGGAATTATTTCGTATAAAAAAGGGTGCTGATGCTGGTTGGCCTTATTGTTATTATGACAATGCCAGACAAAAGCAATTATTAGCTCCTGAATATGGTGGAGATAGAGTTAAAGAAGGCGTTTGTTCAGGTAAAACAAAATCTATTGTTCAATTTCCAGGTCATCTTGCTCCCAATGCATTGTTGTTTTATACAGGAAATCAGTTTCCTGAAAAATACAAAAATGGTGCATTCATTGCATTCCATGGATCCTGGAATCGTGCACCAGAACCGCAGGACGGCTTCTTCGTGGTTTTTGTGCCTATGAAAAACGGAATGCCATCCGGTAAATGGGAAGTGTTTGCCGATGGATTTGCCGGTCCGGGTAAAGCAACAGGAAGGGCGGAGTATCGTCCATGCGGATTGGCACAAGGTCCTGATGGATCTCTCTATGTTTCAGATGATAATAAAGGTAGAATTTGGAAAATAACGTATCCACAATAATATGAAAATACTAACCAGAATATCTTGTATTGCTATACTCATTTTTTTTATAGCAGCCCAAGACCCGCTAACGGCTTCAAAACAGCGTGGTAAAAAAATATATGATCTCTATTGTCTAGCCTGTCACCAAGCAGATGGGGGCGGTGTGCCTAGAATGAACCCACCATTATCCAAAACAACGTATGTGCTTGGTGATAAAAAAGCACTCATAAAAATTATATTGAATGGTTTGGATGAACCTATTGAGATCAATGGGGATACTTATACTAATGTGATGGCTCCACACGATTTTCTAAAAGATCAGGAAATAGCTGATGTATTAACGTATGTGCGTAATAGCTTTGGTAATAAAGCTTCTTTAATAACCGCAGCAGAAGTTAAGACGGTAAGAGCTACTAAAAAATAGGGATGAAGAAAGTTTTATTTATCGATCGTGATGGTACGATCATTCAGGAGATGCCTCCAACCTATCAGATCGATGCTATTGAAAAGCTTCGATTTTATCCTGGAATGTTTCAGTGGTTAGGAAGAATTGCGCGTGAAATGGATTATGAATTGGTAATGGTATCCAACCAAGACGGTTTGGGTACGGATTCTTTTCCTCGTGAACATTTCCAGCCGATTCATGATCTTATCATGGATTCGCTTAAGGGAGAAGGAATCATATTCACTGCTGAACATATCGATGAAAGTTTTGCGCAAGATGATAAACCAACGAGAAAGCCGGGTATAGGAATGCTTATGAAGTACTTCAATACAGATGAATATGATCTTAGTAATTCCTTTGTATTGGGCGACAGGCTTACTGATGTTGCTTTAGCAAAGAATCTGGGCTCTAAAGCGATCTTCCTGAATAATGAGCCTAATTTAGGTGCAGCACATAGTGGAGACCTTGATGGTTTACAAGCTAGCATTGCTCTTGAAACCACATCATGGGAAGAGATCTATTCTTTCCTGAAACTTGGAAAGCGAACGGTTACACATCATCGTAAGACCAATGAAACCAATATTTATGTAGAAGTTGATCTCGAAGGTTCAGGTAAAGCGGTTATTGAAACCGGACTTGGCCTCTTTGATCACATGCTCGACCAAGTTGCTCGTCATGGAAAAATGGACCTGATTATTCAAGCCAAAGGTGATTTACATATCGATGAACACCATACTATTGAAGATACAGGTATAGCATTAGGTGAAGCATTCGCCAAACTGCTTACCGATAAACGGGGCATGGAGCGTTATGGATTTGCACTCCCCATGGATGAGGCGGAGGCTAAAGTACTGATTGATTTCGGTGGGCGAAACTGGATCGTATGGGATGCTGAATTTAAGCGGGAGAAAATAGGGGATGTGCCAACGGAGATGTTTTTTCATTTTTTCAAATCTTTTAGTGATGCAGCCAAATGCAATCTGAATATTTTCTGCAGAGGTGAAAATGAGCATCATAAGATAGAAGCCATCTTCAAGGCCTTTGCCAAGGCGATAAAAATGGCGGTAAAAAGAGATCCAAATGCCATGTTTTTGCCTTCAACTAAGGGAAGTTTGTAATTTTTTTGGTCATTATATTATTAAAACTCATATTTGCAGTATATGATCTTAATTAATAAACATTGGTGGTGGCATTCAAACTCTTAGGGGTCTGTATTGTCGCATCTATGTGTTAACATAATTTGGCCCCGATTTTTTCGGGGCCTTTTTTTATTCTGTACTGATGAAAAAAATAGAAATCAAAACATCGTATAAAAAGATGTTGGCGGATGTTCACACTCCGGTAGGCATCTATCTCCGTTTGCGCGATCGCTTCAGAGATACCATCTTATTGGAGAGTGCTGAGTCTAACGCTCAGGAAAATAGTTTTTCATTTATCGGAATCAATGCCATCGCCGGTATTGAGATCAGGGATAAAGCTTTGGTTGAATTTAAATTGCCCGGGAAACGACCTGAATCTATTCAGATCAAAGGGACAAAAGATGTCCCAGTTTTATTGAATGAATTCCTCCAGCGATTTGAAATAACGTTTTCTACTGAAAAACCAGTAAGAGCCTCTCAGGGTTTATTTGGTTATTTCAGTTATGACGCAGTTCAATTCTTTGAATCGATATCATTACACAAAAGAGATGTTGCTATTCCGGACATACCGATGATGCGGTATCGCCTGTATCAATATGTGATCGCTATAGATCATTTCAAAGATGAACTCTATCTTATCGAAAATGAGATTGCGGGAATCAATTCTGAATTGGAATTGGTTGAATCCTTGATTCGTAATCGTGATGTTCCCGCCTTTCCTTTTGAAACAAATGGTAAGGAAACATCAAATCTTAGTGATCATGAATACGTGAGTATGGTTAAGAAAGGTATTGAACATTGTCATCGAGGTGATGTGTTTCAAATTGTATTAAGCCGAAGATTTGCACAGCCATTCACGGGTGATGAATTCAACGTATATAGGGCATTACGGAGTATCAATCCTTCTCCTTATCTTTTTTATTTTGATTATGGTGAATACCGATTGTTGGGTTCTTCACCCGAGAGTCAGCTTATCGTTAAAAATGGTAAAGCCGTCATTCATCCGATTGCTGGTACATACAGGCGAACTGGTGATGAAGAAAAAGATGCATCGCTTGCAGCAGAACTGATGAATGATACTAAAGAGAATGCAGAGCATGTAATGCTAGTTGATCTTGCTCGTAATGATCTTTCCCGTCATTGTGATCATGTAGAAGTAAGTAAGTATAAACAGATACAATATTTTTCACATGTCATACATATGGTCAGTGAAGTGACTGGACAAGTATTTCCGAATACTAACCCGTTTGAACTTTTAGCCACTTCATTCCCTGCTGGAACATTAAGTGGTGCGCCTAAATACAGAGCAATGGAGATAATAGATTCACTTGAACCGACTGCCCGAAGTTATTATGGTGGTGCCATAGGTATCATGGGTTTTGATGGCTCCACCAATCATGCTATCATGATCCGTACTTTTTTAAGTCGTAATAATACCTTGTTTTGTCAGGCAGGCGCTGGTGTAGTGGCTGCTAGCAAACCGGAAAATGAACTGCAGGAAGTAAACAATAAACTTTCTGCTTTGAAAAAAGCTATTTCATTCGCTGAAACCATTGCCTCATGAACATTCTGATTTACGATAATTACGATTCTTTTACCTATAACCTGGTTCACATGGTGGGTTATATACTTCAACAAAAAGTTGATGTATTTCGGAATGATGAATTGCTTATGGAGGAGGTAAAAAAATATGATAAAATTATATTATCACCAGGTCCGGGTGTGCCTTCAGAAGCCGGACAATTGCTTGAACTCTTATCAGAATATCGTTCTTCTAAATCTATTTTAGGGGTTTGTTTGGGTCATCAGGCAATAGCTGAATCTTTCGGCGGATCGTTGACGAATCTTTCAAAAGTTTATCATGGAGTTTCTACGCCAATTGAAGTATTACGTGCAGACGGAATATTTTCTGGATTGCCTAATACAATCAAGGTAGGACGCTATCATAGTTGGGTTGTAAATGAACATAATTTTCCTACAGATTTAGAGATTACTGCCAAAGATGAAAATGGGATGATCATGGCTATGCAACATAAAAATTTTGATATAACAGGTGTTCAGTTTCATCCGGAGAGTGTTTTAACTCCTGACGGTGAAACTATGATGCGTAACTGGTTAAAAAAATAAGATGAAAAAAATACTCGAATTTCTTTTTTCCCATAAATCACTCAACCGTGAAAAGGCAAAAGAAGTATTGCTGAATATTGGAAAGAGTGTATATAATGAGCAGGAGATCACCGCATTTATGACAGTTTATCTGATGCGGACGGTAACTATTGATGAACTATTGGGATTTCGTGATGCATTACTTGAACTTTGTGTGCCTATTGATTTAGGCGGAATGAATGTGATGGATATTGTAGGAACCGGTGGAGATGGTAAGAATACGTTTAACATTTCAACACTAGCTTGTTTTATTTTTGCAGGTACAGGAAGAAAAATTGCCAAGCATGGAAATTATGGTGCATCATCAGTAAGTGGTGCTTCTAACGTTATGGAATTACTAGGATATCAATTCTCCAATAACGTAGATACATTGCGTAAACAATTAGATCAGGCCAATTTCTGTTTTATGCACGCGCCCATGTTCCATCCAGCGTTGAAAGTGGTTGGACCTATTCGTAAAAACCTGGGTATGCGAACATTTTTCAACATGCTAGGACCCATGGTAAATCCGGTGAGGCCAGCTTATTCACTGGTTGGTGTTTATAGTCTTGAAATGGCACGTATCTATACCTATTTATTACAGCAAATGGGGGGACGATTTACCATTATACATGCTTTAGATGGGTATGATGAGATTTCTTTAACGGCTGATACGAAAGTGATCTCAAATTCTGGTGAAAGTATTATGACTCCTGAACAACTGGGTAAACGTCTGGTTATGGCTGAGGATATTTATGGAGGAGATACACCTGAATCTGCTGCAGCAATATTTCTGAATATTTTAAAAGGAAATGGCTCTTGGGCGCAAAATGCTGTTGTTTTGGCTAATGCTGCTATGGCTTTATATACTACGGAAGAATTTGCAACATACGATGAAGCTTTTTCCACTGCAGTTGAAAGTCTTGAGTCAGGTGCTGCTTATCGATCTTTTGAAAAATTAATATCCTTACAAGCATGACCATCCTTGATAAAATAGTAGCCACTAAATGGCAGGAGATAGAACAGAATAAAGCAAATCGATCTACTGGGGATCTGGAGAAAATGCCATTTTTCGAAAGAGATACCTTATCGTTAAGGCAATTTATTCTTGATCCGTCTAAAACGGGGATCATTGCAGAATTTAAACGAAAGTCACCATCTAAGGGTATTATCAATGGCAACTCCAGTCCTGAAGAAGTAACCGCTCAATATACATCTTCAGGTGCATCTGGTTTGTCTATACTAACCGATATGGATTATTTCGGAGGATCTGAGCAAGATGTATTGGCATCTCGTTTCAATAATATCCCAATCCTGCGCAAAGAATTTATTTTGGATGAATACCAGATTCTGGAAGCTAAAGCAATGGGAGCTGATGTTATTCTGCTCATTGCTGCATGTCTTAGTTCGGCTGATGTAAAGCGGTTGGCCGCATTTGCGCAAAGTCTCCAACTGGAGGTATTATTAGAACTGCATGATGAAGCTGAATTAGAACATATGAATGTTTATACAGGTATTGTTGGCATCAATAACCGTAACTTGAAAACATTTGCAGTGGATATTGATAAAAGTTTGGCAATGGCAGAACGTATCGGATCAGCGGCAGTTCGTGTGGCCGAGAGTGGAATACAAAGCGTACAAGATATTCACACCTTCAAATCTGCAGGTTTCGATGGATTTTTAATTGGTGAACGATTCATGAAAGAGCCAGATCCAGGTAAGGCATTTGCTCAATTTGTGGAACAAATAAATAAAGGGTAATGAAGGTGAAAATTTGTGGCATGACTCAATTTGATCAATTCGTTCAACTCAACGATTTGGGTGCTTGCTTTGCAGGAATAATCTTTTATGAAAAATCGCCCCGCTATGTAAAAAAATTCAACCTTGATCCAATAGATCTAAAAAGAGAAAACTGGCAACTAAAAAAGGTGGGTGTTTTTGTTAATGAGACTTTAGATACTATTTTAAAAACAGTGGAAGAGTGGGGATTAGATTTTGTTCAATTACATGGGGATGAGCCCCCAAAATTTTGCGAACAAGTACGTACCTATGTTAAAACGATAAAAGCATTTCGTTTGGATGGTGTTGCCGATATTGAATGGAAGGTATATCCTTATATCGACTTTATTGATCTTTTACTTTTTGATAGTGGTGGGAACGGGTCTTATGGTGGTACTGGTCAAAAATTCAATTGGAATGTATTAGAGCAGAATTCCATTGGAAAGCCATTTTTATTGAGTGGAGGAATTGGGCCCGATGATATAACTCAGGTGAAATCTTTTGCCTCATTTCAACAAGATATGATAGCAGTGGATGTGAATAGTAAATTTGAAACTTCACCTGGAATAAAGGACATGGAAAAGGTTCGATTATTTTTAAATGCATTAAACGATTGATATGGTAAAGGAAAATTCATTTCAACCGGATCAAAAAGGGTATTATGGTCAGTTTGGCGGTGCGTACATTCCAGAAATGCTTCATCGTAATGTAGAAGAGCTTCGAGCTCGCTATCTGGATATCATTCATGAGGATGCATTCCAACTTGAATTCAATCAATTGCTTGGTGATTATGTAGGCCGACCAACACCTTTATACTATGCTTCGAGGATCAGTGAGCAATTGAATAAAAATATTTATTTGAAACGTGAAGATCTTTGTCATACTGGGGCACATAAGATCAATAATACAATCGGCCAGATCTTGTTGGCCATTCGTATGGGAAAGAAGCGTATCATCGCTGAAACAGGTGCAGGTCAGCATGGTGTGGCAACCGCAACTGTTTGTGCATTAAAAGGGCTTCCTTGCATCGTATATATGGGTGAAAAAGATATTGAACGCCAGGCACCAAATGTAGCACGGATGAAAATGTTGGGAGCAGAAGTTCGTCCGGCAACCAGTGGTAGTAAAACGTTGAAGGATGCTACAAATGAGGCTATCCGGGATTGGATCAATCATCCGGATGATACGCATTATATCATTGGTAGTGTGGTTGGCCCCCATCCATATCCGGATTTGGTGGCCCGTTTCCAATCGGTTATCAGTGCTGAAATGCGTAAGCAATTGAAAGAAAAAACCGGAACGGAATTACCTTCTCATGTTGTTGCTTGTGTGGGAGGTGGGAGTAATGCAGCTGGAGCTTTTTATCATTTCTTAGATGAGCCTTCTGTGCAATTAGTAGCCGTAGAAGCTGCTGGTCATGGAGTTCAATCAGGTTTATCGGCTGCAACAACAGCTCTTGGTACACCTGGCATATTACATGGAAGTAAGAGTTTGGTTATGCAAACAGAAGATGGACAGGTTGTAGAGCCGCATAGTATTTCAGCCGGATTAGATTATCCAGGTATCGGTCCGCTTCATGCGCATCTATTTACTTCTGGTAGGGGAACCTTTGTGAGTGTAACTGATAAAGAAGCATTAGAGGCTGCAGTGGAATTGGCTCGGATGGAAGGTATCATTCCAGCACTAGAAACCGCACATGCTTTATCGGTACTATCGTCTTTAGATACTACATCTGATGATCATGTGATTGTTTGTTTGAGTGGCAGAGGCGATAAGGATCTATCAACTTATATGAACGAACTTAACCTTTGATATGTCAAGGATTACTGAACTTTTTGATCGAAAGAGGCAACGTATATTGAATGTATATTGTACGGCTGGTTTTCCAGAGTTGAATAGTACATTAACCATCATGCAATCGCTTCAGGAGAATGGAGTCGATCTTATCGAATTGGGAATGCCCTATAGTGATCCATTGGCAGATGGTGAAGTGATCCAGAAGAGTAGTTCAAGAGCGCTGCAAAATGGCATGAAAATGAAAGTGCTATTTGAACAACTGACCAACATGCGTGAAACAGTATCTGTTCCGGTTATATTAATGGGGTACATGAATCCGGTTCTTCAATATGGATTTGATCGTTTTTGTGCAGACGCTGCAGCTTGTGGGGTTGATGGACTCATTCTTCCTGATCTTCCGGAGTATGAATTTGAAAATGAATATGGAGAAATTATAAAAAAATATGGGTTAGATTTTATTTTTCTAATAACTCCGGAAACATCTGCCGATCGTATCCAAAAACTAGATGAATTAAGCAGTGGATTTTTATATGCGGTGTCTTCTTCATCAACAACAGGCTCTAATACCAACATGAGCGATGTGAGTGGATATTTAAAGCAATTGAATAGTTTCTCACTTAAAAATCCTGTATTGGTTGGATTTGGCATAAAGGATAAACAAACCTTTGATGGTGCATGTGCGTATGCAAATGGAGCTATTATTGGTACAGCTTATATAAAAGCATTAGAAAACGCTACCGATATACGTGAAGCTACCCAAACATTTCTAACCAATATTTTGCATTAGTATGTCGAACGAAACCGTTATCATTAAATATAATGCCGGCAATATACAATCAGTTCTATTTGCAATGGAAAGAATAGGGCAGCAGGCTGTAGTTTCGGATGATGAGCAGCGTATTCGACAAGCTGCAAGGGTAATATTTCCTGGAGTAGGTGAGGCAAGTACCGCAATGTCGTATTTACGTGATCGGGGATTAGACAAATTATTATTAGATCTAAAACAGCCTGTTTTAGGAATCTGTTTAGGAATGCAATTGATGTGTCGTTTTTCAGAAGAGAACAATACCAATGGTTTGGGAATTTTTAACGAGGAGGTACGTCGTTTTCAACCTGGAAATTCTGGATTAAAAGTTCCTCAAATTGGTTGGAATAAAGTTATAGAGTTGAGATCGCCTTTATTTGAAGGGATTTCCCAAGGCACCTATTTCTATTTTGTGCATAGTTATTTTGCTGCAAAAGGTTCAGATACTATTGGTGTTGCAGATTATGTGGAGCCTTATAGTGCCGCATTGCATCATCACAATTTTTATGGTGTTCAGTTTCATCCGGAGAAAAGTGCTACGGCTGGGGAACAATTGTTAAATAATTTTATACGATTATCATGATGGAATTGATCCCGGCAATAGATCTTATAGATGGTAAAGTTGTTCGATTAACGGAAGGTGATTATACACAAAAAAAAGTATATGCGGATGATCCATTCGAAATGGCCAAAAAGTTTGAAGACGTAGGTATTCATCGATTACATCTGGTGGATCTCGATGGTGCCAAAAAAGGGGAAGTAGTGAATTGGAAAGTGTTGGAAGGCATTGCCTCCAAAACAAATTTGAAAATCGATTTTGGCGGCGGTGTAAAAAAGGAAGAAGATGTAAAACGTATTCTTGAATCCGGTGCCTGTTGGGTAACAATTGGAAGTATGGCTGTTAAAAGTCCTGAGCTGGTTCGTAAATGGATTGGTACATATGGTGCGGAGCGTTTTTTTTTAGGCGCAGATGTTCGTGAAGAGAAGATTGCGATCAACGGATGGCAGGAGATAACGGCTATGGATCTTTATGCATTTATCCACTCTTATTTATCAATAGGATTGAATTATGTTTTTTGTACTGATATCAGTAAAGATGGGCGTTTGGGTGGAGCAGCCTTTGATCTATATAAAAAAATCCTGACTAGTTCTTCTTCCATTAAATTAGTGGCAAGTGGAGGGGTTAGCACAGTAGATGATCTGTATTTATTGCAGGAAGCTGGATGTAATGGTGCTATAATTGGGAAAGCAATTTATGAGAACAGGATCAGTTTAGAAGATCTGAAAAAGTTTAATTATGCTCACTAAGCGAATAATACCCTGTTTGGATATTAAGGATGGTCGTACCGTAAAAGGAACGAATTTCATTAACCTTCGTGATGCAGGGGATCCGGTGGAACTGGGCGCTGAGTATGCAAGACAAGGTGCTGATGAACTGGTGTTTCTGGATATAACCGCAACCCATGAAAAGCGAAAAACATTAAGTGAATTGGTAAGCAGAATTGCACATCATATCAATATACCTTTTACCGTTGGAGGAGGAATAAGCAGTATAGAAGATGTAAGCGTATTGTTACAGCATGGTGCTGATAAGATTTCAGTAAATACGTCTGCTTTCAAGCGACCGGAACTGATCAATGAATTATCAAAAGAATTCGGATCTCAGTGTGTAGTGGTGGCTATTGATATCAAAAGGGAAGCAGATGGAGAATGGTATGTATATCTCAATGGGGGTAGGGTTAAGACAGATATGAAATGTAAGGATTGGGCACAAGAAGTAGTGGAAAGGGGAGCCGGAGAGATTCTCTTGACCTCTATGAATCATGACGGAACTAAAGCGGGATTTTCACTGGATATTACCGGAGAATTGACACGTTTGCTTCCTGTGCCGATTATAGCATCTGGTGGTGCGGGAACTATGGAACATTTTACAGAGGTGTTTGAGAAAGCTAATGCTGATGCGGCTTTAGCAGCCAGTATATTTCACTTTCGAGAGATCAGTATCCCTGAATTAAAGACCTATTTAGCCAAAAAGGGGATATCGGTTCGATTATAATTATCTTTATGCTATGAAAATTGATTTTGAAAAATCAGGTGGGTTAGTTCCAGCGGTGATTCAAGATGCCAATACGCTTAAGGTATTGATGCTGGGCTATATGAACCAGGAGGCGTTCGATCAAACCATGTCCACTGGAAAAGTAACCTTTTTCAGCCGAAGTAAGAATCGTTTATGGATGAAAGGTGAAGAGAGTGGTAATTTTCTTGAGCTTAAATCTATGGCACTAGATTGTGATAATGATTCTCTATTGATTAAGGCTATACCTATAGGCCCTGTTTGTCATACTGGAGCGGATACTTGTTGGGGTGAAAAGAATCATGCTGACGATTTCCTGACTTATCTGGAAGGGATAATTGAGCTGAGGAAGCATAGTACGGATGACACCTCTTATGTTAAATCCTTATTTGAAAGAGGGTTAAATAAAATAGCTCAAAAACTGGGAGAAGAGGCAGTGGAGATGATCATTGAAGCAAAGGATGATAATCATGAGCTATTTGTAAATGAAGCGGCAGATCTTCTTTTCCATTATTTAATTTTACTTAACAGAAAAGGTTTTAGTTTACAGGATATTAAAGAAGTTTTAAGAAAAAGACATTCATCATGACAATACGATTACTGGTTAGTTTAGTTGCATTTTTACCTTTATTGGTGAATGCACAAGTAAAAGGCTTTACAATCAAAGGTAATATTTCAGGATTACCTAATGGTACAGAAGTGGCTTTGTATATGGAGGATGTGAATAGCGAGCCTATTGCTAAAGCCTCCAGTAATAATGGATCATTTGAATTAAAGGGCACAGTAGCCGATCCGTATATTTATGTACTTACGTATGGAGATAAATCTAAGCGATTACCGATTTTTCTTGATAACTCTATTATAAAAGTTTCAGGTGATGCTAGTTCCTTTCCAAGAGCTACCATTGAGGGAGGGGAAACCCAAAAAGATTTTTCAGTATTTAATACGCAATTCAGCCCATTATTTGAGCGGTTACAAGTTGTAGCTAATCAGATTAATCAGCAAACTCCTGACCCAGAGGGTAAATTAAGAGCAGAGTATCAAAATTTGATAAATAGTATTCAGACTCAAACGGATGCTTTTATTTCTGAGCGCCGATCATCTTATGTTGCTCCATTTGCGGCTATGGTTGCCAATCAGCTACAGCCAGAAATTTCAGTTACCCAACGTCGGTATGATATGTTAGCTGCCGAAGTAAAGAAAACTTATTTTGGTACTATGCTGAATAAAGCCATTGAAGATGCCAGCGTTGGTGCTATTGGTTCTGTAGCTCTTGATTTTATTCAGAATGACCCTGAGGGTAAACCTGTTTCACTTTCCTCTTTCCGTGGGAAATATGTATTGATTGATTTTTGGGCCAGTTGGTGCCGTCCATGCCGACAGGAAAATCCAAATGTGGTAAATGCGTATAATCGTTTTAAGTCTAAGAACTTCACCGTACTTGGTGTGTCACTGGATCGTGAAAAAGCTGCTTGGTTGAAAGCCATATCAGATGATAAGCTTACCTGGACTCATGTAAGTGATCTTAAATTCTGGAGTAATGAAGTTGCACAGAAATATAAAGTGCAATCCATCCCTCAAAACTTTTTAGTTGGACCGGATGGTAAGATATTGGCTGCAAATTTAAGAGGGGAGCAGTTGATCAGTCAATTAGAAAGCTTATTAAAGTAATTAAAAAAAAGGAAAGTTCAATTGAACTTTCCTTTTTAAAAGCCAATCAACAGATTGACTTTTTCATTTATTAATTAATCCTTAATTGATAAATGAAATCCGGTTTTTTCCCACATGAATTTCACCTTATTATCCTTTATATCAAAGGTCATTTTTTCTACTGGTTTATCAAGAGCTGTGGGGGCTACGTCAACTCGTAAAACATCTTCATCTTCTTTATACTTATAAGAACCCCACTGATTAGCATTCTTACTGAATATTACCGTCCAGTGATGTTCCCCAGGAATAGTAAATAATCCATACTTTCCTTTAGCTAGTGTCTTGCCTTCAAGGGTTATGTCCTTATCTGTTTCAAAAGTAGTGGCTTCATTTGCTCCGGTACGCCATACTTTACCATAAGGAACTAGCTCTCCGAAGATTTTACGCCCTTTCATGGAAGGTTGACCATAGTTGATGGTAATATTTGCGCTTCCGGCTTTACCCGTTGCGGTAACGGCGGGGCTAGGCTTTGGATTTTGAGCACAGGCAGTAAACATAAATGCTGCGGTGACCGCAAAACATGTAAAGATCTTTTTCATAATGTCGAGTTTTTTAGCTTTCTACAATTTACAACAATTGTCTCTTATAAAGTTGAATAGTATTTTCTAGTCCTAAATATAGGGCATCACAGATCAAAGCATGCCCAATGCTCACCTCATCCAGATGCGGCAGATTAGTTTTAAAAAATTTTAAGTTATCCAGGTCTAAATCATGACCGGCGTTGATCCCCAAGCCAAGTTCTATTGCCTTATTAGCAGCTTCTATATAGGATTTAACAGCAAATTCTTTATTTTGATTAAATGATCTGGCATAAGCCTCTGTGTAGAGCTCAATTCGATCTGTTCCTGTTTTGGCCGCACCCTCTACCATTTCCAAGACCGGATCAACAAAGATAGAAACGCGCATCCCAGCAGCTTTAAATATCGAGATCATTTCTTTTAAATAGGCCTGATGTTTATGTGTATCCCATCCGTGGTCTGAAGTAAGCTGACCTAATTCATCTGGAACAAGAGTTACCTGTTCTGGTTTTACTTCAAGTATTAGATCTATAAAAGATTGCTCTCTGCAATTACCCTCTATATTAAATTCTGTAGTGATGATTTTTTTAATTTCACGTACGTCCTGATAGCGAATATGTCTTTCATCCGGACGGGGGTGAACTGTTATTCCATCAGCACCAAACCGCTGAATATCTATAGCAGCTTTCAGCACATTTGGATTATTCCCACCACGGCTGTTTCTCAAGGTGGCGATTTTGTTGATATTAACGGACAGTTTGGTCATACCTCAAAGGTAAGGTTTACTCATAATCTGCCTCTTATTCCGGAATGTTCCTTAATTCCGTTTCTATTAATTCACTTAAAACAGATTCTTGCTCTCTGATCCATTCTGGCAAGGTGGGCGAGTTGTAAAAAATATAGTTAGTGCCGTTTTTTTGCATCGAGAACATGATGCGATTGCCTTTATCATCACTAACATCAACTGTAAACTGCCCTTCGTTCAGACCATTCAATTTTCGAAAATTGAACTCCCGTAGTCTTCCCTGTATTTTTACCAGTTTGGTGAATTGAATATTTCGTATGTAATTGATGTTCATAGTAGTAGGTTAGAAGTAACAGCAAAAAAAATGCCTAATGAAGTACACCTCCATGTTAATGCCAAATTGTCTTCATTCTGGAAAAGAGATTTACATAATAAAAGCTGCCTTAGGCAGCTTTTATTATGTAAATGTTGATTTGAATCAAATAGGAGAAAAGTGATATACACTCTTCATTACTACTGATCAACAACAAAATTAGTATCGATACATCTCAGGTTTAAACGGCCCTTCAGCTGTTATACCCAAATATTCTGATTGATCTTTAGTGAGCACATCTAACTCAACACCAATTTTTTTCAAATGAAGGCGAGCTACTTTCTCACCAAGATGTTTTGGTAACACATACACTTTGTTCTCATACTTAGATGCATTTGTCCAAAGTTCAATTTGAGCAAGCGTTTGGTTGGTGAAAGAGTTACTCATTACAAAACTTGGGTGACCCGTTGCACAACCCAGGTTAACCAACCTACCTTCTGCCAATAAGATGATATCTTTTCCATCGACATTGTATATATCAACCTGAGGCTTGATGGTATCTTTTGTATGTCCAAAATTATCGTTCAACCAAGCTACATCGATCTCAATATCGAAATGGCCGATATTACAAACGATAGCTTTGTCTTTCATCGCTTTGAAATGTGCACCAGTAATCAGATCACGACAGCCAGAAGCGGTTACTACGATATCTGCCTCTTTAACAGCATCCATCATCTTCTTCACTTCAAACCCATCCATTGCTGCTTGTAAAGCACAAATTGGATCTATTTCCGTAACAATTACCCGACAACCGGCACCCGCTAAAGAAGCAGCAGATCCCTTACCCACGTCACCATATCCACCTACTACAGCAACCTTTCCAGCAAGCATAACGTCAGTGGCACGACGAATAGCATCAACCAAGCTTTCTTTACATCCGTATTTGTTATCGAATTTAGATTTGGTAACCGAGTCGTTTACATTGATCGCAGGCATTGGAAGTGTTCCTTTAGCCATACGCTCATATAAGCGATGCACTCCAGTAGTAGTTTCTTCACTTAATCCACGTACATTCTTTACCAACTCAGGATATTTGTCCAATACCATATTGGTAAGATCACCACCATCATCCAGGATCATATTCAAGGGGCGATCTTCGCTTCCAAAGAATAACGTCTGCTCAATACACCAGTCTGCCTCTTCAATAGTTTGTCCTTTCCAGGCATAAACTCCTATACCCGCAGCAGCAATTGCTGCAGCAGCATGATCTTGAGTTGAAAAGATATTACAAGAGCTCCATTTTACTTCAGCACCCAGGGCAACCAGGGTTTCGATTAACACGGCAGTCTGGATGGTCATATGTAAACAACCGGCCACACGGGCACCTTTTAGTGGTTGTGAAGATCCAAATTCTTCACGTAGGGCCATAAGACCAGGCATTTCTGCTTCGGCCAGACGAATTTCTTTGCGACCCCATTCAGCCAGGGTTATATCTTTTACTTTGTACGGTAATGTAAAATCAATTGATTTTGAGAGCGTTGACATGATGTTTTATAAATTTTGCGGCAAAGTTACCGAATTAAAGCCGTTTTTCATAATCTGCTTACGCTTACCATTCATTTTGTTCGAATAACTGTCGTGAATGCTCCACATGCTCTTTAGTAGCTTTTCGGGATAAACGAACAGACCAGATGAATGACAAGACGGCTCCTATGAATAATAACCCGTTAGGGATATACTTTGCCAGGTTAATATTGTCTTGTAGAAATAGAAAAAAATCAAAGCTGCCATGCCAAAATGAGGCCCAGAAAAGAGCGGTTATGATCATGAAAAGCCTATTTGGACCTGCAAATTTCGCCTTCCCCAAGTGGTATCCCATGATTACCGCAAAACTGGCATGAGCGGGTACAGACAGGAACATGCGGACTATTGCAGTTCCCATACCATGCTCCATCACATAGCCTATATTTTCTAATGTAGCAAAACCCATACTCACCATAACGGAGTATATGATACCATCCAACGGTTCATCAAATTCGGCCTTAGGAAAAGCATAACCTCTCACCATCAGGTATTTACTCCATTCCTCAACAAGTCCAACAAAAATAAAAGCAGATAAAAGAGTGTCTATGATGTCATTCTTGTTATCGATTGGGAATAATGAAAATAATATCTGCTCTAGAATACCGGCCAGTAATGCACTGATCATTCCCAAAAAGAAACTGATAATCAAGTGTTTTCTTGGTTCCCGATTATACTGGTCACGAAAGAAAAAATAGAGGGATATGGCTATACCCGGTGCTATAGCCATTGCTAATAATACCATGCTTAAAAATACTAAAGAACGATTTAAATTCGTTATATGAAGCAGCGCTTTCTGGCCATTTTTTTAATCTTGTTGTATTATGTTCCCCAAGCCCAACCTTTTGGAGGTAATCCCCCTTCCATAAAATGGAAACAGATCGAATCACCTTCATTTAACGTGATCTTTCCTGAGGGTATGGCTTCACATGCAGTACGTGTAGCTTCATTAGGGGAACGAATATTACGAGCAACAGCACCAACCATTGGAGGATATCACCGAAAGATCAAAATCGTGCTGCAGAATCAAACGTTGGTATCTAATGCATATGTAGGTTTAGCTCCTTGGAGAAGTGAATTTTTTCTTACACCACTTTCCAATAGTCTTCAACTGGGTAGTTTGAACTGGACGGATATGCTGACGTTGCATGAAATACGACATGTTCAGCAGTATTCAAATTTTAGAAAGGGGTTGTCAAAATTCGCCTGGATAATCGCCGGCGAGCAAGGCCAGGCTTTGGCCAATAGTGCTACAGTTCCCGATTGGTTCTTTGAGGGCGATGCCGTTTTTCAGGAAACTTTACTAACCGAACAGGGTAGAGGCAGATTGCCTGATTTTTTCACTACATACCGGGCCATTGATGAAGCTGGATTAACATACACATATCAGCAACTGAGGAATGGGTCGTTTAAAAAACTACTTCCGGATCATTATACAACGGGTTATATTTTAGTTTCAGAGGGACGTAAACAATTTGGGCCCGAAGTCTGGAAAAATGTTACCGATAGGGCTGTTCGATTCAAACCCTTATTTTATCCCTTTCAAGGGGCCTTCAAGAAAGTGACGGGTACACCATTTCATCAATTCGTTAAGAGGACGTTGTATCAAGACTCAGTTTCAACTAGCTTTAATGAAACAGCCATAACTAAACGTTCGGATCGATTTGTAACTGATTATGCCTTCCCGCAATGGGTAGGAAATGATTCGATAATCGTGTATAAAAGTACTTCTCGTGACCTGCCTGGATTTTATTGGCGGATTGGTGATAAAGAAGTAAAAATTCGAACAGCGGATATACAGATTGACCCTGTATTTTCATATCGTAAAGGTTTGGTCGCGTTTACGTCATATAGTCCAGACATACGCTGGGGTTGGCGAAATTATGCAGACATCAAATTATTAAATCTGCATACCGGACTACAAAAGAAACTTACTCAAAATGGGAAATATTTTGCACCGGATATTTCGCAGGATGGTTCTGCTGTTGTAGCTGTACATATTGATCCTTCCAGTAAACAAGCATTGCACATATTAAGTACTAACACTGGGGAGCTCCTTCATGCATTTTCAGATTCCTCGCTTGTATATTCTTATCCAAAATTTTCGAGTGATGACAGATATATTTATTCATTAGTACGTCAAAAAAATGGTTGGATGGGAATTTTGCAAACTGAAATAGGGTCTGGCAAAGATTCATTTGTTTTAAAACCATCCAAGCAACCCATGGCTTTTTTGCATGTCCATCAAGATAAACTGTATTTCACTGCTGCCTTTCATGGACGTGATAAACTATTCATGTTTGATAAACCTCGGAATACGTTATTTGAATTGAATTCGAGGTTTGCGGGAGTTCAGCAAGGAGTGCCATATGGCAAGGATTCAATTTTATATGCAGGTTCATCTGCATGGGGGAGTCAATTATACCTTGCCTCCTCCAATCTTTTAGAAGTTCAAAGAGAAGAATGGGAGAATGCCCCTTTATCCAGCCTCGGTGAAGAAGTGCCTATCCGAATGGATACTATTCATACCGATTCATTTTTGATCAAATCCTATCGATCAACGGCAGCGTTTTTTAATTTCCACAGTTGGAGGCCAACGTATGAACTGCCCGATTGGAGTCTAACAGTGTACGGACAAAATATATTGAATACATTTCAATCGGAAGCTTATGTCTTATACAATGAAAATGAAGGCTTTGCCAAAACGGGGATGAATGCTGTATTCGGAGGTTGGTTTCCTTGGATAACTATAGGTTCGTCATACACATCCGGCAGAAACACCTTAGTTAATAATAATCGCATTCACTGGGATGAATGGAATCTGAATACGGGGATTCGTATTCCCTTAAATCTTACAAAGGGTCGTATATATCAGTCGCTGAACGTTTCTTCATTGTATAATTTTCAACAAGTAAACTATTGGGATAAACCAAAAGAAAGTAATATTCATTTTGGTTATATCGACAATCAAGTATCCTGGTCATTATCATCACAACAGGCAAGGCAGCATATTTTCCCAAGATTTGGAATGGCTACTACGCTTCAGCATCGTTTCAGTATTTCATCACGGGAAGCCCGACAAATCTTATGGAGGGCAAATGCTTATCTGCCAGGTTTTTTAAAGACGCATAATCTGGTTATATCTGCCGCATTACAGACAAGGGATACGGCCAATCAATATCAATTCTCAAATTCATTTCCATTATCAAGAGGTTATCCTGCTGTTAATTTACCCCGAATGTTGCGACTAGGTATCAACTATCATTTACCTCTTCTTTATCCTGATTTTGGAATAGCCAATCTTGTTTATTTTTCACGAATAAGAGCTAATCTTTACGGTGATAATAGTCGGGTTAAAAGTTTACGAACTGGTAGGGTGTGGAATATGAATGCTATCGGAACAGAGATTTTCTTTGACACACGCTGGTGGAATCAGCAGCCGATCAGTTTTGGAATACGCTATTCTCGATTACTATCTAGCGGCCCTTATACACGTCAACCCAATGCTAATCAATTTGAATTTATCTTACCCGTACTCTTCTAGTTTCAATTATTAGTATTTATTTGATGTTTATGGTGATATCATCAACCAATCTTTTTTTGCCGTCTGGCATGCGTATGATAACGTCATTAAATACCATGACATCACCATTCCGTGCATTATCCTTTATACTATTTCTCCAAACTTCAGAAATAAGCGACGATTCAAATGTTTGCGAGCGAAAATCTTTGCGCACTTTTTT
>CAYTXC010000011.1:0-36676 GCA_964441425.1 uncultured Sphingobacterium sp. | reverse complement strand
TTTTTGCCAATGTAGTGGTGAAAGTTATCTTAGCCGTTTCGGCAACTGTAGTAGCTGTTTTCTGTTGAGCCATTACAGGTATGCTAATAGTCATATAAAATGCCAGAGCCGCAAATTTCATCAATGTGTTTTTGATTGAAGGTAACGCTGAAGATTCTATAGGTTTGTTAAACTTTCCTGAATCATATTGATCTTCTTCTCTGCATCGGCTTTTTTCTTACGCTCGACCTCTACTACTTCTGGCTTCGCATTTGCTACGAATTTTTCATTACTAAGTTTCTTATCTACAGAGATCAAGAAACCTTTCAAATATTCAAGTTCTTTCTCTAATTCTTGTTTCTGAGCACCTGTATCAATTGGCGTTTCAGAAACTATATAAAATTTCTCTTTTCCGGCGACAGCAGGTATTGATTGCGGAACTTGCTCAAGGGTTAATGCTAATGAGCTGGCATTAACCTGCTTGCAAAGTATATCTCCAATTTGCGTATAGGCTTCTGGGGTTTCAGATTGAAAAAATAGGCGAATGGATTCTTTTGGTTTCAGGTTGGCTTTATTTCTAGCATCCCGAATGCCGGTAATAGATGATTGCAATAAACTTCCTGCTGCAAGATAAGCGGCATCTGAGGTCAATACTTCTGTTTTTATCAATTGTGCAATGCAGATATCATCACCTTCTTTTCTATTCTGCAGTTCATGATAGATTTCTTCAGTTATGAAGGGCATGAATGGATGAAGCAATTTCATCAGCTCCTCAAAGAAATTCTTTGTTGATGTTATAATTTTTTCATCAATTGTATCCGAACCATAAACGGGTTTGACCCACTCTAAATACCAACTACAGAAATCATCCCAGATCAATGTGTAGATTGTCTTTAATGATTCACTTAAACGGAACTGATCAAAGGATTGATCCAGTTCTGCTTTCACTTGACGTAATCTTGCTTCAAACCAATTGATCGCGAAATAGGCTTTTTCAGCATCTTCAACTGATAAAGTGGAAGTCACCATTTCTCTTTCTTCCCACATCTTCACAAGCTTCAATGCATTCCATATCTTGTTGGAGAAGTTTCGGCCCTGTTCATTAGAAGATTCATCCCATAAGAGATCATTTCCGGCCGGAGATGAAATCATGATGCCAAATCGAACGGCATCAGCACCAATCGTCTCGATCATGTCAAGAAGGTCGGGTGAATTACCCAGGCTCTTGCTCATCTTACGTCCTAGCTTATCTCGTACAATTCCAGTGAAATAAACCTGTTCAAATGGCTTTTCGCCCATATATTCAAATCCTGCCATAGCCATTCTGGCTACCCAAAAGAAAATAATCTCCGGGGCAGTTACTAAAGTCTGAGTAGGATAGTAGTATTTGATATCTGCATTGCCGGGATTGGAGTATCCTTTAAATACTTCAAATGGCCATAACCAGGAAGAGAACCAGGTATCCAGACAATCTTCGTCCTGTTTCAGATCAGATGCTTTCCCATTCGGATTTTTTGCCAAATAGGCCTCAATAGCATTGGCTTCATTTTCTGCCACATATACATTCCCTGCGGCATCATACCATGCAGGGATACGTTGTCCCCACCATAACTGGCGACTGATACACCAGTCTTTTATATTCTCCATCCAATGGCGATATAGGTTCTTGAACTTCGCCGGATGAAATTTGATTTCCTCATTAGCTACTGCTTCCAATGCTGGTCTGTAGATCTTCTTCATATCCACCCACCATTGTAAAGAAAGACGTGGCTCTACTACAACATCAGTACGCTCAGAATATCCAACCTGGTTAGTATAATCTTCTATTTTTTCTACATACCCCTTTGCTTCGAGTTCAACAACGATTTTCTTTCTACATTCAAATCGATCCATTCCAACGTATAGTTGAGCAGCTTCGCTCATGGTGCCATCATCGTTCAATACATCAATCACTTCCAAACCAAATTTCTGACCGATATTGTAGTCGTTAATATCATGTGCTGGTGTGATCTTCAAAGCACCCGTACCAAAATCCATGCTCACATATTCGTCAGCAATGATGGGAATGCGGCGATTGATTAAAGGGACGATTACATATTTCCCATGTAACGGTTTATAACGCTCATCATCTGGATGTACACAAACTGCTGCATCACCTAAGATTGTTTCTGGACGAACCGTTGCGATGGTGATGGATTTATTGGGATCATCTTCACGTACATATCGAAGATGATAGAGTTTTGATTGCGTATCCTTGAAGATCACCTCTTCATCACTAAGTGCAGTCTTTGCTTTTACATCCCAATTGATCATTCGTTTTCCGCGATAGATGAATCCTTTTGAATATAGATCATTGAAGACTTTTATTACGGATTCATAATAGTGATCATCCATCGTGAAGGAGGTTCTGTCCCAATCTAAAGAACAACCCATTTTTTTCAGCTGCTGAAGTATGATACCTCCGTACTTTTCTTTCCACTCCCAGGCATATTTCAGGAACTCATCACGGGAAAGTGATGATTTAGCGATGCCTCTTTCACGGAGCATCTGTACAACCT
Source organism: uncultured Sphingobacterium sp. (assembly GCA_964441425.1). Classification (GTDB taxonomy): domain Bacteria; phylum Bacteroidota; class Bacteroidia; order Chitinophagales; family Chitinophagaceae; genus Pollutibacter. The sequence goes on along the minus strand of CAYTXC010000011.1, from coordinate 34,139 downwards.
TAGCTTCTGTTGCAATGGAAGCATGGTCAGTACCCGGTACCCAGCAAGCGTTTTTACCTTGCATACGGGCACGACGAACCAGAATATCCTGAATGGTATTGTTGAGACAATGACCCATATGTAGGATACCCGTTACGTTTGGTGGTGGGATGACCACGGTATATGGCTCACGGTCATCCGGAGTACTTGCAAAGTATTTTTTGTCTAACCAGTGGTTGTACCATTTAGCTTCTGCCGATTGATGCTCAAAATTCTTAGATAAGGCCATTTACAGCGTTTATGGTTGCAAAGGTAAACTGAAATACGATTATTCTTCGGTCAGATTCGATAAAGTCTGTTTGGAATATTAATTTTATCCTGTGTATGCGATAGTTGACATAGAAACAACGGGAGGACATGCTGCCCAAGGCGGCATCACGGAGGTGGCCATCATCCTGCATAATGGCCAGGAAGAAGAGGGCAGGTACCAGACGTTGGTGAATCCAGGAATGCCCATACCTCCTTATGTTCAATCGTTAACTGGTATTACAGATAAAACCGTTGCTAAGGCCCCTGCTTTTGAGGAAGTGGCCGGTAAGATCTTCCATCTTTTATCAGGAAGGATATTTGTAGCACACAATGTAAATTTTGATTATTCTTTTTTACGGCATAATCTCTTAAAATCAGGATATGATTTAGATGAACAAAAGCTTTGTACTGTTCGATTGTCTCGTAAGATATTTCCAGGATATGAAAGTTATTCGTTAGGCAAGATCTGTAGGAACCTGGGAATTCCTATTGAAGAAAGACATCGGGCTATGGGCGATGCGCATGCTACGTCTAAATTATTTACGCTGTCTTTATTGAAAGATAGGCAAGGTGTGATCAAAAGTATGCTCAAAAAAGGCAGCAGAGAAGGATATCTTCCCTTGAATTTGCCTACAGCAGAAATTGATAAATTGCCTAAAGCCGCTGGTGTTTATTATTTTCATGATCAACGACAGAAGATCATTTATGTAGGTAAAGCACGTGATCTTAAAAAAAGAGTGACCAGTCATTTTTCCAACAACTCTGTCAGTAAAAAGAAGCAGGAGTTGATGCGAAATATTCACAGCATCGGCTTCACGCTTACTGGTACAGAATTTACTGCCTCTATTTTAGAAAGTATAGAGATCAGAAAGCATTGGCCGATCTACAACAAAAGTCAGAAGCAATTGGAATTTGGCTATGGTATTTTTAGTTATGTGGATCAGCAATCACGGTTACGATTAGGTATAGATCGACTCCGAAAAAAATCAAATCCAATTATTCGCTTTCCACTCCTGGTAGATGCGCATCAGGCATTATGGAGGGTCGTAAGGCAACATCACCTTTGTCCGGTTATGTGTTTTTTGCAAAAAGCTAATGTATGCGAAGGAGAATGTGGTGGTGTTTGTTCAGCATCCCATGATCAGGCATACAATCTTCGGGTAAAAGAAGCCATAAATCAATTGCAGTCGGAACGCCCTAATCTGGCAATTAAGCAGCGAGGCCCTAATGAAGGTGAGGTTACCTGGTTGTTGATGGAAGATGGACAGTTTTACGGAATGGGAAATCTTTCGGATAACCAGGAGGTAATCGATAAGCAGCAACTGAAAGAACAATTGACTCCTTACCATCATAATGAATTTATTCGAACTCAGCTGCTTCAATTTGCAGACGCGCATCCTTCGCAAACTATATTTTTTCAATAGTGAATAAATTCGGCTAATTCAATTTTTTTCTTCGAATCCATCCCTTTAGATTCGCACCCCTTAATCGAAGTAGTCATGGAATTTGTTCAGGAAATAGCTGGTTCATTGAATCTCAGGTCGCAGCAGGTGGAAGCCGTACTAAGTTTGTTTGCTGAGGGAGCCACCATTCCGTTCATTGCTCGTTATCGTAAAGATAGAACAGGAGCATTGGACGAAGTGTTGATCGCTAAAATTCAGGAAGAGGCCAAGTCGAGAAAAGAATTTGCAGAACGAAAGTTGGCAATTGAGAAAAGTATTACGGAACAAGGTAAAATGACCTCTGCATTACAAGAGAAACTGAATAAAGCACAATCACTTTCTGAATTGGAGGATATTTATCTTCCTTATAAACCAAAACGTAAAACCAAAGCATCTGTTGCTCGCGAAAATGGACTGGAGCCGCTAGCTGATCTGTTGATGAAACAGACGAATGATTTTGATGTTGAAGCAGAAGCTAAAATTTTCATAACTGAAAATATTAAAACTATAGAGGAGGCATTACAAGGTGCACGAGATATTATTGCAGAGAATGTGAACGAAAATGCAGAAGCACGAAATTCACTGAGGAAATTATTTGATTCAGAGGCTAAATTGGAAAGCAAAGTAGTTCCGGGCAAGGAAGAGGAAGGACAGAAATACAAGGATTATTTTGAGTTCAGTGAACTGATCAAAAAGGTGCCTTCGCATCGTATTCTGGCTATTTTACGTGGATTTTTGGAGGGTATGTTACGAATCTCGATCACGCCACTTGAAGAAGATGCATTGGATCGATTAGGTCGCATGTTTGTGAAAGGATCATCGACATCAACTTCACATATCCGTAAGGCCTTAAAAGATTCTTGGAAGAGATTATTGCAACCATCATTAGAGACAGAGTTCAGAACGTTATTGAAGCAGCGTGCCGATGAAGATGCGATTCAAGTTTTTGCAGATAATCTTCGTCAGTTATTGTTGAGCAGTCCGCTTGGAAGCAAGCGGATATTAGCATTAGATCCGGGGTATAGAACAGGATGTAAAGTCGTATGTCTGGATGAAAAAGGAGAATTGAAAGATACCGCTTTGATCTTTATTCATGAGCCCGGAAAACTTATGAATGCTGAATATACCATACGTGATCTCGTAACCAAATATGATATCCAGGCATTCGCTATAGGCGATGGAACAGCTGGAAGAGAAACAGAGCAATTCATTAAAAAACTGAATTTATCTCTTCCTGTTTTTTTAGTAAATGAAGATGGCGCATCTGTATATAGTGCCAGTGAAACTGCACGACAGGAATTTCCAGATCAGGATGTAACGGTTCGTGGTGCGGTTAGTATCGGAAGACGCTTAATGGATCCTTTGGCCGAGTTGGTGAAAATAGATCCGAAAAGTATTGGGGTCGGGCAATATCAACACGATGTAAACCAGTTCAGGCTTAAAGAGAAACTCGATCAAACCGTAGTGAGTTGTGTGAATATGGTAGGGGTGAATGTAAATACAGCAAGTAAACATTTACTGAGTTATGTGAGCGGGATCAATGCATCTATTGCAGATCATATTATTCAATTTCGACAGGCTAATGGCAAATTCAAAAGTAGAAAACAGTTATTGAGTGTACCTCGTTTAGGGGATAAAGCATTTGAGCAATCTGCAGGTTTCCTAAGGATCAAAGAATCAGAATATCCTTTGGATGCAACAGGTGTGCATCCTGAATCTTATCACATAGTGGAACAAATGGCAGCTGACTTACATCTTGAACTTGAGGAATTAATCGGTAATACAGATAAAGTAAGTCAAATCGAAATCAAAAAATATATCACTCCCCAAATAGGTGAGCATACTATCAAAGATATTTTACTTGAGTTAAAGAAGCCTGGATTAGATCCCCGTAGCGAAGCTCAACAATTTGAATTTGCTCAAATCTATTCTATTGAAGATGTAAAACCAGGTGAGATAGTACCTGGTGTAGTAACCAATCTTACTCGTTTTGGAGCCTTTGTAGATATAGGGGTAAAGCAGGACGGATTGGTTCACGTTTCGGAGGTATCTCATTCATTCACTAGTGATCCAGCTGAAAAGTTGAAACTAAACCAAAAGGTTATGGTAAAGGTATTGGAAGTGGATATTGCCCGTAAACGAATTTCATTATCCATTAAGCAGGCTGAAGAGGGTGTTTCAAAAGCAAAGCCTCAGCAAAAAGGAACTAAACAACCACACAAGCGTGATGAGCCAACTATGGAAGATGCACTCTCCGCGTTAAAAAAGAAATTTGGGAAATGATCAGCTGAGGTAAGATAAATAATCACTTCTGGGGATCATGTAAGCCCCAAGTGACTCCAGATGTTCAGTGTGGATCTGACAATCGATCAATTCTATCCCTTCCTTTATTAATTCACCCACCAGCGTTATAAAAGCGAACTTACTGGCGTTGGAAGCGTAACTGAACATACTTTCCCCACAGAATACTTTTCCAACTCGTATGCCATAAAGTCCACCGACCAATTGTCCATTGAGCCAAGCCTCAGCACTTTCAGCATATCCTTGTTGATGAAGCGTATTATATGCCTTGATCATGTCTTTGGTAATCCAGGTTCCCCATTGTCCAGGTCTTCCCACTGAACTGCAATTGGTGATTACCTGATTAAAGTCTTTATTTCTAGAGAATGCGAATTTACCAGACCTGATGACCTGTTTCATGCTTTTGCTGACTTTTAGGTCTTTCGGGAATAATACAAAACGTGGGTCAGGGGAATACCAGTGTGGGATTTTCCCTGAAAACCATGGGAAAATGCCGGATCTATAAGCTGTTAAAAGAGTTTCAACAGAAAGATCGCCACCTACTGCGATTAAACCATCAGCGTCTGCCAGGGAAACATCAGGAAACAATGGAAAATATTATGTGGTGAGTTCTTCTATTGTAGCGCCGATTCCTCGATCCGTAATCGCATCGCACATAGGCTTAAGCGTATCGTAAGAGCCATGTTTAACGGCATATTTACCCTTATTATGGATGATCATCGCACATTGTTCGGCTTGTTGCTCGTCGTGTCCGCAAACTTCGATCAAGGTTTCAATAACCCATTCAAACGTGTTGACATTATCGTTCCATACGATCAAACTATGCGAATTATCGAGATCCTCCAGGATATCGGTGTCCAATTGTTCTTTTACTTTCTCGTTGTAGGCCATAGCAGCCACAAATGTATAAACTTCTTTTTACGTTATAGTATGCTATGTTGCAACAATTTGGAGCAAATAATTGTCCTTATATGGTAGAGGTACAAGAATGTTCATCAGATACAATAAGAAAAAGGCAGATCAGCCGGCCATACCTACTGAGGCGATCGTATTACCGATCGATAGCGGAAGCCGTGGACTTGAATTTTTGATCGAGCTGGTTCGTCGTTTCCGCCCGGACAATCCCACTAATATTGAGCAGGCAGAGGTTCGTTTTCAGGCACTTTTATATTCATTGAGCCAGGATAGGTCATTTTTGTTCTCGTTAAGAAGAGCATTATTATCCCAGTTTCAGCATACACAGGTTGTTACGGCACTAACCGAAAGTGGTATTACCAGTTCTAGGGGTTTTGTTCAGGAGTTAAATGCGAAGTTGAAGCATAAAATACTGCCATCCTTACAACATAAGACCGATTTTCTTTTTGTAATAAACAGGGTTTTTTATTTCAAAACAGATTATCGTTGGGTAGAAGGGATTAACCCTGATTTATGGAAAAGTTTTTTTGAGATAATTGGTATCCAGATCAATCTTAATGAAACCAGGTTACATACACAGTTATTGAAATCGGTACAGGTATTATCATACCGATTAGCCAATACCGGTCTGGAGAAAGAAATTATAAATAGGTTTGATGTTAGTCCTCAATCCAGTTATCCCTTTATAGAGCAAAACAGATTAGTCAATTTGTTTACTGAAAGGCAGGCTGTTTCCTCAACGGAAAAAGATGTTAAGCTACTGGTCAATAACATTTCGGAAGCTTTATATAACTGCAGGCAAAGTCTTCAGGTATTAAAAAGTCAGCGTGCTTCTGAAGGAACTAGTCTGGCCCAGACGTTCTTGATGGTTCGCATAGAGCAGCTCATCGAGCGAATGTTCATTATTTTGGATGTAGTGGACCAGGACCAACAATTTAACACGGAGCGATTTATCCAATATTTCTATCATGTGATCAGAAATGAGAATAGGAAGAATAGTATTGGTGAATTTTTGTCCAATAATTTGGCATTATTAGCTTACCAGATATCAGAGCACAAAGGAAGAAAGGGTCAGACTTATATTTCTTCCAGCCGGACGGAATACAAACAATTGTTTAGAAGTGCGATGAGAGGCGGTTTGATAATTTCCTTCATTGCGATCATAAAAAATTTATTGGCTAAACTGGTAATGGCTCCCTTCTGGCAGGGATTTACTTATGGTACGAACTACGCCTTTGGATTCGTTCTTATGGACCAAACTGGTGCAACATTAGCAACAAAGCAGCCGGCTTACACCGCGTCAGCGTTAGTTGGATCATTGGATGCTAAAAATGGAGAAACTAAGCCCGATTTACTCCATATTGCCCAGACAGTCGCTAAAGTATCGCGAAGTCAGATTGCCTCATTCGCCGGGAACTTGATCTTAGTATTTCCCCTTACTTATGTATTGGCTATGCTGTGGCATTGGGTAACTGGTGAAAAAATAGCCGAAGGTGCTGCAGCAATGAGGCTTTTGGAAGACCAGCACCCTTGGCACTCATTAGCTTTGCTTTATGCTTGTTTTACTGGAGTTTTTTTATTTGCCAGTGGAATCATTGCAGGCTATGTAGAGAATCATGTGGTGTATGGAAAGATCCCGGAACGATTAAAAATACATCCAGTATTAAGTGCCACTATGTCTAAAAAAAGGCTGACATGGTTGGTAAGTTTGGTTAGAAGAGGATCGGGGGCTTTCGTAGGAAGCGTTTGTTTGGGTTTTTTTCTTGGTGTTGCAGGCCCTCTAGGTAAATTTCTAGGTATCCCCTTCGACATCAGGCATATTACGATTTCTGCTGGTAATTCAGCAATAGGATTTTATGGTTTAGACAATCATGTATCTACCTCTTATTTTATCACTATATTCTTAGGGGTATTGACTATAGGCTTTTTAAACTTCCTGGTCAGTTTTGCCTTAGCTTTCTTTGTTGCCGTGCGTTCCCGAGGCATACAAATGAAAGAATATCCTGAGTTGATCAGTGAAGTCATGAAGTATTTCAGGAAATATCCATTTGAATTTCTGCTGCCGCCCAAAAAGAGAGCCTAAAATTTATTTTAAAAAGAAGGTGGTTTTTTTTTGAAAGCAAACTTCAAGGCCTATATTTGCAATCCCAATTTAGGAGGGAGTTTAGCTCAGCTGGTTCAGAGCATCTGCCTTACAAGCAGAGGGTCGGCGGTTCGAACCCGTCAACTCCCACAGAAAGGCTTCAATTACTTGAAGCCTTTTTTTATGGTCACATTTTCATAAACCGGCCATAACTTTTAAAGACAGCATGATCTATATATTTTGGATCAAAATCAGCGCCATTTATCGTTTGAGTTTTCAACTCAGTTTCAGAAACGGATAGGATGGTCATAATACCATCAGGCCCATCAGGCATTTGCCAATATATGGTTTGTCCGACTAGATTTAACAAGATACTGGTCGTCAATTTTTCCATACGTACTTATTACGGCAATATCTAATCAAAATCCAATAGGTCTTTGACCGATACTTTTAAGGCTATTGAAATCTTTAATAGAGATAAAATAGTCGTATTTATCTCACCTCGCTCAATCCTTCCCAACTGGCGGTATTCCATTTCTATTTCGTTAGCCAAACCTTCCATAGATAATCCTTTGATTTTCCGGATCCTACGGATATTGTTACCCAGTTTTAATAGAAAGGAAGAGGAAGAGAAGGATTTCACTTGAGCGAAACTGACGTTTTATGGGTACATAAATAAGGTCAAGTAAGACCTATTTGACATTAAAATGTTATACCAATAAAAAAAGGGAGGGGGCGTTCTGAACTATAAAATGACCAGTATTTACAGCATTGACAGCCGCTTAATTGCAGTGATGAGTTCCGAAGTGAAGTTCTTCATCTAGACCTTAAAATAGTATTATCAACAAAGTGAACTTGACATAATATTCAACGTATTTGCTTGATGATTACCTCAAATTTTAATGTCGCTATATATAATATTTTACTTTAGTCAAATCTTATAAATAAATGTAAATCATAGTGCTAAATAGCCTCCGTCAACCGGATAAGCAGCTCCAGTAATAAAAGAGGCATTTGGTGAACTTAGGAATAAAACAAGTGCTGAAACTTCCTCTACGTTACCTATTCTTTTCATCGGATGTAAGGCTTCAGCAGCTTTAATCCTATCCGGAGTTAAATTATTAGAAAGTAATGGGGTGAGTATGTAACCCGGACAAACAGCATTTATCCTGATACGTCGGTCAGCATACTCTATTGCAGCTGCTTTGGTTAAGCCGACAACCCCGTGTTTGGCAGCAACATAAGCCGGAGAATTGGCCGTTCCCACTATACCCAGTATTGATGACATATTTACGATAACGCCTCCATTTCTTTTTAGCATCTCCTCGATCTGGAACCTCATTCCATAGAAAACCCCATTAAGGTTTGTATCCATTACTTTCTGCCAGCCTTCTATGGGATATTCACCTGTAGGAGCTATTGGTCCTGCGATACCAGCATTATTACAAGCAATATCTAATCCTCCAAACTGTTTTGTCGAAAACTCTACTAACTGTTTATTGTCCTGTAGAGAGGAGCAATCGGCTTGCATAAAAACTGCCTTGCCGCCTCCTTTAGTGATCATATTCTGGGTTTCTCTACCACCAGCCTCATCTATATCTGCAACTACAACTCGTGCTCCTTCCGCTGCATATACTAACGCTACGGATCTTCCAATGCCAGAGCCGCCGCCGGTAACCAACGCGATTTTTCCATTCAGCATACCCATAAATCCTTTTTAATGACTTATGCATTTCTGATGCCCTAAATATTTAAGAGAATTGTCCTAAAGTTTCCACTCTACAATGCTATTCACCCATTCTTCTTTATGGGGAGTGGTAATTCGAATATAATTATCAGTGTAACCTTCCATCATGCCATTTTTGGAATGGCCTTCGAAGAGGACTTTGCGCGTATCTCCTGTATGTTGCTCAGTGAAATACCGCATTTTCATATAGCTGAGGTTACGTAGGGTTTTATTTCGCTCTTGCCGGATAGGAACGGGAACGACTTCATTTATCTCTAGGGCCCTGGTGTTTTCGCGTTCAGAATAAGTAAATACATGTAAATAGGAAACGTCCAGTTCATGCAGGAAATCATAGGTTTCCTGGAAATGGTCATCCGTTTCACCGGGGAAACCCACAATTACATCTACACCTATGGCACAATGAGGCATTAATTCTTTGATTTTGGCAACGCGCTCTGCGTAGAGTTCTCGCTTATAACGTCTTCTCATCATCCCTAAAATTTCATTGCTGCCACTTTGAAGCGGTATATGAAAATGAGGCATGAAAGCCCTGCTCTTGGCTACAAATTCTATGATCTCTTCAGTTAGAAGATTAGGTTCAATGGATGAAATACGATATCGCTCAATACCTTCGACTTCATCGAGCACTTTGCATAAACTGAAGAAATCCTCTTCATGATTCCGTGCTCCATCAGGTCCTTTACCAAAATCACCCAGATTTACTCCAGTCAAAACAATCTCTTTGACCCCTGATTTGGCCAAATGCTCTGCATGTTTTTTTACATTGGCAATTGAATCACTTCGACTTTTCCCTCTGGCCATGGGAATGGTACAGAAGCTGCAGGTGTAGTCGCATCCATCCTGAACTTTTAAAAATGTTCGGGTGCGGTCATTTACCGACCAGGAAGCGTTGAAACCAGAAACATCATCGATATCACAACTGGAGATCTTGGCTGAATCACCTTTAGTCAGTTCACGTATATGTTGGGGAAGATTAAACTTTTCTGCTGCACCTAAAACAAGATCCACTCCTGGGATGTCAGCGATCTCTTTAGGCTTTAGCTGTGCATAGCAACCGGTGATCACGACTAAGGATTCAGGAGCACGGCGCTGGATACGACGCACCAACTGCCTGCATTCTTTATCGGCATTTTCGGTAACGGAGCAGGTATTGATTACATAAACATCTGCCTTATCCTCAAAATCCAATTTCAGAAAACCCTCATTTTCCATTTGCCGGGATAAGGTAGAAGTCTCTGAAAAATTCAGTTTGCAACCCAGAGTATGAAAGGCTATGGATTTCGCTTCAGCCATAGCTGTAAAGATACGAATGATAGGGGATTTTGACTATATTGCTGACCTTGGTGCGGGGTAAAAAACCCCTTGTTTCTATGAAGATATTATTCCTATTCTTTCGACCTTTTTATGTTCTTTGGTGCCTTTTATGGTTTCTGGCTTTAATGTTCATTGTATTTCCATTTGTGATACTGGCTTCTTTTTGGGGTCGCTATGCGGGAGGAAATGCCATTTTCAAAGCCTTGCATTTTTGGAGTGATATCTGGTTTTTGATGTGTGGCCTCCGTGTATCCATAACATACGAGGTTCCCCACAATCTTAATAAGCAATATGTGTTTGTGGCCAATCACATTTCATATTTGGATGCAGCCATGTTGGTCAAAATATTTCGTCAACCATTCCGTCCCTTAGGAAAGATCGAGTTACAGAGTATTCCCATTTTTGGATACATCTATAAGCAAGTTGTGGTATTGGTTAATCGATCAGATGCTGAACATCGCCGGCAAAGTATTCAACATTTGTTGAATGTTATGAAACATGGAATTTCTATCATTATTTTTCCTGAAGGGACCTTCAATGAAACTACCGAACCATTGGGCCCATTTTTCGATGGAGCATTTCGGATTGCCATTGAAACGCAAACGCCAATTAAACCGGTTATCTTCCCGGATACGTTTACTCGAATGCATCCTTCCTCCATATTAACGTTAACCCCCGGACCTTGCAGAGCCATTTTCTTAGCAGAAATTCCAGTGGCTGGATACACGTTAAACGAATTGCCCGAGCTTAAGCAACAAGTCATGGATGTGATGTCTGCAAAACTTCGCGAGTATAAAGCGCCCTGGATCGGAGGGAATACACAGTAGCCTTCTTTGTTTATTCATTAATTTCGAACTCTGATGATGTTTGCACAGGTCATATTGCCTTTAGCTCTTCCTAAAAACTATACCTATTCCATCCCTGAAGAATGGGAAAGCAAGATACTACCTGGTATGCGTGTGGAAGTAGTGTTGGGTAAAAATAAAAAATATGCAGGCATAGTCCGAAATGTGCAACAGGAAAAGCCGGGCGAATTTGAATCAAAACCCATATTGAATATTCTGGATAGTGAACCGGTAGTGAATCAGGATCAACTTGATCTTTGGGCATGGATCGCTGATTATTATATGTGTACTGAAGGAGAGGTGATGGCTGCTGCACTTCCCTCAAATTTCAAGTTGAGTAGTGAAACGATGTTGGTCTTTAATGAAGAGTATGGGGATGATTTTTCGTTGTTGAATGATCATGAATTTATGGTTGCCGAAGCATTATTGCTAAAAAAGGAATTAAAGCTTCAGGAGGTACAACAAATTCTGGATAGTGCACATGTTTATCCGGTAGTAAAAAAGCTGATTGAAGCTAAAGTTTGCTGGGCTTGGGAAGCATTAAAAGAAAAGTACACCGAAAAAAAAGAAAACTATGTTTTTCTTGCTGATATATACAAAGATGAAAAGCAACTTGAGGCCTTATTAAATGGAAAATTCAGTGCTCCCAAGCAGCTGGAACTATTAATGGCATTTTTGCATCTGCAAAAAACAGAAAATACAGAAGTAAAGCAATCTGAACTTATAAAGAAATCAGGTGCTTCAGCTGCACAACTCAAAGGATTGTCGGATAAAGGAATTCTGGTCATAAAGAAATTAGCCGTTGATCGAATACAATACGCTGCTAAAGATGTTCAAATTGACTTTGAATTATCTGCAGCACAGGAAGAAGCATTTTTGAATATAAAGTCCTGTTTGGCTGATAAGCAGGTTTGTTTATTGCATGGGGTTACGTCTAGTGGTAAAACGCAGATCTATATTCGATTGATCGAAGAGCAGATCAAGGCCGGCCATCAGGTTTTATATCTACTTCCTGAAATTGCTTTGACATCTCAGGTGATTAGACGATTACAAAAGCATTTTGGCGGATACATTGGTATATACCATTCCAAGTTTAACCCAAATGAGCGAGTGGAGATCTGGAACAAAGTGAAATCGGGAGATTTACGTGTAGTTTTAGGCGCACGTTCTTCCATCTTTCTGCCATTTGCTGATCTGGGTCTAGTTATAATTGATGAGGAACATGATCCTTCTTTCAAGCAACAGGAACCTGCACCAAGGTATAATGCACGTGATACTGCAATTTTTTATGCAAGTCGCTTAGGTGCTAAAGTTTTATTGGGTTCGGCAACACCTTCCATGGAGACATATGCTAACGTTCGCACGGGTAAATATGGCTTAGTAGAATTATTTGAGCGTTTTGGAAATGTACTCCTTCCTGAAATTGAGATGGTGGACACTCGATTGGTGGAGCGAAAGGGTAAAGAAAAGCTGATGATCTCTCCACAACTTCAAACAGAAATTGAAGAGGCGGTAAAGCATAAGAAGCAAGTCATCTTATTTCAAAACAGAAGAGGTTATTCGCCCTATATGATCTGTGGTACATGTGGGTTCATACCACATTGTGAGCAATGTGATGTAACCCTCACGTTTCATAAGATCTATCAGAAACTGCAATGTCATTACTGCGGAAATCAATATGCACCTATTATAACTTGTCCGGCTTGTGGTAAAGTACATTGGCAGGAAAAGAATTTTGGAACGGAAAAAATTGAAGAACAATTAGCTGAACTATTTCCTGAATTTAGGATAGCACGAATGGATATAGATACTGTTCGTGGAAAGCATGCACATGATCAACTTATTCAAAACTTTGAGCAACATCGGATTGATATCTTGGTGGGTACGCAGATGGTGGTAAAAGGATTGGATTTTGATCATGTTCATCTAGTAGGCATTTTAGATGCAGATGGGTTACTGAGTTTTGCTGATTTTCGGGTCAATGAACGTGCCTTTCAGTTGATGGAGCAGGTTAGTGGTAGAGCAGGAAGAAAAGACCAACGGGGTAAGGTATTGATACAAACAACGAATCCTAAGCATCCTGTTTTAGGTTGGGTACAACTACATGATTACAAGCAATTATACCAGGCAGAAGCTGAGGCCCGACAACAATTCAACTATCCTCCATTTAGTAAAATGGTGCAGATCACGTTCAAACATCGATTAAAGCATATTGCTGAAGCAGCAGCTAACATAATGGGTGGAGCATTGCATCAAGCATTTCCTGATCAGGTGTCAGGACCGGCAGAGCCAGTGATAGGGAGAATTCGGAACATGTATATCATGGAACTCCTCTTACGTATTCCTAAAACTGGAAAATCATTTGCTTTGGCTAAAACCATCATCAAACAGCAGATGGATCTTTTGCAATATGATAAAACATTCCGTTCTGTTATTATTCATCCGGATGTAGATCCACAATAGATCCTTTGATGAAAGTTCTTCAAAATATATCTCTTAAACCTTTTAATTCATTTAGCATAGATGTAAATGCTCAGTATTTTGGACAAATTAGATCTAAAGATGAACTAAGAGAGATCAATGGCCCGGTGCCCATATTTATTTTGGGAGGTGGCAGTAATGTGTTGTTCACCAAAGATGTCGAAGGATTGGTTTTACTGAATGAGATCAAAGGTATTGAGTTGATAAAAGAAACAAAGGATTATGTATTGGTTCGTGCCGGAGGAGGTGAAGTTTGGCATGATTTCGTTGAATATTGTATTGATCATGGATATGCGGGTATAGAAAATCTGGCCCTGATACCTGGTTCTGTTGGTGCAGCACCAATTCAAAATATTGGTGCTTATGGCGTTGAGGTTAAAGAAGTGATCGAGCAGGTAGAGGGATGGGATATTCAGGAAAAATCGTTTCGTATTTTTCAAAACGAAGAATGTGGTTTTGGGTATAGAGATTCAGTATTTAAAAGAAACTATAAGGGTAAATACTTGATTACTACTGTTACGTTTCGATTAACAAAACAGCCAATTTTCAAAACCAGTTATGGTGTTATCCAAGATGAATTGAATAGAATGGGAGTTCAATTGATGTCCATTCGGGCTATCGCGGATGCTGTTATACATATACGCCAATCAAAACTTCCGGATCCCAAAAAGATTGGTAATGCCGGAAGCTTTTTCAAGAATCCTGAAGTTAGCATGGAAACATTTGAAGCTTTAAAAATGTCTTATCCATCTATTGTTGGTTACCCAATTGGATCCGAAAGGATAAAATTAGCTGCAGGTTGGTTGATTGAGCAGGCCGGTTGGAAAGGCTATCGAAAAGGTAATTACGGAGTGCATCATCAACAGGCTCTGGTTTTGGTGAATTATGGTGGTGCCACCGGAAATGAGATCTATCAATTAAGCGAGGAGATTTTAGCATCTGTAAAAACGAAATTCAATATTCTACTAGAACGCGAAGTGAATGTCCTTTAGCGATAATCTTCATTTTCCTCATCCTCCTCTGTATAATCCGTTCCCTGGCCAAAGTTCAACATCGAACCCATCAAGTCTTTGAATTCAATCTGCGTTTCAAATACTTTTTTGCTTATTAGTGAATGTGAACTTAACCCGTGTAGAACAAATTCCATAAGTAATGCATGTTCCAGATCTGTACCTTGTGGAAAATATTTTTTAACCAGACCATATAATCCATCTATGCTATATAGGATGCGGATTTTTTCTTCATCCGTTGTATTGAATAAAAGATGTACACTATTGCCTTTATCGAACCAGGCAATAATATTTCGGAATGGGTTATCGCCGATCCCTTCTTTATTTGCGGCTCTCTTCTTTTTGGTTTCCGGTATGGGGAAGTACTGACCAAAAATAGTTCTAAACGTTTTTTCCAACAGATTATACGCTACCTGATATGGTCCTTCTTGTTCTCCTTCATAAACCAATTCTACTTTTCCAGTGATCGATGGAATGATGCCTACCAGATCACTGATCCAAATTTGCGTTTGTTTTTCTTTATTTAGAATGGCTCTTCGTTCAGCAGCACTGTAGGCATTTTCCAATGCTGCAATGGTTAAACGTGCCGAAACACCACTTTTGTGATCTACATACTCACTACTTCTTGCTTCAAAAGAAACTTGTTCGATCAGTCTGCGTATCAGATCCGCAATCTGAACACGATCTAATTGTTTTTCATGGACTTGTGCTTCTTGCGCTGTGATCGCTAAGGAATGCTCTATAGATTTGGGATAGTGAGTGAGGATCTGACTTTCAATACGATCTTTCAAAGGTGTTACGATCGATCCACGATTGGTATAATCTTCTGGATTTGCTGTGAAAACAAAAAGTATATCTAAGGGCAAGCGTAGTTTAAATCCCCTGATTTGTATATCCCCTTCCTGTAAAATATTGAATAGTGCTACTTGAATGCGAGCCTGAAGGTCAGGTAATTCATTAATCACAAAAATACTTCGATTGCTTCTTGGAATGATACCATAGTGAATAACCCGCTCATCAGCAAAACTTAATCTTAAATTAGCAGCTTTCACCGGATCAATATCTCCGATAAGATCAGCTACACTCACATCAGGAGTAGCTAGTTTTTCCCCATAACGTTCAGTTCGATGCAGCCATCGAATTGGGGTAGCGTCTCCTTTTTCAGCGATAAGATTTTTTGCATACGTAGATAACGGAGCCAAAGGGTCATCATTGATCTCGCTGCCTTCCACAACCGGAATATATTCATCAAGCAAATCGATCATTTGTCTGGCCATTCTGGTTTTTGCCTGTCCGCGTAAACCCAGGAAAAGTATATTGTGTCGAGATAATAAAGCTCTTTCCGTATCCGGAATTACAGTATCATCATAACCGATTATACCAGGAAACGTTTTTTCTTGTTGTTGAAGTTTTTTTATGAGGTTCTCTCTTATTTCCTCTTTGATCGATCTTGGTTTGTATCCGCTTTTTTTTAGTTCACCTAAAGTTTTCATAAAGTGCTTTGAGATTAGGGATTAGCTACTACTGTGTAAAGCCTATCTTACTATTTTAGTTTTTCCATTTTCAAAATCCCTGAAGATAAATGCTCCTAATTTATCTAATGAGGCATAAAATGCTTTTCCATTATTCGTTTCGGTAAATTCAGAAACAAATCGTTGCAAATAAGGATCACTGGCAATCATAAATGTAGTGATCGGCAGTTTCAGTTTTTTGCATTGAGCTGCCAGATTCAAGCATCGATTGGTGATCTTTCTATCTAATCCGAAACTATTTTTATAATATTTACCACCGATCTTCAAACAGGTGGGTTTACCGTCTGTGATCATAAAGATCTGTTTGTTAGGATTTTTTCTTCTTCTTAGCAAGTCCATAGCCAGTTCTAAACCCGCAACAGTATTGGTGTGGTAAGGGCCAACTTGCAAGTAGGGCAGGTCTTTAATCTCCACAGGCCAGGCATCATTTCCAAAAACGACAATATCCAGGGTGTCTTTTGGATATTTGGTGGTGATGAGTTCACTTAGAGCCATAGCTACTTTTTTAGCAGGTGTGATCCGGTCTTCCCCGTATAAGATCATGGAGTGGGAGATATCGATCATTAAAACTGTAGAAGTCTGCGTTTTAAAATCTGTTTCTCTTATCTCCAGATCATCTTCCTGCATTTGAAAAGCTTCTATTCCATGGTTGATCTGTGCGTTTTTGATGGAGCTAACAAAATCGATTTGTTCCAGCATATCTCCAAACTGGTAGGAACGTGTTTCGGGGTTGATATCATCTCCTTGTCCGGGTTTGAATGTGCTATGATCTCCCGATTTAGTTTTCTTTAATTTACCGAAGATCTCTTCAAGGCTTCTTTTTCGGATACCTTGTTCCGTTTTAGGAGTGATCTTGAATTCACCGGTGTTATGTTTTTCGTCTAAATATCCTTTTTCCTTTAGTTCATTGATGAAATCCCCGATGCCATATTCTTCAGTGGTCAATTGATATTTTTTATCCAATTGGGTAAGCCAGTTCAATGCCTCTGTTGCATCCCCATTGGTGTAAGTTAGCAATTGCGTAAAAAGATCTAGCAATTTTTCAAAATTGGTTTTCTGCTGATCGTTTGGATCGAAACCTGTAAAATGAAATCCTTTCATGCTTCCTGATTAAAACGGGTTAAGAGCTGGACAGCAATTAGATCGGGTTTTGAGATTATGTAATTTAATTAAAAAAAGCAAAGTATCCAGATAATAAAAAAGGGCGGATCGTATCCGCCCTTTTTATAACCATTAAAGGAATAAAATGTTTAATTATTTTTTCCACTATCCGGAATGTTGACATCTGGTGAGGGTTGTGCCATACTGCGGACTAGATTGTCGAGTAAATTCTTAATGTATAGTGCATTACGAATTTCAGCAAACATTTCCTTTTGCCGACTATGAAGATTATCAGCTTTGTTAGACATGATATCTTCAACTGCCTGATAAAGTTCAGTTTGATTCATATCTCCGATATAGGCATAATATGCTAATTGCTCATCAATATCCTTTTTTACTTTTTGCAAGATTTTATTTCCCAATTGTGTATCTCCGGCTTTAAACGAGGCTTCAGCTAATTGATAACTGATGATATTATGTTGATTACCTCGACTAACCATTCCATAAGGCATATTTTCCTCCAACATGCCCTTATCTACTTTTTGAAGTAATGCTTTTGCTTCTTCATTCTTTCCCTTTTGTACTAAGGTCATGGCAGCATCTGCATACGCTTGTCGAATGCTGATGAGATGACGTCGGTTCTCCTCATCAAAATAAACACTTTTGGTTTGTGCATTCCCAAAAGTAAATTTAGTTAACATGATGTCTTTTGCACGATCTGTATTTACAGCAGATTCACTTTCCATTTTTATAGGTAAAAGACGATAGCTCATGCCATCGGAACGAAGATACTGGTCGAATCCTAACCCTTGGGAGCCAGGAGAAGTAAAATAAATAGGTCGTTTCCATTTGTTGGCAGCAATGATATTGAGAACAGCCATATCGTTTTTCATCAACAAATTCTTGCCGATTTCGAAACGTACTTCTGTAAGCACACTATCGGTTTTAATAACGGTGTTATTAGCTTTTACTGCATTTATATCAACAGGAATACTTACTTTTTTTACAGGAAGATAATTCATAAAAGAACCATCTTGTAATGGCAATTGATTTTTCTGATCATCACTGCCCACAAAGTCTTTCATCAAACTATACAGATCTACATACCGACTTTGGTCAAAACCACTTTCTTCATAGAAACGGATATAATCCCGTTTGCCACCTTCAATTTTTTCGGGACCCCAGATCACATCTATAGGGTCACTATCATTTACTTTATAGCGAAGTTGGTTGATATACCAATCTATACCTAACAAGCTGTAATTAATCACTCGGACATCTCTTCGAATGCCTTCTACCTCCTGAGCATACCAAAGTGGATAGGTGTCATTATCGCCATATGAAAAGAGAATGGCATTTGGAGCACAGCTTTCAAGGTAATTGCGTGCAAGGTCTCTTGCTAGTGTTTTCTTACTTCTGTCGTGATCATCCCAACCTTGGTCTGCCATAAGTAAAGGAACGGCAATAAGACAAATTAGACCAGCGGCAATATTTGACAAATTTGGTGCAACGATTTTTTGCAACCATTCTTTTACTTGCATAACACCTAATCCTATCCAGATAGCAAAGGCATAAAATGATCCTACATAGGCATAATCCCGTTCACGAGGTTGATTACCTGCCTGGTTTAGATAGAATACGATTGCTAAACCAGTAAAGAAGAACAACAAGAATGAAACCAGAAAATCACGATCATCTTTCTTTATCTGGAACAGCATTCCGAGAAGTCCCAGAATAAGTGGTAGAGCAAATAGTTTATTGTTTGCCTTATTTTCCCGAAGTGTTTGGGGTAGTTTGTCTTGGTTGCCCAGTAATAGATTATCAACAGGCTTAATGCCACTAATGGTGTTCCCATCACGAACGTTACCAAAACCTTGAACATCATTTTGTTTGCCGATGAAGTTCCAACCAAAATAGCGTAAATACATCCATCCGATCTGATAACTTATGGCCCAGTTAATATTGTCTAACTGATTTGGTTTTTCACCTTCTTCAAGATTTAGCCAACGTTTGTAGAAATCAGCATGTCCCTGATCATTACTCGCATCCCATACACGAGGGAGTAACATTTTATCTTCGCTTGCAAAAGTTGGTTTAGCATCTTTACCTGCTTCAATATATTTATTAGCTCCTTTTACATATTTAGTGTCTCCCTCTTCGTAGTCAATCGGAGAGGCGGTAAATACCTGTCCATATATTAATGGGAAATCTCCATATTGTTCACGACCTAGATATCCTACTAAACTCATAGGGTTATCTACATTGTACATATCTACGGATGGATTGGCATTGGAACGAATCATTGTCGTAACATACGTAGAGTAACCTATCAGCATAAAACCAAAACACCACATGGCAAGTTTCAGGAAGTATGGATTGCGTTTTATGGTATCATAGCCAATACTAGTGATGGCATACGCAGCTCCACCAGCTAATATCGTTTTTATGGCTAATCCAGCGGGAGAGCCACTTCCGATCATGGGGAAGGCAACGGTGAAGATCAACAGGAATAACCAGATACTGAATTTTACAGAAGATATGTTTCCTGCGGATGCAATTCGGATACCATACCATATTAATCCCGCGAGTAATAGAAAATAAAACGCGAAGCCACTAAAGAAAGGGAGTCCAAGCGTATTTACAAAGAATATATCGAAATGACCAGCTCCTTTAACGGTGTATTGTATCACAAACTTTTGGGTAATTCCCGTTATAGCGCATCCAAGTATAAAAGCCCAAAACGTACCCCATGCCGTTACCCGATAGCGTTTGAAATAGTAGATCATGACAATCGCTGGTATAGTAAGCAAATTCAACAAATGCACACCTATCGACAGCCCCATCATGAAGAAAATCAGGATGATCCATTTATCTGCTCCTTCAGTATCAGCGGCATGTTCCCATTTCAACATCATCCAGAAAACCAGAGCGGTGAAGAATGAGGATAAGGCATACACTTCCCCTTCCACCGCACTAAACCAGAATGAATCCGAGAATGTGTAGGCTAAGGCACCCACAACACCTGCGGCCATCACACTGAATATTTGATCACTATTAAGTTCGGCAGAAGTTTTGTGGTAAATTTTACGAGCGAAGTGTGTGATTGTCCAGAAAAGGAATAGAATAGTGAAACTACTGGCAAGCGCACTCATTAAATTCACTGCCTTGGCAGCAGATAATGGGTCATTGCCAAAGGCAACAATAAACAGACGACCCAGTAATACAAACATAGGTGCTCCAGGAGGGTGAGGGATCTGAACTTTGAAACAACTGGAGATAAACTCACCGCAATCCCAAAGGCTACCTCCAGCTTCAGCTGTTGTTGTATATACAGCAGAAGCAATAGCCCAAACTATCCAACCTGTAAGGTTGTTGATCTTATTAAAACGCATAGGTTCCTCATTTATTTAAAAGGACGGGCAAACCTAATTAAAAATTAGCTAATTGGCTAATGGTCAGCTGAACTAATTGAGTAATTATTAACAAAAAGTAGTGTGCTAATCATGAAATCCGTCATATTGTCCATTATTCAAAGATCACCCTAATGGTTTGGTAGTAAAGTCTGCTTTGCATGAATTGGGATTGGCTTGCTGATTTCTCCGTAAATCCTTGTAGTCCAAATAAGCCGGCTGCATTTCCTTTATTTATGGCTATTTCAAGATGGCCTGCTGAATTAAATAAAGCAATCTCTGAGCCTTCATTTGCATCCGCATAAGACTCACTAATTCGATCAATTTCCTGATCTCGTTTAAATATGATTTTAAAGCGGCGTCCTTTTCTTTGGGCTTCAAATTCTTCCTTTGTAATATTCACAATTACATTTTCAAATCGGTCAATATAAATAATTTGACCTTCTATATAATTGCTGCTGAGTAGGGGTCGTAAAGGGTTTTTGGCTTGTATTGGAAAATTGGGATCTCCAAGTTTCGATAGGGGCCTTCCTGAGAGTAGATCCGTAAATGCCTGAGCCAGTACTTTTGTACAGTAAATCGTATTTCGGATCTGTTGTTTATCCAAGGGTATAGCGATAACCTCATCGGGCATTCCGTCGGCTATCATGGTGATCAGTCCATTATCGGCCATGCCTAAATACTGATCTCCTAATCTCGCTACCAGTAAATATTCGGGCTTCTGATGGAACAAATTGGTTAGTACGAGATGAAACGTATCAGGTGGGAAATGTTTTATGGCGTGTTTAACTACATAAGCAGTTTGGGCATAATTGAATGGAACAATTTCATGGCTGATATCAATTAGCTGAAATGCATCGTTGGTTTGAAGGATCTGTCCTTTTACAGCTCCTACAAGAAAATCCCGAAGGCCTATGTCAGATGTTAATGTTAGAACAGGCATGCTCATTCAGGAATTGGGTAGTGAATGGGGTTGATAACAAATGTAATGAGTTATTATCGAATCAGCTTACCATTATGAAAATAGAACTTATGCACTAGTTTGTCTGCCAGTGATGGAAAGAATCGATTCAAGAATACTGCCCGTTTACCAGTGAATGTAAGTACAAGCGTTCTTTTCTTTTTTTCAATTGCAGATAAGATATGCGTTGCGCATTCTTCTGCACTCATCATTTTACCTTCATCCATTGGTGTTTCTCCCTGGCTTGCACCATCTTTGTTTAGAGCAGCATATCTGATATTGGAAGCTGTAAATCCAGGACAAACCCACATTACATTTACTCCGGCATCCATTAACTCGGTGCGTAAAGATTCAAGCCATCCCTGTAAAGCAAATTTTGAGGCAGAATAGCCACTTCTTCCGGGTAATCCCCTGTAACCGGCTATGGATGAAACGCCAACGATTGTTCCTTTATTTCGAATGATTTCAGGCAATGCCAGTTTTGTACAATAGACGGATCCGTAAAAATTTACATTCATTAATTGTTCCACCACCTTTACGTCCATCTCCTCAACCAGCGCTCTCATAGAGATTCCAGCATTATTGATCAGGATGTCAATGGTGCCAAACATCTCGATCGTGGATCTGATGAATCGTTCACAATCTTCTTGTCTGCTTACATCTGCCACCAAGGTATGAAGTGTCTGGCCTGTATATTCCAATTGCATTGAATACAGCTTGTCCGGATTCCTTCCACAAGTAGCCACCCGTGCACCAAGTTTCATAAGAAGATCAACAAGGGCACGACCGATTCCATCAGTACCTCCGGTTACGACAACTACTTTATTTTGGAAAAATGATAACATGTAAAGCGATTAAGTAGCAAAGGTAATGTTTAGCTTATTTATAAAAGCGCTGATTTGTTATGGAGCATTCATTCGCTAATGGGCACAAAAAAACCACTCCGAAGAGTGGCTTTTTGGTGATCCCGCTGGGACTCGAACCCAGGGCCCATACATTAAAAGTGTATTGCTCTACCAACTGAGCTACGAGATCATATAGCCGTTTTGGGCATCACCCCTTTTAGGGATGGCAAAGATAGGAGTTTTTTAACATTACCCAAATTCAGCTCATTTAATTTTGAAGAAACAAAAAATAATTTTAATCCTTTTTAACCACGTTTTCAATGACTCGATTTCTTTTACATTGAAGTCACAAAGTTCGATTTTATCTTTTCAAGAAGATCGGTTCTGATCATTTTTTCAGCCATCTGGATCATATTACAGAACGCTTCCTCACCAGAAATTCCATGACCAATTATTACAGGTTTATTGATGCCCAGAACAGGCACGCCACCATATTGTTCAAAATTGAATTTATCAAAAAATGGATCTTCTACATTTCGACGTTTAGTGAGATCGTAGAAGCTTTCTGCTAACTTTAAAATTACATTTCCTGTAAAACCTTCACATACCATTACATCTGCTTTGTCAAGGAATATATCTCGGCCTTCCACGTTACCAATGAAGTTGATCTTATCGCAATCTTTTAACAGGGGATAAGCTGCTTGAGTCAATAAATTACCCTTGCCCTCTTCTTCACCAATGTTGACCAGTGCCACTTTAGGCGAGTCCACATTCCATACATGTTGAACAAACAATGAACCAAGTATGGCGAATTGAACTAAATTTTCCGGTTTACAATCAGCATTTAATCCTACATCCATCAACCAACCGTTATGGCCATTTTCACGAGGCATGTATGCTCCAATAGAGGGGCGAAGAACTCCTTCGATTGGCTTTATACTGAATAAGGATCCTACCATCATAGCACCCGTGTTTCCGGCACTTATAAAAGCATCCGTTTTTCCAGAAGCAAGTAGGTGAAATCCGATGGCGATGGATGAGTCAGTTTTCTCTTTTAGCGCCTTTGTGGGATGTTCATGCATATCAATAACCTGAGAAGCATGAATCAGGGTATATGAAGATGGATCTATTTGCAGCTCATTTAGACAAATGTTCACCTGCTCCTCATTCCCAATTAATACCAAGTGAGCGGGATTGGCATTATGTTCTACATATTTCTTTATTCCTTTTGCTGCTTCTAGAGGAGCAAAGTCTCCTCCCATCATATCTAATCCGATCTTCATAATTGCGAATATGTTCTAATATATCCAAAAAATAAAAAAGTAAAAAACAGTAGGGCCCAAAATGGGATTACTATTTTTTACTTTTCTGTATTATGGTTTTTGAAAAGCTTAGATAGGAGATTTTTCTGCTACCAGCTTTCCTTTGTAGTATAATTTACCTTCGCTTTCATGCGCACGATGACGTACATGGATCTCTCCAGTTGTACTGTCTTTGCTCAACGTTACTTTTTCAGCTTTGTAATGTGTCCTTCTTTTCGCACTACGTTGTTGAGAGTGCCTGCGTTTCGGATTTGGCATATCTTAGTATTTAAATATTCCTGAATTTATCAAGACCCTTCCATAAAGGGTTTTGTTTTTGTTCTCTATTCTCGTTCATCTGCTTCAATTTCTCCAACACTTCCCTGTTGCACTGAGCATTTCCATCTTTGTCTTCTGGGCACATCCTGTGTGTAGGAACACTTAGGGTGATGAATTCATAAATCCAACTTTCTACATTCAGCAAACTCTCGTTTTTTGAAATGTAGAATACATCAGGATCCTCTTCCTCTTCATTCATGCGCTCCGGATCTTCTACGAGCTTCACTAAAACCTCAAAGTCATCCCAAAGTTGAAGTGTCAATGGATTGCCACATCTATCACATGATGCAGCGGCAGTACCACCTACTGAAAATTTCAGGATCATAAAAGAACTGTTCTTTTCCAGTAACAGTTTTACATTTGCTTTTGGATCACTGAAATCCTGCGATGGATATGATGCAAAGAACGAATCACTTACTTCGTAGTTGTACTCGTGAACACCTGGTTTCAGCCCCACAAATGCTATATCGTATTCCCTGCGTCCAGACATAACAACCCTAATTAAGGGTGGCAAAGGTAAGCGTTTTTAATTAATTTCCAATTTATGATGCTGCTAAAAAGACCTTCTCGTACCTGGATTTTCTTGTTGGCAGGACTTGTTGTAGTCCGTTTATTCATTCTTTCGCCTGATCTTATTGAGAAATTCTATTCCTTAGGGTTCTATCCACTTTTAGGAAGGTTCATGCGCTATCTCACCGGTTGGCTGCCTTTCAGTTTAGGCGATATCTTATATGGAATCTTTATATTATTGATTTTCAGGGAAATAGTGAGGTGGGTGAATTGGTTTTGGAAAAAAGAAAAGCCAGATTTCATACAGGATAGTATGTCATCATACGCAATGGTATTTTTATTCATTTATTTGGCATTCAATATTTTATGGGGTTTGAACTATAATCGAAAAAATATTGGGAATCAATTTGGACTTGAGGTTGAATCGGTCGATACCACATTATTACTCCCGTTAACTGAAAAGTTAAGAGATAAAACGAATCAATGCCGATCAAACTATACCGATTTGAATAATTATTCTGAAGTTGCCATTTCAGGCTATCATGAGTTATCAAAGGCTATCCCGTTTCTTCAACCCGCTCCTGTATCCTTCAAGTCATCTTTATTGGGGAGCATTGGAAACTATATTGGCTATTCGGGATACTTTAATCCCTTTACCGGAGAGGCACATGTGAATACAACGATCCCCAAATTCATGCTTCCCTTTGTTGCAGGCCATGAAATTGGTCACCAGTTGGGATATGCCAAAGAGCATGAAGCTAGTTTTTTAGGACATTTAGCAGCAAAAGCTTCAGGTAACCTATCGATGCAGTATTCGTCTTATTTGAACATGTTCCTGGCTGCTCACCATGAATTAAAGCGAGTAGATTCATTGGCAGCAAAAGCAATCTGGAAGGGGCTCGATGCTAAAGTTCTACAGGATATTCAGCTCTATAGGGATTACCTTGATCAATATGATACTCCGTTCGGTTTATGGGTAGATCAGTTCTATAATCAATATCTAAAACTAAATGAACAGCCTTCAGGTATGCGATCCTATAATCTGGTGACCGTTTGGTTAATTGCCTGGTTTAAAAAGTATGGAGAGATCTAGAACTTGTTTTTCCACATCATACTTTCTACCGGACGATCGATCTGCTGGGCATATTTTGCATTTTTCTTCTCATTGTATTTCACTTCGATATCGCCCTCAACTGGGAAATAAATGAGCTGCCCGATGGGCATTCCGGCATATACCTTAACCGGTTGTTTAACAGAGATCTCGAGCGTCCAGTTCCCACAAAACCCAACGTCACCTTTTCCGGCTGTGGCATGAATATCAATGCCTAAGCGACCAGTGGATGACTTTCCTTCAAGAAACGGTACATGCGCATGCGTTTCAGTATATTCAAGCGTGACACCTAAATAGAAAATATGGGGGTATAGAACAAACCCATCATCGGGAATTTCAAAATGCTCAATCTGATTATGCGTTTTCGCATCCAGGATGTGATTCTTATAGGTGGCCAGCCATTTTCCAAGATGCACATCATAGGAATTACTTCCTAAGGCTTCTCTGTGGAATGGTTTGATCAGGATGGTACCCTTATCCATTTCTTCAAGAATGCGCTTATCAGACAGGATCATAGAAATTCGTTTTTGGTTAAAGGACTTAAGTATGCGAATTTCGCCCTATAATAAGTGCACATGCCCCTGTTTTTTCAACAAAATATCAACGAGGAAACTTCCCTAGGAATCTGGTCGATTGAGGAAGATGAAGATTTTTTCCTGGAATATGCTTCTATACAACGTGATATTTCGCATCCTCAAAAACGGAAACAGCATCTCGCGGGCAGGTATTTACTGAACGTTTTATCTCCAGGATTTCCATTAGCTGAAGTTAAAATTGCGGAAACCAGAAAGCCATTTCTTCCTGAAGACCTGTTTCATTTTTCCATCTCACATGCGGATAACTATGCAGCAGCAGTAGTTAGCAAATCGGAAAGGGTAGGTGTAGATGTAGAGATATACACCAGCAGAGTGATGAAGGTGTTGCATAAGTTCCTGACTGACCAAGAAAAGGCTTTATTATCAACTCTTGTTGCAGCGCCATATGTATTGGAAACATTACTCTGGAGTGTTAAAGAATCTGTTTTTAAATGGAATGGCTCTACAAATGTTGATTTTAAAGAACACATCATCATAAAGTCAATTCAACAAATCGATCATACACATTTTGCTATTGCCGTTTTGTATAGAGATAAACCTTTGGATGTAAAAGGAATGTGTTTCCCAAACTTTTGTTTGACCTGGGTAGCTGCTGCATAAATGATTTACTTATAATAAAGCCCCTGCTTAGAGCAGGGGCTTTATTATTTAATCGATAACCATTCGTTTAAGATAATGGTTATCCCCATGTGTAATTTTAAGCATATAGATTCCAGGACTCACGTGAGGAAGATTGATCGTCTCGTTGAAGTCTCCAGTGAATTTATCATAAGCTTTTCGGAAAACCTGTTGACCCGTAATGTTTAATACACTGATATCTAAATTCTCCCTTCCTTTCACCCTGAATTTCAAATTAAACTGACCACGATTGGGATTGGGTGCTAGAAGCATGCCAATCTTTGACGGATCAATGTTATTTAGGGAAGTCACCACTACATTGAGCTCATTTGATAGACCAGTACATCCTAAAGAGTCGGTAACTGCTACTCTGTATAGTCCGGAAGCAGCGGCAGTGTGTTGTTTCAGATTAGCTCCTGAAATATCATTACCATTTAGTCTCCATTGATTTCCTGTAGCAGCAGAACTACTGAGTATATTACCTGTTTGGGTTATTACAGGGATTACATTATCAGGAACCGTGACTGCGGTTCTTCCACTTGGGCAACCTTCAAGGGAACTCACTTTCATATCGTAGAAGAAATAATAGAAAGCATTGAAATCGCCCTGACTAGCATTCACACTATTTCCTGTTATGGAAAAAAGAGTACTGGAATCATTAAGTTTTGTTGGGTAGGGGCCAGGTAATGTAATATTATTATTTCGATATACACTAGCTCCATCTGTACACTGCATGATGAGTACATGATTTCCTATTTCCGGCACCTGGAAATTCAAATTGTAAACATAACCTGTATCAGCTGGATTGTTTTCCGTTAAAGCTCCCCCAGTTGGTGAAGGTCTGCTGTTCACTACATTGAACACTCTTTGACCTCTATTGTAGTACGAATAACCTCCTGTTCCTGTTTCAGAAGCAAGATCTGCCAAAATTATGGTGATCTTTCCTGGGTTCGCCGTGTACATCCTTACGGATTCGATCAATATAGGAACCTGATTATTGAAACGAACGAAGTTTCCATTGAATTCATTATAGCCACCACTTGGGTAAGCCATTTTATTTACTGGACCCACCGTACCCCTTATATCATTGGTTGCTGCAAAATACCGTTTGTTAGTCGTTACTGTATTTGAAAGTATGGTTGTACCACTAGTTGACGAAGCAAATGGCGATTTCGCAGTTTCGCTGGTGAACCAGGTAATTCTCCCACTCTTACTATCTCCCTTTAGCCTTACTTCACTTCCGTTGCAGATCACACCAGTTAGGTTAGTAGGTGTGGCACCAGCTGCAGTAGTGGTCAATTCAGTTATTTGTGAATCATTTGATGTAAGCTGATCACCTGATATGGATACTTTGGTGGTGAAGGTGTAAGAAGATCCACCATCCATGGCAAATGGAGTTTGTAAAGTATAATCTAATTCCGATTGCCCGGGGATACCTATTTTGCACGTATCGCGTAGGGTAGCCACTAAAGTTGTTCCTTTACGTACCTCAACCACAACCGGTATATTATTTTTAGCTACTGTTCCCAGATTTCTCAATTTTACGGTAACGTATTTTTTGCTATTGCCACATTCTCCTAGCTCTGGATAAACTACTTTTCCAGCTGCCATATCGTTGGAGGGACTATTAATACTTAATTGATAATCTTGTGTTTCTCCATTGGAATAAGTACCTGTTGGTAAAACATTTGCTGCAGATGCTGTTTCTGATAATACTATTCTTGTATAAAGTATGGAGCCAACTCCTACAGAAGTTGGGATATTTATATTTCCAGTGAATGTGCCATTATTTGTAAGTGCATCACTTGTGGCCACCGTTTCGCCAGCATCATTAAAATCACCATCATTGTTTAGATCGATGAAGATTTTAGCAAATCGAGTTGCATTGCTTGCATCGCAACTTGAAGACTTTATGAAAAATGGAATGGTTTGTCCAGCTTCAGCCGATACTTTTAATTGGCGATAATCAGAATATGTTTTACAACCTGCTGTATTCGCATTATTTAATCCGGCAATTGAGACGCTATCGATTTTACTGCCTGCATTTGAACTAGCTGCGGAAGTTGCGTAGGTTTTCCCACCTACTCCAGTAGCAATAAGTGAAAATGATTGTGTTCCTGTTCTGGTAAGAGTTCCTTTATGCAACACTTCGATGGTGTAGGTTTCACCAGCTATGGTAGAATCAAGTTCAATGACTTCAACATTATCTAAGTCATTATCACCTTTTGTAGCTGGGAATGCAGGGATTGTAGGTTCTAGTTTCCATGGGAAGTGCGTTCTATTCCCTCTTATCACTCGAACATCAAGATCGTGTACAAGTTTTTTAGTTCTATCGTTTAATGGGGTACCAGGTGTTACGGAAGCTGGCGGATCATTCCAGCATATACTCACTTTTAATGGACTTTTACCACTGGCAACAACAGAAATGCTATACTTACCACCATTGCTTAAAGTGCGTTGCTGTATCAAATTATCAGAATTATTATCGATTATTTGTCCGGCATCTCCAAAATCAGGAACACCCCAGCCATGCATATAATTAGGACCTGGATTAGTTGTAGCTCTTTTAGCAGAATGTATTACAAGTCCTCTGATAGTTGAAGACCATGCAGCCGCCTCAGTCTTTCTAAGATACAATTCATGTAAAAGCACCACAGAACCGGCTACTGTTGGCGAGGCCATTGATGAACCACTTAAAGTTGCATAGGCATTAACTCCTCCTGAGTATGTGGACGTGATACTGGTCCCATTTGCAACAATATCTGGCTTAATACGACCATCATCAGTAGGGCCAACACTGCTGCTATTATTTAATACTACATCACCAGGTTTGGTATATCCGTTTGGTATAGCAATAATATTTCCAACGGTTAGTATATTTTTTGCTGTTGAATAAGTAGGTAAATTATCATATCCATCCTGATTGCTAATACCTTCTGGTCGCGCCCCAGCATCTGCCATTGCTCCTGATGCATTGAATCTCCAATAGTTTGTTCCAACTGAAGGCCCTGTTTCATTCCGATTATTTCCAGTAGCTTTTACAATTACATAGTTCGGACTTATATATGTCAATGAATCCCAGAATTGAGCTTCAGCACTATAGTATCCAAATTTATAATCTTCAGTAGTGTTAAATTGCCCATGCCATTCCCATCTAGATTGACCATCATTATATCTCCATCCGCTGATGGAGCCATAAGAGTGATTTGAAACTAAAAGATTAGATGCCTGTTCTGCCATCTCACTGAGGTGATTACTAAATGTGTAGGATAATATGTTAGGAAGATTATATGCCATCCCTTTTGCATAAGGCGTTATGCCTTTCGACATCATAATTCCCGCCACATGTGTAGCATGTCCGTCTTCTCCAGTTTGTCCATCTTTTGCCACGATTCTTCCAGCTAATTCCTGATGGGTATTGCTGACACCCCCACCATCCCAAAGGGCAACTTTATCTTTAAGGAGTACACTACTTCCGCTGACATTTAATCCTGTGGAGCCTCCATCCCAAAGTTTACTTGTGCCAATAGTGGCTGCTGCGTTTGTGGTTAATAATGATTCAGTATATAATGGATATCCTTTTTCATCTACTCCGGTGAGTTTTGCTATTCTACCATCTTTACCTTTTATGGATAGTGACCATTTTTTTTCTTCAGCCAGTTTCAACAATTTTTCCATGGATTCAGCATCCTTTCTTTTTTGAATGGTTGCTATATCAGTTAAGGTCAATGAAACAGGTGTGTTTTTTTCTTGTGCATTACTTTGAACGGAATAAAATACCGTAATCAACAACACTGCTAATAAACTGCGATTTCTTAAATTCATGTAGGGAGCTTGATAAAATGCCCTGTAATTTATTAAATTGTCGCCACTTCGGTGTAAAAACACAACAATATGAACCGTTTTTTTCTAATTTTTTTTATGGTAGCTTCTGGAATAGCTGCCTGTTCTCAAAAAGTTAATGTAAAGGGGAGGGTTGTTAGAATTTCAGGAAACCAAATGCCCTCACCAGATCTAGGTTCTACGGAGCCTAAAGGCTTTAAAACCATTGTTTATTTTTTTGAACCTTTTGCGGCAGATAACGTGAACAGAGTAAATGGTTTTTACCAAGGTATAGCGTCCAAAGAATTAGCGAGGGTGAATTCTGATGCGGAAGGCTTTTTTAAGGTTAACTTATTACCAGGTAAATATTCTGTGTTGATCGGTAAAGATTCAGTCAATTTTTATTCAAATGTGCTGGATGGAAGAGGGGTTGTCAATCTGTATGAATTTAAAAAGAGAGCGCAATACAACATTACGTTAAGAGCAGATTGGGATGCTGCTTATTGAATCAATTTAGATTTTAAAAATAATAGATTTAGAATTCCTTTGGTTATATTATATTTGCCACCCGTTCATGCCCCGGTGGTGGAACTGGTAGACACGCAGGACTTAAAATCCTGTTCGCAGAAAAAGCGAGTACGGGTTCGATTCCCGTCTGGGGCACCAGCAAAAAAAGCAACTCATTTGGGTTGCTTTTTTGGTATATAAAATAAAAAAAAACAGATCTCAAAAGATCTGTTTTGGAGCGGAAGACGAGATTCGAACCCGCGACCCTCACCTTGGCAAGGTGATGCTCTACCAGCTGAGCTACTTCCGCATATATCTTCTATTTCAGAAGGGATGCAAATATACATCCAGAGAAATAAAAATCAAAAATTTTATTTGTATTTAGGAGTGTACAGCGTGTTTTCTGGTACCTCAACTTTTGGTTTTCCTTGATAACGAGCATTGAATAAACCATAGCATCCACCGAGCAAAAAAGCAGTGAAGACGAAAAGTTGCACATGGAATAAAAAGCGGGAGGTCAATACCCAATTTCTACCAAACTCTTTTTTTTCTGCGTTCAAACGTGATTCTTGTTGCATAACAATTGATTGCGTTGCAAAAATAAGGGTTGAATCAACATAATCAATTAATCACGGCCAACTATTTCTTTAAATAAGTTTCTGCCCAGGATAAAATGCTTCCAGGCTATACTTCCATTATAAACCCCATGTAACGAACCAGACTTTTTCTTCGGAAAATTACTTTTCCCCTGGTCAAGAACCATCCATTTCAGCCAGTGCAAGTGCGCCTTCATTACCGCCCGAAAATACGGCCATTCCCCCTGGGGTATATTTTTCCAAGCACTTATTGCATCTAGCATTAATCGCAACGGGATTTTCCAAATCCGTTGACGTATAGGAAGATTTTTGGTTAACATGATCAAGTTGTTCCTGAAGTTCAGGTAAACTTTTTTCTCATTTCCTTTTGGTAAAGTACCACCTCCCACATGATAAACAACGGATTCGGGGCAAGATCTTATGCTGTACCCAGCCAATTGGAAACGCCAGCATAGGTCTATCTCTTCCTGATGAGCAAAGAAATAGGGATCAAATCCGCCCGCTTCGTGAAACGCACTCGATCGCACAAACATAGCGGCTCCACTTGCCCAGAATATAGGGGTGGATACATCGTACTGTCCTGAATCTTTCTCACAGAAATCAAAGATCCTACCCATACAAAATGGATAGCCCAGTGAATCGATCCAGCCCCCAGCACCCCCGGCATATTCAAAGTGCCTGTGAGTGGCATATTGTAGGATTTTAGGCTGAACAGCCGCAATCTTTTGATCTGATTCCATCAAGGTTATGGCTGGCATTATCCAGTTTTCAGAAACCTCAACATCTGAATTCAATAACACATAATAATCTGCGTTTATCTGTGCTAATGCTGTATTATATCCTTTGGCAAAGCCTTCATTTGCTCGATTTTGCAAAAGGTGTATCTGAGGGTAGGATTCTATTAAAAATGAAATGGAATCATCAGTAGATGCATTGTCTGCTACCCATAGCGAAATGCCATCACGTAATGTGGAAACAACATTTGGTATAAACTTCTCAAGGAAATGTTTCCCATTCCAGTTTAATATAACAATGGCAATAGTAGGTTTGGCCAATGAAAAGAGTTTAGTAATCCAAAAATAAGGGCAAATTAAATATGCTCCTCATTCAGCAGTTTTCTACGCGATGTTTCATGTATCTTTCCGGATATGAAATGGTTGAATTGGCGAATACTGATCTCATCATTAGCCATATTTATAGTGGTTGCTTCCATTTTTTATTCTCGACTACTCGCTTCTCAGATTGCTGATAAAGAGCGACAAGTTATTGAGGTTTGGGTGGAGGCGCATCAGTTAATTGCAAAAGCCTCACCAGAAACGGATATCACCTTTGCTTCCATGATCTTGGTTAGACAACATTCTATCCCGGTTATTGAAACGAATGAAAAAGATAGCATCACCAATTATCTTAATTTGGATTCTTCAAAGGCCAATGCGGAATATTTACAATCTAGATTAGAGGAATTCAAGTCCAATAAACCAATCATCACCTATCTACGTGCAGATTCAACGATGTATAATAAATATTATTATGGTGAATCATTACTACTTAAAGAAGTGAAGTACTATCCTTTTATTCAGCTATTTATTGTAGCCCTTTTCATAGTAGTTACGTTAATCGCTATTCGGAATCGGCATAGAGCACAACAAAATCAACTATGGGCCTCTATGGCAAAAGAAACAGCACACCAATTGGGAACTCCTGTATCTGCATTGCATGGATGGGTTGAGGTATTGCGCGAATTAGGCTCAGATCCTTCCATGATAAGGGAAATGGAACATGATGTAGCCAGATTAAAATTAGTATCGGATCGTTTTTCAAAAATTGGCAGTACTACTTCTCCAGAAAAAAGAGATCTGATCAAAGCTATACAACAAGTTGTGGACTATATTCAGAAACGGGCACCCGGTAAAGTGCAAATTCATATTTCCACGGCTGAACAGGAATTGTTAGTGCCATTAATCGATCCATTATTTGAATGGGTAATCGAAAATCTACTTCGAAATGCACTGGATGCCCTTGATGGTGAAGGTAAAATAAATATCAATATACATTTAATATCTGAAAAGGTTATTATAGATGTGAATGATAATGGTAAAGGAATGTCTTCCCATCAAGCCCGTCAAATTTTTGACGCTGGATACACCACAAAAAAAAGAGGATGGGGAGTGGGACTTACGCTCTCCAAGCGAATAATTGAAGAGTATCATAAAGGGAAAATTATCGTGCAATATGCTGAACTTGAGAAAGGGACTACTATTCGTTTGGAAATTCCGAAATCATAATTGAAATATTTACAATAGAATTTATGAGAAAATACTTTTTTTTAATGGGTTTGATCATGTTCTTTTTTTTAAACGCGAGTATTGCTCAGCGATTTAAAGAAACGATATTTACTACGCTAGACTCTATACTGAATATTCCATACGGCGAGGCTAGGAATATAAATCATGAAAATGAAAAG
>CAYTXC010000010.1:98702-104297 GCA_964441425.1 uncultured Sphingobacterium sp. | reverse complement strand
TAAAAAACCGGATCAGGTTCGTTTTTGGATTGAGTATAAGAAAGAAGGTAATGCCCGACTGCAATATGATGAAGAGTTAGGTATAATCTTATATGATCATTTGATCCCCGAAAGTGGTGATACTGATAAAAAATATACGTATATACCTGATGGTGATTATGAAGGATTTACGTGGGAAAATGGTAAGTGGGTCCACATTGACAAAGTATTCAATTTTGCTCTACAAGATGGTCAGGCCCCTGTTCCTGTTCCATTAAAAGAAAATAAATTGAATATTCCCACTCCTAGTAAGAATAAACAGAGAAAGAAAAAGAATTAATCTAACTTAAGAACTGCTAAAAAAGCTTCCTGAGGAACTTCTACTGTTCCGATCTGACGCATTCTCTTCTTACCTTCTTTTTGCTTTTCAAGCAGCTTACGTTTTCTGCTGATATCACCTCCATAACATTTTGCAGTTACATCCTTACGTAAAGCAGAAATATTTTCTCTGGCTACGATTTTTGCTCCAATTGCGGCTTGGATGGCAATCTGAAACTGCTGACGAGGTAAAAGTTCCTTTAATTTTTCACAAAGTTTTCTTCCAAAATCATGTGCTCTGCTTCGGTGAATCAGAGCACTCAAAGCATCCACTTTTTCTGCGTTTAGTAAAATATCCATTTTAACAATATCCGCTTCACGCATATCAATCGGATGATAATCAAAGGAAGCATATCCTCGAGTCTGACTTTTTAGCTTATCATAGAAATCAAAAACGATCTCAGTTAAGGGCATTTCAAAAATTAGCTCTACCCGTGTTGTAGTGAGATAACTTTGATTGATCAATAGGCCACGTTTGCCAAGACAAAGCGTCATAATATTACCAATATATTCAGGCTTAGTGATGATTTGCGCTCGGATATAAGGCTCTTCTATATAATCGATCTTAACAGGATCAGGCATTTCTGTTGGATTGTTCACAATCACTTTTTCACCAGCTGAAGTATAAGCAACAAAACTTACGTTAGGAACCGTAGTTATAACGGTTTGATTAAATTCTCTTTCCAAACGTTCCTGAATGATCTCCATATGTAAGAGACCTAGAAATCCACAACGAAATCCAAAGCCTAGAGCTTGGGAAGTTTCCAGCTCATATGTTAGAGAAGCATCATTTAGTTGCAATTTGTCCATGCATTCCCGTAACTCTTCAAATTGATCCGTTTCAACAGGGAAAATCCCGGCGAATACCATTGGTTTTACTTCTTCAAAACCTTTAATCGTTTCAGGATTAGGATTTGATGCAAGCGTAATGGTATCACCAACTTTAACTTCTTTGGCATTTTTAATGCCCGTAATGATATACCCTACATCACCGCAGTTGACCTCCTTTTTCTCGGTCATTTTCAGTTTTAGAATGCCCACTTCATCTGCTTCATACACTTGATCGGTAGAAACGAATTTAACCTTATCCCCTTTTTTGATCATACCATTTAGGATACGATAATATACAATAATCCCTCTGAAACTATTAAAAACTGAATCAAATATCAAAGCTTGTAAAGGGGCATCAGGGTCTCCTGTTGGTGACGGAATACGCTCAACAATTGCCTCCAGGATCCCTTCAATTCCAATACCCGTCCTGCCACTGGCTAACAGAATCGTCTCCGGTTTGCATCCAATCAGTTCAACGATCTGATCTTTTACTTCCTCGATCATGGCACCATCCATATCGATTTTGTTGATTACCGGTATAATTTCCAGGTCATTTTCAATGGCCAGATAGAGATTACTGATCGTTTGTGCCTGAATACCTTGAGTGGCATCCACTAGCAGCAAAGCCCCTTCGCATGCGGCAAGTGCACGACTAACTTCGTAACTGAAGTCAACATGCCCAGGGGTATCTATCAAGTTTAAAATATATTCTTGACCATCAGAATGTTTATAATTGATTTGAATCGCATGACTTTTAATGGTTATCCCCTTTTCTCTCTCTAGATCCATATCATCTAATACCTGATCCATCATTTCGCGGTCACTAATGGTATTGGTAGATTGTAAAAGACGATCTGCCAAAGTACTTTTACCGTGGTCGATATGGGCTATTATACAGAAATTTCGAATTTGCTTCATGCGATGATCCGTTGAACGAGGAGCAAAGTTACTAAAAAGACTTTGCCTCTACGGATCAATCTCATGATTCCTCAGTCTTTTTTTCCAGGCTGGTATATTCAGACTTTGAAGTTTGATTTTCCAGCTTTTTTACCCGTTGCTGACCCCTGTTTCGATGCGATGCTTGTCCTCCTTTTCGTGATATTTCTCTTTGTTTTGCAGCATCCATTGAGGCAAATCCTCGATTCGCCGTATTTCCTAAAGCTGACGCTTTTCCACCCTTACTGGCAATTTCCCTTTGCTTTGCAGCATCCATAGATGCAAAGCCCCTCCCTTTACCTTTTCTAGGATTTGGGCGATTCTCACTCATTTCTTGCTTCTCTGCCATACCTCATATTTTTTCAGGATAGAAATGGTTCAAACAATATGCCTGAATTTCATTACGCATCAATAAAATGGCTCATGGAAAAAAGGATAATATCTTGTTGTGGAAACTCTACAGCAAATACTTATATA
Organism: uncultured Sphingobacterium sp.; assembly: GCA_964441425.1. Lineage (GTDB taxonomy): Bacteria > Bacteroidota > Bacteroidia > Chitinophagales > Chitinophagaceae > Pollutibacter. Next base: position 101,696 of record CAYTXC010000010.1, on the reverse strand, counting down.
AAAAGAATTATTTTTACCTAAATAACTTGTTTGAATGGATCTTAATACTTTATTTCAGGAAGCCGTAGGGAATAGCAAAGAATTAAAAGAAAGACCTAGTAATGATACTTTACTTCAGTTATATTCATTGTACAAGCAGGCAACTGAAGGGGACAATTTAAACGACCCTCCTGCCAATCCATTTGATTTCGTGGCTAAAGCAAAATTTGAGGCTTGGAATGAATTGGCTGGGAAGCCAAAGGAAAAGGCAATGGAAGAATACATTGAGTTGGTGAATAAACTTAAAAGTTAGTAATTTCTTCATAGATATCTGCGAATAGTTTACCTACAACTGCATAGCTATATTTTTTTTCCACATAGCTTGAAATACTATTTTGATCAAATTCGATGTAGTGATTTCTAAGTTCAATAATCTTTTTGGCTAGATCAACTGGATCTCCAGGTGTAGCAAGAAATCCTTGTACTCCATCTTGAATAATTTCTCTAGAAATGGGAATGTCAGCTAAAATAACCGGCTTACCACAAGCGAGCGCTTCAATCACGACACAGCCAAAAGTTTCATAACCGGAAAATAAAATGAAGGCCTTGCACCTTTGCATTTCTAAGGCAACTTCATACTGAGACCTCTCCGGCAAAAAATGGATAAGTGGATGATTGGGATTTTTATCTTTAGGACCAATTATAGTGAAGGAAAACTCACCAGGATATACCGTATTGACAAAATCCCAAGCCTGAAGTATTAAATCCAATTGCTTGTTTTCAGTTAATGTTGAAATATGTAATAAACCAAATGGAGAGCTATCTGGAAGAGTGTTGTTGATTTTAAAAATGTCTGTATTCACAACATTGGGAGTAATTTTAATTTCAGCATTTGGATTAAATTCAGCAATACCATTTGCTAAAACCTTACTCACAGTAGTAATCATAGATGGCTTCTGGATTAGAAACTTTATAGCTAATTTTTTTAAATTAGCATAAGAATGAAAGCTATATGCGGATTCTTTCAAAAACTTTGAATTATGCTCGGTTAAGATAAATGGTATGTTCCATCTTAATGAAAGAAGCCATCCAGCAAGAATTGACTTTTGAAAAATATGAACATGAATTAATAAAGGTTTGCCCCTATTTTGAATTAGATAAAATGATTCACTAAAACAATACTTTATGTATAAGAATAAGGATATAAATCGTTCTATCCATGCATATCGAAATTGAACTGGGTAGCAAATATGTATAATGGTAATATTTTCAACCTTTTTTATCGTTTTTTCCTTCTTGGATAGTTGTTTATTTTTTTCAATATTCAAAATTATGATTGGCATATATTGGGCTGTAGCCGCTGCATGCCTCCAGACAAAATCACCATTTAATGGATTATTTTTAGAAGGAAACCAACCCGGCAACCAAAGGACATATTTTTCTTTTTTGCCAAGTGGACTCATTTGAATAGAATCTGTTTGAGAATTATAAAGTCTTGTTTACCAAGGAAAAGCCGCATTGATAAAGATCCAGTTACCTGATTATATTTTCTAATGATCCAAATGGCACCCATAATATTAGCGGTTGTTAATGAAATAGCCGCACCAATTATACCATATTCCGGAATGAATTGGATACTTAAAATCATAAATACACAAAATGTTATAATCGAGTTTGTCATATTTGTTTTGATCCTCGATATTGATGCAAAAAAGGCTGCATATAGCGTTGTTTGAGATTGGGCAATATAACCAGGTAGTAAAATTATGAACGGCCAAATGGCGTTAAGGTACTTATCGCCCCATATCATGGGTATGAATACAATTGCTGAAATTATAGCGGGTAAGCTTACTACTAAGAGTACTGTATTCGTAACCTTAATTATTTTTTCCAATGACTCATGCTTCACTTTTTCAGATGTCAAAAGTGGAAAAAGTATGGAGGCCAAAAGTATTGGTAAAAATAATAATAGACCTCCGATTTTTGTAGCAAAAGCGTAATAACCAACTTCTGACTTATCATAAAAATAATTGATTAACCAAAGATCTGAACGAGTAGCTAAGAACTGAATCAAATTAGCCATATAGGCTGGAATCGCAAAGCCTAAGTACGCTTTCCACTCAACTGATTTTATCCCTTTAAACCCTTTGCGATTAGTTGAAAATAAACTATAGAAAAGTACAATACTTTGTATTAGAGTAACGATAATTATACAAATAATTGGAGCAAATACATTAATGAATATATCAAAATAATAATTTAAAGCAAGAATAACAATCTGTACAAATAAGAAAAATGAAGATATTTTTATAAAGAGACGATATTTTAAAATACCATTATATGTAGCAGATAATTTTTCTTGTAATGAATGTCCCAAAAAGAAAAGAAGGGCTAGTATTCCGAATAATATTTTCTCCGAAGGCCACATGAAAAACCGATGAAAATAGGACCATATGATGAATTCTATAGTACATATTAACAATAGTTGAATGATTGTGCTAACAATTATACATTGAAGTAGCTCGTCTAAATCTTGGGATCTTTTTGATGCATAAAAATGTAAAGCTGAAGGTATTCCTGCACTAGTAAGTATCAGTACAAAAGAGATATTATTGATAATGATAGATAATAAACCAAATGTTTCAGGTGTAGTGACAAATGGCAGTAATAAAGTCAATATGATCTGAAAAACCAAAAACAATCCTCTTTCCCGAAGATTGGTCAATAAATAGTTTTTCAGATCATTGTTCATTCCTAGCGGAGGGCCTTAATTATCAAGGAAAATTCATCAACTTTCAAAGAGGCTCCTCCTACCAGGCCACCATCTACATCAGGTTGGTTGAATAATTCTTCAGCATTTTTCCATTTTTTTTCTTTTATTGCATTTCTTTCAGTAATGCTGTCAATACTTATAGATTTAGAAAGCGTGATATCACCAAAATTATTTATTAATTTATTATCTATTATTTTTTGAGTCTTTACATCAATTCCAGTTGCTACCACAGAAACTCTTAA
>CAYTXC010000010.1:0-98692 GCA_964441425.1 uncultured Sphingobacterium sp. | reverse complement strand
ATTTACCGAACCTCCATATAAAATTGAGATCTGGTTAGCCACCTCATGTCCATATTTAGCTGCAAATACACTACGAATATGCTTGTGCATATCTTGTGCTTGTATTGAAGTTGCTGTTTTACCAGTGCCTATTGCCCAAATGGGTTCATATGCAATGATCAACTTTGCTATATTTTCGGAATCAAGATGAAATAAGCTTTCTTTTAATTGAGTTTCGACAAATGAATTTTGTTTTTCTGCCTCTCGTATAGATAATGCTTCTCCACAACAGAATATTGGGGTTAATCCATTCGATATTGCGAGATCTATTTTGCTAGCAAGCATTTCGTTTGTTTCATGGAAATATTCCCTCCTTTCAGAATGACCTAAAACAACATATCCTACCCCTATAGATTGAATCATCTCCGCTGAAACTTCACCGGTATAAGCACCTGAAGCTTTATCATGACAATTTTGTGCTGCTATGGTATAATTATTCCTATTGGCAACTTTAGATTTGGCCATGCTTAAGTAGGGAAATGGAACTGCGAATACTACCTGTTGATGATTAGCTAGATCGATATGTTGACCTAAGATTCCATCCAATAATACCTCACCCTGCTCATACCTTAAATTCATTTTCCAATTTGCTGCTGCAATTTTTTTTCTCATAAATTCTCGCTGTTAAAAATGGATATAAGTTTGTTTTTACATTCAGGAGTTAATTCTTTTTCTTTGAAACTCATCCAATTTTGAATATCCAAAAAGGCTTTATCTAGTAAATAAGTACTCATTTGATCATGAAACCAGGTAAAATTGGGTACAAATTTCGGTGTTAGTCGATTTACTGGTACAATATTGGAACATATACCGATTACGGTGCCCGTATTCAAACTCGTATTGATGCCTGTTCTGCTAAAATCGCCCATGAAAGTGCCACATTTTTTTCCAGCAGTTTCAAATATGCCATCATGCATGTTCCATAGCTCTACATCACTAGCGTTGTTTTTGAGATTTGATACTGTTGTGCCCGCACCCAAATTACACCATTCACCAATAATTGAATCTCCGAGGTAGCCATCATGGGCTTTATTGCTAAAAGAGCTAATAATACTATTTTTAATTTCGCCCCCTACTATTGCCTTTTCCCCAATGCTGCTACCTCCATAGATCATAGCACCCATTTTTACTACAGCTGATCTTCCAATAAAAATAGGTCCTCTTAAACAAGCTCCGTCCATTATCAGGGCATCTTTACTTATATAAACTGGCCCTGAAGTAGTATTTATAGTTGCCTGTTCTATTGTTGCGCCTTCTTCAATATAAATTTCACTTTTATCTCCCGTAATGTTTAGGTGTTCGGGCAGAGGTTGGAACGTATTCATCAATTTAAGCAGCTGAATATCGGATGTGATTAATTTTTCATTTTGTTGAATATAGTCCCATTTATGCTGAATCATGGTGTAATCATTAGATTGTTCTAATGAATGATTAAGTCCATATTGTTTACATGTTTTCCAAAAATCGAAATATGGAATTAAATTTGCGGGTACATTATGTAATTCAGGTAGTTGAAAGCAATTTGCCGCTGCAGTCCATCTCTCTTTATTCGTAAAAGCACCTGAAAACAGATCTGATGTATCCCTTAATAAAGTGAAGGGATACAGGTTAGTTTGCTCAATATGTTTTTGAAAAGATATCATGATCACCGAAACTACAAAAATAAAAAAGCCCTCTGATGTAGAGGGCTTTTAATATAAAAAGTTTGATTACTTCTTTGCGTATTTCTTTTTGAACTTATCAATACGTCCAGCAGTGTCCACCAGCATTTTCTGACCAGTGAAGAACGGATGTGAAGTATTTGAGATCTCCAGCTTAACCAAAGGATATTCCTTTCCATCTTCCCAGGTAGCCGTTTCTTTCGTTACCGCTGCAGAACGTGTTAAGAATGATGTGCCGTTTGTCATGTCTTTGAAAATGACAAAACGATAATTTTCTGGATGTATGCCTTGCTTCATAAAAATTGATTTTTTGCATGGATTTTGCCATGCTTGGTTAAATTAGGGTGCAAATATAGCTTTTAATGCCTATTTACCCAAAAAATTATACCATTGAACTAGCTTCTCATATTTTCGAATTGCAGGGGAAGCCCAAGTTCAGCTCCTTTGCATAGTTGGATAACTTCTTGAAGGTCATCGATTTTCTTACCCGTTACCCTAACCAAGTCATCCATTATTTGCGCCTGTACCTTTAATCCTGAATCTTTTATAAGTTTTACTATTTTTTTGGCATCTTCCTGCTTCAGTCCATTTCGGACTGGGACCTCTACTTTAACTACTTTACCACTTTGGTAGGGCTCCTTACCTAGATCAAATGCTTCAGGAGAAATACCCTGCTTATTGGATCTATTTATCAATACATCAATCAACTGACGAATTTTCATTTCATCAGCAGCTTCAAGGGCTATTTTGTATTCCTTTCGATTCAAATCGATTACGACATGTGTGTCTTTGAAGTCAAAGCGGTTTGTAATTTCCTTACGGGTTACATTGACAGCATTATCCAGCAGTTGAGCATCTACTTTTGATACAATATCGAATGAAGGCATAATTTAATTTTTATACAGTTAAGGGAGAATTCTTTTTTAATTTGAAGAACAAAAAAGTACCCGTGATCACCAGTAAAGTTGAAATCAGTTCAGCCTGCGTTGGATGAAATCCGAAAATATTATAAGTTGAATTGACTCTGATCTTTTCTATCATAAACCGTTCGAGTCCATTCATTATCAGATATATGCCAAATAATTGACCTGGAATAGTAAAGCGTTTACGTAAACTCCAGAGTATAGTAAATAAAAAGGTACAGGCAATGAATTCATAAAATGGCGTTGGAAAAACTAGAGGATTCAGTTGCGTACAATAAGCCCCTTCACAGCCTGGAATTAAAGCACCCACCTCATTAACATTGTGCGGATAATGATAGGCAAACATCCAATTGGGTAAAAAAGCAGGCCCTTCAAAATGGGCATTTGGTATTTTATCAGCCGATCCAAATTCTCTAAGCAGATAATTGATGTATTCACCCCCTTTTGCGATAATCTGTGTGAAGTTTTCAGATGTTGCGTGGATTATATTTCCACTCGCATCTAATGTATAAGCCGTATTCACAATTCCCCAGTCGCCATCCCCAGAAACCTGGCAACCTATACGGCCAGTGGCATAGGAGATCATCAAAGCAGGAGCTGCAGCATCACAAAGAGCCCATATTCCAATTTTCTTTCTGCGAGCAAACCAAAGAATGGCTACGGTGGCAAAAATCAATCCTCCATAAAAAGTTAAGCCACTAGGTGATAGTAGATTGCCTATCGGATTCTGTATGAATCGATCCCAATTTTCAAGATTATCAAAAACTTTTGCTCCTAAAAACCCGGCAATTGCAGCCATTACGGTAATGTCAGATACGCGTTGATGAGGCCAAACCTTTATCAATTTTGTTTCTGGTTTTGGTAATCGCTTGCTTTTGTTTTCCCTGAATTTAAGACCAATAAATAAAGTGGCAAGTAGAATACCTCCAATAAAACTTCCCTTTGAAGAAAAAATATATTCCTGTGGATGAATGTTTTCACTATTGAGAAAGATTCCTAATAATTTATAGCCAACTATAAAACCAAAAATCAAACTGGATATAATTTCACCTAACTCTAATGGCGCACCAACCATAATTTTATCCTCTGAATACGTAATTAATCCTTCAGATTCTTTTCTCTTTAACTCTTGCGATAATAAGAATGCGGCTAATAAAAATGAAAGCGCAACAAAAAAACCAAATGAGTTAATAAATTGAGTAAAACCCCATGGTTCGATGCCAAATGTTTCTTTAAGGAAATAATATAAATTGGGATACATAGTAAGTTATTGCCTAGTGCAATGATAGATCAAAAAAACAATATGCTTAACGTAAAAGATCCCACCTAAAAGTGGGATCTTTTTAAACGTATTGAAGCAGAAATTAATTACAGTGCTCTTCAAAAGCAACAATCAGATTGTTGGCAATCATTTGGGCTGGGCGTCCTTCGATCTGGTGTCTTTCAATCATGTGCACTAATTGACCATCTTTAAAAAGGGCAATTGCGGGAGAAGATGGAGGATACGGTAGTAAAAATTCACGAATTTTTTTAACCGCATCAATATCATAACCTGCAAAACTGGTAGTTAATCGATCTGGACGTTTCGTACTGTTCGATACTGCCATTAAAACCCCTGGACGTGCTGCGCCAGCAGAACATCCGCAAACTGAATTGATGACCACCAAAGTGGTTCCCTTGTCATTTAAGGTTGAATCCACCTCTTCCGCTGTTATCAACTCATCAAAACCATTCTCTGTAAGCTCCTCTTTCATGGGAGCAACAATCTCTATTGGGTACATATAAAACGAATTTAGATTGCAAAAGTATTTAAAATAAGCTTATTTACTAGTGGTTAAATTAGCTTTGGGGAATAAATAAGTCATAATGTCAATATAAAGTACAACAAGCTGCCATTATAGCATGTTAAGCTATTTTTTTAAGAAGAAATTTCATGTACTATTCCAGTGGTATTCAATTTGCAATCACGTTTGAGTATTTACATTTCAAACTAAAAATTTGCGAATATGACACTAGTAAAATTAAATCAGCGACCACTAGAAAGAAGAATGAACACGTTATTTGAGGATTTCTTCAACCAATTCCCTACACGTTTAATTGACGATCTGGAGGTCATGACGAATTCAGTTCCAGTAAACATAAGGGAAACTGAAAAAGCTTATATCATCGATGTATTTGCTCCCGGGATGGAAAAGTCGGATTTCAAGGTAAATGTTGATAATAGTGCTCTTACTATATCGGCAGAGAAAAAGACGGAAACCTCTAAGGAAACTGAAAGAATGGTAAGAAGGGAATTTAACTATAAATCATTTGCCCGGACCTTTAACCTAGACGACTCTATAAAGTCGGATAAGATTCTGGCCAAATATGAAAATGGAGTCTTAAACATTGAATTACCAAAGAAAGAAGAGGTAAAGATCCATCCAAAAGAGATCAATATTCAATAAAAATTATCCAATTTTTTGCTAAAGCCTCCTATTAATAGGAGGTTTTGCCTTTTTTATACGTGTAATAATAGATTTATTAAGGTAAATTTGTTTCTACACAATTTGGTACATGTTGAGAAGACTACTTTTACCTTTATTTCCATTTTTATTGGCTAATAGTATATTGGCGCAGGAAAATGGTACGGATTCATTACCTAGTCAAGCTGTACTTCCCCCATCTGTAATGGACACAACATTACGCATCACGAATCTTAACCCATATTTTACGGTACATGTTGATTCAATTCTCAGTTACGATTTGAACATCAATAAAAAAGAAGAGAACTTTTTTTGGTACTTGAAACAAGCCCCAGTTGGCGTGAAATTGGAAAGAAATAATGGGAACATATATTTTAAAGCTGAAAAGTCTTTTTTTAAAAGTGGGAAATTGAAATATGATGTTCCCTATATGGTATCGCTTGGTGTTCAAAATATTTTTGACCCAAAAGAAAGAGTGGATACCAGTATAACGATTCTTTTTTATAGTACTGAAATTACGGTTTCGAAATTAAAGCCTGAAGTAATTGGGACCATCAATGCAGAAGAAGGTGATTCTATTCGGTTTAATATTCAATGTGAGGTTGGAACGTTCCCAATTGAGCAAATTACCTTTACTTCAAATATCCCCCTTACCACAACTCAACCCTTAAATAATTGCAATGATATTTTCAGCTGGGCTATACCTTTTGAATTCATAAAAGATAATGATACGGCAAAGAACAAGTTAGTAGTATTAAGATTTATTGGTTCTGATAAATTTCATAATAAGGATACAGCAGAAGTACGGATAAATGTCAAACCAGGAATTAATTATCCTCAAAAAATACAAGAACATAAAAAGGTAGCACAGGAAATGTATAACTATGTACAAAATCTGAAATTAACGTTTTATGTAGTGAGCAAGAATATAAAAAATAATAAATCTACCCGTACTGCTTTTGATATTTCGAGTTCAACAACAGCTTTTGTCGGTACGGTAGTCACCTCAACGGCAACGACTACTAGCAAGGCTAATATTGGAAAAATATTTCCCAGTGTAGGATTAACACTAGTTCCTGTAAAAGAAGCCGTTGCCCCAAATAAGGTTCAAGAACAAAATACCGCTTCTCAATTACGCGGAATCACCAAACGTTTGGAATACCTGATAAGTGAAAACCAATTGATTGGAGAACGCGACCCGGACATCGTAGCTAAAACGCAGAAGCTTCGTCAGGAATTAAAAACCGCTCAATTGCAACTAGTAGATCTGCCAACTATAGAATTTGGACCAGGGATAGATCAAGCCACAGCAGATAAATACTTTAATGATCCAAAAGTAATTAAGAAGTATAAGTTAAAAGTGAATTAATCACAATCCTTCCGCCTGGTATCAATTAAGTGACTTATTTTCCAAACTCCATTTCTTCTGATCAACTGAAAGGAATCCACTCCACAATGGATGAATTTTCCATCAATATATAAACGATAAGGAGTCCATACAGAAGCCAAATAACGATCTATATGTATAAATCCGAATTCTATACGTTCATCCAATTGGCCTTTTCTTAGTTTACCAAATGTAGAGGCTAATGAATTGGGACTTTCGTTTTTAATGCTAGTTACATTGGGGGATTGAATGATAGCTTGATCCCAGAAGCATGATACTACAGCTAAAGAATCAGCCTCAAAAGCTGCTTTAAATAAGTTTGATATGACCTGTTTTACCGAATCCTCAGCAGTTTGAGCGTTCGAAATAGTAGCCGCAAATAAAAAAATGGGCAGGCATACCACATATTTTCGCATACACCTTATTTGATATAACCTAAAATCTTGAGCATACTTTGAGCCGATTGCTCCTTTGCATATACCCAATCTATTAATTTACCATTCTTATCTTTTTCAATGATGATATGTTTTGGAGATGGAATCAAACAATGTTTAATACCGCCATATCCACTGATCTGATCCTGATATGCACCTGTATGAAAAAAGCCCACATATAGAGGTTCGGCATCTTCTTCGCTTGCTTTATTTGATTTTACTTTCGGAAGAAAAACCTCGTTTATATGTTCTTCTGAATCATAGTAATCATGACTATCGCAAGTGATACCTCCAAGTACAACCCTGTGATAATCATTGTCCCATTTGTTAACTGGAAGCATTAGAAATTTCTCTCCTATACCCCAAGTATCTGGTAATGTGGTGATGAATGATGAATCGATCATATACCAGGTTTCACGATCATTCTGGTTTTTTTCACCAATCACACTGTATATATGTGCCATACTTTCCCCAACCGTATAGGATCCAAATTCAGTATAAATATTGGGCATAGGGACTTTTGCCTTTTTACAAGCCTTCTTTATATTTCCTACGATTTCATTGACCATGAACTGATAATCATAATCAAATCCAAGCGAGTGCTTAATTGGGAACCCTCCACCAATATTGATGGAATCTAGTTCTGGACAAATCTTTTTTAGCTGACAATATAAATTGATAACCTTATTAAGTTCACTCCAATAGTAGATATCATCTTTAATCCCTTTGTTGAGGAATACATGAAGCATTTTCAACTGAAATTTATCTTCGTACCCTTCGATATGATCAACATAAAACTCAAGGATATCCTTTGCTCTCAACCCCAAACGAGAGGTATAGAACGGAAAAGAAGGTTCTTCTTCCGCTGCCACACGAATACCTAATTTAAAGGGCACCTTAACCGATCTTCTATATTTTTCGAGTTCTTCTTTATTATCCAGTACGGGGATTACATTTTTGAATCCTGAATTTAACAATCTGGCAATACGTGATGTATAGGCTTTTTGTTTGAAACCATTACAAATGATAAATGTATCTTTATTGATTTTTTTCTTTTCGTATAATTTGTTGATGATCTCAAGATCATATGCATAGGAAGTTTCCAGATGAATATTATGTTTTAAGGCCTCTTCCACCACAAAAGAAAAATGAGAACTTTTGGTGCAGTAGCAATAGTAATACTCCCCTTCGTATTTATGTTTTTTAAACGCTTTTGAAAACATATCCTTTGCCTTGTTGATCTGCATGCCGATCTTTGGCAGGAATGTTAGCTTTAAAGGCGTACCATACTTATTAACTAAGGCTTTAATGTCTAATCCATTGAAGTGAAGATCTCCATCTTTGACCTCCAGACCTTCCTGTGGGAAGTAGAATGTTTGTTTTACGAGGTCGGTGTACGTGTTATTGCTCAATTCGTTTTAGCGTATTTAACGATTAAAAATGGGTAAAGTAGGAACAAAAATATATTTTTTTTCAGGTCTTGCTAAAAAAAAACGAGTATGAAGTATTTCACACCCGTTTTTTTAACTTTTGAGGTTACGTTTATTTTACTGAATCAACCAGTTTCTTGAAAGATGCTGGCTCATTCATAGCCAAATCTGCCAGAACCTTACGATCTAATTCAATACCTTTTACTTTAAGCTTGTTTATGAACTCAGAATAAGTTAGACCTTCTTCACGAACTGCAGCATTGATACGGGTAATCCAAAGCGCACGATATTCACGCTTTTTGAGTTTACGACCTACATAACGGTATTGAAGGCCTTTCTCCAATACGTTTTTAGCTACAGTATATACATTCTTACGTTTGCCGTAAAAACCTTTAGCCTGCTTAAGTATTCTTTTCCTACGCGCTTTTGACGCTGCTGAATTTACTGAACGGGGCATTTCCTAATAATTTAAAATGGTTTAAAGATGGACTCGCGGATTATTTCAATCTCAGCAGTCGTTTTACAAAATCGGCATTGGAGGAATGAACTACTCCTTCAATTCTTAGTGCACGCTTAAGCTTAGTTGACTTTTTAGTCAACAGGTGACCACGTGTTGGTTTCCGATACATGATCTTTCCGTTTGCGGAAACTTTAAACGTCTTTTTTGCCCTTGAGTGGGTTTTAACCTTTGGCATATTATAATTTTACGCTTACCCTACTGGTGTATCCGCACAGGCGGATCTCTTATGGAACCATTTGGGATAAATGGGTGGCAAAATTAGCAAAATGTTGAAAACTTTCCAAAATTAAGCCCTAATTACTTGATTCCTATCCAAATATTGTTTTTAGGGTCAACATCTGGAAATGCCCCATCAGGATCAATCACTACCTTCCTGACCTTTTCAGGTACGGGCATTTTTACGCTATGCTTTCCAGTACTTTGCCAGATCTCTACCGGGAAAACCTGTCGGATTACCTTACCGGATATCGTGGTGGCTTCCAAAATTACAGGCATAGCCATTTTTTCCTTGTTTTCAAGGCTAATTACCAGCTGATTCGTATCCTCCGTATTGGCTTCAACATTGGTGATGGCCTGGTCAAGTTTATAGTTTTCCAGGAATAAGCCTTTCCAGAACCAATAAAGGTCTTCTCCTGTGCTATTCTCCATACTTCTAAAGAAGTCCCAGGGAGTGGGATGTTTATATGCCCAATCATTAATGTATTTTCGGAAGGCTTCATCAAATCGACGTTCGCCAATTACATAATTCCGTAAAATAGACAGTGCAATTGCTGGCTTATAGTAAAGATTAAGCCCGATGTTTCTTTCAGCCATCCCGTCTGGGGTGAGCATAATCTTCTCAGTACGCAGATCCGTAAGCATTCCGGCCATTGGCTGGGCAAACATTTCTCCTTGGGCAAACTCACCTTTGTTGAATTCTTTGGAATTTATTTGGTTGATGAACGTATTGAACCCTTCATCCATCCAACCAAAACGACGTTCATTATTTCCCACGATCATAGGAAACCAGGTATGTCCCATTTCATGATCCGTAACTCCCCAAAGAGATTCACCCTTATCCTCCCATGAACAAAAGATTATCCCGGGATACTCCATTCCACTTACATTACAAGCAACATTTACGGCTACCGGATATGGATAAGGGTACCATTTTTTGGAATACCCTTCAACAGATCCTTTTACGAATTCACTACTCCTCACCCAGCCTTCTGATTCTACTGGATATACAGATTGAGCAAAAGAACGTTTGCCATTTGGCAGATTGATCTTACATCCATCCCATATAAAGGACCTGGAGGTGGACCATGCGAAGTCTCTTGCATTGGTCAATTTGTACTTCCAGGTTTTAACTTTTGATGAAGATGAACTGGCTATCTCATCCTTAGTTTTGATCACGATTGTTTTATCATTCTCTTTGGCACTAAGGTATCTTTTATACTGGGCTTCAGACAGTACTTCCTGTGGATTCAATAACTCTCCAGATGCCACCACCACATGTTCAGCCGGAGCAGTAATGGTAACATCAAAATCTCCATATTCCAGATAAAACTCTGATGCACCTAGATAAGGATCTGTATTCCATCCTCTGATATCATCATACACACAAACTCTGGGATACCATTGAGCTAAAGCAAATATTCTTCCATTTTTTGTATCTAGATAACCCATTCGATCAGCACCATGTTCAGGAATAGAAAAAGAGTATTCCATTTTGATCTTGATTTCTGCTTTTGATGGTAATGGTTTAGATAGCCTTACCTGCATACGGGTATCGGTTACGATTGTATCTAGTTGCGACTCCTGAATTTTTCCACCAACCTCAGATAAAATACTCATAGATTTGAATCTAAACCCTCCATCAAATGCCGATTTACTATCGCCATAACGGCTTTTCCCATTTGCAGGTAATTTGGCAGAGCCTCTTGAATCTTTTTTAAACAAATGTTGATCCAAAACTAACCAGATGTAGGGTAACGCTTTGGGACTATTATTACGATACGTAATGGTAACGACAGCTGAAACAGCGCTTTTCGCCTCATCAATATTGGCCGATATCTGATAATCGGCTCTATTCTGCCAATATAAAGGCCCTGGTTCACCTGCTCCATTTCTATATTCATTTCCTCCTACGGGATAAACCTGAGGTGAAAACAACGTGTAGGGATCATAATTAGATTGGGCATTGAGTTGTTGTAAAATGAATAAAAAGACAACAAACATGGATTTCTTTATCATATGATTTGTATTAAAGTAACGACTCCAGTAATTTTTTTCCTTCTGCCTTATATGACTCATCATCAGCAGAACGTGGTGCAAGTTTAATTAATTTGTTGAGTATGTCAATAGCTAAATCGCTTCGTCCATTTAATTTATAGGCTTTAGCAAGATCAAGATAATTAAGAATAAAGGATGGTCTAATCTTTCTCACTTGTTCAAATAACTGAATGGCATCAGCGATACTGGCTGCAGGTAATCCTCCAAAAAGTTTAACAGCTGCTTTTTCAGCACCACTCAATCCAGCCACTTCAACATGCCATTTACCCAAAAGATGTAAAGATGGATAATGTTGTGGATCAGCAGCAATGGCCTTATCGGCATACGACTTAATTTCTCTTACAAATTGAATTTTTTCTTTAGGCGAACTAATTTCAGTAAGCTTGGCCTTAGCTAAACCCATCGTAAAATTTGCTTGTGCATGTAATGGGTTTTGTTTTAGGGCTCTCTCCGCATACATGAGGGCTGCTGTATAGTATTCAGATTTTATTTTTTTATCTGACGATCTGTTACCTAATATGCTACTTAGCTCACTTATCTTACAAAGAGCTTTAATATCATTGGGTGATAATCTGATTGCTTCTTGATATTTAGTTAATGCCTCCGTTTCCTTTTTTTGATTCTCCAGTTGCTCAGCCTGACCTAATAAAAAATTAATATCCTGACTTTTTAATAAAAAGCTTGATACTATAAATAAAAAGGATAAAATAGTGTTTCTAATCATGAATATTTTTTTATTAAACTTATACCTAAATCACCCTGGAAATTAATAACCGGAGGGGATAGTTTTGTAATGGTTATGTTAATTTCAATGATTTGAGGATAATTCTTTTTTATGATCGCTGAAATATTCTCAGCAACGGTTTCCAATAAAGGAGAAGCAATCTTCATCTCCTGTTTAACCCAATTACTCAATAGTACATAATTTAGCGTTTGATCTAATTGGTGTATTGGTTCTAAATAAGGAAATGTGACGCTAAGGTTAATGATAAAATCTGTACCTGCATGTTTTTCTTCTTCATGAATTCCATGATAAGCGGTTACTCTGAAATTTTTTAAATGTACCTGGCAATGATCCATAGTTATAGTTTAATTTCTCTTAAGATAATTATCCAGGAACTTGACTTGTTTTTTACTCAATAGTTCTTTTGATATAGTATGATCAAGTTGGAAATTCGTGTATAAAGAATCTTGTAAGTTAAATAACATTAATTCAGCTTGAATATTATCATCTTCTGAACGATGGATTATGGCTAACAAAAAACTGGAATCATTCAACCATCCAGCGGCCTCAGCTGATTGTGCCGGACCATAATACATTAATTGTTTTTGAGAGCTATCAGTATAGTTTCCAAGAACTACTTGTTGATCCACTTCACCTGCTACAATTTTTCCATTTTCCTTAAAATGATTGTAACTGAAAAGATCAATATATCTTTTTCTTGAAGGCGCAAATTCAAAAACTGAGGAAAAATCTCTCTCATTTCCTTTTGAAATAGCCGTAGGTAAATCAGAGATATGGAGATGTACACCTGTTGCGATAAAATTACCTAATGTGAAAAGGGTATCTATATCCTGATAGTACAGCATCCAATTGGCTATAGAATGGGGAAGATTATCTTTTCGAATAGTATCTCCTTCTTCGTATAACAGAATATTGTCGTCAGCATACGCCATTTGGTTAGGATCTTTACTTCCCCTCCCACAACTCAACAAAAAAAGAAAAATGGACAAGTACTGTATTAGTTTTCGCATATACTATAAGCTGCTTCCGAAAAACAGATAAGCTACAAAGATAGCGGTTATAATACCTGCCAGATCAGCCAGCAACATCACGGGAATTGAATAGCGCGTGTTCTTAACCGCTACGGCACCAAAATAGACGGCAACTACATAGAAAGTTGTATCACTACTACCCTGAAAAATGGCGGCTAAACGACCGGCAAATGAATCTGCACCATATTTTGTCATAGTATCAATCATCATTCCTCTTGCTCCACTCCCGCTTAAAGGTTTCATAATGGCAGTTGGTAAAGCGGTAACAAAATCCGTACGCAAACCTAAAGCTGAAAAAATGTATTGTAATCCTTGAATAAGATAATCAAATGCTCCTGAATTTCTGAGCACACTGATGGCTACCAACATGGCTACTAAATATGGAATGATCTTGATCGCAATATCAAATCCACCTTTAGCTCCTTCCACAAAAGCTTCGAAAATATTTATCTTTTTACGAAAAGCACCAAGTAGAAAAATTAAGAATATCAATAGAATGATCCCATTACTTAAAATAGAGGAAAATTGCTCAATTCCAGTATGGTCCAGAAAAACTTTGATGTACGTAATCAATAACCCAATGATCAATGAAATCCCTAATATCCAGGCAAGAATTACAGGTTGCCATAATCGGATACGTTGTTTTACAGACACAATCACTAAAGCAGCAACCGTAGCTACAAAAGTGGCGATCATACAAGGTATAAAGATATCGGCCGGATTTGTTGCTGCAGGTTTTACCGCAGCACGCATGGCAATTATACTAACTGGGATGATGGTTAATCCGGAAGCATGCAGGGCCAGAAACATAATCTGTGCATTACTGGCTTCTTCTTTCTTGGGATTCAATTCCTGTAAGCTTTCCATGGCTTTTAATCCAAATGGCGTAGCTGCATTATCCAATCCTAACAAATTTGCAGAGAAATTCATCATCATATGACCCATAGCCGGATGTTGCGCCGGTACTTCTGGGAATAACTTGGAAAAAAATGGACCCACTATCCTAGATAAAAAACGAATAGCACCCGCCTTCTCTCCTATTTTCATAAATCCCAGAAATAAAGTCATGATGCCAATAAGTTTGAACGAAAGGTCAACACTATCTCCTGCAGATTTGAAGATGCCATCCACAATCACCTTAAAAATTAGGGGATCGTTCAGGAAAATCCATTTAATGGCAGCAATCAGGAAGGCTAACAAAAAGAAGGATAGCCAGATATAACTTAATGTCATACAAAAATGCTTACCCCCCGAAAGTACATATTCATACTGATAATCCGGAATTGAGGGCTAAACTCCTATCTTTGCGGCTTCAAAACAAGTAAGATTTTATGGCTTTACAAGCAGGGATAGTAGGTTTACCAAATGTTGGAAAATCGACGCTTTTTAATGCATTGAGTAATGCGAAAGCTCAAGCGGCCAATTTTCCGTTTTGTACGATTGAACCGAATGTTGGGGTGATTACTGTCCCTGATGAACGTTTAATTGAATTAGAGAAATTGGTCAAACCGAATCGAGTTGTGCCCACAACGGTGGAAATCGTAGATATTGCAGGATTGGTTAAAGGAGCCAGTAAAGGAGAAGGATTAGGCAATCAGTTTCTTGGAAATATTCGTAATACAGATGCGATCATTCATGTGCTTCGTTGTTTTGAAGACGACAACGTGATCCATGTTGATGGAAACGTAAATCCAGTAAGAGATAAGGAAGTTATCGATACTGAACTTCAGTTAAAGGATCTGGATAGTGTTGAAAAAAAACTGGCCCGACAAGAAAAAATGATCAAAACGGGAGATAAAGAAATTCTTCGAGGGGTGGAGATTTTAAAATCCATGAAAGCACATTTGGAACAAGGAAAGAATGCCCGTGCTTTTGAAATAGCTGTTGAAGATCGTGAAAAACATCTTGATGATCTTTTTCTACTGACCTCAAAGCCTGTCTTATATGTATGTAATGTAGATGAGCAATCTGTAGTTACTGGTAATAAATATACGGCAGCCGTAAAAGAAGCGGTAAAACTTGAGAAGGCTGAGATCATCTATATTAGTGCCGCCATTGAAAGTGAGATAGCCGTTATGGAAAACTTTGATGACCGACAGCTTTTTCTGGAAGATATGGGATTAACACAAAGTGGAGTAGCTCGTTTGATTACATCTACTTATACGTTGTTGAATTTGATCACTTACTTTACGGCTGGTGTTCAGGAGGTAAGAGCATGGACGATCACAAAAGGTATGACAGCACCTCAGGCAGCTGGAGTCATCCATACAGATTTTGAAAAAGGTTTTATACGTGCAGAAGTGATCAAATACAGTAATTTCACTAGTTTAGGCTCTGAATCTGCTTGTCGTGATGCTGGCAAATTAGCAGTAGAAGGTAAAGAGTATATTGTTGAAGATGGTGATATCATGCATTTCCGTTTTAATGTGTAAACCAAAATTGAATGAGCACACAACGTTTTCCCGGACAAACTGCATTCTATAAAGGAAAGGTTCGTGATGTATTTAGTATTGGCGAAGATCTTTTAGTGATGATCGCCAGCGATCGCATCTCTGCTTTTGATGTGATTCTTCCAAGGCCCATTCCATTTAAAGGTCAGGTGCTGAATCAGATAGCTGCCTATATGTTGGAAGCCACTAAAGATATTTGCCCAAATTGGTTAATAGGTACCCCAGCCCCCCATGTCTCTATTGGTAAAAGATGCCAACCTTTTAAAATTGAAATGGTCGTCAGAGGTAATTTAGTTGGACATGCCTGGAGAACTTATCAGACCAGTCGAACACTTTGTGGCGCAACAATGCCGGATGGCATGAAAGAAAATGATTTTTTCCCTACTCCATTAATTACCCCTTCAACAAAGGCAGCAGAAGGACATGATGAAGATATTTCTCCGGATGAGATCATGGCAAAAGGGCTGGCAACAAAAGAAGAATGGGAAACGTTATCTCAATATGCATTAGCATTGTTCTCTAGAGGGAAAGAGATTGCTGCATCCAGAGGTTTGGTTTTAGCAGATACAAAATATGAATTTGGTCTGTTGAATGGCCAGATCTATTTGATGGATGAGATCCATACCCCAGATTCATCCCGTTATTTTTTTAGTGAAGGTTTTGAAGATCGCCAGGCAAAAGGAGAACGTCAAAAACAACTAAGTAAGGAATTTGTAAGAGAATGGCTGATCGCCAATAATTTCATGGGTAAAGAAGGTCAGATCGTTCCTGAAATGACGGATGAATGGGTGAATACTATTTCAGGTAGATATATAGAATTATATGAATTATTAATTGGAAAGCCCTTTACCGGTGAGCAGCTTACCGAAGCTGAAACCGATAAAAGAATAATCGATTTCCTGCATCGTTTATAAGATAACTCCTTCAAATTCAGTTCAAAACCTCAAGTAACCTTGAGGTTTTTTGCGTTTTTATAACCCCTTAAAATTGTATCTCCGGAAACTTTTATAACCATAAATTATAAATTTAAAAGTAGAAAAATTTCTTGGGAAGAATTTTATTTATACTTTCGATATACTGATATTCAGGATATTACAACTCAATCTATTGCTTATGTATGTAAAATTGGTAAAAAGAAAGCTATTTATATGTGCCTTAATGGTAGCGTTTTCTTTCGTCACTACCCATTTATCGGCACAGATAATTATTAAAGGTAAAGTCACAGATTCAGGCGGAAATCCGCTAAAAGGTGCAACCGTTAGCATTCAAAATACAAATGCTGAAGTGGTAGCATCAAATGATGGTGTTTATCAGATATCTGCAACACTAAAAAACGGAAAGTATGTAGCTCTATTTTCTTCTGTAGGCTACAAAGTTTTAGAAAAAACTTTTACGGTTTCAGGATCATCCATGATCACCATTGATGCCATATTGAAAGAGGACGTATCGGGTATGGACGAAGTTGTGGTAACGGGTACGACAGTGGGTACAACAAAAAAACAACTCGGTAGCTACGTTGCAACAGTTAAGGCATCAGATCTGACCAAGGGAGCTCCCTCCAATGCCTTACAAGCCTTACAAGGTAAAACTCCAGGTGCCGTGATCACACAAAACAGTGGAGATCCAGCTGGTGGTTTAAGTGTTCGTTTGCGTGGTGTAAGTTCTGTGAATTCATCCTCAGAGCCACTTTATATTGTGGATGGGGTTATAGTAAATAATAATACCACACGAGTTACGAATACACAAACCAATTATGATGGGGCTAATTTCGCCGGCGTTGTTGGCCAAAATAGAATGGTTGATATCAATCCTGCAGATATTGAAAAAATTGAGGTGCTAAATGGTGCTGCTGCTGCTGCAATTTATGGTAGTCGAGCTAATAGTGGTGTAATTCAAATCTTTACAAAAAGAGGAACAAGCGGAGCACCTCAAGTTAGTTTTAGTTCTAACGTAATGATCAGTTCATTACGGGATAGATTGGAAGTAAATCAAGCTCAAACTAAATTTGGTGGACCTACTGATGGACCTGGAGCTCAAACACAGGATATACTAAGTCCTGCGCTCACGAATACTACATCTGTAAAGCGATATGATTATCAGGATTTGATTTTTCATACCGGAATTGGTACGGATAATAACGCATCGGTAAGCGGAGGTACAGAATATACTAAGTATTATTTCTCAGCTTCATATTTTAACAATCAGGGAATCATACGCAATACTGATTTCAAACGTTTTAATTTCAGAACAAATATTGATCAAAAGATCACAAAATGGATGACTGTTAATATGGGACTGAACTACATTAACAGTAATGCCAATGAAAAGCCAGATGGTAATTCATTTTTCAGTCCGATGAACTCCGTTACGATCCTGGGTAATTTTCATGATCTTGCTAAACGTGATGGAGTTGGAAGTCTTCAGACTATTGGAAATTTGGGTCGTGTAAATCCTATATCAGTAATTGAAGATTTCAAGCAGATCAATCAGACGAATCGCATCATCTCCAATATGGGCGTTAAACTTAAACCTGTAAAAGGATTAACGGTAGATTACACTATGGGTATAGATAACTATGCTCAGAACGGAACTACTTTTATGCCGCCTTTTGCTTACAATGTTAACGCCGCCTTTTTTGGTGGTGGAACAACTTCCACAGACCCTACCCTAAATGGTTATGCCAGTACCGCTTCATCAAATTTCTTTGGTATTAATCACGATATCAATGCTACATACAATTTGAAAATAAACGATAAGATCGGATCTGTTACTCAGGTTGGTTTTTCACAGCAGTATGAAAGAAATAGTTATGCATTACTTCAGGGCCGAGGACTTGCACCATTTGTTGAATCTGTAGCAGGTGCAAGTACTATAATGCCTGGAGCGGATTCCAGATCGGAGCTTTCGATCGATGGTATTTTCATCCAGCAAAATTTCAAATATAAAAATCAATTATTCCTGACTGGGGCAATCAGAAGAGATGGATCTTCTGTATTTGGTTCTGAAAAACGTAATCAAATCTATACCAAAGCCAATGCAGGTTATCTGATTTCTGAAACAGATTTTTGGCAAAAACTAAAGGTTCGCAAATGGTGGGATCTTGCCAAGATTCGTGTAGCATATGGTGAAAGTGGAAACTTAACCGGAATCGGAGCTTATGATCGTTTCAATGTATTTTCTGCTTCTTCGTTCAATAGTAGAACAGCTTTGAATACAAGTAGTACGCTTGCCAACACGAATGTTGGTCCAGAGCGCCAAACTGAAATTGAATTTGGTTTAGACTTAGCCTTCCTGGAAAATAGGATCAATTTTACGATGAACGTTTATGATAAGCGTGTAGAAGATATGTTGTTGAATCGTTTCATTTCTCCATCAAATGGATTTTCATCATTGCTTGATAACATTGGAAATCTTAAGAATACCGGTTTTGAAATCATGTTAACAGGTACACCTGTTCGCAAGAAAAACTTCAGCTGGAATATCACCGGAATTTTTAACCGAAACCGAAATGAAGTGCTGAATATTGGATCTGCCTTGATCCAATTTGCTACAAATCAAGGAGCGCCAGTTGCCTTGATTCAAGGACAGCCCGTTGGTGTTTTCTATGGAACATTTTTTGCAACATTACCTGGTGGTTCCTACTCGGCAAATAGCATGGGTTTACCCAATCATGCCGGACTTGTGTTGAGCCCTGGTGGAATTCCACGTCAGGCATATGGAGTACAGAGTTCAGTTCTGTCCTATCAACAGAGGGACTTTTTACCTGGAGGTCCTGCTGGTCAAGGAATACCCGTAGGAACCCCATTACGTAAGGTTATTGGTGATCCAAACCCTGATTATACTACAACGTTGATCAATGAATTCAACATCAATAAGTTTTCAATTCGCATTCAAATTGATGCAACAAAAGGAAATGATGTCTTTAATGCAGATTTCCGTACTCGTCAAGGTGTAGGTAATGGTAAAATTGCAGAGATGGAACATAATGGCAAACTACCTCGAGGCTATATAAGTGCATATAATCCAAATGCGGTATTTGCTACAGGTATATATGGAATTGAAGAATGGAGAGTACAGGATGGAAGTAATGTTCGTATCCGTGAATTTTCAGCAAGCTATAATTTTGGTAGCATTAATAAAATTTTCAGAGATCTTAGCTTAAGTTTAAGTGGTCGGAATCTTTTCGTTTGGACTAAATATGTAGGTTATGATCCTGAGGTTAATGCTGGTGGCCAAAGTACGCTACTGAGGGGAATTGATTTTGGATCAGTACCTATCCCAAGAACTATTAGTATTGGTTTACAAGCAAAATTTTAATCGCTTCAAATCGAATAATATGAAAAAGATAAAATATATACATTCAGTACTTGGACTTTTTGCAGTTCTGCTTTTCGCAGCCTGTACCAAAGATTACAAAAATCCAAATGCCGCATCTGATTCGCAGGTTTTATCATCTGCAAAAGGATTAATGGGTATTACAGTTGGACTGCAACGAACGTATGCTCTTTCTGTACATCCTTCTATGATGAGTGCTGTGGGACTTACCACTGGTGAAACCTTTGTTGTCAATTCCGGTAATACTTCAGAGCTAAATTTGGGAAATGGTGGTGCTGCCGTTGATGGAAACAATGGTTTATTAGGTAGTATTTGGATCAGTAACTGTAAAGTGATTTATGATGCCAATACTGTAATATCCTCCGCACAATTGGTTGCAGATCCTGGTTATAAAAGCGGATTGATCGCTTATGCTTCCATTTTCAAGGCACTTGCTTTAGGAAATTTAAGTATGTTATGGGAGAATATTCCAGATACAATTGGAGCACCTGTAAGTAGCCCAACAAAATTTGTACCCCGTGCTGTTGGATATTCCAGAGCTTTAGCCACTTTAGATGCAGCTATTGCCCAGGTTAATGCTGCTCCAATATCTGCACTATTCCTATCTGATGCCCCTTCAGGATTGGATATTGTCAATACACTTCAAGCATTAAGGGCCAGATATGCTTTATATGCTGGAAACACCTCTGTAGCCCTTGCTGCTGCAAATGCTGTTGATGCCACTAAAACTTCTGTGCTGAATTATGAATCCTTAAATCCGAATCCCGTTTTTGTAACGGTTACCTCTTCAAATAATATCTATCAGCCTGTTGATTCTACTTTTGGATTACCGGTAGGCTTAAGACCGGCAGTTAACGATGCCCGTATTGCATTCTATACCACAATTGCCACTTCAGGAGCTCCTAGATTTAGATTAAATGGATTCTGGAATGCTACAACCAGAGCAATTCCAATTTATCTTCCAGATGAGGTTAAGCTTATTCAGGCTGAATGTATTTTACGTCAATCGAATCCAGATTTGAATGGTGCAAAATTGATTTTAGACGGAATTTTACAGCAAACACCTGCTCAGGATCGACTTGGGGTTGGTGCAAACATTGCTGCTGGTTATACAGGAACGGTAGATGCTACAAATTTATTATTAGAAGTATATAGAAACAGATGTATTGAATTATATCTGAGCAGTAATCGCCTGGAGGATATGCGTCGTTTCGGAAGACCTAATAGTGAAATGAAACGCAGAAATATGCCTTACCCCTTCAGGGAGCGAGATAATAATCCCAATACTCCACAGGATCCTGCATTTTAAGGATACTGCTAAAAAGCTTCAAAGAATTTCTTTGAAGCTTTTTAGTTTTTTAAAAGATTCTTTTTTGATTTATTAAAGATCTTCTGACCATTATTTTTTTGTTTGCGAAGAATTTTTTGCTCTTCCAACGGTAAGTGAATTACGCCTTGGCATTCTTTGCTGCAACAACCTTCAAAATCAGTTGCACAAGATTCACATTGAATGAATAACAAGTGACAACCTTCATTGGCACAGTTCACATGGGTATCAGCAGGATTGCCACATTGATGGCAAGTTGCTATAATGTCTGGTGAAATACGTTCACCCAGTCTTTCATCAAAAACGAAATTTTTCCCAATGAATTTATTCTCTAGGCCCTTTTCTTTCGCTTCTTTACAATAGTTGATTATACCACCTTCTAAGTGGAAAACATTTTTGAAGCCTTTATGAAGCATATAGGCACTGGCTTTCTCACAACGAATGCCACCGGTACAATACATAATGATATTAGCTTCTTTATTTTCCTCTAGCATAGAAACAGCCATTGGTAATTGCTCTCGAAAAGTATCACTAGGTACTTCTAATGCATTCTGAAAATGACCTACTTCATATTCATAGTGGTTTCTCATGTCGATCACAATGGTATTGGTATCGCTGGTGAGTTGATTGAAGTGTTCTGCATCAACGTACTTTCCACGGTTCATCATATCAAAATTTGGATCTTCAATCCCATCTGCAACAATTTTATGACGAACCTTAATATCTAATACAAAAAATGATTTGCCATCATCTTCCACAGCAATATTTAATCTCAGCCCATTAAATCCGTCTAATCCATAAACGTAATTTTTAAAGATTTGCAGATTCGAAGTTGGAACGCTTATCTGGGCATTTATACCTTCGCTGGCTACATAAATCCTGCCCAAAACACCAATAGTTGAGAAATCCTTATATAAGGCATTTCGGAATGTTTCTGGATCAGGGAGATAGATATACCTATAAAAGGAAATTGTTGTCCTTGGCGTATGATCATGTAAAATACGCTCTTTGAGCTCCTTACGGGAGATCCTATTGTGCAAATTTGCCATGTACTGAATTTTAATTCCGGAGGAACCCCGGTTGCATGCCGGGCAAAATTCCAAACCTAGGCAAAGATACGCATTAGTCTTTTGGGCGGAAAAGGTTTCTCAATATGCTACCATTCCATGCTGAAATACCCCCTAATATACCTCCAATGAAGGCTGTTATTACTATTAATAAGGTAGGATTGTCATTCTTCAATATAACCCTCGACATCCTGTGAGCAAGTATATGATGATTTCCACTGCTGATCATCCAAGTCATAATACCCCATAATAAAAAAACGCCAAGGAAGCCAGCAATAAAAGAAGGCAAAGCCTTATTACCTGCTGCTAATGCCACAAAGAATGAGGCTAAGATCAAGCTCCACCACGGTAAGAACAATCCAAATGCAAAGGTGAGCATTGACGTAAGCATTAAGCTGATGACTAATTTCATGATATAGAATTTATTTCTTGAACACCATTTTAGCTTTGATTCTAGGATCCGCAATCTCATTTTTTGTCATTACCCAAAGCTTATAATATTGACCATTGGCCCAGTCCATAGCACTATTATCATAGTATTTACTTCCTGGATTTCCATCTTGTCCACCTGGATAAATTCCATAGGCTTCCGTAGGTGTAGTAAGGTGTATGATCATTTTCCAACTCGGACCATGAGCATGTTTTGTGGCGTTGATAATATTTTCGCCACCACCAATAGGTAAACTTTCCTTAGCAAACGGCATCATGTTGTTACGGAGAAGATGATAAATAGTCGTATTCTTGAATTTACCCCAAGAAAGCTTTCCTTCTTTATCCAATTTAGTTAGTACTAATGTTGCTTTTTCCAAAGTACTAATTAAAACATCCGTTAAGGTTTCTGGTTGTGGAGTTCGTATATCATCTATGAATTTAAATGATGTAGAATCTCGGATCAGGTATTGTGCCAAAATATAATCCTTAGGGAAAAGGATAGGAAGCTCGTTACGAGCCAATTCATCTTCGAAAATAGCTTTACTCAGTGAATCTGCCCAATGATCAAAAATTGTAGCCCCACTGGCTTCAACAGAACGCTTCAAGTCCCATGTTTCTAGTTGAGTGAGGAAATTTACAGCCTGCTTAGAAAGTTCATTACGATTAACATATTTTAGCATTATTGGTCGAAGTTGTTCTGCAAAAACATCATAATTATCATTCTGCAGTTTCATCATGTCTTGAGGGGTGGCATTTTTGATTGAATCCAATCTCCGATTAATGGAGATCCCTCTATACATATCGTAGTTACCCGGAATAAAATAAGGATAGGTAGAATCAACAGGACGTTGATTGGCACTACTAATATAACCTTGAGTGGGATTATGAACAAAAGGATTATCTTCTCTAGGAATATATCCTTTCCACATATAGCTGCTATCGAACCCCGGCATTATGAACTTCCCTTGTCCAGGCCAGCGAAGCGGGAAATTTCCTTCCTGTTTTACCGCAATATCATTTTCTTTACTTGCAAACAAAATATTTTGTGATGGCTCATTAAAATACTTAATGGCTTCCAGATAGTCATTATAATTTTTTGCCCGATTGAGTTGATACCACATCCGCATTGGATTGGATGGAGAATGGGCGATCCAGCTTAAGGCATAGGCCTTATGTTGTTTTAATCGGTCATTAAATGTTTTATCATATATAACAGGACCGAAAATGGTATAAGAAACGGTATCGATGTATGGTTGTTTACCTTTTATATTAATCTGCTCAATTCTCAGATCTGCTTTTTTCCACTCACCATTAAACCAATATTCAGATCGACTTTCATCTTTGAACTTGATCTCATAATAGTCTTTCATATCTCGTCCAGCATTGGTAAAACCGAAGGCAATATGATCATTAAAACCAATAACAACACCAGGTAAACCTGGAAAAGAAACACCATAAGCATTTGATGTTGGCGTCTGGATATGTATCTCAAACCAAATGGCGGGAAGAGTCAATCCCAAATGTGGATCATTACATAAGATTGGACTACCACTTTGTGTTTTACTACCTGATAAAACCCAGTTGTTACTTCCATTATCCGGATCTGGCTTGAATTGGTCGGCAAACCAAACTGAATCTTGTCTGTGAAAATATTCAGCATCGGCATTGATCGGCTGTATCGGAATCTCCGTTGACTTAGTAAAAGGAACTCCTTTGGGGATTATCGGTGAAAGCGAATCTGGAGCCTCCGGAAATAACATCTGGAAATCATCTTCACCTAAAATACGTAGCAAGTTGGTCTGCTCAAAATCATTATCACCACCTGCCAAGTCCATGGTCATAGCCTTAAAAAATAGAACTGATTTCAAATTAGTCCAACGTTCAGGCTTGTATCCGAGTAATTTATATTCCAGTGGGAGTTTAGATTCAGGCAGGTCCGA
Organism: uncultured Sphingobacterium sp.; assembly: GCA_964441425.1. Taxonomy (GTDB): domain Bacteria; phylum Bacteroidota; class Bacteroidia; order Chitinophagales; family Chitinophagaceae; genus Pollutibacter. The sequence goes on along the minus strand of CAYTXC010000010.1, from coordinate 74,232 downwards.
AATGTATGCATTGATTCCTGCTGTATATGCATTACACATGTTCATTATTTCGGTATCTGCTTCCCACATGGCTAATGTTTTTTCTGCGGCACTGGTGATACCCATTCTTCGATGTTTACGATCAACTTCCAGCCCCTTATCCCCTACTATTTCACTAATTCTTCCTGAAATAAAATGGGTTTGAAATTCCATCTGCCATAGTCTGAATTTAGCATGCAAATAGCCTTGCACAAAATAGGCATCTTCCTCATTATCAGAAAATACATGAGGGACCATACGCTCATCAAAATAGACTTCTGTATTGCCCTTTAAGGAAGGCATGGATAAGGTCTGGCTAATATCCCCATCAACCGGTTCAGCATTTTGCCAAATTCCCTCCTGGGGGCTTAGCAGTTTTCCTAAAGGGGCAGGCAAAACTGCCGTTGTATCTAAAACGTAGGTGAGTCCTATGGTCAGAAGAAGACTAAAAAGAAAGGAAAATACCCGCATGGCATACCATTTAAGTTCAAATCTAAGTGAAAATTTATCTGTATAGATTTATTTTTGCCCTCTATGCATGAACAAGATGTAAAAAATATACTGGGTTTAAAGCTTACCACAGACCCTAGATGGGTGGATCTGGCAGAAAAAACTATAGAGGAAATATTGACCGATCATGCTTTTTGCGAGCAAAAGGCGGCTACGAATTGTATTTCGATCATTCAGAAATATTCAGAAAAAGAGAAACTAGTGGAGGAACTGGCTCCAATCGTTACTGAAGAATGGGGGCATTTTCGCCAAGTGTTGGCAGAATTGCATAAACGTGGGCTTAAGTTAGGCAAACAGCGGAAAGATATTTATGTAAATAAACTATTGGAATACCAGAAAAAAGGGGGGTCTCCTGAGGAAAGGTTCTTAGATGCACTGCTTATTGGAGCCCTAATCGAAGCGAGAAGTTGTGAACGTTTTAAAAGGTTAAGTGAAGGACTGGATGATGCTTATATGCGCAATTTCTACCGGAAGTTCATGGAAAGTGAAGCCGGGCATTATACCCTTTTTATTGAACTGGCAGAGCATTATCTACCAAAAGAGAAAGTACGAGCCCGTTGGCAGGAATGGTTGAATTATGAGGCTGATGTGATGAAACAAATGGATATACGAGGAGATAGAGTACACTAATCCTTAAAGAATTCTAAATCAGATTCCCAATTCAATTCTGGCAGCTCAGCTTGTAATTTTTTTACAAGATTATAATTCTTTTTTCTAAACTGTTGGTGGGCAGCCGTATCGGGTTGAAAGGGCTTGTGGGCTTTTGCCGCATTGATCAAATTGATATCTTTAAAGTAAAACAGAGATCTATCATTAATACAGGACTGCTGAAACTTTTCCCATACGTAATCAGTTGCCATATAATTGGGATGAACCATATCCTCAGCATAAAATCTATAATCTCTGAGATCATCTATTATAAATTCATAGGCAGGAAAATACATTATATTATTTTTTTCTTCAAGGAGATCATGAACAGCCTGGATCAATACAGCTTTACTTCTATTATTTTCAATAAAACCATCACGTAAATGCCTTACCGGGCTAATAGTAAACAGGATGCGAATGGAAGGATTAAAGGAAGTTAATTCATGAATGCAATCGGCAAGCATTGCTTTTGTTTCCAGTGCAGTAAGTAACCTTTTTCTAAATTTATCCGTTGGAACTTTATGGCAATTGGCTACAACAGATCCATTTTCTTTTTCATAAACCCAAGCGGATCCTAGCGTGATAATAAGCCAGCTCGAACGCTTAAGCAGATTATGTGTCTCTTGAATAGACGTGTTGATGGTACGTAAGATCTCATTTTGCTCCCGATGCGAAAATTGAGAATGATGATCCCATGATTTCCAAAGATCATCATGAAAAAAAAGGTCATCAGGATTATAAGATTTACATGCTATATAAGAAGATAATGCCTTACTTATGCTTACTGGATTAAAAAGTGTTCCATTTGGATTGATGCGAACATCAAATTTAAAATGACGTAATTTTTCACCCAGATTATCAGAAAAGCAGGAACCGATCAATAAAATCTTATCCTTAAAGTCAATTTTGTGTTTGAATGGCCTGATAATGAGCTCCTTTCTGAATTCCATTGTCGAATTTTCAAAATAAAGGTAAGTTAAAAGTGGAATCATACATGATGCAACAACTTACAAAACCACTGATTATGCGGTATATAGTTTGTAGTTCAATGGGATATGCCTACACTGATAACTGGAGCCTCTGGATATATTGGCTCACATCTTACAAAAAAACTTGTTGACAGAGGAGAAAAGATTCGTATTTATTGCCGAACAAAACCAATGTCTCCGCTATTTGATCATCCAGCCATTGAGCTGATTTTAGGTGACATCAATGATTATAAGCGATTGCGAAAAGCAATAAATGGGATAGATAAAATTTATCATTTAGCGGCTTACGCACGATTGTGGGCAAAGGAACAAACAACCTACTATAAAATTAATGTAGAGGGAACTAACAATATTTTAGAGGCCGCATTTGAAGAAGGTGTAGAAAAAATGGTATATACATCTACAGCAGGGGTATTGGGTCCTTCTGTAGTTGAACCCATAAATGAAGAATTTCCAAGAACTATACCCTATTTTAATTCATATGAAGAAACAAAAACACAAGCTGAAAATATTGTACAGGAATTCGCCCATAAAGGACTTTTTGTTACTACTGTGAATCCGGCAAGAGTATATGGGCCTGGACTAGATTGTGGAAGTAATCCCGTAACCAAAATCGTAGAACTTTATTTGAAAGGGAAATGGCATTTGATACCAGGTACAGGAAATGATATTGGATCCTATTGTTTTATTGACGATGTGGTAGATGGTCATATAGCAGCCATGGATAAAGGTCGTTCAGGTGAACGATATATATTAGGGGGTGTAAATGCCAGCTTCAATGAATTGATGCATTGTATCATGCTTATCAGTGGTGTAAAAAAAAGATTATATCACTTGCCCTTTCCAATACTTAAAGCAGTCAGCCAAGTATTCAAGTGGTGGGCAGAAGTTACCGAATCTTCGCCAATGATAACACCAGAATGGGTTAATCGATATGATTACCATTGGGCATTGAATAGTGAAAAAGCGGTGAAACAATTGGGCTATACTATAACGCCTTTGTATGATGGAATTGAAAAAACGATAAAATGGATAAGAGAGAATCGTTGATCAATAAATATTTTGCCTTAGTTACAGGAGCCAGTCAAGGGATTGGGTTAGCTATTTGTGAAAGTTTAGCAAGGAGAAAGCACAATTTAATCATGGTATCTCTTCCAAATGAGCAAATAGCTGAAAAAGCATCAAGCATCACCATGATGTATGGAGTCGAAGTTTTTTTTTATGAAACAGATCTTACTGTTTTGGAAAATTGCAGTCAACTGATAGATGTGATCAATTCAAAGCATTACATCGTAAATATTTTGATCAATAATGCAGGTATTGGATCAAATGGAGCATTTACTAGATTCCCTCCTGGATTTTACGAAAAACAGATTGCTATAAATTGTCAGGCACCGGTATATCTATGTAGGTTGATGATACCTGAAATGCTTAAATTAAAAAAAGCACATATTCTAAATATGGCCAGTTTAGGTGCTTTTTTTGATATGCCGCATAAAGAAGTTTATGTAGCATCAAAATCCTTTATTATTTCGTTCAGCAGGTCATTATATGTGTATTTGAAGAATACATCTATAAAGGTTAGTATTATTTGTCCGGGCAGTGTAGATTCAAACATCAGAATGAAGGAAATTCATAAAGAAATGAAAGGTATTGGCAAAAAATCTGTAATGCTACCCTCAGCTGTAGCTGAAGCGTCCATAAAGGCCATGTTCGCAGAAAAAAAAATGTTCATACCAGGGAAAATCAATCGAATACTATACTGGGTCAACAAAATTATTCCAGAATTTATTCAGCGATATATTGTGGATCGGGAAATGTATCGACAAGAATTACTCAGCCAATACGCTGCCGAAAAGCTTCATAAAGTATAATCCCTGCAGCCACACTAACATTAAAGGATTCAAATTTATCAGACATTGGTATCGTAAATGTATCGTCTGCAGCTTTTCTTAAAAAGGATTGAACACCTTTATCTTCGCTACCCATAATAACGCAACATGGTATAGAAAAATCAATATTGGACAGCACAGAAGAGGCTTTCATTTCAGCAGTAAAAACTTGAACCCCATTTAAGTGAAGGGTATCCACAGCTTTTAATAAACTTTCTACTCTGCAAATATGTATAGAATTTAACGCCCCTGCAGAGGATTTCATGGCTTCTTCATTGATGGCACCTACCCCTTTATCTGGAATAATTATAGCCTGAGCTCCACAACACAGTGCACTACGTGCAATTGCACCAATATTTCGGACATCAGTAATTCCGTCCAAAATCACAAATAGTGGGGTTTCACCAGATGCAACCACATGATCGATTACATCCTGAAGATCCATATAGTCCACTAGTCCGGCAATGGCAATTACTCCCTGATGATTAGCCCGTGATAAAGAATTTAATTTTTCTATGGGAACAGTATTTACAGGAATTCGAGCAACAAAAGCAGCTTTTCTAATTTCGTTGATAACATCTCCTGTAGAATTCTTTTGAATAAAGATCCTTTCCAGTGGTTTGCCAGCGTTCAATGCTTCCATCACGGGTTGACGACCTATTACAAATGCTGCTTTTTGATTAATTGATCTTCCTTTCAATGAATAACAATTTTGTTCTGAGTAAACCGGCAATAGTTAATGAATCGGTAATCTCACCTTTATAGATCATGTCAATTGCCGAATCCAAATGTAGTTTTTTTACCATTAAAACCTCTGTATCCTCAGGATTTGACTCACCATATTCTAGATCTGTAGCCAGATATATACATCCAAACTCATCCGTAACGGAATTCGATAAATGGATGTCCAATAGATGTTCCCATTTCTTGGCTTTAATACCTGTCTCTTCTAATAATTCTCTTTTTGCAGTGGCTAAAAGAGATTCATCTATTGGGCTTCCCCCTTCCGGTAATTCCCATGAATATTGTTCTAACGTGAAACGATACTGACCTACTAAGAAAACTTGAGATTCGGAATCAATGGCTACCACTCCCACTGCTCTGTTCTTAAATGAAACTTTGCCATAAATACCTTCTTTCCCCTTTGGTTTGAGTACTTCAAATTCTGTGACATGTATCCAGGGATTTTCATAAACGTTTTTCGCTGCCAGTATTTTCCAGGGATTTGAATGCATTTTGTAAAAATTAAAAAAGCCCCCAAATGGGGGCTTAAACTATTTTAACTTAAAAGCTTTTTTAACTTTATCTACATAATCCAATTTCTCCCAGGTAAACAGTTCAACTTTAAGTTTTACTTTTTTACCGCCAGCACCTTCAAATGTCTTTTCTACTATTTTGGATTCTCTTCCCATGTGGCCGTACGCCGCTGTTTCGCTATAAATTGGATTGCGCAGTTTCAATCGAGTTTCGATTGCATAAGGGCGCATATCGAATAATTTGTCAACGATTTGAGCGATCTGCCCATCAGTCATGTTAACTTTTGAAGTACCGTAAGTATCCACGAAAATGTTCATTGGTTTTGCTACACCGATCGCATATGAAACCTGAACCAGAATCTCATCTGAAACACCAGCAGCTACCAAGTTTTTAGCGATATGTCGGGCTGCATAAGCGGCACTACGATCCACTTTAGAAGGATCTTTACCACTGAATGCACCACCACCGTGAGCACCTTTTCCACCATAGGTATCCACGATGATTTTACGTCCAGTTAATCCTGTATCGCCGTGTGGTCCTCCGATAACGAATTTACCAGTTGGGTTCACGTGATAAGTGATCTTATCGTTGAATAATTTCTGAACTTCTTTCTTGCATCTTGCCTTTACTTTAGGAATAACGATGTTGATCACATCAGCTTTGATCTTAGCCAACATTTTCTCATCCTTATCAAAGGCATCATGTTGTGTAGAGACTACAATAGTATCTATACGAACAGGTCTGTCGTTATCATCATACTCAATCGTAACTTGGCTCTTGGCATCTGGACGCAGATAAGGCATTTTAGAATTCTTGTCGCGACGGATCCCAGATAGTTCCTGAAGTATCTTATGTGCCAGATCTAGGGCCAGAGGCATATAGTTATCTGTTTCGTTTGTAGCATAACCAAACATCATACCCTGATCACCGGCTCCTTGATCTTCTTTCTTTTTACGTTCAACACCCTGATTAATATCAGGAGATTGTTCGTGAATGGCAGAGATGATACCACAAGATTGGGCTTCAAACATGTATTCACCTTTGGTATAGCCAATTTTTTCAATCACACCACGGGCGATTTTCTGTACGTCGAGATTAGCGGTTGATTTAACTTCTCCGGCTAGTACTACCTGACCGGTAGTCACTAAGGTTTCACAAGCCACTTTCGACTGAGGGTCCCAAGCGAGGAAGTTATCAATTAGGGCGTCTGAAATCTGATCAGCAACTTTGTCGGGATGACCTTCAGAAACAGATTCTGAAGTAAACAGGTAAGGCATAATGCGTTAGTTTGTGTTTATGCAAATATATGAAATAGACTAAAGTTTTGAGTACACTATTCTCAAATACATTTTCTTTCCGGATCGATTGTTCCCGCCACCTAATTTTACTCTCCCCTTAGCAATTGGATTTAAACCAGAGAATAGAGCCGGAGTACTATAAAAAATAAGATGAGGAGAAGAAAGATATAACTGGAAGTTGGGATCATTACGTGTAATCACACCTTGGATATATCTGGTAATATTGAATCTATATTCATTATTTATAGTTCCAACAGGCCCAGCTATGGACTTACGAACTCCACCAAAAATTGCTGGCTCAAGAGATCCATCTGGGAAGGCGTCAAAAAGAAAAGGTTGACGAATATTTTTAATGGAATCGATATAATCAAGATATAAGAAATCTGGAGCAATAAAAAGATCATCATTCTGACCCGTTGTGGGGACTTGAGTCATAACCAATTGAGCATTATGCACCAGAACATTTCCTTTAGTAGTTTTAAAACCATTTAAAGATTTCACCCTGATCTTGGCATAAGAACCTGGAGTTGTTTGGATATAAATTATACTATCAGGACCAGGTTGCGCTGCATTAAAAATTTCAGATCCTTGATGATTACGCTTAATGTTATTGACAAATCCGGCATTCCCACCATAACGAAAAGATTTATGTGTGGTATCCATTTTGCCACCTAAGGTGTATCTATAGTAAATCCGAATGTAACTGCTGGTATCACTTAGATTAAAACCCATTAGTGCATTACCAGTGTTACTATTGGGATCTGGGACTACCGCCAAACCGGGTAAGAAACGACGAAATAAAGAATCATTATTAAAAGGCTTCCCTGCTGATGAATCTAGTTTAAGTAATTGTCGGCCCCAATCATCACTTAAGCGAATACGCAATTGATTAGCTGTTGTTTGGCGGAAGAGATACAAAGAATCATTCAATACAGATGGTGCAAATATTCTGGTCCCTAACAACTGATCGTAAGGGATAATATCTCTTAAGCTATAGGAAGAATCGAAACGAGGTGTGTACTCTAGTAGGTGTACATTGAATTTTTGAAGTCGATTGGTATCCCCGATGAGATAACCACTCCAGTTCATACATAATACTACCGAATCCAGATAAAGACTGTCTTTATTAGTCGTTTCAAAAGAATAAGGAAAACCAGATGGTTTGAAATGGAAAAATAAGGATCCGGTTGTTTTACCGAACTGTGGGTCATTATTTATCTGCCCGGCAATCAACGTAGGAATTCCACCTATTGAAGTAAGGGACAAACGTGGATAGGAAGAATCAGGAAGAATGAAATTCTCTGTTTCAACTTCAAGAAGAGTATCAAAAGTGCTGATATTATCAACAACAGGAATAAGGCTGGTGCCAATCTCAGTACTTTTAATCTTGGTACATCCAACACCAACTAGCAAAAGAACATATAGAGCTACGAATAATCTACTTAACAAATTCCGATTCACCGGCAAATTTTTTCAAATTTCTTACTTATCAGCAAGGTCGCGATACAATTGTAAATACTCTGTTAAATCAGTATTTTCCTGAAAAGGAATAACCTTCTTCCCTTTTACTTTACTGAATTGAGCTACGAGCTCCTGTTCAACATTAGCTGATCCAAAAGTAATAGCATCAGCATATTGAGCTGCACCTCGGAACATCGATGTGTTGTTACTTTCTTTGTAAGGTTCTAGGTCTTTTTCTTTTATAGAAGCGTGTATCTGAGCTGTCTTAAGAAACCCTTCTCCAAGCGATTCCGTAAATGTATTTTCCCCAATAGTGTAAATAATTTTACTGTTACCAAAAACAGGTTCTTTTTTGTAAACAGTTTTTAAATACCCAGGTATAAGACCGGTCATCCATCCAGATGCATGGATGATATCAGGAGGCCAACCAAATTTCTTCACGGTCTCCAAAGCACCCTTGCAGAAAAAAACCGAACGTAGGGCATTATCATCATACCATTTATCATCTTCATCCGTAAAAACAAACTTACGTTTGAACATATCCTCGTTATCGAGAAAATAAACTTGAAGTCGTGCATTAGGCAGTGAAGCAACTTTAATCTGGAGAGGATAATCATCGTTTTCTATCGAAACGTTAATACCCGACAGGCGAACAACTTCATGCAACCGGTGTCTGCGTTCATTGATCACACCAAAACGGGGCATGATGCATCTGACCTCAAACCCACTATCATTAGCTTTTATAGCTAATTTGTTCACTATCTCTGAGAACTCTGTAAGTTCAAGATAGGGAGACATTTCATTAGCAATGAATAAAATCCTTTTCTTGGCTGTCATTTACCGATGGTGATGTTAAAAATATATACCCTAAACGAGTGCAAAGGTAATAAATATTAGGCAACATGATAGGCGTCATTTTAAAGGATATAAAACATTGTCTTTTAATCGTTTATTTAATTCTAAGATATTGTTTATCAATTATCTATATTTGACTCGGAATTGTACCATACTAGTGTAAATCTCTTAATCTTAAATTAGGTACTCTGCATTAAACCATTATGAGACAGAATCTGATTGCTGCGGTTCAATATGCGTTTTTCCTTGGTTTGGGTTTGGTCTTACTTTGGTACAGCAGTCGTAATCTCACAGATGCTGAGATATCCATGATGAAGCAATCAATCCAAGGGGCTCAATTTTGGATTGCCATTCCCGCAGCATTGGTTTTTTTGGCAAGTCATTACAGCAGAGCATTGAGATGGAAAATCTTAATGGAACCATTGGGTTTTCATCCTTCTTCAAAAAATACGTTCATTGCCGTGATGCTTAGCTATTTTTTTAACCTTTTGGTTCCCAGATTAGGCGAGGTAATGAAATGTACCATTCTCGCTAAATATGAGAAGGCTCCAGTGGATAAGTTAGTTGGAACGATGGTAGCAGAACGAGCTGTAGATGTGATCAGTTTGTTTATCGTTTTTTTTATTACCATCTTTCTGCAAGTGGACCTTTTAGGTGGATATGCAAATGATGAGTTTGGCCATGTCTTTAGAACAAAATTTAATCCAATCAACTTGGGTACTTTTATATTCATTTTTATATTTTTCTTTTTTTTAATGCGTTTTGTATTCATTCGATATGCCCATATTGGCATGATTGGGAAAGCAAGAAGAATTTTATCAGGAATCTGGGCCGGGCTGACCAGTATCAGATACTTAAAAAGAAAAGCAGCGTTCTTTTTTCATACTGTTTTTATTTGGACAATGTATTTGCTGAGTATTCGATTAGGCTTTTTGGCATTGTCTTCGGTAGCTCATCTAGGAATTAATCCATCTTTTACCATTCTCTCTTTTGGAAGTATTGCCATGATCCTCACACAAGGAGGAATCGGTGCTTATCAACTTGCAGTTCAAAAAACACTAACGCTTTATGGAATTCCAGAAGTTCAAGGCCTTACTTTTGGTTGGCTTCTCTGGCTATTTCAAACCATCATTGTAGTTATTTCAGGAATACTTTTACTCATATTATTACCAGTTATCAATAGAACAAGACATGAATCAAACGGATAGGATACCCAAAAAGATACTATCAAAAGAGCGATTAACAGATCTCTGTAGTAAATGGAAGCTGGATGGACTGACAGTTGTTTTCACGAATGGTTGTTTCGATATTTTACATAGTGGCCATCTTGAGTTACTAACCCAAAGTGCAAGCCTTGGAGATAAACTTATTGTGGCTCTAAATTCAGATGCGTCAATCAAACGTTTAAAAGGTGATTTAAGGCCAATACACCATGAATCTTTCAGGTGTTGGATGATGGCTTCCTTAGAAATCGTAGATGCAGTAGTTTTATTTGATGAACAAACCCCTCTTCAACTCATTGAATCTTTTACGCCAACAGTACTTGTTAAAGGTGGCGACTATGCAATAGATCAGGTAGTGGGAGCAGAACATGTTTTATCTAATGGTGGAAAAGTAGAGATCATTCCATTTGTAAATGGATATTCAACTACGAATATCATCGAGAAGATCCAAAAATTATAACGCGATGAAAGATTTTTTAACTCAACTAGGTATTTCTTCCCATAATCATGGTTTAAGTACTGGACAACAATGGCTTGGATCATCATCCGGATCCATTACCTCTTTTTCCCCTGTAGATGGAAAACCTATTGCTTCTGTATCTCTTGCTGATCGGAAAGGATATGATGATATTATTCAAAAAGCTGGGGCAGCTTTCCTGGAATGGAAAAACTGGCCAGCTCCAAAACGTGGTGAAGTGGTTCGACAGCTTGGTCAGAAACTACGAGCATACAAGGATCCATTAGGCCGATTGGTTTCATGGGAGATGGGTAAAAGCCTTCAGGAAGGTTTGGGTGAAGTTCAGGAAATGATCGATATATGTGATTTTGCAGTGGGCTTATCCCGGCAATTATATGGATTAACCATGCCTAGTGAACGTCCGGGTCATCGCATGTATGAACAATGGCATCCATTAGGCTCAGTAGGAATCATATCTGCGTTTAATTTCCCAGTAGCAGTATGGAGCTGGAATACTGCACTCGCCTGGGTTTGTGGAGATGTTTGTATATGGAAACCTTCAGAAAAGACCCCTCTTTGTGCTATAGCCTGTCAAAAAATTACCGCTGAAGTTTTTAAAGAAAATAATGTTCCTGAAGGAGTAAGTTGTTTGATCATTGGAGAAAGAGAAACAGGTGAGTGGCTTTCAGCAGATCCTCGTGTTCCTTTAGTATCAGCAACGGGTTCAACCAAAATGGGTAAAGCTGTTGCGGCTACTGTTGCGGCAAGATTAGGTCGATCTTTACTTGAACTAGGCGGCAACAATGCCATAATCATCTCTCCTTCTGCAGATATGGAAATGGCCGTATTGGGTGCTTTATTTGGCGCTGTAGGAACTGCCGGACAACGATGTACCTCTACTCGCCGACTGATCATCCATGAATCCATTTATCCATCATTTATGGATCGATTAATTAAAGCCTATTCTCAACTAAAAATTGGTAATCCGCTAGAAACTTCATCTCATGTTGGTCCGTTGATCGACAAAGATGCTGTGGAGGCATATTGGAAAACAATTGCTGATTGCAAAGAACAAGGAGGTAGGTTTTTAGTAGAACCTGAAGTATTATCTGGTGAAGGTTTTGAAAGCGGTTGTTATGTTAAACCATGTATAGCTGAAGTAAATCCATCCTTACCTATAGTTAAACATGAAACATTTGCACCTATTTTATATGTTATGAAATATGCATCTATTGAGGAAGCCATTACCATTCAAAATGATGTTCCTCAGGGACTTTCATCAGCAATAATGACATTGAACATGAGAGAAGCTGAATATTTCTTGTCTATAAATGGAAGTGATTGTGGCATAGCTAATGTAAATATTGGAACCAGTGGTGCCGAGATTGGTGGAGCATTTGGTGGCGAGAAGGAGACTGGTGGTGGAAGAGAAAGCGGAAGTGACGCATGGAAGTGTTATATGCGCCGACAAACCAATACCATCAATTATTCTTCTCAATTGCCGCTTGCACAAGGAATTCGTTTTGAAATATAACTCTTAACCCCATGTTAAAAAATAATACAACTTTCAAGCTATTCATACAGTTTATAACTTTAAACAAAATAATATAATGATCAGAGTATTCATAATGTTCTATTTTCTGCAATTGGGTTCAATCCTTTATGCTCAACAAGCAGAAAAGCAAGCACCACTTAATTGGCATTTATTAGATAGGACTGAAGATGGATTTTTTGGTATAGGGTTAGAAAAAGCCTATGCCAATATATTAAAGAATAAAGCTGCCAAAAAAGAAGTTTTAGTAGCGGTGATTGATTCTGGAATTGATACCACGCATGAAGACCTTAAACCTGTTCTTTGGAATAATCCCAGGGAAATACCCGGCAATGGTGTAGATGATGATAAAAATGGTTACATAGATGATATTCATGGGTGGAATTTTATAGGCGGTAAAGATGGAAAAAACGTATCCAAAGATAGTTATGAAGGTGCAAGGGTATATTATATGTACAAATCATTATTTGAAAATGTATCAGATCCCTCTCTAATAACCTCCGCTGATAAGGTTAAATATCAAATGTATGTAAGAGCAAAATCACAGATTGAAGAACAGGCAAAGGAAGCATCAATGGTTGTGATGCTATGGAAAAATATGGTAGAGCAATTACCTGCAGCAGATAGTATCATACGTAAGCAATGGGGTAATCAAGTATATAATGGTGATCAACTACAAACATTTAAACCAATCAATTCAGAACAACAACGAGCAAAATCACTACTATTAGGCTTATTTCAATCAATAGCTGAGAGCGGAGAAAATGCAGAAAGTTTTACCAATACTAAATTAATTAGAGAGATCACCGATTATTATGAAGGAAAGAAAGCTGCCGTTGATGTTTCACAAAAAGCACCTCCGGATTTTCGGAACAGTGTCGTAAAAGACGATTATTTCAATATCAATGACCGTTATTACGGTAATAATGATATTATGGGTCCAGATCCCAGACATGGTACACATGTGGCTGGTATAATTGCCGCCTATAGAAATAATCAGATCGGCATAAAAGGAGTATCAGATCATGTTAAAATTATGGTTCTAAGGGCTGTGCCAGATGGAGATGAGCATGATAAGGATATTGCGAATGCGATTCGATATGCTGTAGAAAATGGGGCTAAAGTGATCAATATGAGCTTTGGTAAAAGCTTTTCACCTCAGAAAAAATGGGTTGATGATGCTGTTCGATTAGCAGAAAGCAAGGGAGTATTGCTAATTCATGCGGCAGGTAATGAATCAACGAATTTAGATTCATCAGAAAATTACCCTAATCCGATTATTGGTGACGAAAAAAGAAAAGCTGGTAACTGGATCACAGTTGGAGCAAGCGGATCTACAGAAGAAAAACTGGCGGCCTATTTTTCTAATTATAGTTCAAAGCAAGTGGATGTTTTTGCCCCCGGATCATCTATTTATTCAACGGTTCCTGGAGGAAATACTTATGATTTTGAAAGTGGTACAAGTATGGCTAGTCCAGTTGTTGCAGGTTTGGCAGCATTGATCTTAAGTAGATACCCAGAACTGAGCCCCGCTGAAGTTAAAAAAGCAATAGAAAAATCTGCTTCTGCGATAAGTCTGCTAGTTGGGTTACCAGAAAAAGGTGGCGAATCCATTCATAAAGTTCCATTCTCCAATTTAAGTAAAACTGGAGGGATCATAAATGCAGTAGAGGCCCTTAAAGAAGCAGAAATAATGTACAACGCTAAAAAACGAAACCAGCAACCCTAAAAAACATCCCAGTAATTTCTATAAATAAAAAAAGGCGTACTGTATAGTAAGCCTTTTTTAAAAAATATCATTTTACTGTTTTACAAAAGAGGCTTGATTGATTAAACTTTTGATGATCGCAACCGTTTCTTTTAAATAAATATCCTTACCTAAAGATTTTGCCCAAAGTTTTCTTCGCTCAAGCTGATCTGCATCTTGAGCTAAACGCTTCTCATCAACTGGAATCAAGGAAAGAGACATTTCTGAAGAGGGTTTATTTACTTCATCTATTTTTTTAATAATAGCTTTTATCTCCTTTTGTTCTGCTCGGTATTTATCCAGATTAAGTGAAAAAACTTTATCATTGATTTTTTCAAGTTGAGTAATAGCTTGTTTAATCGTATTAAAAGTTACACTCTTAGAAATTCGTTCATTTTCTTTTTGAACAACATCAGAAATATTATAATTTCTTGTGGGCACAAAAATAGCTTTCTCAATTTCGTCCCAAGGCAAAGCATCAGGGTTATCCTTTTCTCTATATTTTAGGTATTCGAATTGATCTGGTAAGATAATATCTGGTGTAACTCCTTTTAATTGAGTTGATCCTCCATTTATTCTATAAAATTTTTGAAGGGTTAGTTTAATGGTACCTAAAGCCGTTTCTGGATCAGAAGTAACACTAAATGGGTTAGCATTATTATCCAGACTGATATTTCGTTGTACAGTACCCTTACCATAGGTTGATGTTGATCCTACAACCACACCCCTATTATAATCCTGTATAGCCGCAGCGAAAATTTCAGATGCAGACGCTGAAAATTCATTTACCATTACAGCAAGTGGTCCATCATATAATATTGAACGATCTCTATCTCGCAAAACGTTAGGTCTGCCTTCTCGGTCTTTTACCTGAACTATAGGTCCATCTTCGATAAAGTAACCCACCATTTGAACTACATCATATAAAGAACCTCCACCATTATTTCGTAGATCCATTATAATACCATCAACTTTTTGCTCCTTAAGTTTTATGATCTCCCGTGCAACATCCAAAGCACTTTTAGCCCCATTTGGTCTATCCCAATCGGCATAAAATTCTGGTAAAAAAATATATCCTATTTTTTGATTGTTTTCATTAATGATCACGCTTCGGGCAAAGGTCTCTTCCGTAACGATCTCATCTCTTATTATAGAAACTACTTTTATAGAACCATCTGTTTTCTTTAAGGTCAGCCGCACTTCTGTCCCCTTTTTTCCTCTGATTAATTTTACAGCATCATCAGTATCAAAACCCGTAAGATCTACTGGCTCTTCCGAACCCTGACCTACTTTCATAACCACATCACCTATCATGACTTGTTGTGACTTCCATGCCGGACTTCCTGTAACAAGGGTAACAATTTTTATTTCTCCTTCTTCCTGACGAAGAGACGCACCGATACCAAAGAAGCGGCCGCTCATCTGCTCATCAAAATATCTTTTTTCTACAGGAGGGAAAAAAGTAGTATGCGGATCCATAGTTGACGTAATCGTATTGACAAGCATGTTGAATCTTTCTTCTTCATTCATCTTCACTTTCAAACGCTCAAAAGTGCGTATCATAATCGTATTCACTTTATTCCGGGCATCTTTCTCTAATTCACTATCCGCTTTTATTATATATCCTGCTGTTGACTTATTTTGCTCTCTAGCATCAAGCAAATCGGCATATCGTTCAAGTGTTAGATATTTAATTTTTTTTCTCCAACTTTCTTTTCTTCCCTGCTCACTTGTTTGCCATTCAAGCTTGTCGCCATCAAGCACTACCGATTCATCTATGGTAAAAGAAAATGGTTTGGCAAGTATATCCTTATAATAGTTAGAAACTTCATTTAAGCGTTTATCGTAAATTTTATTAACCGCCATAAAAAATTGTATGGGCGAACCATGCAATTCATCATCTATGGTAGATTCAAATTTGCGGAGTTCACGAATATCAGCTTGTAAAAAAATATTCTTCTCAGGATCAAGATTATCCAGGAACTTCTTAAAAATCTCTTTAGAGAAATTGTCATCAATTTTATGTGGACTATAATGACCATCTTCAAGCATTTCAGCTACCTGCTTAAAAATTCTTTCATATTTTGTTGGATTATCCAAGCCTTGACATGAAAACGTCATGAAAAGACCAATTGCAGCAACCACTAATAGTACGGGTAAAGACTTTCTATTCAACATAATACGGGTTATTTTAAATAACATGACCAAAAATAAAGGAAAATAATACGGATTCAAGCCGAAAGTCCTGCTTTTAACGCTTCATTTAGTCTGATGGATAAAAAAGATGATAAAGGGTAAATAAAAAACTTCAGCCAAATAGCTGAAGTTTTGGGGAGGATGATGGGGTTCGAACCCACGGCCCTCAGAACCACAATCTGATGCTCTAACCAGCTGAGCTACACCCTCCATGAACGGGTGGCAAAAATAAGGAAATCTTTATTTCATAAAAAATATCCTTTCACGGAGGGCATTATAGTATTTATCTTTGCGCCTTATTCTTTGTTATATGAATCTGTCATACATACTGATTCCATTGATTTCTGCCTTTATCGGCTATTTTACCAATTGGATAGCCATAAAGATGTTGTTTCATCCAAAATTACCCATACGCGTACTGGGATTTACAGTTCAAGGTATTTTTCCAAAGCGACAAAAACAATTTGCTGAAAAATTAGGATCACTCATCAGTAATGAATTTTTGTCTTTCCAGGATATTGAACAGAAAATTGCGAATCCTTCGAACTTAAAAAAAGTTCTGCCCGAGGTTGAAAAGCATGTAGATCAGTTCTTGCATCATAAATTATCCGAATTATTCCCCATGATATCGATGTTTATTGGGGAAAAAACCATATCGTCTTTAAAATTTGCCTTAATGGCTGAACTAGAATCGATTTTTCCTGTTATTATGTCTAAATACGTGGGTGAACTGAAGCAAGACTTGGACCTTGAACAAATAGTAATTGAAAAGGTTAGTGCTTTTTCTTCAGATCAATTAGAAGATATGTTATACAAGATAATGTCAAAAGAATTCCGGATGGTGGAAATTTTAGGTGGTGTACTTGGGTTCATCATTGGTATTATCCAAGTAATTATTGCCGCTTTAATGATATGATACTCATATCCAAAAAATAAACTACTTATTCAACAACTTTACACACTCCACAAGATTTTTCCGGCTTTTGCATCTAAACTTCAAATCGCTTACATGAGAATTTTTCTTTTATTTTTTTCTTTTCTTCTGACTTCAGCTCTATACGCCCAGCCACCTGCCGGGATTAATCGAACTATGCCTGGAGGACAATCTATGAATATTGGCCGCTTTTATGGCAAAGTGGTTGATGCTCAAACTAACAAGCCCGTTGATGCAGCATCTATACAACTTATCCAAAATGGAATGGATTCCATAACTAAACAAAAGAAAGAGAAAATAATATCCGGACAGCTTACTACAGCAAATGGAAATTTTGCCTTGGAAAATATCCCAGTGATCGGAAAATTCAGGCTTAACATTACGGCTATTGGTTATGTATTGTATGACCAGGAAGTTTCATTTGGTATTAAACCCGGCACTCCTTTTACCGCTATAATGAATAGTGCTGATAAGGACTTGGGAAATATAAAACTTACCATTGATTCAAAGCAGCTTGACGAGATCAAAATTACAGGATCTAAACCCTTCATGCAAATGGGTGTAGATCGTCGAATATTCAACGTAGAAAAAAGTTTAGTTTCTCAAGGCCAGACAGCAACTGAGTTGATGCGTAATATTCCTGGTCTCAACGTGGATATAGATGGTAATGTAACCATGCGTAATGCTTCCCCTACCATTTTTGTTGATGGACGTCCTACTACTCTTACCCTCGATCAAATACCCGCTGATGCCATAGCCTCTGTTGAAATGATTACTAATCCTTCGGCGAAGTATGATGCATCTGGCGGAATGGCCGGTATTTTAAATGTTGTACTCAAAAAGAACAGAAAGGCTGGATACAATGGTAATTTCAGAATAGGTATCGACTCTCGTGCTAGAGTTAATGGCGGTGGCGATATTAATGTTCGTCAAGGAAAATTTAATTATTTTCTAAGCGGCATGTACAATCAACGTAAAACAATTGGCACTGGTCAATCCTATCGTCAAGAAACCTATAGTACACCAAATATTATTTTTAATCAGGCCAATAATCCTATAGGTACCGGTTCATTTAGATTCATGCGAGGGGGAATTGATTATTTTATTGATAATCGTAATACACTAACCTTAAGTGGTAATATGGTAAGAGGTAGTTTTGATAATACGGATGATCTGGATATCAAGACGGATTCTTTATATAATTCCGGATTAACATCATTCCTTTCAAAACGAGATGCGAATAGTTCTTTCTATTTCAAAAATAATAATGTCGCTCTTGGATATAAAAGATTGTTTCAGAAATCTGGAATGGAACTTACATCAGATATTAATTATAGTCTGGGCAGTAATGGTAGTAATAACGCCTTTAATACCCGATATTTCGATCTGAATAACAATCCTAAAGGACTACCAATTAATCAACAACAAAATGGTAAAGGATCAAACGACAACTTTACCTTCCAAACTGATTTTGTTAATCCAATTTCTGAAGACGGGAAAATTGAAATAGGTGCAAGAGCTTCCATTCGAAATGTTAAAAGTGAAAATTTAAATTATATTCAGAATCCTATAACGGGTGAATTAACCCCTATAGTTGCCGTAAACGCTAATTTCCGCTATAATGAACAAGTTTATGCTGCATATGCTTCTTTGTCGAGTAAAATAGGGAAAACCTTTTCCTATCAAACTGGTTTACGGGCAGAAAGTTCAACTTATGAGGGAGAATTGATCACCAATGGATCAAGATTCAAGAATTCTTTTCCGATTAGTTTATTCCCAAGTGTATTCCTCACCCAGAAGTTATCAGATAAAGATGATCTTCAATTGAGTTATTCCAGAAGAATTAACCGACCAAATTTCTTTCAGCTATTACCATTTGTTGATTATACAGATTCATTGAACATCAGCAGAGGAAATCCAGGACTTATACCTGAATTCACAAGTTCTTTTGAATTATCTTATCAAAAGAATCTCAAAAAAGGGCATAGTGTATTATTTACCGGATGGTTCAAATACACAAATAATCTAATTACCCGATATCAAATTAAAGAGCCAAGTGCCATTCCTGGAAGAGATGTTATTATTAACACCTATATCAATGCTAATAATAGTAGGGCGTATGGATTAGAAGCTACGTTCAGAAATCCATTGACCAGGTGGCTAGAAATCACTACGAATTTGAATTTTTACAATTCGAAGATCAATACCGACAATTTAGCCTCTGCTGTTAAGATTGATGATCTGTGGAGTTTTTTCGGCAAGATGAATATGGCGTTTAAACTTCCTAAGAATTATTCTATTCAGCTAACTGGTGATTATCAAAGCAGAACTATTCTTCCTCAGGGGGGCGGCGGCAGTGGTCGTGGTGGCGGAATGGGTATGAGTGGTGGGATGAGAGGCGGCGGCGGCGGTGGCTGGGGTGGATTTGTTCAAACTACTGCGCAAGGATATGTTAAACCAAATTATTCTTTAGATTTTGCGATAAGAAAAGAATTTCTGAAAGAGAAGAAAGGATCTTTATCACTAAGTATAAATGATCTATTCAAGACACGTAGATATGCCACCTACTCAGAGTCAGATTTTTTCGTTCAAGAGTTTTCTCGAAGGCAAGATTGGAGAGTAATACGCCTGAATTTCTCTTATCGATTTGGGAAATTTGATCAAACACTGTTTAAGCGGAAAAATAATAGGATGGAAAGTGGTCAAGATAATATGCAAATGCAATAATAAAAAGGCTATCGATGGATAGCCTTTTTTTATTTTACGGACGATTTTCCTTCTAACATCGGCACAAAAGAGAATAGATCGAATTCTTCTTTTTTAAGTTCGCCATCTTTTAGTTTAGTTATTCTAAGCATACGTTGAAGATCGCCTTCATTTACTGGGATAACCATCTGTCCTCCTACTTTCAATTGGTCAATTAATTTTTGAGGAATAAAAGGAGCTGCTGCAGTAACAATCACTTTATCAAACGGGGCATAACTGGGCAATCCTTCAAAACCATCTCCAAAAAAGAATTTTATATTAGGAAGATTTCGCAAATAGACAAACTCCTTCTGCTCTTCAAATAATTGGCGTTGCCTTTCAATTGTATAAACTAAAGCACCCAAAGCGGAAAGTACTGCAGCTTGGTATCCACTTCCGGTTCCAATTTCTAATACTTTATCAAAAGCCTTTGGTTGAAGCAATTGTGTTTGATACGCTACTGTATAAGGCTGAGAAATAGTTTGACCTACACTGATTGGAAACGCTTTGTCTTCGTATGCCTGATTGACAAATGCTGAATCAAGAAAAAAATGACGAGGCACCTTATTTATGGCATCTAATATTCTTTCATCCGTAACCCCTTTTTTCCGGATCTCTTCAACTAATTTTCTTCTTAATCCTTTATGCAAAGGCTTATCCTCAATCGAACGCATATATGCAAGTTAAACAGATTTTTTGTCGGACAAACATAATACCATAAAAAAGGCAGGAAGTAATATCCTGCCTTAACAAACAATCAACCGTAAATTAAAGTCCTAATTCTTTAATTATCGTTTCCATTTTTTTATTCATTTTTTCATCAACTTCATCAAAATGGGAACGATCAGATAAGGTTGTATTTACGCTAATATAAAACTTGATCTTGGGTTCAGTACCTGAAGGACGAGCGCTTATTTTAGTGCCATCTTTAAGTAAGAATTGAAGTACATTACTTTTTGGCAATGAGATTCCCCATTCTTCACCTGTTTGCAAATTTTTCCCATTTCTCAATTCATAGTCCAGTAATTTTTCAACCGAAATACCAGCTAAAGAAGCAGGGGGATTTTTTCTGAAACTATCCATCATATTGGCTATCTGCTGCTGGCCATCCATGCCTTTCTTAGTTATAGAAATGAGATGCTCTTTGTAGAATCCATATTCAATATAGAGCTCAATCAATTTATCATAAAGGGATTTTCCTTTTGATTTTTCAAAAGCGGCCATTTCACAAAGTAGGGCTACGGCACTCACTGCATCTTTATCTCTTAACCCATTTCCAATCATTAGTCCATATGATTCTTCACCTCCGATCACATAATGTTCTGTTGATTCTTTCTCTTTAATGAGTTCAGCAATCCACTTAAAGCCTGTTAGAACGTTATAACAGGTTACATTATTCTTTTCAGCAAATACATCAATCATATCGGTGGTAACGATAGTCTTCACCACCATATCATTTGATTTGGCAATCCCTTTTGATTTTCTAGCTTCAATTAAATAATTAAACGCCAGAACGGCGGTTTGATTACCATTTAACAAAACCCACTCGCCTTTATGATTTTTTACCCCAACACCCACTCTGTCGGCATCTGGATCAGTCCCCAATAATATATCAGCATCAAGTGCTTTTGCTTTCTTCAAGCCCAAGCTCATCGCTTCACCTTCCTCAGGATTTGGATAAACAACAGTTGGGAAATTTCCATCTGGCTCTGACTGCTCAACTACTAAATGAATATTTTCAAATCCAAATCGTTTCAGTACATCTGGGACCATTTTGATTCCAGTACCATGTATAGGGGTATATACGATCTTAAGATCTTTCTGTTGTTCGATGATCTCTGGATATACACTTAAACTCTTGACCATTTGAATATAGGCTTCGTCCAGCTCAGCGCCTACCATTGTAATATTTGATTCACCCCCACTCCATTTCACATCATCAACATTTATTATCTTATCCACTTCTTTGATTACATTTTTATCATGGGGTGGAACCAATTGACCACCATCATTCCAATAGGCTTTGTAACCATTATATTCTCTTGGATTATGCGAAGCCGTGCAAACTACTCCTCCATGACATTTTTTATATCGAATCGTAAAGGATAATTCAGGTGTAGGTCGAAGCGCTTCAAAAAGTAAAACCTTAATACCATTTGCAGCCATAACATTTGCCGTAATCTCAGCGAATAATCGGCTATTATTTCGGCTATCGTGTGCAATGGCTACGGAAATCTCCTCATGAGGAAAAGACTGTTTCAAATAATTGGCAAACCCTTGAGTGGCCATACCAACGGTATATCTATTCATACGGTTGGTACCCACACCCATAATTCCTCTTAGCCCACCCGTTCCAAATTCAAGATTTTTATAAAAAGCATCTGCTAATGCTGCAGGATCCTCCTTCACCATTCGGTTAATCTCCTGTTTTGTTTCGGTATCATAACTTCCATTTAGCCACTGCTGAACCTTTTGTTCGATTACCGCGTCCATTTCTTCTATATTTTTATAGGTTTATAGGGTGAAGATATTGATTTTTGTAAATTGTGAATGCTACCGCCAGATTGATGAAGTTTTCTATATATCGTCCTATCCTTTTTTTACTGCTTGTTAGCAGTCTATTTCATTTGAATGTAAACGGGCAACCAATACCGGATTCCTTTAATACTCATAAATCCCGAAAATGGTTAATTGGCGGTATTCAAACTTCACTATGGACCGGAACATTTATTGCCCTGAATAAAGCCTGGTATGCGAATTATCAAAAAGAAAAATTTCACTTTTTCAATGATTGGCGAGAATGGCAACAAATGGATAAACTAGGCCATGTTTGGACAACCTATCAGATCAGTCGAGCTTCTGCTTCTAGTTGGAATTGGGCTGGCCTTGATAATCGGAAATCTATTTTAATGGGTGCCGCCTCTGGTATCGCTTTTCAATCGATAATTGAGATACTGGATGGCTATTCAGCAAAATGGGGATTCAGCGGGTATGATATGCTGGCAAATATTACTGGTGCATCAATGTTTGCCCTTTCGGAATTAAGTAAGCAACCCCATTTCCTTACGATGAAGCTTAGTTATATGCCAGTGGAATATGGTTTAGCCTTTAATGGAAGGGCGGATGATCTATTTGGGAAAGATGCAATGGGTAGAGTCTTAAAAGATTATAATGGTCAAACATACTGGTTGTCTTTTAATTTAAAGAGTATATCACCAAATAGTAAAGTTCCTAAATGGCTAAATCTAGCAGTTGGCCATGGGGCAAGAACGATGTTGGGTGGCACTGAAAATAGCTGGTTTGATGAAACCGGTACTTTTCATGATGCACGAAATATGGTAAGAGAGCGAAGGTTCTACTTATCTTTAGATATTGATCTTACTCAAATCCAGACGCGAAAAAAATGGTTGAAGACTACATTCAGTTTGTTGAATTGCCTTAAAATCCCCGCTCCAGCACTGGAGTATAGTACTTCAGGAAAATGGATGTTTCATCCTATTCATTATTAGGCTACGTAAGCCCCTTTCACTTGCTTACCTTCAACTTCCACAATGATATGTTCATGCAAAAATGTCGATAAAGAATGACCTACATAATTAGCATGAACGGGAAACTTGGTATGACTCCTTTCTACCAATACCAGCGTTTGTATTTTCTTTGGATGATGATCCAATAAAGGTTTTAGACCATATGTAATGGTTTTACCACTATTGGTGACATCGTCCACTATGATGACAACCTTACCATCAATATTCATTTCAGGATACATGTTGACAGCAGTAGGATGTTGTTTATCCAATTCGATAGTCATTTGCTCAGGGATGATATCGGATATTTCTCGAATTAACGATACGATAATTTCGGCAATAATCGTTCCATTTCCAGAGATCCCAGCTATAATCAAGGAATCATCCACACTATTGTTTTCCAATATCTCATAAGCCATTCGTTTTAGCTTCATCAAAGCTTTATCGGCATCCAGAATGTAATTTTTTTTGGTTTCAGACATAATAGTGGCGTTTCAAAGACGTAATTTAGCTAATTGTAAGATTGTATATGGAGTTTATACCACAAATTCTTTTTATCCTTATCCTAGGGGCAGCCATATGGGCCTTCTCCAGAAAGATAAATTCATTGATCAGAAACATTCGATTAGGCCGTAAAGAGCAGCATGATGATCAACCCTATGAGCGATGGAAAAATGTATTATTACTTGCGTTTGGCCAGAAAAAAATGTTTGCCAAACCTCTAGTGGCCATTTTGCACTTCATAATTTATGCCGGCTTCATCATCATAAATCTTGAAGTACTGGAAATTCTCAT
This sequence comes from uncultured Sphingobacterium sp., assembly GCA_964441425.1. Classification (GTDB taxonomy): domain Bacteria; phylum Bacteroidota; class Bacteroidia; order Chitinophagales; family Chitinophagaceae; genus Pollutibacter. The sequence goes on along the minus strand of CAYTXC010000010.1, from coordinate 50,128 downwards.
TGATGGTATTTTTGGCACGCACAGAATTTTTGCACAGCCTTTAGGGAACTTGTATCGATATTTGATCAATTCGTTTGAGGTACTAGCCTTTTTAGTTATTGTCGTTTGTATAGTTTTTTTACTTAGAAGAAATGTACTCAAGATTAAACGATTCAATCAACCTGAATTAAATGGCTGGCCACGTTCTGATGCAAACTTTATACTCATTACAGAAATTGTTTTAATGTCTTTATTTCTGATTTTGAATGCAGCCGATGCATTGCTTCAGGAAAACGGCGTAGCTCCGTATGCCAATCATGCTACCGGAAGTTTTATGATATCAGGTTTGTTTTTGAGTCTTTTAAAAGGTTACTCCTCAGAAACGTTGATCTATATAGAACAGAGTGCCTGGTGGTTACATATTTTAGGTATTCTAGCCTTTCTGAATTACCTCCCCTATTCAAAACATTTACATATTCTGTTTGCATTCCCTAATGCCTATTATGCAAGACTTACATCTCCTGGGAAAATGACAAATATGCCTGAAATCCAAAGGGAAGTCTTATACGCTATGCAGCCAGAAAATATACCTGCAGCGCAAACTGATCAACCTAAACGATTTGGAGCAAAAGATGTAACCGATTTGAGTTGGCGCAATTTACTGGATGCTTACAGTTGTACAGAATGTGGACGATGCACAGCCGCCTGTCCGGCAAATATTACCGGTAAATCTTTATCTCCCCGGAAGATCATGATGGACACTCGTGATCGCATGGAAGAATTAGGCAGATCCATTGATAAAACGGGAAACCTACAGGAAGATGGGAAATCTTTACTACATGATTATATAAAACCTGAGGAAATAAGAGCTTGTACTACGTGCAATGCTTGTGTGGATGCATGTCCTGTTGCGATTAATCCATTAGATATCATTTTACAATTAAGGAGATATCAAGTGATGGAAGAAAGCCAGGTTCCGGCTGAATGGACCAATTTATTTAGTACTACAGAAACCAGTATGGCTCCTTGGAAATTCTCTCCAATGGAACGGGAGAACTGGAAAAATGATTAACGAAATAAATCAAAAATATGCAAGTTCGTACTATGGCTGAATTAGCTGCTGAGGGCAAATCTCCAGAAATTCTTTTTTGGGTAGGATGTGCAGGCAGTTTCGATCAACGTGCACAAAAAGTAACTAAAGCATTTGCTCAGATATTACACGCACTTAATATTGATTTTGCCATATTAGGAAATGAAGAAGCCTGTACTGGTGATCCCGTTCGCAGAGCTGGAAATGAATTTCTTTTTCAAATGATGGCCTATCAAAATATACAAACGTTAAATCAATACAATATAAAAAAAATTGTCACTACATGTCCTCACTGTTTCAATACATTGAAAAATGAATATGCTGAACTTGGGGGTCATTATGATGTTATTCATCATGCTCAATATTTACAACTATTGATAGATGAAGGACGTATCAGATTAAAAGATGCAACAGCATTTAAAGGAAAAAAAATTAGCTATCATGATTCTTGTTATTTGGGCCGAGCAAATAATATTTATGAGGCTCCTCGCAAAGTATTAGAAGCCCTGGATGCAGAATTAGTTGAAATGAAGAGATGCAGATCAAAAGGTCTATGCTGTGGTGCTGGAGGTGCTCAAATGTTCAAAGAAGAAGAAAAAGGGGAAAAAAGAATAAACCAGGAAAGAGCTGAAGAAGCAATACAAACTGGAGCTTCATTTGTAGCCGTCGCTTGTCCATTTTGCAATACCATGCTTACAGATGGGGTAAAAAGTTCTTCTGCGGAAGAGCAAACTTCCGTTATAGACATAGCAGAGCTGGTTGCCGCATCTTTAGATAACAACCATTCGTAAATCCTATCTTTGTATAATGAACTTAGCCTACAAAGAATTACTGCCCGAAAATTTTTCTGATCGTTCCAGAGTTTGGATCTACCAGTCTAATCGTATGTTTTCCCTAAGTGAAGCGTTAGAACTTGAGCAGCATCTGGAAAGTTTTTTGGCTAATTGGAAAGCACATGGAGATCCGATAAAAGGCTTTGCTACACTATTTTTTGGACAATTCATTGTTCTAATGGCAGATGAATCAGCCGTGCAGGTTAGCGGTTGCAGTACCGATAGCTCTGTACATTTTATTAAAGATGTAGAGAAGCGATTTAATGTCATGTTATTCGACCGTCAATTACTTGGTTTCGTAGTTAATAATAAAGTTCAAGTTTTACCGCTTCATCAGATCGACTATGCCATTAAGAATGGTTTTATAAATGCAGATACCTTGTACTTCAATAATACAGTACTAACCAAAAAAGAGTTGGCGGAAAATTGGCTTATACCGGTAAGAGAAAGTTGGCTTGCTAAAAAGATAGCGATTATTAGTTAAATCTTCTTATTTACCGTTTATTTTGAAGATTTTATTGGTTTAACGTTGAACAAATAAGTGGCACTTAATCTAAAATTTCTTGTATTTGTGGTTCCGATACTGTTGACAGTGAAATTTTTTCCAATAGTTATATTATTATAGCCCTGTTGTATTATGGGATCAATTATTCCAATAGCCATTACCAATTTCTTTTTAAAGAATTTTCGTTGTGCACCCATATACATGGATACTGTACTTCTTACTGTACCCTGAGGATTTGCAAATCGGTTATAACCCAAATTAGCCGATAGATTCCAAAGTTCAGCTGGCACGTATGTCATATTTATTTTACCATTCAAAGAGCCTGCATTGCGGTAATTATTAGCAGCTATATCAAATTGACTATATTGATTAAACGTGTATCCTGCATTCAGGTTAATACGGAATCCTTTGAAAACTTCCATTCCCATCCAAGAACTGATCTCATACTCTTGCTTTGCACTTATATTTTCCCAGGTTATATGTGTTTTTCCAAATTCACCGAGCGTTCTTACCTGAGCGAAGATATTATCAATCTTATTATACCCTAATCCGATATTACCATATATCTTAGATTTGGTGATACCTGCTGTAAGATCAAAATTATGTGATGGAGATGCATTTAAGTTAGGATTCCCGTATCGAAGATTGATTGGATCTGTATAATCTATTGCCGGATTAAGTTCTCTGATTCCAGGTCTTCGAATCGAAGTACGGTAAGATGCGTTGATATTAAAACCAGAAGGAAGGTTAAATCCGGCATTGAAAAATGGCAGAAAATTTTCGTATGAATTGGATGTGTTTTTTTGTTGTGAAAAAATATCAAAGGAATTTCCAGTGATCTCCCAGAGCATGCCCGTTGTAATATGAAGTCCTTTTTTTATGGTTTGTTTGATTGAAAATCGAGATGTAGTAATATATTGTTTGAATATAAGATCACTACTGATCAAAGGATTAAAAATGAGTTCGTCCAAATCATTTCTGAAATAGGTATCTAAAGTGATATGACTCTTTTGCATGGATTGAGTAATTCCTGCAGATAGTATCGTTTTAGCCTTTCCAATAGGAAGATCATAAAGAATTCTTCCATTCCAACTCATTGTTTTATTAAGATTAATCTGAGATTGACTCGAATCTTGACCAAGAGATTGATCATTGGCACTAAAATATTTTTGAAGAAAATCTTTTTCAGATCCATCATCAGAGTATTGCCCATTCAAAATAATACGTAGTCTTTCTCCATCTTTACGACCTTTATACAAATAGTTTAATCCAATGGATGGATTCCAGGTATTTCCGGATGTTCCTATACTTCTCGTGGAATATTTATACAGATCAAGTTTTTGATTGTAATGAAGATACCTGGTCAATCCATCATTGTTAACATCATTGCCATTGAATAAGACCTGAGCACTAAATTGTTGTTTAGGCGATATGTCATATTCAAGATTTAATTGAAGATTGGGTCGAACAGATCGGTTTATATATCTATTAGATGTTCTTAATGCATTAGTAGAATCTTTATAAATATTTTGACGATAACTACTACTATTGCCCGTAAACCTGTTCGAATTTCCTCCTGCAACCAAATTGAATACGAATCCCTTTTGCCGATAATTCAAACTATTGTTTATTCCAGATTCACCGCGTGTACCTGCATAAATATTCGTTCTTCCTGTAAAACCAACCCTGCCTTTTCGCGTTACAATATTGATAACGCCCCCTGGTTCATTAGCATATTGCGGAGGTGGATTAGACAATAACTCTATTTTTTCAATCATGCCTCCCGGGAAAGACTCCAAAAAATCATTAAGCTGTTGACCATTTAAATCTACAGGCTTATCATCAATCAAAATTCTGGGTTCTCTCCCTCTTACGGTAACTTTACCATCAGGATCTGCATTGACCAAGGGCATGGCTTTTAAGAGATCTGAAGCATTTGAACCTGCACTTAGTGGTGATTCTCCAACGTTTAGAATGATATTCCCGTCTTTGGTCTGAATCATTGGTTTTTCAGCATAGATGACCACTTCATCCATTAGCTTTTCACCAGGTTTTAAGTTTATCTCGCCTAGAATGATATCCTTTTTACCTACATAAATCTGTAAGCTATCCAATTTATAATTCCTGAATCCGCTAAAGGATACTTTTAAATGATAAAACCCATTATCTAGAGAGTCGAAACTAAAAAAACCGGTTTTATCAGATAATTGAACTTGTATTCGGTTCTGGCTCAATGATCTCAATTCGATGGAAGCGCTATGCAAGGGAAGCCTTGAACTAGAGTCAACAATTACGCCTTCGATCGATCCATCACCTTTTTGTGCAAAAACGGCAACATGAGGAAGAATTATAGCAATTATGAATAAAAATGAGTTTTTCAATAGTTAAAAGTAAAGATTTACGGGGTTAGATGCTAAATGTCTGACAAACTGTCACCATTTTTTTGTAATTTTACCCTCCAATTTTTGATAGATGTCCGATTTATTAGAGAAGATACATGATGAATCTCGACAAGGAGAAGCCTACAGTGCAGTCAACACAGAAGACTTTTCCTTTTCTAAACGTTTTTATATTGAAAGTTATGGTTGTGCGATGAATTTCTCCGATAGTGAGATCATTGCCTCAATTTTATTGGAAGAGGGTTTTGGATCAACAAGAGATGTTGAGCAAGCGGATCTCATTTTACTCAATACATGTTCTATTCGGGAAAAGGCAGAACTAACCGTTCGCAAGCGCCTTACTGAATTCCGCAAATTGAAAAAGAATAAGCCCGGGATGCTGGTTGGAATGTTGGGATGTATGGCAGAACGACTTAAAGAGCAGTTATTGATTGAAGAAAAGCTCGTAGATATAGTAGTTGGGCCAGACGCCTACAGAACACTGCCCTCTTTAATCTCTCAGGCTGATGAAGGTCAAAAAGCAGTTAATGTGCTTTTAAGCCGAGAGGAAACCTATGCAGATATAGCTCCAGTGCGATTAAACAGCAATAGGATCACGGCTTTTGTGAGTATCATGAGAGGGTGTAATAATATGTGTGCCTTTTGTGTTGTACCCTTTACCAGGGGACGTGAGCGCAGCAGGGATGCTTATTCGATCGTTGCGGAGTGTACCGATCTTGTTGAAAAAGGCTATAAGGAAGTTACGTTACTAGGTCAGAATGTAGATAGCTATTACTGGAGAAACCCTGAATCTGGCGAGGATGTGACGTTTGCCAAGCTTCTTGAAATGGTAGCGCTTATTAGTCCTCTGTTACGGGTGCGATTCAGTACTTCACATCCGAAAGATATTACAGATGAAGTATTACATACAATGTCCGCTTATGAAAATATCTGTCGCTACATTCATTTGCCCGTTCAAAGTGGATCCACAAGGATATTACAGCTGATGAACAGAACCTATACCCGAGAGTGGTATGTAGCGAAAGTAAAGCGCATTAAAGAGATTATGCCCGATTGTGGGATAAGTTCAGATATCATTGCTGGATTTTGTACAGAAACGGATGATGATCATATGGATACATTAGACATAATGAAGCAATCAGGATATGATTTCTCATATATGTTCATGTATTCTGAAAGACCAGGAACTCTTGCTGCAAGGAGGTTTGAAGATGATGTGCCTGCTGAAGTGAAAAAGAAAAGACTGGAAGAAATTGTGGCGCTGCAAGGTAAATTATCACACGAGAGCAACCTTAAAGATCTTGGCAAAACATTCCGTGTATTGATAGAAGGAAATTCCAGGAAAAGTAATGATCACTGGATGGGAAGAAGTAGCCAGTATAAAGTAGTAGTATTCCCCAAAGGGGATTATGATTTGAAACCTGGAGATTATGCAGATGTGAAGGTGCACGAATGTACACAAGGAACCCTAATTGGCACTATAATCTAACCTAGCGATATGGACCAGCAACAAATAAAAAATCGATTTGGCATCATAGGTAATTCACCTGAATTGAATTATGCACTTCAAGTGGCAGAGCAGGTGGCTAATACCGATTTAACTGTGTTGATCTTTGGAGAAAGTGGTGTTGGTAAAGAAGTTTTTTCACAGATCATTCATTCATTGTCTTCCAGGAAACATAATCCCTTCATTGCCGTTAACTGCGGAGCAATTCCAGAGGGCACAATCGATTCTGAGTTGTTTGGTCATGAAAAAGGAGCATTTACTGGTGCTTCTGAAGGACGTAAAGGATATTTTGAAACAGTAAATGGCGGTACCATATTTTTAGATGAGATCGGTGAAATGCCTTTGGGTACTCAAGCAAGATTGCTTAGGGTTTTAGAGACCGGAGAATACATTAGAGTGGGTTCTTCAAAAGTACAGAAAACAGATGTACGTGTTATAGCAGCCACGAATAAAGATCTTTTATTAGGAACGCAAAGTGGTAAATTCCGGGAAGATCTTTATTATCGATTAAATACAGTTCCGATAAGAGTTCCTGCTTTAAAAGATAGAAAAGAGGATATTGTAATTTTATTCAGAAAATTCTCTGTTGATTTTGCAGAGAAGTATAAGACTTCACCTGTACAATTAGATGATGAGGCCAAACAGATTTTGATACAATATACATGGCCTGGTAATGTACGAGAATTGAAAAATATTGCAGAACAGGTATCCGTTTTATCTAAAAATAAATTGATCACTGGAATAGAGCTTAAAAAGTTCCTACCCGAGAACAGAATACAGTCTATGCTCCCAGTTCTAGCTTCTGGTGCAAATGGAAATGCTTCCCATCAGGAATTTTCTTCAGAACGAGATATCATGTACAAGTTATTCTTTGACATGAAAAAAGATGTTACTGAATTAAAAAAAATGTTCCTCGAGATTTTACATAATCCTGCATCTGCCAATGCCGCTGCAGCCTATACACGTGAATCCCTTCTACAGGACTACCCTGCTGTTCAGGAATTCCAACCTGCATTGATACCGGAGCCGATTCATCAACCTGTTCTTGTTAATGCTAGCGATGACATTCAGCATCATATTGAAGTTGAAGAATCATTGAATATTATGGATAAAGAAAAAGAACTGATCGAAAAAGCATTAAAAAAGCATAAAGGGAAAAGAAAGGATGCAGCTACTGATCTTGGTATAAGTGAGCGAACATTATACAGAAAGTTAAAGGAATACAATATTGAAGAATGAAAACACGTAGCCTAATTCTCATAGTTATTGCCTGTTTGAATATTTTTGGGACCTGTCGCCTATCTATGCGCGATGTGTCTATTCCTGCTAATGTAAAAACAGTCAAGATCAATTTTATTGAAAACCGAGCTCGTTATGTTAATCCACAATTAAGTCCGAAATTAACGGATAAACTCAGGCAAAAAATTATCAGTCAAACTAGATTAGTTCAAACAAATAGCGAATCGGATTATGAAATATCCGGAACCATTACAGATTACAGCGTAAATACATCCGGTATTTCACAACAACAAACAGCGAGTAATAACCTAAATGTTACCGTTCATCTTGTATTTGTAAATCGTTTGGATGAAAAAATGAATTTTGAGGCGGATATCACCCGAAATTTTCCATTTTCTGCTACATTGAGTTTAACCCAAGCTGAAATACAGTTAACCGAGCAGATGGTTAATAATCTGGCAGATGAGATCTTTAACCGAATTTTTTCAAACTGGTAATACCCTTATCTTCACTTTATGAATTCCAGATGGAAAAATATAGCCCAACATGCACTGAATTGTTCCGATTCAGAAATGATCACGGCTGAAGAGGTATCCCGCAAAATGGAAGAATACCCTTATTATTCCATTCTTCCATTTATTAAAACCTTATTGCTTAACAAAGAAGAGGAGCATCTGTCAGCAGAAGTTAGCTCCAAGGCATCACTGTATTTTCAAAATCCACTCTGGTTTACCCATCAGCTGAAACAAGCTGAGATCGAACCAGTTGAGGCATCTATTCATAAGGCCATAACGGCTTCAGAGGCGAGTTCAGCAGGAACTGAAGAAGATCTGGTGTTTGAACCTCTGCATACAGTAGATTATTTTGCTTCACAGGGCATAAAAGAGCCTAAATTAATAGGGGAAAAGGATCAGTTATCTGTTAAACTGAAGAGTTTCACTGACTGGCTAAAAACAATGAAAAAAATCAATCCTGAGCAGATAAATCCTACCATTAATCAAACTGAAGAGCAAGAGATCAGGGACAAAGCTGAGGCATCGAATATAGTTAAGGAAGTATATAGTGAAACCCTGGCAGAAGTATATTTGAAGCAAGGGCTTGGACAAAAGGCTATTGAGATCTACGAAAAATTAAGTTTGCTTGATCCCACTAAAAGTGCTTATTTTGCAAGCCGAATAGCTGAAATAAAACGAAATTAAACGTTATGTCGATTCTTTTTTTAATCCTAATTATTTTTTGCTGCCTTTTGCTGGGCTTTATTGTGTTGATCCAAAACCCAAAAGGTGGAGGTCTATCAGGCACCATTGCCGGCTTTAATAATCAATTCATGGGGGTTAAGCAAACCACGGATGTACTAGAAAAAGGTACTTGGATCTTATCTGGTATCGTAGTGATATTATGTTTATCCTCTTTGTTTTTCTTAAATCGCCCTTCAGAATCCAACGATTTAATTCGTCAGATCAACCCCAATACGAATAAAGCCACTCCATTACCTGCCCAGCCCCCGGTTCAACAGCCTGTACAACAACCTGTTGCACCTGCAGCTCCTGCGCAGAAACCTTAATATGTTTATCTAAAATTTATATCAAAACCCTGCTATATGCAGGGTTTTTGTTTTTATTTTCACATCATGCAAAAAACATCAATCATTATTGCGATTATCGTAGGTGCCGTTGTATTGATTGTTTCCTATGCATTGTTTTCATCCGGAACTTCATTTACTGATAAAAAGTCTAAGGATATTTATATACCATCGGGCACAAATTCGTTGGAAAGCGTATTGACCATTCTTTCTGATTCTACGATTTTATCGAAACCTGCAATATTCAAGTTATTAGCTGCGTATGAAGATTATGAAGACCATATTCAACCTGGAAAATATACTATACTCGCTGGGATGAGCACATTTAGTATCCTTAAAAAATTACGAAATGGCAAAACAGATGATGTAAAACTAGTAATCAATAAATTAAGAACTAAAGAGAATCTTGCATCCCTGCTGGGAAGAAAATTAGAAATCGATTCTAGCTCGATTATGAATTTTTTCAATAATCCCGATTCGGTTGCCGTTTTGGGTTTAGATACAAATAATATTGTGACTTTATTTATCCCAAATACTTATAATATTGACTGGACAATTTCAGTTTCTAGATTTATGAAAAGAATGAAAATAGAAAACCATAAATTCTGGAATGAATCGCGTTCAACAAAATTAAACAACCTTGGACTTACAAAGGAACAAGTGTATATTCTTGCTTCTATCGTTGAAGAAGAAACGAACAAACACGACGAAAAACCACTGATCAGCAGTGTCTATCTAAACCGACTCAATCGAAATATGCCTTTAGGTGCAGATCCAACCATAAAGTATGCATTACGTGATTTTAAAATAAAAAGATTGACTTTTGCACATATACGAAATAGTTCTTCATCACCCTATAACACCTATACAAATAAGGGATTGCCGCCTGGTCCAATTTGCACCCCTTCATCCAAATCAATAGATGGGGTTTTGAATTCAAAAAAAACAGACTATATTTTCTTTTGCGCAAAAGCTGATTTCTCTGGCTATCATAGCTTTGCAACCAATGAAACCGATCACTTTAAAAATGCCAGGGCATATCAGAAAGCGTTAGATAGTTTAAGAATTCATTAATGGCAGGAATAAACCATATAACAACTAAGATCTTCGCACTCAAGCCAATACAATGGATTATACGTTTGTCTAAAAAATTATCTATTCCAGGTTTTCAAGGGATTCCCATTTATGATGTGGTTCGATTTTTTAGTCAACAAATGCAGCATGTTGGATTAAATGAAAGAGCAGCTTCCATTTCCTTTAATTTCTTATTAGCTATACCCCCTTTGGCCATCGTGTTATTTACCATTTTATCACATCTGCCTTGGGCTGAGGATCTCTATGAACAGGCATTGCTTTTAACTAAACGAATAGCACCTACCCCATCTACTTATGAAATTATTAAATCAGTAATAGATGATTTTTTCAATCCTGATGGGAGTTTAATTTCAATTGGTTTGATTGTAGCTATATTCTTTTCCTCAAATGCCATGATCACCATTATGCGGACATTTGATAAATCAATGTTACATATTGAAATCGAAAAAAGAAATTTTCTTGAAGTTCGTTTTGACGCTATTAAACTAACCGTTTTGATCATTTTGATCATTGTAGCTACCATGCTCATATTAATGACTCAGGGTACTTTACTGGAATATATTCGGCAGCAAATGAATATAAATGATAAGTCCTATAACTGGATTGTAGAAATTGTTCGGTTTTCAGTAACCTTTTTGATGATATTTTACGGGGTAGCCTTTATATATAAATTTGCTCCTTCCGTAAGAAAAAAATGGAAATTAATTTCACCAGGAGCTATACTGTCAACCCTAATGATTATTGGTTTTACGTATTTATTCTCTATTTGGGTTAATAACTTCGCGTCTTACAATAAAGTTTATGGTTCACTAGGAAGCTTATTGATTTTGATGCTACTTGTTTTTTTCAATTCATTAGTATTACTTATTGGATTTGAATTGAACGTAAGTATTAATTCACTCCAATCACTTGCCCGAAAAAGAGAAATGGATGCTTCTAATCCCCCTCCAGCAGATCCCACGACTGCATAAGTTGATCTTTATATGATTCGGGAAGATGAGGCGTTGAATAATGTCCTTCCTTATTTTTTTGCCGAAACGCCTCATACACAGAAACAGCGCAAGCAACCGAAATATTGAGGGATTGAATAATGCCAACCTGAGGAATAATAAAATTGCCGTCAGCTAATTCCCTGCATTCATCCGATACACCAGCATGTTCATTCCCAAATACGAGCGCTACAGATTGTGTAAGGTCCAAATCATGTAATGAAATGGCGTCTGAGGATAGATGGGTGGTAAAAATCTTATCAAAACGCTTTCTAAGTTCATGAAAGCATACGTTTAGATCCTCAAATTGATGAATAGTCAGCCATTTTTCCGCAGAGCTGCTACTTCTTTTCCCCCATTTTTCATGACGAGGTATTTTGGTATTGACAACAAAGACATCTTGGATTCCTACAGCATCACAGGTTCTCATTACAGCAGAAATATTGTGAGGGTCAAAAACATTCTCAAGTACGATAGTCAAATCATGTTGCCGTTTGCTTAAAACGGTGGTAAGTCTATTTTTTCTTTCTGGAGTCATGGCTCAAATATAAAACAGCCTACCTTTATATTTTAACAAAATACTGATTATGGGAGCAAGACCCTATATTCTTAAAGAAGCCAACTGGAAGCAGGTTAAGCAATATGATTACGAGATAGCTGTTCTACCTTGGGGTGCAACCGAAGCACATAACTATCATCTGCCCTATGGTACGGATAATATTCAAGTAGAATATGTAGCTGAAGCAGCAGCATCGAAAGCCTGGGACAAAGGGGTTAAATTGCTAGTCTTACCTGGGATAGCTTATGGAGTAAATACAGGCCAACTGGATATTCCATTTTGCATGAATATGAATCCTTCTACACAGTTGGCAATGTTAAAAGATATATGTCATGTTTTACAATTACATCAACTGAATAAGTTGGTGATTTTAAATGGTCATGGCGCCAATCAATTCAACTCTATTATCCGCGAATTAGCTGGCTTATTTCCTAACCTGTTTATTTGTGTGATTAATTGGTATCAGGCTGCGCCTCGTGCATCTTTTTTTGAAAAACCGGGGGATCATGCCGATGAGTTGGAAACAAGTGTTATGATGCATATTGCCTCTGAATTGGTTCAACCTTTGGAAACCGCAGGAAATGGCTCTACTCGTCATTTTTTACCTGAAGGTTTCAAAAAAGGCTGGGCATGGACACAACGACCATGGAGCATGATAACCCAAGATACAGGATCTGGTGATCCTTCATTGGCAACACCTGAAAAAGGACAACGTTTTCTTGACTTGTCAATCGACAATATTGCTCAATTCTTTGAGGAGATCAGTGGAAAATCAATTAATGAATTATTAGGTTAAACTTTTATATGCGGGTGATTTTTTGTGCTTGTAGTATCATATTCTGTTCAACTACCCTGGCAATACCAAATGTAAATTCTACAGATAGTATTCCAGAATCCTGGAAATCTTTGGATAAGGTTATCATCACATCTGAAAAAAAAGAAACAAATCTTCAGAAAACCATTGGGTCTATTACTGTACTCAATAGCAAACAAATTCAGGAAGCTCGTTTATGGAGTTTAAATGGATTATCTGCATTTATACCTAACATGTACACAGCACATTCTGGAGATCAAAGAAATATTTCTTCTATAAGAGGTATTGCTACAACTTCCTATGAACAAGCAGTAGCTACATATATTGATGGGGTAAGTCAGTTTACATTAGATACGTATATGCCGGAGCTGTTTGATATCGAAAGAATTGAAATAATTAGAGGGCCACAGGGAACCTTATATGGACGTAATGCATTAGGTGGAGTAATCAATGTAATCACTAAAAAACCAACAAATAAAACATCCGTGCTCACGGAAGTATCTATTGGTGAATTTGGGCAAAGAAGAATGGGTTCTTCTGTAAAATTTCCCTTGATCAAAGATAAAATGTATATAGGGGCTTCAACCCTGTATGAAGAGCATGGCGGTTTTTTTATGAATTCCTTTACCAAGGCGAAATATGATCAGCAGAAAAAAATATTTGGGAACTATTATCTAAAATATAATCCTACTGAACATTTTCAGGCCATCTTCAATATTAAACATCAGATAAATCGAAATCACGGAGCTTTCCCTTTAGCCCCTGATACTGAATCTGCTTTTTTGAATCCTTTTACACTTAGTCAAAATGCTTTAACGGTGATGCACGATAATAACATCAATGCCTCACTAGCATTAAAATACAATTTTACATCAGGTATCCGACTTCAAGCTCAAACATCCTGGCAACGAAATTATCGCTTCTATAAAAATCCAATAGATGCAGATTTCTCAACACTGGATGCTATATCCATTGTAAATAATTATGGAAATAAGTTCAATAACGTAAATGTAATTACAAAAGAAATCACCTTACATTCAAAGAAAGAAGCAAAAGTAAACTGGACAGTAGGATCATATTTTTTTTATCAAGATAATCCGGTAAAGCAAGGTACAAGATTTGGAGAAAATGCATCACTTTTAGGAATTCCTGATCAATTATTTACACTTGTAACCACAAATTTGGGATCAAACTATGGTGCTGCAGTTTTTGGTCAGGCCAACTACCCACTATCTGGCTCTGTAAAATTGATTGCAGGCTTGCGATGGGATAACGAGTATCGTAAAATGACTGTTTCAGGAGAATACCAGAAAGAACCCAATATTGCTTTCCAAACGCAACAGGATAGTACCGGAAAAACAAGTTATACGGCTATTTCACCAAAATTAGGATTGCAATATATCATGAATGAGGATAGAATGATGTTTCTGACCTATAATAAAGGATTTAGAGCAGGAGGGTTGACTAGTCTTGGGTCAGATCCGTCTCAAGTTCCTTTATCCATTTATTCTCCTGAAACAAGTCATACATTCGAATGGGGCATTAAGTCTCAATTTCTGGAAAATTCTGTCAGAATAAATCTAGCCACTTTCTTTAGTTTCATCCGAAACGTTCAAACTCCGGTACTTATTTTACCTGATGCTGTAACCATAATTCGAAATGCCGGAAGTTTACAAAGCAAAGGAATGGAATTAGAAATAGAGGCCAAACCAGTAAAGGGATTAGAACTTATTTTCAGAGGTGGGTTAACTGATGCTAGATACATAGATCTCAGCTTACCCAAAGGTGGTCAGATGGTTAATTATAAAGGAAATAAGCAAATCTTTACTCCAAACTATACTACAGCTTCAATTATTCAATATTCATTTAGTTTTAATGACAATAGCAGATTAATATTCAGGAATGAATGGTTGAATTTTGGAAATCAATATTTTGATTTAGCGAATACAATAGCTCAAAAAGCTTATGGTATATTGAATTCACGAGTTGCCTTTCAATGGAAAAAAACGGAGCTCTCCATTTGGGGAAGAAATCTTACGGACAAACGTTATTTGTCGTATGGATATGATTTTGGCGGAGTTTATATGGCACCACCCCGACAAGTTGGTACCAGTTTAATTATTCAATGGTAATGCTTTCAAGCGTAATTTGTGACTATAAATGCAGAATATTTATACCTAAACCAGGTAGTTGATTATTCATTGAAATGTTACCTTGATCATAAATGATACCATCTGCTAGATCTTCTGCCAACAATAATGGACCATCGGCGTCAAGATAATCGGCTAAAGGACTTAATTTAATTAAAGCCGCAGTTCCTATTGAAGATTCATTCATGCATCCAAGCATAATGTTTAGACCAAGAGCTCGTGCTTCTTTGATCATTCGTTTGGCTGGAGTTAAACCACTACATTTCGTCAATTTAATATTGATGCCATGGAAATGATCTTTGCATTTGGCAACATCCTGTTCAAAAACACAACTTTCATCTGCAAAAAGTGGGATTTTAGAAACTTCCATTAGTTTCTTCATCCCTTCCCAATTATCTTTAGCTAAAGGTTGTTCGATCAATTCAATATCCAATTCCTCAAGAGCAGGTAATTTATCTAAAGCCTCTTCTAATGACCAACCTGCATTCGCGTCAACCCTTAATGATACTGAAGTTTCTTTTCTGAGCGATTTCAATAATTCAATATCACCATCAAATCCAACTTTAATTTTATATATAGGCCATTCCTTTTCCTTCATTTTTCTTATCATCACATCGGGACTATCAATACCTATGGTATAATCAGTAATGGGGATGCCATGGTCATTAATTTTCCAGAGAGTATGCAAGCTTTTGCCTGTTAGTTTTGACCAAAGATCCCATCCCGCCATATCTAAGGCACAAACGAGGAATGGATTTGAGGGAAAAAGATGATGAAGAAAATGCCAATAGCGTTCAGGATCAGTAAGAGCAAATTTTTCCAGAGAAGTTTTTTTTGCTTCGAGATCCTCAGCCATTTTTTCTATAGTAATATTATAATACGTGATGGCAGGCGCTTCTCCGTAACCTTTGATACCATTACGTTCCAATTCAACTATAAAAGTAGGTTGATGTGTTTTCGTTCCTTTTGAAATAGTAAAGGGATATCTAAAAGGTAACTGATGTAAATAATATTTTACGTTCATGCTCTTCCGCTTGCTTTAACCATCTCACTGAAAGGTAAATTAAAGCTTTCATTTTTCAGTAAATCTTCTAGAAGTACATGCATTCTGTAACGCCAGTAATGCTTAGGATTTGCAGGGACGTTAATTCGTTCATCATGTGGATTTGATCTTCGAAGATGTTCGTCAATACCCATTATATCCTGTAATTGAAAAACAGCCCACATGGCAGGTGAATTGAGATGTTGAAGGATAATCTCTTTATTTATCCAGGCTTCACAATAATGGGGCACTTCACCTTGTTGACCAACTATTTGATGAAAAAAACGCTGGGTTCTACCCCTGTCCTCTTCCCACCATCCTCTTAATGTGCTCATATCATGTGTGGAGGGAGTTACAACGGATAGATAAGGAGATTCATTGATAAGTTCAAATTCTCTACCTTGTTTTTTAGGCATTCGCTGTAATTCTAGAGAGAGAAATCCAAGTTGTTCCATTACAGATGGAACGCAGTCAGGAACCAGTCCAAGATCTTCACCACAGATCAACATATTACTGGCTTTTTTTAATGCTGGTAATTTCTCCATCGCCTCTTTTTTCCAAAAATCATCCTGACGGCGGAAGAAATAATCAATATAAAGTTCCCTGATTTTTTCTTTTATTGGTTGATCCAGTGCCTTAAACGAATATGTAGATTCAACATTAAATCTAAAATGGAATACATTCTCTCCATCTCTCGATTCTGAAAAAAGAATGAGATTGGATAAAAGATCGAACAAGCCATTTTTCAATCTTAGATTTTCTTCATCTTTATCCCTACTTTCAAAATATGCTTCAACTTTTTTCTGTGTGTTGAATTCATTTTTTAAAGTGTATTGTCCGTTCCCAATTTCATCAATAAATCGTTTGATCTTTTTCTCATCTGGTCCGAACATTTCCCATAATAGGGCATCGGTAATATAAGGCTTACAAAATCGATCTTGATCGAAATATATTCCTGCTGCTTCAAACTCGTATTTTCGAATAGGAATTGCAGGCACAAAATGGCCCATCACACCTTCAACAGCATCTTCAGGAATTGACCATATACGAAAGAATCCAAGAATATGATCAATTCGGAACGCATCAAAATAACGGCTCATTTGTTCAAATCTTCTCTTCCACCATTTGAATTCATCCTGTTTCATCCTATCCCAATTATATGTTGGGAAAGCCCAATTCTGCCCTTTTACAGCAAAATCATCAGGAGGTGCTCCTGCCTGTAAATGCATATGGTACAGTTCGGGAGCCATCCAGGTATCTACCCCATTTCTATTTACGCCAATTGGAATATCTCCTTTTATGATTATGCCATTTTTGTTGGCATAATCGTGGGCATCTTTTAGCTGGATATGCAAATGATATTGTAGAAAATAATGAAAAGCTATTTTTGAATAATGTCTTTGGGTAGGAGAAGTAAGCTTTTCAACTTCTCGTATATCAAAAACTGAGTATTTTTTCCATAATCTGAAATCCGCTGTTCCATATTTATCCCTCAAAAAACTAAAAGCAGCATATGGGATTAGCCAATCTTTATTATCCTCAAAAAATTGATGATAATCCTGAGAGGAGAACGTTTCGTCTTTTTTTAGTTCAAATAATTTTTGTAACAATGGCCATTTGTAGTTCATTACCCCCTCATAATCAATTTCTGACAATTCATTTAATGCTTTCCTCTTTTTTTCAAATCGCTTTAAGATTTGACTATAGCTTGGGCCGGCAAGTTCTTTGAGATTTATAAATAAAGGATGAAGGGCAAAGGCAGAAATTGCTGAGTAAGGATAGGAATCCATCCAGGTATGAGTAGAAGTCGTATCATTCACTGGAAGGATTTGAATCAACTTCAAACCTGTTTTCTTCGCCCAATCCGTTAAAAGTCGTATATCGCTGAATTCACCAGTACCAGAACTATTTTCAGATCGTAAACTGAAAACGGGCAAGGCTATACCTGCACCTTTCCAAGAAGTAATATCTAATCTGATAAAACCATCGCGAATGATTTGAAAGGCGTTTCTATATTTAGGGACAGGAAGTATCCGGTTTAATCCCCCCTCCCATGAAATAAATTTATTGGCTTTAACGTCAAATACGCCATATTTATATTCAATACTTTCTTCAGGATTTTTCAAATCAATTCTGGCTATCCACCAATTTCCTTCACGGTATAAGCGAATGGGATCAGTAGTATCCCAATTACGTAATGAAGGATGATTACCCAGTAAACAAATAACCTGGTCTTGTTCCAATAAAGGTGCTTTGACTTGAAATAAGTGCGTACAATGTCTGTATGATTGAGGCTTAACTGCTACCGCAGGATATTTTGGAAGTAATACATCCTGGAATGGGGAGGTAAAAAATGCATTTTCAGGGGATCCAGCATGATTCCAAGTGTCGATAGATTCGATTGATTCAGAAGAGATACGGGCCACCTCTATTTTCCGATCATCACCCCATTCATGTATTTGCTCTCCATTTGCAAAGGCTAAAACATAATGATAACTAAATTCCTTTACTGTCTCTTTATCGATTTGAAATTCTATCTCCCAAAAATCCGTATTTAAAAACCGCATTGGCAGCATGCTTTCCGTTTTCTCATGCCCTAATAAAGGCATTGACCCTGCCACAAAAAGAGACTGGCCGGGGCTAGTAGAAAAACGCACAAGCAATCGAATGGTCATTTAATAGGTTTTGGGGTGTAAAAATAATAAAGTAAGTGTAAAAAATACACATATAAGTAGTATAAAAAATGAAAAGTTAAGCTGTATATTTGCCAAAAATTGAGTTCATGGAAACGACCAAATCAAAAGGATTTTACTGGCTTATGTTCTTTGCCTCTATCGCGCTGGCTGTAGGTGTTTACCTTTTTCTTCCATCCATGACTTCACTAACGGTGGTGCCTTTAGTGACTTTCCTGGCAAAAGCATTAGATCTTATCTAATCCTGATCAAACATATTTATTTTAAAGCCGGTAAAAGCCGGCTTTTATCATTTTACGAGGTGCCGGATTTTTATTATATTTTTGCTGACTGCAAATACGGATCATCGCGGGAAACCGAGGAAAGTCTGGACAGCATAGAGCAGCTCACCGGTGAATAGCCGGGTTCCCATTGGGAAACAGAAAGTGCCACAGAAAATTACAGCCGTTTAACGGTGATGGTGAAAACGTGGGGTAAGAGCCCACGATCCCGTATGGTAACATACGAGATGGGCAAACCTTGAGTGCTGAAATGCCATGTATAGTAACGATAAGGGTAGCTCGCCCAATATCTTCGGATAACGTTACAGGGTAGGCAGATCGACCTGTTGGGGTAACCTTTCAGGCAGATAAATGATGGTCACTCGAAAGAGAACAGGATCCGGCTTACAGTATTTGCAGTTTCTTTTTATTTAAAGAAAATCTCCGTTGCCCCAAAGCCAAATTGTGCGTGATATTGATTTACAAAGGATTTCACTTCTTTTTTGTGTCGAAGGATATCATGGATATCGTCTTTTAATCTACCCTTTCCGATCCCATGTACTACAATCATTTTTTCCAGGTGATGCAAAAGGGCTAGCTCATAATATTTTTCAAATTCTTTAAGCTGCATATCCAATATTTGTTTGTTGGTCAGATGCTTCCAGCTATCGGTAAGCTTTTCAATATGCAGATCAATTACAGATCGTGCAGAACCAATATTTTCCCGGTGAATTTTTCCATCAGAATAGATCTTGAACCCAGCTTGGGAAAGCAAATCAAGATCAACAGTTTCTTCACTTTGCTTATCTGGATAAGTCTCAAACAATGAATATGAAAAATGAGCTTCTTGCTTTAATCGGATTTCTTCTAATTTTTGAAAGATCTGTTTAGCTTTTACTTTTAAACTCGCCTCTATATGTGTAGCCTTTTTTATATCTGGATTCACTAACCCAAATTCAAAGTCAAAGCGTGGAGAGTCGTTAAGTTTTTCAAATGGTACGTCATGAAGATAAAGATCAGCATTAGGAGAAATAGTATTTTTAAATTCAAAATCTACTTCACCAGCGAGTCGAAGCCAGTAAGAAAAACTATATGGTGTTGAAGTTTGATTGGCCAAATAAATTCTGAAATAATCAACTATATCATCATCAAAAACATCTTTATCATAAACTGGCAGCCAAACCAGCCATACCCCCTCCTGTAAAGCAAAAGAAGAAGAAGGTACTTTTTTCTCAGCCCTGATTTGGTCTATATAAATCTTTTTTGGTGCGGCTATGTTTTTTTTGGGAGCTGAAAATCGATTGAAATAGGGAAAATCAATCTGGTCTAGATATACAGGGAAACGGACACCATTAACCTCAACTAATGCCATTTCCTTATTTATAAAATCTACAATCTCTGCTTCCTCTCCTGAGTGGATTAGGATTACTTTATCACCCTGCTGATATTTCATGAAAGACGTGCCAATTTACTTTTTTTCTGCCCATACAAAAGATAAACAATCAAGCCTAAACTCATCCAGCCAAAAAATACCAGCCAGCTTTTGGCAGGGATTTCGATCATCAGATATAAGCAACACAGTACTCCTAAGACGGGTATAAGAGAATAATTACGAACAAATGTTAGTATAGTGATCAAACCTGATAATAAAATAAAGATTAAAAACAGCCATTCTTGATAACTTTCATTGCCGATATGGAGTATAGCAGAAGATAAACGGTCTTTCATCATAATGATCACCAAAATATATAATATAGCTATGATCCATTTACCATTTATGTAAGGCAGATGAAATTTACCTGGTTCTTTTTCTTTAAATGGAAGCAATAAAACTCCTCCACTTACTAACGCAAAGGCAAATAAAGTACCAATACTCGTAAGATCGGTCATCAGCATATCATCCACAAATAACACCAAGCCTCCAACCAAAAAGCCTGAAATAATGGTAGAAAAACCGGGTGTACGAAAACGAGGATTGATCTTGCCAAATTTAGGAGGAAGTAATCCATCTCTGCTCATTGCCATCCAAATTCTTGGCTGACCAAGCTGGAATACCAGCAATACACTGGTTGCAGCCACAACAGCACTAACGGAAATAGCAAATCCTACTTGCTGCATATTGATCTTCTCAAATACATATGCCAAGGGATCTGTCACGCCTTTAAATTCTGAATAATTAACCATTCCGGTTATTACCAATGCTATGATCACATAAATAATGGTACAAATGATCAATGAATTAATCATACCTCTTGGCAGATCTCTTTGCGGATTGGAGCACTCCTCTGCGGTAGTAGATACCGCATCAAATCCAATATAAGCAAAGAAAACGGCTGATACTCCTTTTAAAACACCTTCCATATGATTAGGAAAAAATGGAGTCCAATTTGATGTCGTTCCGGCAGAAAAAATATACCAGAATCCTATGATAGCAATGATGGCAAGAACAGCTAATTTTAACATCACCATAAAATTTGCAGATTTTTTGCTCTCATGAATACCTATATAAGCCAAAACAGTTATCAAACTTACAATGATAAATCCGGGAAGGTTAACTACAACATGTAATCCTCCTATTACTGGCGCTTTTGTATATGCGAGATCAGCAACAGCTCTTCCTTCTGTCATCGCGCTTACGTATTGTGCCTTAGCGGTTTGATATCCTATCGTTAACCATTCTGGTAGATGGACACCAAAAGCTTTTAATATATTATTAAAATACGCACTCCATGAAATGGCTACCACTATATTCCCAATAGCGTATTCTAAAATAAGCGCCCACCCTATTATCCAGGCTACTACTTCACCAAAGGTTACATAAGAATAGGTATAAGCTGATCCCGATACAGGTACTCTTGAAGCAAATTCTGCATAACATAAAGCTGTGAATCCACAGGTAACCGCTGTGATCAAAAACAGAAAAATAACACCAGGTCCTCCATTGAAAGCAGCATTGCCGATAGTCGAAAAAATACCTGCTCCAATTACAGCGGCAACTCCCATGAAAGTCAGATCACGAACCCCCAATACTTTTTTCATCCCATGATTACCATGATCGTCGCTCATTCCGGAAGCTGCTTCTTCCTGTATGATAGTTAGGGATTTCTTTCGAAAAACAGAATTTTGATTCATTTTGTTAGGGTTCATTAATTATCACGTTCAATTAGATAATGTGCCAGTTCCAATAATGGTTTTTTTCTGGAACTGGTAACGGCTATATCTTCCAGATGATTGAACGCATTAGCCAGATACATATCTTTTAACTCATTCGCCCAGGCATCAACCCCACAATTTTTAAAAATGGATAATACCTGTTCAACTTTGTCGGGAGGGTTTGAATGTAATAATTCTTTTAACTTTTTTTTGTCTGAGTTATCCGCTTCCTCAAGAGCATGGATCATGAGAAATGTTTTTTTATTGGCGAGTATATCACCT
Source organism: uncultured Sphingobacterium sp. (assembly GCA_964441425.1). GTDB lineage: Bacteria > Bacteroidota > Bacteroidia > Chitinophagales > Chitinophagaceae > Pollutibacter. The sequence continues at coordinate 27,957 of CAYTXC010000010.1, read as the reverse complement.
CCAACTTGTTTTCCAAACTTTTTTGGATCACCAAAAGCATCCAGATAATCATCCTGAATCTGAAAGGCAATACCCAGTTTTCTTCCAAACTCATAAAGATGTTGCTGATTTCCTTCAGTAGCTCCTCCTAAAATGGCCCCTAATTGAAGACTGGAAGCCAGTAATACAGATGTTTTCAAGCTGATCATCTTTAGATAATCCTCTAATTTCAGCTCTTCTATTTTTTCAAAATCCATATCCAGCTGCTGACCCTCACAAACTTCTTTAGCAGTTTTGTTAAACAACTGAATAATCTTCTTAGTATGATGGTGCACTTTAATCAACTCTTCATACGCTACGACCAACATCACATCTCCAGCCAGTAATGCAGTTGATTCACCATGAAGAGCATGTACTGTTGGCTTGCCTCTGCGTAAAGGAGCTTTATCCATGATGTCATCATGAATGAGCGAAAAATTATGAAACAATTCTATAGCTGATGCTACATGAAATGCATCTTCTTTGATATCGTCAAATAATTCATTCCCCATTAAACAGAGCACGGGCCGTATTCTCTTTCCCCCTAATCCAAGAATATATTCAGCCGGATCGTATAAACTGGATGGATGTTCCGGAAAATGACGACTAGAAAAATGTTGTTCAAACTGAAGTGCCAGATCTTTAAATGATTGCATACCTGTTTTCTAAAACGGAAAAATACAGAATAATTAGCGCTTCTTTTTGGTTTTTGGATTATTTCGAGGCTTTGGGAGATCTTCATCATCTGCGCGCAACACCCATTCATAGTCAAGTTGACGCTTTGCTAAATTAGCCGCTACCAGTTTAACGGTGACTTTATCTCCCATTCGAAATGTTCTTCCACTTCTTTTGCCTACCAATGCATAATCGGTATCAAAATGCCTGAAATCATCATAATCCAATAAACTTTGAATACTTACTAGTCCCTCACATTTGTGCTCCACAGTTTCGGCCCAAAAACCAAAACTGGCCACTCCACTGATCACAGCCGGAAACTCGTCGCCAACAAACTGTTTCATAAACTCCACCTGCTTGTATTTATTAGCAGCACGTTCACCTTCCATGGCAGCCCGTTCACGTTGACTACAATGAACGCATTTCTCTTCTAATAATTTGTAAACTTTTGGACTCCCAGATAAGCAATCAGCCAGAATACGATGGACAAGGATATCCGGATAACGCCGTATGGGAGAGGTAAAATGACAATAATGTTCAAAGGCTAGCCCGTAATGACCGATATTATCTACTGTATAAATGGCTTTGGCCATTGTTCGAATTCCCAGCTGTTCCAAAACATGCTGTTCTGGCCTTCCCTCTACCTGATGTAGCATTTCATTAAAAGAAGTCGCTATCTCTTCAGGACTAGAAGTCGAGAACTGATAACCAAACTTCCTGGCAAATGCAATAAAGGGTAATAATTTTTCTTCATCAGGCTGATCATGCACCCGATAGGGAAACGGGACAGGTTTTTTGTTGACCATGACTTTAGATACCTGCTCCGCAATAGTCCGATTGGCCAGCAACATAAACTCTTCTATGAGCTGATGTGCCTGCTTACTCTCCTTAACCACAATGCCTACTGGTTTACCATCCTCATCTAATTTAAACCTGACTTCTTGGGAAGAGAAGTTTATAGCGCCTTTTCTAAATCGCTGTTTTCTAAATCCTTGGGCAAGGCTATTTAAAATTTTAATTTCAGTCTCATATAAGCCTTCCCCGCTTTCGATGATGTCCTGTACCTCTTCATAAGTAAAGCGATGATTAGAATGAATGACGGTTCTGCCTGACCAATATTGCTTAATTTCTCCTTTTGAGGTAATCTGAAAAACACAGGAAAAGGTAAGTTTATCCTCATGTGGTCTAAGAGAACATAACTCATTCGAGATGCGTTCCGGCAGCATGGGAAGTACCCTATCGGGTAAATACACAGATGTAGCTCTTTCATAAGCCTCCAGATCAAGAGGCGATCCTTCAGGCAGATAATGGCTTACATCGGCAATATGAACCCCGATTTCATAAACACCATTTTTTAAATTTCTGAAACTGATGGCATCGTCAAAATCTTTGGCATCAACAGGATCTATAGTGAAGGTTAATGTTTCGCGCATATCCCTCCTGTTGGACAACTCAGCTTGGCTAATGTACTCTGGTTGACGCAAAGCTTCTTCCATAGCTTCATCAGAGAATTCCAATGGGAATCCATTTTCAACCAGAATCTCCTTCATGGCCATATCGTTGGTATCTTTTTCGTTTAAAATAGATACTACCGCACCACGAGGATTTTTATCTTTTTCGTTCCAGCTGAGCATTTTTACTACAACCCTATCACCATCTTTTGCATTATTGAAGGAAGAAGAGGGAATATAAAAATCTGGTATTCGCCTGGACGAATCCGGAATAAAAAAACCATAATCTTGATTGGCTTCAAGTAACCCAATAAACTCAGTTTGTTTACGCTCCAAAACTTCTACGACAGATCCTTCAGATCTATTGGGACGTTCCTTTATTAATTTTACTTTGACCAGGTCGCCATGAAAAGCACGATTTAATTCACTAGGCCGAATCAATATATCTTGATGGAGATTTTCAACGATTACAAAACCCATTCCGGATCTGGTTATATCTAATGTTCCGACATAAGTCAAACCTGAGTTCTGCTTTTTGTTTACCTTTTTTCTTTGCTCTTTCTTTGCCTTTCGCCCCATTATTGATCGCTTATTTTAACGAAGTTCTCAATGAAGTTATGGATTAAAGTCTTAAAATGAGCCTCTCCATTAAAGAGAAAAGCAATAGAGATCGGTAATACATATAAAGGCATAGAAGCTAATTCTTCTTTGAATTTAATCAAACGGACAGCATCTTTTTCAGTTGTCAGCATGATTTTTTTAGGATTGCGAATATTTTCAAACCTTTTACGCATATCGCGCAACTCGTCTATCGTGAAAATATGATGATCCTGGTAAAACATTGCTTCATAAGTTAAAGAATGTTCCATAATATAATGGGTAAGTGGGGCTGGATTGGCTATTCCACAGATCAATAGCGTCTCCATATCTTTTGTCAATCTTTGCTTTTCACCCGTTAAAATGTGAAAAGACTCACCATATTGGATAGTAGTAAAAAACACATGTTGGTGTGAGAGAACATTCAATTCTTTCTTTATTTCTTGAGCTTCACGTTCTGTTAAATTAGAAGGGCATTTTGTAACCACAATACAATCTGCTCTTTGTGCACTTGAAGGATTATCTCTCAAATCGCCAGTGGGCAAATAAAAATCCCTGGTATATAGGTCATCATAGTTGGTTAATATAATAGAATAACCCGCAGTAATGGCCCGATGTTGAAAAGCATCATCTAAAATGATTACTTGCGTTTCGGGATTATCGTAAAGTAATTGAGGAACAGCCACAATTCTTTCTTCACCAACCGCTACGGGGATATCAGGATGCTTTATATGAAACTGCATGGGTTCATCTCCAATTTCTACAGCAGTAGTGGCTGAGTTTGCCAGTATATATCCTTTCGTCCTTCTCTTATATCCTCTGCTTAAAGTGGCTACTTTATATACAGCTTTGAGGTCTTGTATCAAAAATTCTACCATAGGAGATTTACCTGTACCTCCAACGGATAAGTTACCAACGTTAATAATTGGCAAATTAAAGCGCATAGTTTTTAGGATTCCCTTGTCATACAAATAGTTTCGAAATTTTAATATCAAACCGAAAATGATGGCAAATGGGAATAATATCAGTCTGAACGATTTCAGGAAAAAATTAGGTAAATGCATAAATTCTATCTGGAGTTAAACAGAAATCCAACGGTATATCCCAAGGATCAACTGCAAATGATTCAGTAATTGGAGGCAGGTACGATAACCCAATTTTAAGAGCATCCTTTCGGCATTCTACTAAAAAACGGTCATAGAACCCTTTTCCATAACCTATTCGATTTCCCTGCAGATCAAATCCTAATAATGGAATAAAAATAAGGTCGATATCCTTTGGATTGATCAAGTTTCCAGCTTCTGGTTCGGATATGCCCCATGAATTGCTCGTCCATCTAGTTTCTTCATCGATCTCAATATGATTCAAATCATGATTTTCAATTACTTTAGGAACCGCTACTTTCATTCCTGGATTACGAAATTGAAGCCATCTTATCAATGGTTCAGGATCTGGTTCATTTCTTTCGGGAATAGGAATGTATGAATGAATAGAATATAGAAATGGAATACTCAACTGCTGAAATTGAATGAGCAGTAAGTCCTGATATTTCTTTTTTTCTAAATGGGATATAGACAAACGAGCTTCAAGTAATGCTTTTCTCAATTCCTGTTTTGTTCTCATTCCTTTGGCCGAATAAAAATGGAGAATATGGTAGTTCCGTATTTTCGCTCAGTATGATACCCCTCAAAAGTTTTATAGTCATTACGAGGAGTATGTTCTAAAATAAACCATCCCCCAGGATTAAGTAATCCCCTTTTGAAAATTAATAAAGGAAGGTCGTCAATAGTAGTTAAAGCATAAGGCGGCCCGGCAAATATCAGATCGAATTGTTCAGAACATTGATTAATGAATTTGAAAACATCCGATTTAATGATGCGTGCATTGTTCATTTTCAATGAATCTGCTGTTTTTTTGATGAATTCATACATAGATGAGTCCTTCTCAACAATGGTCAGTTCCTGAGCACCTCTTGAAGCCAATTCATAACTTATGCTGCCTGTTCCACCAAAAAGATCCAAAGTCACACAATCTTCAATGTCAAGATTATTTTGAATGACGTTAAATAATCCTTCTTTGGCTATATCGGTTGTAGGGCGGGTATAAGGCATTTTCGTTGGAGGCGTAAACCTTCTTCCACCCCATTCACCTCCTATAATTCGCATAACGACTGATTAAACACTGGTGTAAAAAAATGATTTGGGTAATTAGATATTCCTTCCATCTCTTTCCAGCTGATGTTATTAAACAATGTAGAAAGTAAGCCTATCACGGGATCATCTTTATCTATAAGACCTGCTAAGGAAATTTTTGTTTCAGCAGGGGTTAAGTTAAACTGGTTGCAAATATGCAACAACGTGTAACAGATATCGTCTGCTGCTTCAGGTAAGATTGAGCGAACCAACTGAAGTTTACTATTTTTCCAAAATGAACATGTCCATTCTCCAGGAAAAACTTCAATATTAATATGAGAAGATTCACCTTCAGTTTCATTCATCAATAGAGCGGAATGTGCATGAAAATATTTCGCTTTCGGGAAGTTTGCAGTCAGCATATGATGCAAGGCTTCTGGAACTGCATAGAGCAATTGAAGGCTTTCCTTTGCAATTGAATCTTTCATCGAAATGGTATGAATAATATCTCCAAATTGCCATTCCGACAACACATCACTATTATCGGGATTAAATAAAGCATCCGGTACAAGTATAGAACTATGTGTATGATAGAAGACTTTGACCATTTCAAAGGAAGTCTGCAGCCATTCGTGTTCAGCTAAAATGGATGAAATATCATCCAGTGCAGCGTTTTCATCTGCGACCTGAGATGTATATAAATCCAGATATACTAATTGATGATCGCGGATAATAGCAATTCCCAGATGATTAAAGCTAATATCAAGGATCAATTTATCCTGTTGCACCGACGGCATTCTATGTATATCGGGATGTATATGGTATTTGAGCTGCAATTCCTATTCGTTTAAGCAGGTAAAAATACAATATTTGTACGGCACATTGTTTAGGTTTGCAGTATATGACAGAAATGGCGACTTCAATGGATCTGAGGATGGAAATTACCAGGAGGCATATAGTAAAGTTGGCGCTTCCGATTTCTGCTGCTATACTAGTACCTCAGATCAATTATATAACTAATAATTTATTTCTCAGCCAGTTAGGTAAAGAAGAACTTGGTGCAGCTGGAATAACCGGAGTCTTTTATCTTATTTTTGGTGCCATAGGTTATGGATTAAATAATGGATTACAAGCATTAATAGCTCGCAGAGCAGGTGAAAATCAGCCGGAGAAAATTGGAGATTTATTTACACAAGGAGTACAGATTGCATTAGCGATATCAGCAATTGGTATTTTTATAACCTTATTCTTTTCACCCTATATTTTCAACAATGTCTTAGAACATTCTGAAAATACTGAAAGAGTAATATCGTTTTTAAAGATCAGAATTTGGGGTTTGCCTTTTCTTTATATCTATCAAATGCGAAATGCATTGTTGGTAGGAACCAATCAAAGTCGTTTTCTCATAATAGGGACATTAGCAGAGACACTTACCAATATTATACTTGATTATGGACTAATTTTTGGGAATCTTGGTTTGCCGGCATTAGGATTTAATGGAGCAGCTTACGCTTCTGTGATAGCAGAGGCAATTGGAATGTTAGTTGTTTTGGGCGTAATTCGATGGAAGGGATTCTCAAAAAGATTTCATTTTAAAGGGAATTATACATTTAATCCTGCAACGAGTAAACTGGTTTTTCTTCAATCCTTACCCCTCATCTTTCAATATGGGATCAGCATTGTGAGCTGGGAATTTTTCTTCATCTTGGTTGAGCGTAATCAGCAGACACCATATGATCTTGCCTTATCTAATATGATGAGAAATATTTTTGGCTTCTTTGGTGTATTTACTTGGGCATTTTCCGCTACCTGCAGTACTATGGTGAGTAATGTAATTGGACAGAAAAGACATGGAGAAGTATTTCGGTTGATTGGGCTTATTACACAAATCAGTTCTGGCATTGCTGTAGTTGTAGCGATCATATTGAATATTTTTCCTGAACAGGTAATCAGCATTTTTGGATCCGAGCCCGGTTTCATCGCAGCTGGTATTCCTGTTCTTCGAATAGTATCCATTGCGATGATCTTTACCTCATTTGCTGTGATTTGGCTGAATGCAGTAACTGGAACGGGTAATACACGTGTAACCTTAGCTATTGAAATTTTTGCAGTTGCCCTCTATAATGTCTATGTATTTGCTATAATGGAGAAGATGAATCTGTCCATAGTTTGGGGATGGGGCTCAGAATTAATATACTGGACAGCTATGTTCATCCCATCATTTTGGTATATGAGAAGTGGAAGGTGGAAAAATAAAGTAATTTAACACATTAAAAAAGGCAGATTCATCATCTGCCTTTTCCATTATCAAGCTTCTTCTTTTTGTTTCTTTTTTTGACCCTTTGGAGATAGGATCATCTGCATTCGCTTACCTTCTAATTTCGGTAAGCCCTCAGGTAATCCCACTTCTGCCAGACGTTCTGCGAATTTTAGCAGAACGAGTTCCCCTCTTTCTTTAAACATGATTGCACGACCTTTGAACTGAACATACGCTTTTACTTTATTTCCATCTTTCAGAAATTTTTCAGCATGTTTCGCCTTAAAATCAAAATCATGATCGTCTGTACCAGGTGTAAAGCGAATTTCCTTGACCTCGGCAGATTTGCTTTTGGCCTTCATTTCCTTTTCCTTCTTCTTTTTATCGTAAAGGAACTTGTTATAGTCTATAACCTTACATACCGGGGGATCAGCATTTGGCGATATCTCTACCAGATCAAGTTGCTGTTGCTGTGCTATACGCATCGCATCCTGAATACTATAGATTCCAATTTCAACATTCTCTCCCACCAATCTTACTTGAGGTACTCTGATGAAATGATTGATCCTGTGTTCTGCTTCTTTGCGGGGCGCAAATTTTCCTCTACCGCCCGGGCCCGTTCTATTAAACGGTCTGTTTGATAATGACATAGACTTTGGGGCTAGTATGCAGTCGGCATGCTACAGGGAAAAGCCATGATTTTGTTTTTATTGATGTATTACTGCCGTTCTTTTATTTCCGATATCAAGGTACTTAGAATTTCGGAAACAGGTCGGGATCCTTGATCTCCTATACCTTGTTTTCTTACTGAAACCAGTCCTTCATTTACCTCTTTCTCTCCTATTACGAACATGTAAGGTATTTTCAATATCTCTGTATCTCTGATCTTTTTACCGATCTTTTCGTTCCGATCATCTAATTCTGCACGAATATCTGCTTTTTTCAGTTCATCTACCACATTTGCCGCATAAGGGATGAATTTCTCACTGATCGGCAAAACCTTGACCTGAACTGGTGCCAGCCATAAAGGAAATTTACCCGCATAATGTTCGAGCAAAAATCCAATAAAACGCTCATGCGTCCCCAAAGGTGCCCGGTGAATGATTAAAGGAGTTTCAGGCTGATTATCCTTATTAGTAAAGGTCAATTTGAAGCGACGACCTTGTGCAAAGTCCACCTGATTAGTGGCTAATGTGAATTCTCGGCCGATTGCACTCCAGATCTGAACATCTATTTTAGGTCCATAAAAAGCTCCTTCATCAGGCACTTCTACATAGGGAATACCAGATTCTATCAATACATTACGAACCATTGCTTCAGTTTCCAACCACAGTTCTGGCTCATTGATATATTTCTGCCCTAATTTGGCTGGATCATGCAAACTCAATCGCATCACATATTTCTCAATACCAAAGATCTTGAAATACTTCATGTACATTTCATTCACTGCTCTGAACTCTTGCGCAAATTGCTCTCTTGTACAGTAAATATGCGCATCATTCATGTGTAAACATCTAACGCGCATCAAACCAAACAATTCACCACTCTGTTCATAGCGATAGCAAGTACCATATTCCGCCAATCGAACAGGAAGTTCTTTATAACTTCTGGCATCGGAGGAAAAGATTTTATGATGGTGTGGACAGTTCATTGCCTTTAGGTAATATTTAGTTCCCTCCAACTCCATTGGAGGATACATACTATCCTGATAATAGGGCAAATGACCACTGGTATGATAAAGTGATTCCTTCGCGATATGCGGGGTGACTACTCGTTTATATCCTGCAGCATTTTCAGTCTCCTTAGCCAATTTTTCCAATTCTTCAATGACCACGGCGCCATTCGGCAACCATAATGGCAAGCCTGGTCCCACTTCATCATCAAAAGTAAAAATACCCAGCTCTTTACCCAGTTTACGGTGATCACGCTTTTTGGCCTCCTCCAGCATGGCCAGATACTCATCGAGTTCTTTCTGACTGGGGAAGGTAACTCCATAGATACGAGTTAGCTGCTTGTTTTTCTCATCACCTTTCCAATATGCGCCCGCAATGCTCATCAATTTGATAGCCTTGATAAAACCTGTATGCGGAATATGTGGCCCACGACAGAGATCCGTAAAATTCCCCTGTGTGTAGAAGGTTATTTCTCCATCCTGTAAACCCTGAAGAAGATCAAGTTTGTATTCATCCCCTTTTTGCTCGAAATAAGCAATAGCCTCTTGCTTTGGCAACGCTTTACGCACGTATGCGGAATTCTTCTTGGCGAGTTCATTCATCAGCTTTTCCATATCCTTAAGCTGATCCTCAGAAATGGTTTTGTCGCCAAGGTCGATATCGTAATAGAAACCCTTTTCAATGGCTGGTCCAACCCAGAATTTTGCGCCTGGAAATAAAACCTCTACAGCTTCCGCCATAAGATGCGCTGAAGAATGCCAGAATGTGGATTTACCATCTGAATCATCCCAGGTCATTAAGTTCAAGCTAGCATCCATAGAAATAGGCCTGGTAGCATCCCATACTTCGCCATTCACTTTAGCTGCCAATACTTTTCTTGCCAAACCCTCTGAAATGGACTTAGCAATATCCAGACTAGATACCCCTTCCTGAAATTCCCTAACTGCGCCATCGGGAAAACTTATCCTGATCATGATCCAAAATTTATTATCAACTTGGAAACCTAATTGTCCCAAAGTTTGCAAATTTAACGAACTATTTGGGTACTATAAGGCAATTAGGCTATAATTTGCATTTTGAATAGAGCAAGAGGCCTATGATCAGATTTCTACTTTCAGCCTTTCTGGCAATTTTAATACATACGGAAGGTATTTCACAAAAATTAAGTGGTCAATGGACTGGTGGATTCACCAGTTCGGGAGATCCTTATGGTGGTAAAACGGATTATGTTTTAGAATTGGAAATAAAAGAGAAAGCCGTTTCTGGTTATTCTTATACCTATTTTAACGCTGGGAGAAAACGATACTTTACCATATGTCGATTAACAGGCAGTTATGATAAAAGAAGTAAATCACTCATTGTAAAAGAGGTTGAAAAAGTAAAAGGGAATACACCTCTTGATTTCAAGGACTGCTTTCAAACCCATTCTTTAACTTTTTTCAGATCTGAGGGCAGGGAAATGTTAGCTGGTAAATGGAAGCCTGCTACTGATAAAGACAATTGTGGAAATGGAAAAACAGAACTAGAAAGAAAAGCACTTGTAAAAGTTATACCACAAAATGGTAAAGGTAATGCTACTGCTAAAGTAAATAAACCTTATCCTAAAGTTGGTAAAAAAAACGAGATGGTTAAATCTGCAACCTCTCCATCGATCACAACCAAAGAGGATACATCAAATAAGCATTTGTCTAGAAATAAAGTAGAAAAAAATCCTACTTCAGATGAACGTATTACAAAAAGAGAAAAACAGATTTATAAAACTTTAGAGGTTACCACAAATAGCTGCCGTATTGAACTTTATGATAATGGTCAGATAGATGGTGATTCCGTTAGTTTATATCTGAACGAAAAATTATTTTTAGCCAAGCAGCGATTAAGTAAAACGCCTATTGTTATAAAGCTTGATTTTGAACCAGGAGAAGAAAAAGAATTATTACTTATTGCAGATAATCTAGGTACTATACCTCCTAATACTGCATTAATGGTTATTATAATTGGCGATAAGAAAGAAGAGATCAATCTTTCCACTTCCGAAAAAACAAATTTTGCCATAAAATTTGTCAGAAAGCTATAGATAATTAGTCATTAGTGATTTTACATCATCACTAATGACTAATCAATATTATTTTCTTGGCATTTTCCCTTCCATGGATGCAGCTTGATATACAAAGGCAGCAACAATTGTAGAAATCTGCTTTAAATCATCTTCAATTAAATGATCATAGCTATCCATTGTAGTATGATGTGTTCTTGTATTATATTCAATTGGATCCTGGATAAACTGAAAACCAGGAAGTCCAGAATTATGAAATGAGATATGATCCGTTGATCCTGTATTTCCTAATGAAACCGTAGTTGCTCCTAAAGAGTGAAATGGGGTAAGCCATTCTTTAAAATATTCTGCAGCAGTGGTATTGCCTTGTGCATAAATGCCACGGATCTTTCCAGTCCCATTATCGATATTGAAATAACAAGAAAATTTTTCATGAGCAGACGTTGGATTATTTTCATCCCCAAAAGTTTTTTTGACATACGCCTGTGATCCTAGTAATCCTTGTTCTTCCCCAGACCATAGAGCTAATCGAATGGTACGCGCCGGCTTCAAACCAAGTTGATGTATGATACGAAGCGCCTCAATCATGGTTGAAGACCCAGAAGCATTATCTGTTGCACCTGTTGATCCCTGCCAACTGTCTAAATGAGCACCAAGCATGACAATTTCATCTTTTAATTTGGGATCATGTCCTGGAATTTCAGCAATAACATTATAAGAGAGTACATCTTTTTTTGATGTAGTTGATTTTAGATCCAAATCTAATTTAACCGGTATGCCAGCCTTTGCTAAACGGCAAATACTCATGTAGTCCTCAGTTGCTACTACTATATCCGGGAATGCATCAGCAGAATCTTTATGGTTAGCACCTCTTGTGGAACCTTGAACAAATATAGTCCCATCATGACCTCGAGGATTTACAGAAAGTATGGCTATGGCGCCATTCTTCTCAGCCATTTCACGCACCTTATTAGCCAAGTTTGCAGAAGAACCCATCCTCGCCATCATGGCACGCATCTGTCGCTGTTGTGCAGTATCTAGGGCCCGGCGAGGTGTAGCAACGGCATTTCCCATTTTAGCCAACTCCTCTTCAGTATAACGTACCGCATCCGGTTTAAAACTTTGCTTATACGCTTCATCTCTTCCCATAATGATGATCTTGCCTTTCATTTTAGAAGCTAATGCCAAAAGCGAAACAGAATCAATAGCTGGATCAATTAGCAATACCTCTGCTTTTTCAACTGCTTTAACACTTCTTGTCCAGGATTTAGGAAACGCAATCAAAGGTCTATAATAGGGGGCTGACATCGCTAAATACATTTTATCTAACTGCCAGCTTTTCCCAAACTCTCCCCAGGGTTCAATACGTGCATTATTGATTCCCCAGCTTTTTAATTGGGAAACGACCCATTCAGCGGCACGTTGATAACCTGGAGAATTAGTAAGACGAGGACCTGAAACGTCTGTAATGTAAAAAGCATGCTTCATCACCTGAGAATGGTTCATACCTTCCCGTTTAATCTCCTCAAATACCTGAGCATCTGGTTTTTGAATACGTACACTAGATTGAGCTGTAACTACTGTACACCATGTGGTCATTAATACCACTGCAGTTAAGAATTTCATTATAGTTGGTTTTTACCAAATATATGGAAAACCACCTTCAATTAAAATCGAAAATTCCAGGTAACAGAAGGGATAACCGGGAATATAGAAACTTGCTTTGCCTTTATGTTGAGGGTATTATTAAAGGCACTCCCTTCCTGGTCGAAGTATATAAAGAATGGATTCATCCTACTATAAACGTTATAAATACTGAATACCCATGAAGTTCTATATTTTCTGGAGTCCTGCTTTCTTGGAGTATAGGTGGCGGATATATCTAAGCGATGATAAGGGGCAAGTCGATATTGATTGATAGAGCTGAATTGTTGCCCTAATACTGTTTCTGTTAAATAAAACCTTTCTGGCAGGGTAACCGTATTTCCCGTTGCATAAACAAAAACACCGGACCATTTCCATCTTGGTCCAGCTTCGTAAATAGTTACCAGTGAGAGATCATGTCTGCGGTCGTATTTGGCAGGATATTTTTTACCTTCATTAAGCGTCGCAAATTTTCTCCATGTCCACGATAAGGTATATCCTATCCATCCCGTAAATTTTCCTCTGGTTTTCTGAATAAAAAATTCAGATCCATAACTCCATCCCCTGCCAAATACAAAATCTTCTTCAGGATCCTTTATCGATGGAGTAAATCCTTCTTTATATTCAATTTGATTTTCCATAGATTTATAATAAAGCTCTATAGACGTTTCAAACATATTATCGTTAATATTCTTGAAGTAGCCAAGTGCATACTGCCAGCTAAGCTGTGGTTTAACTCTAATAGTGCTGGGCACCCATACATCGGTTGGAAGAGATGTTCCGGTATTGCTGACTAAATGTATATATTGACGATTTCGGGTAATACTTGCCTTAATTGATGACTCCTCAGTTAATGCATATCGCATAGTCCATCTGGGTTCAAAACCACCATACCATTTTACTGATGCTCCAGAAGGATAAATTGTACTATCCAGTTTATTTCCATTCTCATCTCGCTTATAATGCTGATATGGACCAATCTGCTGAAATCCTGAAAACCGAAGTCCCATATTTATTTTCAACTTTTCGGTCACATCCCAATCATCTTGTACATAAGCAGCCAATTCATGAGCATGTTTAATTTGTGCATTATTGGGTTCAAATACGGTACTATCCTGGTTACCTGAAAATACAGAAGGGGTAAATCGATGACGGGTATATTGCGCGCCCGCTTTAATCCGATGTTGCGTATTAGCAAAATAATCAAAATCTGTTTTTAATCCTACATCCCTAATTCCACTATTCAGTTTTAAACTGAAATTATCCTGACGGGCACCAAAGCTGAATTTATAATCATTGTAAACTGCAGTTGTATTGGAGAATAATTTTTTATTAAAGACATGATTCCAACGCAATGAAGCAGTAGCATTTCCCCATGGGATACTAATATCCAAACTTCTGCCCTTATTTTTAAAATCAAAAACATCGCGTCCAAAATAACCACTAAGAAAGATTCGGTCTTTGGAAGAAAACTTATAATTTATTTTAGCATTTATATCATAGAAATAATATCCTGAACCAAAGAATGAGCTCTCACGGGAAACAAATGGTCTAGCCAACATATCAATATATGTTCGTCGGCCTGAAAGCATATAAGATGACTTCTCTGCTTGTACGGGTCCTTGAATGGATAAGCGTGATGCTACAGTACCGATACCTCCATCTACCTGAGTTTTCTGCATATTCCCTTCTTTCATGGCAATATCCAAAACAGAGGAAACCCTTCCACCATACTGAGCTGGCATTCCTCCTTTTGTAAGGGAAACGTTCTTTAATGCGTCTCCGTTAAAAACGGAAAAAAAACCAAATAAGTGACCCGGATTATAGACAACGGCATCATCGAGTAAAATGAGATTTTGATCGGGCCCTCCTCCTCTAACATAGAGCCCGCTGTTGCCTTCACCTGCATTACGAATACCAGGCATGAGTTGCAAGGCTTTAAGTGGATCCACTTCACCAAATATTACCGGCAAAGATTTGATCTGGTTCATAGACAAATCCAGCTTACCCATTTGTGCATTCCTAACGTTTGCATCTTTTTTTCTAGAGGTGATAACGATTTCCTGACTTAAGGAAGCTTTAGGGAATAATGAGAAATTGATTTCAAGATCAGAGATAAGATCAAGTGTTAATTCAACAGGAATATAGCCTATAGAACTTACATTAAGTTGTACTTTACCTTGTGGAAGACTTAAAGAAAAAAATCCATAACTATTTGTACTCACTCCCTTGTTTTGACCCTTAACATTTAAAGAAGCTCCGATCAAGGTTTCTTTCGAAAGTGAATCCCTAATGTATCCACTAATGGTGACATTACGTTGAGCCTTAGCAAAAACAGAAATGAGGAGTAGGAAAATTACACCGTAGTACCTTGTGTTAAACGTCATCATCATTTTTTAAACGAAACAGAATCAGATACCTCCCCACAATTCAACATTCCTGCAGCATATTTTGGATGCTTTTTTCCCAGATATGGATTGTAAATTTCTGTTGACCTACTTATCCAGGAGGCCGATTCATTATCGTTGAATGCCATTGGACAAGTTTGCTTATATAAGGTAAACTGATCAAATTGGATACGGGTAAGAAATAAGTAAAAAGACTCGGATAATTGACTAAAGCTTCTTTTTTTATCTTCTATACTACCTTTCGCTAGAATAGCATTTACAGATGCCTCCATATTCTTAATGCTATAGTGAATACTATCGGTAAGTGCAGCATCTTGGATACCGGAAATACTGAATTTATTTAGAATAGACGACAAAAATGTTGCAGAACTATCAACAGCGGGGATATTATAGTCAACCAATCCATTTTTTAATGATTCATACTGATCAAAAAGTGAGGATACAACGTTGATAGTTGAATCGTTTAATGAAATCGATTTTACGACTACCGTTTTTCCTGGCTCACTTTTTTCGGGAACGGAGTTGGAATTACATGCCATAAAGGAAGTTAGCGCAAACAACATAACCAGCATTCTCATAATTTCAGATTTTCGGCAAAGATAACATTATCTGTACCTTTGTCCCTTTCTAAAACAATTTTCATGCTCGCAGGATTACAGGATGTGACTTTTGAATTCGGCTCAAGGGTGATCTATGAAGAGGCTACCTGGCATATTCAGCCAAATGAAAGAATCGGCCTTATCGGCTATAATGGAACAGGGAAATCCACACTTCTTAGATTATTAACAGGGGAATATACCCCATCTAAAGGAAATATTGAGAAAAGCAAGGGCATCAAGATTGGTTTTCTCCATCAGGATCTGCTGAGCTTTGATACTGATGAATCCATTTTAACTGTTGCTTTGGGAGCTTTTGAGGAGGTATTACGCCTGGAAAGAGAAATCGAAAAACTTGGACTTGAACTGGAAAAAGAACAGGACGATAAAAAACTGGAGCTCTATACCGATAAACTACATGAACTGGAATTAGCCGGTGGTTATACCATACACCACAGAACTGAAGAAGTATTACAAGGACTTGGCTTTTCAAATGCCGATCTTTCAAGACCATACAAAGAATTCAGCGGAGGCTGGAGAATGCGTGTGCTGTTGGCCAAAATGATACTTCAGGCACCCGATCTGTTATTACTTGATGAGCCGACCAACCATCTGGATCTCCCCTCTATTGAGTGGTTAGAAAAATATTTACAACACTACCAAGGTGCAGTCGTGATCGTTAGCCATGATAAATATTTTCTAAATCGAATGGTGACTAAAATAGTGGAGGTCTATCAGCAGCAATTACATTTTTATACTGGCAACTATGACTATTACGAAAAAGAAAAAGCTCTAAGAATTGAGCTTCAGCAAAGGGCCTTTGAAAACCAACAAGATTATATCCGACAACAGGAACGGTTTATTGAACGATTTAAAGCGAAAGCCTCGAAGGCTGCACAGGCGCAAAGTGTTATGAAAAGATTAGAGAAACTGGAACGCGTTGAAGATACCGCACTGGAAAGACCAAGTATTAGGATCAATTTTCAAGTAGATCGCACACCTGGCAAAATTTTATGTACGTTAAAAAATATTTCTAAAACGTTTGGCACGTTAAAAATCATTGAAAATACGGGAGCAGAAATTGAACGAGGAGACAAGATTGCCTTGATAGGTGCTAATGGTAAAGGTAAATCTACTCTACTCAGGATTATTGCCGGCACAGAAACTTTTGAGGGAGAACGCGTTTGGGGACATAACGTCCAGGAAAGTTTTTATGCTCAGCATCAATTAGAGGCATTAAATCTGAATCATACTATTTTGGAAGAGATGTTGCATTGTGGCAGTCAAAAAACCGAGTTAGAATTACGCACATTATTAGGTTGTTTTTTATTCAGCGGGGATGATACCGATAAAAAAATACGTGTACTGAGCGGTGGTGAAAAAGCACGGATAGCATTAGCTAAAACCATAGTAGGAAAAGCAAATTTTTTACTGCTGGATGAGCCTACCAATCACCTTGATCTTCATTCTGTGGAATTGTTGATCGAAGCATTGAATAAATATGAAGGAAGTTTGATCCTAGTAAGCCACGATCGCTATTTTATCTCTAAAACAGCTAACAAAATCTGGGAAATTGTTGAGGGTACGATACGAGAATTTAAAGGTACTTATGATGAATGGGTGGAATGGAATGCTCGGATGAAATCCCGCCAACAAGTATCAATTGCTCCAGCTATAGTAACAGAAGAAAAGAAACCGAAGGAAGAGAAAAAAAGAGAACCTATAGATGTAAATATTCAGAAGGAACAAAAAAAGGTTCAAAAGAAATTTACTGAAATAGAAGAGAAAATTGCCTTATTGGGAAAACAAAAAACTCAAGCAGAACAGGTGCTTGCCGATCCTTCTGTTTATTCAGATAAACAAAAATTCATTGAAGCTGAAAAGACCTACCAGACTGTTTGTCAGAGCCTATCTGAGGCAGAAGCAGAATATGAGAGGCTTTTCGAGGAGATGATGAAATTCAGTTGATTTTGTTTTATATTTGCAGCCTTAACAACGGTTCCGTAGCTCAGCTGGATAGAGCAACAGCCTTCTAAGCTGTGGGTCTCGCGTTCGAATCGCGACGGAATCACTTGTAAGCCCGCTTTCGGAAGATAGCGGGTTTATTTTTTCAACCGATTCAGGTAAAACATTTAGTTTGCATTAAAGCCGCTTTATGGATGTTAAAATAGAGCCAAGTTGGAAAAATGTATTGCAGGATGAATTTCGTAAAGCATATTTTAAAGATATTACGGAATGGATCAAAATGGAGAAAAATACCGGGAAGATCATATATCCTGCCGGTAAATATATATTCTATGCATTCGACAAAACTCCATTCAACCAAGTAAAAGTGGTACTCATTGGTCAAGACCCTTATCATAATCCCGGACAAGCACATGGTTTAAGCTTTTCCGTCCAACCGGGTGTAAAACTACCTCCGTCACTCGTCAATATTTTTAAAGAAATCAATCACGATTTGGGATTGAGACTTTCTTCAGAATTTGGGGATCTTACCCAATGGGCGGAACAAGGCGTACTCTTATTAAATGCAGCTCTAACAGTTAGGGCTAATGAACCGGGTAGTCATGCTAAAATTGGATGGGCACAATTTACAGATGCAGTGATCAAAACCATCTCAGATATGAAATCGAATGTGGTTTTTATACTTTGGGGGAGATTTGCACAAGAAAAACAAATTCTGATCGATGAGCATAAACATTGCATTTTAAAAGCAGCACATCCCTCTCCTTTTTCCGTTGAAAAAGGATTTTATGGCTGTAAACATTTTTCAAAAACCAATGAATATCTCGTAAAGCATGGTATAGATCCTATCGACTGGAATTTGTATCCTGAAACGGTTAATGCATGAAAAAATTAGATAAACAATTAGGGGCCATTCTGGCAGCATGGGGTGCTATTGTTTTTATCTCCACTATGCTTCTATTTTGGATACCAATGTGGCTTACCATTTTATTACCGGAACCTAAACGCACCCGAATGTTCATTTTATTGTGCAGGGTTTGGATGTATCTTTTTTTCTTTTTTAGTGGGTTACGACTAAAGGTTCGTGGAAAAGAAAATTTTGTGAAAGGAGAGAATTATGTTGTTGTTTGTAATCATAATTCATTAATGGATGTGCCTTTATCAAGTCCATTTATACCAGGTGCCAATAAGACTATAGCCAAAGATGATTTTATTAACGTGCCTTTATTTGGCATGATCTATAAAAGAGGCTCAGTTTTAGTAAATCGGAAAAGTGATCAAAGCCGGAAAGAAAGTTATCAGGCTATGCAGAAAGTACTAGATCAAGGATTGCATATGTGCATTTACCCGGAAGGTACAAGAAACAGAACAGGAGAACCCTTGAAATCCTTTCAGGATGGAGCATTTAAATTAGCTATTACAGCACAAAAAGATATCATTCCCACCCTAATTTTCAATACCGGGAAAGCATTACCTGCAGGCAAAGGTTTTTATTTTAAACCCATCCCACTAGCCATTCATTTCCTGGAACCAGTAAGTATATCTGGAGAATCAGATCCTCAAATACTTAAAGAAAAAGTATTCCGGATTATGTGGGATTATCTCGAGTCCAGAAAAAATAGCGATGGAAGTTATCGATTATAGAATGTTCTTGTTCTATTGACTTTCAAATCTCTGAGTAAAGCAGATTTTGGATTGATATTAATACTAAAGAACCTGTATAATCCTACCGGAGTAACGTTTATGGACATCTGCCAGCAATGCAAATCTCTAGATAAAAATGCCGTTAATGTTCCCAGGTTATTGTTTTTTACATCATAGAAACCATTAACCCCAACTTTCCATTTTTTTGTTAGATTAAAGTCACCGCTAAAATTCAAGCTGGAGGAAAATTCCGTCCGATATCCAGAATAATCTGATTTAAGCATCCTGCTAAATTGAAGTGAATAACCCAAATTTAGTGACCAGGCAATATTAAAATCAGCAAATTCAGCCGGATTTCTACGAACATAATCTAATTGCTGCATCAACTGATCCTGATTGGTATTATTTAACAAAGGATCTAGGGACGGATCTTGATCACTTTTCTTTTTATTGGAATCTTTTGTTTTACTTCTGAAATTAGTGCTGATATTCAAGGATCCACTCGTTAGTTGACCGACTGAAAACTTATCACCTTGCCAGGCATATGTTTTTTTTCTGAATCCGCTATCCGTTTGCTGATATGGATCCAAATTTGCATTCGCTGTGATGCTTATTTTTTCAAAAAGCATACTTCGCGCATACAAGCTTATGTTAGATAATTTGAAAGAATCAGCTAGAAAATTATATGCTCCATTGAAACCAAAGCCGTCAATCAACTTCACCTTCTGAATAGCGTTCTCTCCAGTGTCCGTTCTCGACTTTACTTTCATTTCGATATTATTATCAAGACCAAAACTTATCCCACCTGTTTGCCCAGAAGCAAATCCACCAAATAAACTGCCGTCAAAAACAGAGAAAGGGAGCGTATTACCTTGTTTGTCTATCTGAGTAACATAATTGTTTTGAGTATTAAGGTCTGGCCTATAATTGAATCCAAAATTTGGACGCATGACATGTCGTATTGCCTGAATTTTTGCATTAGGATTTTTGGATTCGAAGTTGGCAAATAAAGCAGTATTGAAAGAAAGACCAACTGAAACCTCACGAGCAGAATAAAAACCTTTTTGTATCGAAGTGTCAAGTTTTTCTTTTACTGGATTCCAATTACGATAGAACTTTTGTGCATACCATTTCTCCTTAAAAGACACATTAGGGGCTATTTGTAAGGGCCCAAGAGATGGTAAGGATAAAATAATTGGGATATCATGATTTGCACCCCATTGAAGCGTATCGATCAATTGTGCAAACCGAAAGGATGAATCGTAAAAAGAGATTTGGCTTTTGAAATTACCATTATAACCTATTCCCAATTTCTCATACCATTTACTTGTACCTACAAATTCTTTAGGTTGGAAAGGATAAATAGTATTCACCACAAAAGTTACATCAGGAAGATTGAGGTTGACAATACCCGTTTGAGTATTTTGATTGTGATTCATATTCACAGAAAGTGAATAAGGTTTTCCCTGCCACTGTTTTTGCCATGAAATAGAAGAACTCAACTGGTTGGTGAAATTTAATGGGGATCCATACCGGCCACCTGCAGTAGCCGTTGAATTTAATCCTGCATTCATAAGTGCTCCATTTGGAACTTGTCGTAGATATTTACTTGAACCGGCCTGCACATTTGCAGAGAAAGTTACTCCTGGTCTAGCCTTACTATCCATAGAGTGATTCCAGGTAACAAAAAAGCTCTTATTGTTTGAATAATCAGGATCCCCTTTAAAGGCAAATTTTGTATTCTGCAAACTAATCGTAAGACCGCCGCTATATCTATATCTAACCCTGTAGGACGGAGCAAAATGTGCCCTCCAGGAGCCATAAGAATATAGTTCAGTCCAAACCTTGGCATCAAGGTATTCGTTGATGATTTTATAATATCCCAGTCCTTCCAGTCCGGTACCAAAATCTTGGGTAAAGGTAACAGAAGGAGGTAAAACACCTGAACGTCTGCCTTGAATGAGAGGGAAAATCCCAAATGGTAAATAGAGCGGTATAGGAACTTGCTCAAACTCTGGGCGGACAGGGCCGGTAACAGCTAATTTTTTATTGATGAATTTAGCTTTCTGAAAACTAAACCCAAAATGAGGAGTATCTAAGTTGCAAGTGGTGAAGCGACCTTTATAGGCGTAGAAGGTTTCAGCATCAATTTTTTTAACTTTTTGAGCAAAATTGTAGATTTCCTGTTGCTGAAAAAAGGAGTTGTGTGTAATCCCCTTTTGCGACTTAAGGTTAAATTTTATACTATCACTAACTGTGGTAGTTTCAGCTTGTGTCAGTTTGGCCATTCCAACAACATTGCCCGCAGTATCCCGAATCATTTTAGCTGAAACCAACTGGGTAGCCTGGTCGAATGTAATCTCAGGTGCATTGAGGGTAATATCCGTGTATTTCACCTCACTCCTGCCATACAGATAGATTTTTTTGGAAGCTACATCCAGTACCATAGAATCATTTGCAAGGTAATTGACTGGACCGGTTAGAGAATCTGCAGATAATGGGACATTGAGCGTGTCCACACGGGGTATTGTTGAATCTTTTCTAATGTTTAAGGTATCTTTCAGCTTTGGGATCGTACCGGATATTGTTAATACAGGGTGAAAATTTACCTTTTTTACTGCTGAGGTAAAGCTCTGTAACAGTAAAATGCTACAGACTAAGCCCATAGTAAGCGGGCGTAAATGATTTTTTGCTCTACCTTTACAGAGATTTCCTAACATAAGCAGATCTGGCAAAAATAGCCATTATAGTTGTAAGAATACGTGAAGAAAGGGATGTTAAACAACTAAAAACGAGAGCAAATCATGCGAATGAAACTGTTTGTTCAGATATTAACCATAGGTTTTTTACTATCCGGAGTGGTATTCGGGCAGCAAAAACCCATATCAAAGATCAAAACCATTGTGGTTGATGCGGGGCATGGCGGGACGGATGTAGGCGCCAGAGGTCGTTATTCTACTGAGGCCCAGCTCACCCTTGAGATATCACTTCGCCTAGAAAAAATGCTAAAAGAGGCCTTACCGGATACTAAAATTGTCATGACAAGAACAACAGACGTCTATCATAACGTTAAGGAAAAAGCTAATATAGCCAATGCGGCAAAAGGAGATCTCTTTGTATGTGTTCACGTAAATGCGGCAGGTCCTATTGTAAAGAAAGAATTTTCACATTACAAAACCGTAACGTATAAGAAAGGGAAAAAGAAGCTGACTAAAAAAGTTCCAGTTTACAAAACCTATACTTTACCAAATCCTGTTCATGGTACTTCCACCTATGTTTTTGCTGCCGATCGTATCGACGAAAAAGCAAACGGAATAATTGGGAATGAACGTTTTGAGTCAAGCTCTGAGGTAGTAGATGTTCCAGATCCATCTAGTCCTGAAGCTATAATTAAAGCCAGACTATGGTCCCAGAAATTCTTTAAAAATAGTGTTCGTTTAGGCACCATGATTGAAAATGAATTTGTTCAAATTGGACGTAGAAGCATGGGGGTTCTGCAACGGAATGAAAAAGGAATTTGGGTTCTGCAGGCAACAAATATGCCAGCTGTATTGATCGAAACTGGTTTTATTACCAATCAGGAGGAAGAAGATTATTTAAATAGTGATATCGGACAAAACCAAATGGCGGAGGCCATAACAAAAGCTGTTATCAATTATAAAAATTTAGTAGAAACCCCTAAACAAAGCGGCAATTCTACCGGGAAAACAGAAATACCTAAAGATTCCAAGCAAACAATGCCTAAATCTACGGCAGAACTTCCCAAAACAGAAGAGTAAATCTTTATCCGCTTCAAGCTTAAGTTTCGCTATTTTCGCGTTATAACCAGATATTTTTTCTGGCAAAAAATCAAGTGGATGACCATAACGAATGAAACTAAGATAGGCGCTTTGGCTACAGTGTCCATCGCTCTGCTAATTTTGGGTTTTAATTTTCTAAAGGGGAAAAATATATTTGAGCGGGAAAAAGACATTTATGCTATTTTCCCAAAAGTAGATGGGTTAAGTACATCTGATGCTGTGCGCATAAATGGGTATCAGGTAGGTAAGGTAACAACCATTAAAGAAACGGATCAGGAATTAACAGGTGTTGTAGTTGGCATTCAGATCACAAAAGATATACGAATCCCTAGAGACTCTTACGCCATAATTAATGTTAATCCTTTAGGTTCAACAGTTATAAACATTATAAAAGGGTCAAGTACCCATCATATAAGTGAAGGCGATACGCTTCTAACGGTTGTAGGTACTGGCCTTCTAGATGACCTCAAAAACAGCCTAACGCCCACCATGGATAAAGTAAGTGGAACATTGGCATCCCTTGACTCCCTTATAGAAATTACAGGTGCAACTATGGATGCCACTACCCGATTGAATTTACAACATACCATACGTAATCTTGAAACCAGTTCGGCGTCACTAAATGCTATGCTTGCTGCACAGAGTTCACTAAATAAATCCCTGTTGAATGTTGAATCGATCACATCAAATCTCAAGAATAATAAAGATACTATCAATAAGGTGCTGGCAAATGCGGAAAAGTTCAGTGCTAATCTAGCTTCCATGGACATTAATGGCGTTATGGAAAAATTACAAAAAACGGCAAACGAACTCAACCAGACGATTGTAAAAATCAATAATGGTGAAGGAAGTCTTGGCTTATTGATGAATGATAAAAAACTTTACAGTCACCTAACCTCTTCAGCTAATAGTTTAAATATTTTATTACAGGATTTCCGACTACATCCAAAACGATATGTAAATGTTTCTTTATTTGGAGGTAAAAATAAAGCAGAACCATTGATGAAACCGCTGGAAGATTCACTTAATCATTAATTTCCATTAGGTATTGCGTCGTATTTTATGTCATATCGTTTTATTTATACTGTTGCCTTTTATAGTAAGGACTCAGGTTGTAACAGATACAATTAGTTTTCAGCGGGATTCAGCACGTATCGTTCAAATCCTTAGAGCCAATAAACTAAGAGTAATAGATAAAGACACCAATAAACTGAACATTCTGGTAGGAAATGTATTGATACAACAAGGTGATACTTTCATCGAATGTGACAGCGTCATCCAAAATCAACGATTAAATATTGTTGAAGCATTTGGGAATGTACATATCAATGACGCCGATAGTGTTCATACCTATTCCAAATATCTAAAATATATTGGAGATATACGTATGGCCTATTTGCAACAAAATGTGAAACTGACTGACGGCAAAGGAACGCTCACGACAAACGAACTTGAATATGATCTTAATTCAGGTATCGCCGTTTACCGAAATAATGGAAAGCTGGTAAATGGAAAAAACGTATTGACAAGTAAAGAAGGATTTTATTACTCTGATACAAAAGAGACTTATTTTATTCATGATGTCACCTTGGTTAGTCCCGAACGAACCGTTGCTACTGATACACTTTTATACAATTTTGCACAGGATCTTTTTACTATAGTTTCCCCAACTACAATTAACGATGGTACAACGGTAATCAAAACCCGTTCAGGAATCTATGACATGAAAAAGGGGCTAGCTGACTTTTCAGAACGAACCGTAATTGAGGATAGTACACAACAGGTAATTGCAGATAAGATACGATATGATAAAATTTCAGGAGAAGGCTTTGCAGAAGGAAATGTCATATATCGGGATACCGCCCAAGGAGTAACTATTTTATCCGGATTAAGCACATTCAATAACCAAAATAATAATGTTTTGGCCACCCGAAAACCTGTAATGATTGTAAAACAGAAAACCGACTCATTATATGTTGCTGCAGATACATTGTTCTCTTCTATGAAGAAAAAGCAAAAAATAGATTCTTTGATCAGTGGAACAAAAAGTAAAGAAGCTGACAGTATTCGTTTTTTTCTCGCATACAGAAATGTTAAGATCTTCTCCGATTCTATGCAAGCAGTTTGCGACAGCTTATTTTATTCTGCGGAGGATTCTGTTTTCAAAATGTATCGAAGTCCACTTGTTTGGTCAGCAGATACGCAGATCGGAAGTGATACCCTATATCTTTATACCAAAAACCAAAAGCCTGATAAGTTAAATGCTTTTGAAAATGCATTTGCGGTCAGTCGAACAAAGGAAAATTTTTACAACCAAATAAAAGGCACTCGGATCAACGGAGAATTCAGTAATGGTGAAATAGATTTTTTAAGAGCAAAAGGGAATGCTGAAAGTGTTTACTACCTTCAGGATGAGGACAGCTCCTATTTTGGCATGAATTATTCTAAAGCAGATGCTATTACGATGTATTTTGGGAAAGAGGGTTTAAAAAGAGTTAGCTGGGTGAATTCAGTAGAAGGGACTACATTTCCAATGAATCAAATTCCTCAGGAAAAAAAACAATTGCGAAATGTGATTTGGTTTGAAAGTAGAAGACCAAAAACAAAACTTGATCTTTTTCAATAATGAAAGTTTCAGGAATCAGGCATACATTCAGAGAGATCTTAGAAGATAGCCGTTCACTTGGTTTCATGCTTACCATTTGTACAAGCTTTTCATTGATCCTATCTAACGGTGACAATTCTAGCCAATATATAGCTTTCTGGAACACTGAAACTATTTTTTCATCAAGCATTCACTTACCCCATAGTTTTTTACATTGGATCAATGATGGGTTGATGTCCATTTTCTTTTTTTTAGCAGGATTAGAGATAAAGCGTGAACTGCTCGAAGGTGAATTGAAAGAACCAAAAAAAGCCTTATTACCCATTTTCGCAGCCATTGGGGGCATGCTTGTTCCGGCAGTTTTATATACACTTGTCAACAAAGGCGGAGAATTCGCCAATGGCTGGGGGATACCTATGGCTACTGATATCGCTTTTTCATTAGGGATCACTTCCTTATTGGGAAAGAGAGTACCCCTTTCGCTAAAAGTATTCCTTATTGCCTTGGCTATTATTGATGATCTAGGTGCTATATTGATCATAGCCGTTTTTTATGGTGGCCAAATCAATTGGCTAATGTTAGGCGCTTCTGTAGCCCTAATTTTATTAATCGCGATACTGGCTAGGAAAAAAGTCTCACTTTCCTTACGCCTTATTTTAGGAATCTGTTTATGGTATTTAATTTTTAATTCTGGTATCCACGCCACTGTTGCTGGTGTAGCGTTAGCCTTTACGGTTCCATTAAGAGAATTGGGAGACCTGGAACACCGATTACATATACCGGTAAATTTTTTAATCTTGCCCATTTTTGCTTTGGCTAACACCGCAGTTTCTTTTAATACGGGAATAATGGAAACATTAACACATCCCATAAATTTTGGTATTATGGCCGGACTAGTGATAGGAAAGCCTTTAGGCATTGTAGCCTTTTGCTACATGCTTACCCAAATGAAATGGGGAAAATTACCCGCAGGCACCTCCTGGACTCAGATTTCTGGAATAGGCATGTTGGCCGGAATCGGTTTTACTATGTCTATTTTTATAACCACGCTGGCATTTACAAGTACCGATACCCAGGATTTGGCCAAGGTCAGTATTTTGTTAGCCTCCCTTTTATCACTGATCCTGGGTTGTTCTACCTTATACTTTACCAATTCAAGGTCCAGCTTTTAAGCTTCTCAGCAGAGCATCGATCTGACTTTAAAAATAATTAACAAATCAGCATGAAATTGCGTGTTTCTGCTGCTTTTTTTAGATATTAGCAGCATCAATGATGGCTACATGCTAAAAAAAGAGCGCCAGACTTTTATTCTTCATCAGGTAAACCTACATAACAAGGTGTTATCCTCTACGTTGTCTTCAGAAATGAACGTTTCTGAAGATACGATCAGACGAGATCTTCAAGAGCTATCAGATGAAGGAAAGCTGATCAAAGTACATGGAGGAGCCCTTTCATTGTCGTTTCAAAACATTTTACCCGCTGGAGAAGAGATCTATTCATTGAAAAGCAAGCGGATCATTGCACAAAAAACCAGTTCTTTAATTAAAGATGGGATGTTTGTGCTTACCTCAGGAGGAACTACTATTATAGAATTGGCGAAAATATTACCACATGGATTGAAGGCAACCTTCATTTCAGGATCTATTCCGGCGGTATTTGAATACATGAAACATCCGGGATTGGATGTGATCATGATTGGTGATAAGGTTTCGAAAAGTTCAAGGATCACGGTGGGGAGTGATGCCATTCAACAGATAAGAAAATTCAAGGCAGACTTATGCATCTTAGGTATAAATGCTATTGATCCAAAAGTCGGAATAACAGACAATGATCTTGAAGTAGTTCAGGTAAAAAAAGCCATGATGGAATCAGCCAGAACGGTAGTTTGTGTTTCCATAAAAGAAAAATTAAATACCATTCAACCTATTCAGATCTGCGAACCAAGTTGTATTGATATTCTAATTACGGAAGATGATCCAACAGGTAACATTTTTAAACCATATATAGAGGCGGGTATCCGCGTTATGTAAAATATTGTCAAAGAAAATGACAAGCTAAACCAAAACAATATGATACAACTGTTAAGAACCGCAATGCTGCTGTTTTTTACGATGCTCTCCAGTTCACTACTGGCGCAGCTAAAAACCGTAAGTGGTACAGTAACGGATGCGAAAAGTGAGCCAGTAGCCAGTGCTACTGTAGCTGTTAAAGGCACAAAACGTGCAACCCATGCTTCAGGTTTTTTTACAATCCAGGTACAAAAAGGTGAAACACTGGTTTTCACATCAGTTGGTTTACGAACTGCTGAGCTGAAAGTTGGAGATGCCAATTCCTACAACATGCGCCTTCAGAATGATGAAAGCCTCATGCAGGAAGTCACTGTAACGGCTATGGATATTAAGCGTAACAAAAGAGAGCTTGGTTATTCCGCACAATCTG
>CAYTXC010000009.1:0-108637 GCA_964441425.1 uncultured Sphingobacterium sp. | reverse complement strand
TACCTTCCCTGACTTCTTCAAATACCTCACTGTTACATAAAACACTATTGCTGCCAACACCCATAATCCAAAGATGTACCAACGATCATTACCTTCGCCAGTTACTTGAGGGTACTTAGTGTAGAACAACAAGATTATACCCAACAACCAAACAAATTGTGTATTGTACTCTTTCAGTATCCAACGTTTATACTTGAACTCCATAGATGATAAGGTATAGCCTAATCCTTTGAAAGATGGAATCCAGCGATTTACTCTTGAACAATACGCATCAAATGACGCACCAAACTTTCCCCTTAAAAAATTCTCTTCGGCTAATACAATTGCCTGATAAATAAAAAGGAATAATGGCATCACAACAAGCGTATATAACAAACTATTCGACATGACTCCTACGCCGAACAACATCAATATATTACCTACATACAAAGGGTTTCTACAATGATTGAATATCCCGGTTGTCACCAACTCTTCCGCATATACTTTTTTATCCTTGCCACCCCGAATGATATAGGCCAATCCTATGGTGATACCTCTGATCAATTGACCAAGCACCGTAATACACAATCCGGAGAATAATGGATACATCCAATAATTAGGGCCGCATGATTCTTCCGTGAAAAGTAATGGACCCGGCATCCATAATAATGCATACAACAGGATAAACAGATTATTCCTATACTTAAAGAAAAAATTACCGATCTGTACCATATATTATTTTTGAGCTACAATTCCTGCGAAATTGTACCATTTGAAAAACGTATCTACATTACCAAAACCTGCTTCGCGGAACAGGGTAATGTTTTCAGTTAATTTATATGGGATCAATACATTTTCCAACGCTTCACGTTTCTGTGCAATCTCCATATCGCTATAATGATTACGACGCTTATAATCGTAGTAATACTTAATAAACTTACGATTGAAGGAGCTATCCTCAGCTAACACTTTCTCTACAACAATCATCACTCCGTCTTTTTGCAAACCATCATAAATACGCTTCAATAGTTTCAAACGATGAATGGGCCTAACGAATTGAAGCGTTAAGCAAACGACTACCACGCTTGCATTATTGATTTCTACATTCGCATTAAGATCTGCATTTAATAAATGTGTTGGCCTTTTTATCCCAAACTCATCCATCTTAGCCCTGCATTTTTCCAACATACTATCCGAATCATCTATGCCAACAAAGCTAACATCCTCTGGAAGAAACTGATCCATGTGGATCATAGTTGTTCCAGTTGAGCAACCGAGATCGTAAATATTTGTTCCGGACAAGCAATGATCCGCTGCAATTTCAGCAACCATTCGTTGCATTTCCAAATAAAATGGAACCGATCGAGTGACCATATCATCAAAAACAGAGGCCACATTTTTGGAGAATTTAAAATCCTGAACTTCTTTAAACTCTTCTTGAAATATTTTATCCTTTCCTTTGTCAGCTGCCATGGCCCATGTATTGAGAGGGTTATTAAAACGATTAGAAAAACAAATTTCGGAAAAAACTTCCAACTTCCTACAGCCAAGGCCGGTAGTCCCCTTGAAGGTCTATAATATTACTTAATTTCAATACATAATCCAACCTTGCTTGATATGCAGCATGTATTTGAAAAAATCAGAGAACTCATCGCCGCAAAAAAAGGGGTGAGCCAAGAAACTATAACGATGGCTCAATCATTTGAAGACTTAGAAATGGATTCGCTGGATTCAGTTGAAGTGATCAGCGATCTGGAAGACCATTTTAATGTAAGTATCCCTAACCAGGAAGTGCTGCAGATCAAAACTATTGAAGAAGCTGTAAACAGCCTTTCTAAACTCGTTAATGCCTAAACCAATATCATGCAAGAACGCAGGGTAGTGATCACCGGACTGGGTATCATTTCGGCTATAGGTAATCATAAGCATGAAGTATGGCAAAATATTATGAATGCCCAAACAGGCATCGCTCCTATGACGCTACCTGAAGCCGCTTCCATTAAGTTTTCTTCTGTCGCTGAAGTAAAAAACTATATCCCCACAGATCACTTTGAGAAAAAAGAACTGGATATTCTGGATCGCTTCTCCCAATTTTGCCTGATTGCAGCAAAACAAGCAGTATCAGATGCCCAACTAGTATTTACGCCCGAACTTCAACAACGTACGGCGGTAATCACCGGCACCAGTATTGGAGGTCAACATACACATGAAAAAATCATGTATGATCTCTACCGTGAAAATAAAAACCGAGCTCATCCATTTGCTATCCCTATGGTAATGCCCAATGCAGGAGCTAGTCAGGTTTCAATGGCTTTTGGACTAACAGGACCTGCTTTCACAGTTTCAACAGCATGCGCTTCATCCAATCACGCACTCGGACAAGCATTTTGGCTCATTCGAAATGGCGTTTGTGATATGGCGCTTACAGGTGGAAGTGAAACACCCCTCACCTATGGCTTTCTAAAAGCATGGGAAGCCATTCGTGTAATAGCACAAGATACCTGCCGCCCTTTCTCAAAAGATCGTCAAGGCATGATCCTTGGTGAAGGAGGAGCGATGTTGGTTCTCGAAACGTTGGAGTCTGCAAAAAGAAGAGGCGTACCTATCTATGCTGAAATTACAGGCTTCGGAATGACTTCTGACGCATCGCATATTACCAAGCCATCGCAAACTGGAGCTGAACAAGCAATACGACTGGCATTACAAGATGCCGAATTAGAACCAGAGGAGATCGATTATATCAATGCGCATGGCACAGGCACAATGGTCAATGATGCCATGGAAACAGCTGCTATCAAAAATGTTTTTGGCGATCATGCAAATAAACTTTCTGTTAGTGCTACCAAATCATTACATGGTCATACCCTCGGAAGTACTAGCGCTCTGGAAGCCGTGATCACCGTGCTTGCCTTGCAACATAATATCCTTCCACCCACTGTAAATTATCGCGAAGCCGATCCTGATTGTGATCTGGATATTGTTCCTAATGCAGCCAGACCCAAGGCACTCCGCCATGCATTATCCAATTCTTTTGCCTTCGGCGGACTGAACGCCGTTATTGCTTTCAGCAATTATAATTAGTGAATTTACTCCTTGGCTAATTGAGTATTTGAGTAATTTGCACCCTTACTTTAATTAGCCCATTAGCTAATTAACCAATGTTTGTATGGGTCAAAAAAAACTGATTCGATTTGCTGAAGTTGCTCAATTCCCAAATGTGCTCCAATACCCAAAAGATATGCAGGGAAAATGGAAAGATCATTTTAAAAATGACAATCCACTTACCTTGGAATTGGCATGTGGTAAAGGGGAATATACCATTGGAATGGCAACACTATATCCGCACCGCAACTTCATGGGTGTTGATCTTAAAGGAAACCGCATTTGGGTAGGGGCAAAAAAAGCCTTGCAAGATCAGCTGAACAATGTTGGCTTTTTAAGAACACATATCGATAAGATTACCGACTATTTTGCAAAAGGCGAAGTGGAGGAAATTTGGATAACATTCCCTGACCCACAGTTGAGAACGGCTCACGCTAAAAAAAGATTGACACACCCTAAATACCTTCGACATTATCAAAAAATTTTAAAACCGGGTGGAAAGATCCATTTGAAAACTGACTCCCCAGATCTCTATGAATTCACCAAACTAGTCATCAAAATGTTTAACCTTAACTGCATCATCAGCTGGGATAACTTATACAATCAAGCTGAAAGAGCAGAAGAGTTAAATATAAAAACGCATTACGAAGGTTTGGATATCGCGAATAGCCAACGTATTCACTACATCTGCTTCACACTTCCAGAAGAAGAACTTCCAAATAAAGACAAAGAATTAAAAGAAATTTTATTTCAAAAAGCTACAGACAACAATGAACTCTAAGTTCACACTTGTTGTTATCTTCATGACTTTACCACAAGTATGAAAAAAGAGCTGATCGAAGGGGTTGATTTTTATTATAATGAATTAGGCTATATGGTGCTCACCGCAGCATACCATATGAAATCCGGTAAATGCTGTGGCAATGGATGTATGAATTGCCCTTACGATTACAAAGAAGTTCCAGAGCCAAGAAGGACAGAACTTTTGAAAAAACGCGAACAAGAAAATTGATTACTGATAATAAGGCGAAATCAGTAGATATACTACTACACCAGTTACACTAACATAAAACCAAATGGGCCAAGTAATTTTAGCAAGTTTGCGATGCATAGCCCATTCCCCAGTTAACCCGCGGTAAGCCGTAAATAAAATAAATGGTAAGATTACTGCTGCCAGGAAAATATGCGTAATGAGAATAAAGTAATAAATATAACGGATCAACCCCTCGCCTCCAAAAGGAGTACTATCGGCCAGAAGATGATGGGCGATATAGGAAACCAAAAACAAAACGGAAAGACCCATCGCACTGATCATTAAGTTTCGATGCAATGCATAATTCCCTCTTTTCACCGCAACTAATGCGATAACTAACTCAACGGATACTAAAGAATTTAAAACAGCATTAAGGGTTGCAAACACATGTACATTGAAGCCGAGATCGATCTCTATTTTCACTCTTGAAAGGATCACTACGGCAATAAAAACAACGGCAGAAACTGTATAGATCAGCCCTTTAGCTAAACCATCATTTTTCTGAAAAGTAGGATGTAACATAGCAGTTTATTTTCTAAAAAGATTACGTTTCTTTTTCTTATCGCGCTCCAACATCAGCAAAATAGCGTCATTAATTAATTTATCCAAATGGGCAGAATCCATTCCATTATACCACCCACGCACCACTCTATCTTTATCTAATAAAAAGAATTTATCGGTATGGATGAAATTAGTATCCACATCAGTAGAGGCAATATTAGCCTTAAATTCTTTTAAAGCAAGATGATAGATCGAATCTTTAGGCCCTGTAAGCATGGCCCAAGTATCATGATTGATATTAAAACGATCACCAAATGCTTTTAGTTTAGCCGCTGAATCTCGGGCTGGATCAACAGTGATCGACACATATCTTAACACAGAATCAGTTTTAAATGCGTCCTGTATTCGTTTCATGTTTCGAGTCAAGGTTGGACAAATAGTTGGACAAGAAGTGAAAATGAAATCCACCACCAGGATCTTCCCTTTCCATGCTGAATCATTTAACGTAACCTGCTTCCCAAACTGATTCGTCAATACCATTGGCCTTACCTGATGCCAAACCGTATCCATAGCCGTTTTGCCATCTTTGGTAACGGCAACAACAGTATCGTAAAAATACCGTTTAGGCATGATCACAGCCGATTTGCTGTAGTGGTTCACTATTAGATAGGAGGCCACTGGCAGTAAAACAGCTACAGTTATTGCAAGTAAGGTTCTTTTGTTCATTCGAAATAATGGCTGATCCGCTAATTCTATTTAAAAAATATGTCCCGAAATTAACTCCGGGACATGATTAAATGCATTGATATTTCAAAGCAAACATTATTCTGCTCCCGGCTTTTGCGCTCCATGTGGAGCTGCATGTTGCTCTGTCGCTGGCTTGCTTCCGGCGTCAGTATTGCGAAGATTTTTCCAGGCATTACCATCCCAAAGGAAAGCAGCGATAAACCAGATAAACAATAATAAAGGAACAATTATAGTCATCATAAAGTTGCGTATCTCATCACCTAAATGCATAAAAACGCCAACAATATAGAATGCTTTTAATAAAGAAAGGATTACAATAGCACCCTTAAAAAATAAGAATAACCCAGGAATAATATTACCCGCCTTAGTCATGAAATAAATTGCAAAACCTAACCCCAATTCAATGATGGTAATCACAGAAAGGATGATAGTAGTACGAATGATCTTTTTTACCTGTCCATCCTTATGCTCAGGATGATAACTAACTTCAGGAGAATGACTGTTTAATTGATGTTGCATATCGACAAATACGTTTAGATCGGATTAGATAAGATAGAAACAAAGAAATACGAAAACCCATACCAGATCTACAAAGTGCCAGTATAAACCTGCCTTCTCGATCATATTATAATGTCCACGTCTTTCAAAAACTCCGTTCATGGTCATAAGCAGCATAATGATATTGATCACTACACCGGAAAATACGTGGAAACCATGGAACCCGGTAATGCCAAAGAAATAACCACCAAATGCAACAGGACCAGGTGTTGATACCATTGCGCCATTATGTAAAACTTCAGGACCCCAAGGGTTTTGGGTAACGGTGGTGCCGATCTTCTGAATAGCCCCATTGATCAGTACTTCATGATCACCCATGATCAGGTGCGTCCATTCCCAAGCCTGACAACCAAGGAATGCAAAACCTCCGATAATGGTCCAGATCATCCATTTAATCACCCCCTTTTTATCGTTGTGATGCCCAGCATGTACAGCCAATACCATTGTAACGGAACTGATGATTAGAATAAAGGTCATCAAGCTCACAAAAGCAAGGGGTAAATTGGCATGCCCTGCAAAAGGGAATGCGTTAAATACGTGGTTTGGATCTGGCCAGTAGTTCTGGCTGAATCGAATGGTGCCATATGAAATTAGGAATGCCCCGAAAGTGAACGCATCACTCATCAGGAAATACCACATCATTACTTTACCATATTCAACATTGAACGGGCTTCGTCCCCCGCCCCACCATTTGAAATCCGCTGTTGCTCCAGTTGCCATTGTTTTTATTACAAGTTTTGGGTTCTCAATTTTTTATTTCCGTTATGATTATTTCATCAAACTAAAAAAGATGATTAGATATAACCACAACAAATCTACAAAATGCCAGTAGGTAGAAACTACTTCAATAGGTACCGAACTGTATATTTTAACTCGTGTACTTTTTGCTTTTAGATAAATGACAAATAATGCAACCACTCCTCCAATCAAGTGCAATGCATGCAACCCTGCGATCGCCAGTAGAAAACTATACGATGCATTAGATCCCGCACCAATTAGTTTTATGTCCTGCCGCCCAAACTGCATGAACCCCACCACCTGTAAGATCACAAAAGCCAGACCCATTATCGCCGTAAGACCCAATAAGGATCTATACTTCTGAAAAGATCTTTCTTTGAACGCATTCTGCGCCAGATAGATCGTGCCACTGCTAGCCAGAATGACCATCGTGGATATCCAGAATACTACTGGAATTTCCAATAATGCCCAACTTGCCTGAGCACGCTTAACAATGTATGCACTGGTCAAACCGGCAAACATCATTAGGATACTCCCAATGGCTACCCATAAAGTAAATTTATGGGGGTGGATCTTTGATCTCTGCTCAATCACATTATGTCAATTAAACTATTAATATATTTTATCCGCCAATAATGCTAACAAAACTACCGGAAGATAGATATACGAAGTAAACATTACCCTTCTCGCCGCTTTAATGTCCATCTCGTTGAACAATCGAATACACTGCCAAACCATAAATGCGTTGGCTAATCCAACAATTACCAAAGAGATCACTCCACTCATCTCCCATACATAAGGTAAAATACCTAAAGGAATGAGCATGATAGCATACAATAAAGCCTGCACTGCCGCATATTTTGTTGGTCCACCTACACTGGGCAATAATTTGAATCCCGCTTTTGCATAATCATTATACGCGATCCAGGCGATAGCCCAAAAATGAGGAAACTGCCAAAAGAACTGGATCCCAAATAAGATCCAACCTCCAATAGACAATTCACCGGTTTCTGCAACCCATCCGATCAAACAAGGTAGCGCTCCTGGTATTCCTCCGACCAATACTGCAATCGAATGCTTTTTCTTAAGCGGTGTATATACAAACGCGTAAAGAAAAAGACTGAAAGCAGATAGTAATGCAGACGTTCCATTGAATACATACCACATGATAAAGACACCTATTGTACCCGCTATAAGGGCAAATGACCACGCTTCATCTGGAGACATCCTACCTGAAGCCACTGGTCTTTTAGAGGTGCGACTCATGACAGCATCGGTATCTTTTTCAACTACCTGGTTGATGGCATTGGCTGAACCCGTGATCAACATACCGGCAACAAAAAGTAAAAGAACTAATACAACTTCCACTGGCTCTCCCTTAGGTATTGCCATTAAATAGCAAACGACCGAAGAAAAAACCACCGTAAAGCTCAGGGTAAATTTCATTAACTGAAAATAGTCCCTGAACTTTTGCTTCATACCTGATGAAGCCTCTTCCTCATTATCATGCACTGTTGTCAAATATCTTATCGTCCCTTCGAACGATTATTTTTTAATGTTTTGATTCATCATCTCCAACAGGCTCAGTCTGCGGGATGAATTCTTTTCCATCCTTACCATAGTCATAAGCCCAACGATGAACTTCAGGAATATCACCAGGCCAGTTTCCATGTCCTGGATTGATAGGCGTTGTCCATTCCAATGTATTCGCCCCCCAAGGATTCTCTGAAGTAACCTTCCGCCCTTTGAAGATCGAATAGAAGAAGTTGAACACTAATAATAACTGGGCTGCAAATACAACCATAGCTACCGTACTGATGAATTGATTCAACTCAATAAATTGTTTGAATGATTCCCAATTTGAGTAATCATAATAACGACGAGGCATACCTGCAAATCCCTGATAATGCATTGGCCAGAAGATCAGATAGGCTCCTGCTAACGTTACCCAAAAATGGATATACGCTAATGTGTTGTTCATATAGCGACCATACATCTTAGGGAACCAATGATAAACTCCAGCAAACATTCCAAAGAATGATGCTACACCCATAACAATATGGAAGTGGGCTACCACAAAATAAGTATCATGCAGATGAAGGTCCAATGTTGAATTACCAAGAAATATCCCTGTCAATCCTCCAGAAATAAACAGACTCACAAAACCTATAGCAAATAACATGGCTGGTGTAAAACGGAGATTACCTTTCCATAGAGTGGTCAACCAGTTGAATACTTTAATTGCTGACGGAATAGCGATTAGAAGAGTCAATAACACAAAGAATGCACCAAGGAATGGATTTAATCCGGTTACGAACATGTGATGCGCCCAAACCAAAAAGGCCAGTGCAGCAATAGCAAATAATGAAACCACCATGGCCATATAACCGAAGATCGGCTTGCGTGAATTGATACTCAATACTTCTGAAACCATACCCATGGCTGGTAACAAAATGATATACACTTCCGGATGACCAAGGAACCAGAACAAGTGCTGAAAGAGAATAGCACTACCACCTTCATTTGGAAGGATCTCCCCTTTCACCACAATGTCAGAAAGATAGAAACTGGTACCAAGGTTACGATCGAATAACAATAGGATAGCACCGGAAAGTAATACAGGAAACGATAGTACACCCAATACTGCAGTAAAGAATATAGCCCAAATCGTAAGTGGCAGACGCGTCATGCTCATACCTTTGGTACGCATATTCAAAATGGTAGAGATATAGTTCAGACCTCCCAATAACGATGAAACAATGAACAATGCCATCGATACCAGCCACAGATCCATACCGATTTTGGAACCTTCAGCAGCCTGTCCTAATGCACTCAATGGAGGATAGATTGTCCAACCACCTGATGCAGGACCTGTTTGAACAAACAGAGAGGCAAACATGACAATCGATGCTCCAAAGAAGAACCAGTACGAAAGCATATTCAACATAGGAGAAGCCATGTCTCTCGCACCAATCTGAAATGGAATCAAGAGGTTAGCGAAAGTTCCACTCAATCCTGCCGTTAATACAAAGAATACCAGAATAGTACCATGCATCGTCACCAAAGCATAGTAGAAATCTGGACTGATCTTCCCTCCTTGAGCCCATCTTCCAAAAATATCTTCTAGGAACGGAAAAGTCATATCAGGATATCCTAATTGCAAACGGAATAAAACCGAAAACAATCCACCAATGATCGCCCAGATCATCCCTGTTATAAGGAATTGCTTGGCGATCATCTTATGATCCTGACTGAATACATACTTGGAGATAAATGACTCCTCATGGTGGTGATCGTGGCCATCATGACCATCGTGTCCATGCACCACAGACGCTACTTCTTGTCCTTGAATCGTTGTTGCACTCATCTGTTATTAGTTGAAAGCCGTTTATTAATATTTAGTTTATTGCCTGTGCTATTGGTTTTGCTGATGCACTATCTACAGCCGGAGCGGCAGGTGCAGCAGCTTCACGATTGGTAACATATTGTGGTTTCTTGGAAGCCAACCACTGGTTATATTGCTCCTGTGTTTCCACTATAATGATACCCTTCATGGAATAATGACCAGAACCACACATCTGATCACAAGAGATCTCATATACGAAATCCTTATTACCAGTAATCTTCTTCATTTCGTCAGTCGTGTACTTTGGCGTGAACCATATAGTAGTTGGAATACCAGGAACAGCATCCATCTTCAAACGAAAATGTGGTAACCCCACATCATGGATCACATCCTGAGCATTGATCACGAACTTTACAGGTTTGCCCACTACCAAGTGTACTTCAGTTGCTTCAATATCATCATGACTTGCTCCATCCTCCCAATCCACACCCAACGCGTTACCATTAGAAGCATCGGTTAAACGATAGTTCTTTCTACCTAACACTCCATCCTTTCCAGGATAACGTACTAGCCAGTTGAACTGTTTACCCGTTATCTCCACGATCTGTGATTCTTTTGGAGCTTCCTTGGTAATTCCAAACCAATAGTATAATCCAAAACCTACCAGTACGGATAGAAAAATGGCAGGTACTGCAGTCCAAATAAACTCCAGTTTATTATTATGCGGATAATAGAATGGCTTTTGATTTTCCTTGTATTGATATTGATAAGCAAATACGAACAGAAGTATCTGGGTCAAGAAAAATACAAACCCTGTAATCGCCAACGTGATCCACATCATAAAGTCAATCTTCTCACCATGGTCGGATGCAGAAGGAACACCTAGTAATGTTTTTTTATAAAATAACTCATTACACCAATATGCTCCTGCTAACCCAAGGACCAGGAATACAATAAAAAGAAAGGCATTGATCTTATTACTCTGTTGGAAAGATTTTTCCTCTCCCTTCAACACGGAAACATATTCGCTGGCTTTAGCGATTTGGAAAATCACCACAAAGGCCAGAACAAGGATCGCTAGGATTAAATAACCTGACATATGTTTATTTATCTTCTTTTAAAAAATTCATTTAATACGTTACACATCATTACGTATGGTGAATAGCACTCTCCTTAAGGAATGGGTGATATTTTGGCACCAATGGACTTTTCGTTAATGCTTTACCTGCAAAATGCATGATCAAGCCAGCATAAAATGCAAGAATACCGAATTCAAACCAACCTAAACTATAATGTTCACCCATCGGACCAGGCATTACCATTTGGTAAAAGTCGATCCAGTGACCTACAATTATAATTACCGCAACATAAGCAATAGTGGTATAGTTACGCTTCGAGCCTCTTCTCATCAGTAACAGGAATGGAAGTAAAAAATTCACAATTAAATTGATGAAGAAAATAGCACGATAAGGACCTTGCATACGAGGCTTGAAGTAAACCGTTTCTTCTGGAATATTTGCATACCAGATAAGCATGAACTGTGAATACCATAGATATGTCCAGAATACAGAGAAAGCAAACATGAATTTACCAATATCATGTAATTGCTCTTCTGTTGTCAATTCAAGATAATCCTGATTTTTAAGGTAAACCACGTATAAAGCTACCAGCGACATACCAGCAACGAATGTGCTGGCGAAAGTGTACCAGCTATACATGGTAGAATACCAGTGTGCATCAATGCTCATTAACCATAACCAAGGAATAGTAGATCCTACGGTCAGACCGAAGAAGATTAAAAAGGCAGAAGCCCAAATGGTATTCTTATGTATGAATTTCTTTCCTTGCTCTAGATCCATGGATTCATCCGCTTCTTTTGAAAGGTCACGCATTTTCTTTCCAATAAATGACCAAGCACTCAATGCAATAATCGTCCATACGAGAAAGAAAGTTGGATTCAAAAACCCACTCTTCCCTTTAAGGATTGGATCCAGGTGCTCTTTATCTATCCAATGATAAATATGGTGTTGATGTCCAAAGATGATTCCAAGGAACACAATTAATGCTAAAACACTGAAAACCGGCACTAGAGAAGAGATTGCCTCGGGCACACGTCTGAACGACACCTGCCAACCGCCCA
This sequence comes from uncultured Sphingobacterium sp., assembly GCA_964441425.1. Taxonomy (GTDB): domain Bacteria; phylum Bacteroidota; class Bacteroidia; order Chitinophagales; family Chitinophagaceae; genus Pollutibacter. The sequence continues at coordinate 96,493 of CAYTXC010000009.1, read as the reverse complement.
TTGCCATCGTGGTGACGCAAAGGAAGAACATACTGGCATTGACTACCAAGAGGAAAAACGTACTGTTCTGTAATAATACAGCCCAGAAACGAGTCTGGCTATGTTCATCCTTACTGAAAGCCAGAAAGAAAATTCCTAGTAACAATACCGTTCCGCCAACACCTAAAAGGGCATTTGTCCACTTCTTGTATCCCGGAGTAATTTCAAATTGTTGCTTGATCATCGGATCTTATTGATAACGTTCTTTGTAAGATTAGTTTGCTTTAGCAGTAGAGTCAGTCCCAGAAGCTGGAGCCGCTGCCGCCGGCTTTTGCTTCGCTTTTATGTAGGCAATCACCATCCATCTTTCTTTTGACTGAAGCTGAGAAGCATAGCTGCCCATCAGGTTCTTACCATAAGTAGTAGAATAGTACATCTGGCCTTCAGGCATTGCCTCATATTTTGCATCTCCAACCAATGTTGCTGGCTTTGCCGGATAAGGACCATCACCTCCTTTATACAAAGGGCCATTACCATCTAGTTTTGGACCATGGCAAATACCACAATTGATCAAATACAGACGCTCAGCCTCTTTCATGTCTTTCTCATTCAAAGGAGGTAGAGGATTCTTAACAGCCTTTGAAGCCACATAATTTGTTGAATCACCAGGTGCATCTTGTGCTAAATGGAATGGATACACTTCGCCACGCTTCATAGTACCAGCCACAGGCTGACGATTCGTTTGACCATCTGCAAAAACGGGACTTGTAGAGTACGTTTCGTATGCACGGCTATAACGCATATCCGGCATATAATCACTTCCTGGTGTCCGCTTAACATCACTGCAGCTGATAACCATAGCTATTGAAGTAACAGTGAGTGATATAATAGATAATTTTTTCATGTTCAATTAGGATCTTCGGTTATGCGATTACCTGTTCGTCTTTATACAGTTTGTCTTCCTTGTCGTAACGGCCAACCCACCAACCGTCTTCTGCGATTTGTGTATTAACCTCCTGCGCTCCGTTTGACGAAAGGAATTTCTTCAACTCATCTTCATTTGTTTTGGAAGTACATTCAATTACCATCACAAATAGATCATCTGTTGCTCTAAGATGGAAATGATGCTTCTTAATGAAGGGTGCTAACTGACAGAGATAGCAAAATGTCAATACCATGCCTACAGCTGCCATCAATATCGTTAACTCAAATGTGATCGGTATCCAGGCTGGTAAAGCAAAATTGGGCTTACCACCAATGTTCACCGGCCAGTCTTTTGTAAATGACCATGTCATGAAAGATACAGCTGTTGTGGTACCGGTTAAACCGAAAACAAAACCTGCCGTATGCAAACTTGTCTCACGGAGACCCATCGCATGATCCAATCCATGCACGGGAAATGGTGTATAGATATCGTGAATCTTGTACCCTGCTTTGCGCACTGCTGCTACAGCCGGAAACAATGCTTTCTCGTCATCAAAACAACCTACAACGAATTTTTTAACTGCCATGTATCGAGTTTTACTCTTATTGTTGATTAATGATGCTTAACGGTTACATTGCCCTCATGATGTGCATCGTGATGCATCTCATGCAGAAACTCATCCATATTCTTATTATCCAACGTAACCATATCATTCTTAAAACTTTCTCCAGTTGTTTTCAACACACTCTTGATTTCAGCAATGGCAATAACTGGGAAATATTTTGAGAATAGGAAGAAACAAGTAAAGAATAATCCGAACGTTCCTACATAGAACCCGATTTCCCAAATCGTTGGACGATAATAGATCGACCATGAAGAAGGAAGATAATCACGGTATAATGAGGAAACGATGATCACAAACCGCTCAAACCACATTCCTATATTCACCACAATACTCATGATGAACGTAAATAAAATATTACGACGAAGCTTACGGAACCAGAATAACTGTGGTGAAATCACATTACAGCTCATCATCAGCCAGTAGCTCCATCCATATGCACCAGCAATTCTATATTTAAAGAAAATATCCTGCTCAAATGACACCATGCTATACCATGCCATGAATAACTCCGTGAGGTAGGCTACTCCTACAATGGAACCGGTAAGTACAATTACTTTGTTCATGGCTTCAATATGCCCTATGGTGATATAATCCTGAAGATTCATCACCTTACGTGCCACTAGCATCAACGTTTGCACCATCGCAAATCCTGAGAAAATCGCACCCGCAACGAAGTAGGGTGGGAAAATCGTTGTATGCCATCCAGGAATTACAGAAGTAGCGAAGTCAAAGGATACAATCGTGTGAACAGAAAGTACAAGCGGAGTTGACAAACCTGCCAACACCAGGGATAAACTTTCATGACGCTGCCAGTGCTTGGTACTACCCGTCCAACCAAATGCAGCAATACCATATAGATGTTTGCGCAATTTTGTTTTAGCACGATCACGAACAGTAGCCATATCTGGAATCAAGCCTGAATACCAGAATAATAACGATACAGTGAAATACGTAGAAATGGCAAATACGTCCCACATCAAAGGAGAGTTGTAGTTTGGCCATAATGGACCACGTGTATTTGGATAAGGAAGGGTAAAAAAGGCTACCCAAACACGACCCATGTGGAAAATAGGAAACTGACCAGCACAAATCACCGCGAAGATCGTCATCGCTTCTGCTGCTCTGTTTACACCCGTTCTCCATCCCTGACGGAACAGGAGAAGGATAGCAGAAATCAACGTACCTGCGTGACCAATACCTACCCACCATACGAAGTTGGTAATATCCCAGCCCCAGTTGATCGTACGGTTCAAATTCCACTGACCAATACCATAAACTACCTCTCGATACACGGAATATACCCCAAACATCAGCAGGGCAACAGAAATATAAAATCCGATGTACCAAAGTCGGGAAGGTTTGGCCTCAATTGGCGTACAGATGTCCTCAGTTACCTGGTGGTAGGTTTTATTACCATCCACTAGTGGCTCTCTGATCGGCGATTCGTATTTAACAACACTCATTTAATTCGCTTATTATCTAATTAGCTAATGTTTGTTTATTCTTAATGATGACCAGTTGATAATGTATCTGCTTTATGATCATCATGTGTTTCAGCTGAACCATGTGCACTTTCTGCAACGCCTACTTTTCGGTCGGTGTTGCGAATCTTTGCCAAATAGCTTACACTTGGCAAAGCATGCAATTGATCAAGTGCATGATACACAAGCTTCTTTTGCTCGCCTTCACGTACTTTAGAGATCGCACTATTCTTATCATTTACATTACCGAATACGATAGCATTGGTTGGACAAGCTTGCTGACAAGCTGTACGAACATCCCACTTGCCCTCATGGCCGGTTTCTATTGGACGATTCTCTTTTTTAGCGGTTAATTTACCTTCTTGTAAACGCTGAACGCAGAATGAACATTTTTCAATTACACCACGAGTACGAACGGTTACATCCGGATTCAGTACCATGCGGGTTAGATCATCATTCATCATCATCACGGAATCATCAAGCACCTCGCGTTGATTATCTTTGAAACTGTCTGCACCCATATAATCAGCCCAATTGAAACGACGTACTTTGTAAGGACAGTTATTGGCACAATACCTTGTTCCAATACAACGATTATACGCCATCTGGTTGATGCCTTCACTACTATGGTTAGTTGCATTCACCGGGCACACATTTTCACAAGGAGCATTATCGCAATGCTGACAAAGCATAGGCATAAATACCACATTCAGATTGTCCAGATCATCGTTGCCTGAATCATCACGATAGGTGGCAAAATAACGATCAATACGCAACCAATGCATTTCATGCATGCGCAGCACTTCAGACTTACCAACTACAGCTACGTTATTTTCAACTGTACAAGCTACAGAACAAGCTCCGCAACCAATACAGCTATTCAAATCAATGCTCATTCCCCACTTTGGACCTGGATAAGGGAAGCTTGGATACAACGTACCTTCAGCAGCATAATCGCCCGTTTTCTTGGCATAGTCTTCAGCAAGCTTTTCTTTTACCTCCGCTACTACATTGGTGTTCTTACGGAAATCTGCAATGCTATATTCTTTTACCACTTCGGTACGACCTTCATACTGGTTGTGCGTTTGGGTGTAGGCTACTTTATAAACCTCTTTTGTTTTCTCAACTTCTACACTAGCAACTGAATAGTCAAATGTAGTTCCGTTGAAACCAACAAGTGGATATACATTGGTACCTACGTTTGCTGCGGCACGACCTACTTTCTCAGTACGGCCATAACCAACTGCAACAGCTATCACGTTTGGATGCATACCCGGGATAGCGAGGATAGGAAGTTTCATTTCCTTGCCATTAACTTTCAGGTTAATAACCGGTTTGGTTACTTCGACCTCATACAGATCGTCTAATGCGATACCCATTTCTTTGGCCATAGCATAAGAGATGATCGCGTAGTTGTCCCACGTAGCTTTAGTGATTGGATCCGGCAACTCTTGTAACCAAGGGTTATTTGCATCCTTACCACTACCAATTGTATTTTTCTGATAGATTACCAATTCCGTTTTCCCACCTTTCTTAGCTGATGAAGCTGCTGTTGCAGCAGCCGCTAAGGCAGCACTACTATAGCTTCCGGCAGAAACAGTTGCCTGGGTTTCCAATACACCATCCTGCAATGCTTTATCAAAAGCTTCTTGAGAACCTAAAGCGGTTAACCAGAATGCTTTCATATATGCTGCATACTCAGTATTGTTGCCACTCCATTTCAATAAAGAAGTTTGAAATGCACGTGTTTTGAACAGAGGCGCAATGGTAGGCTGGATAAAACTTACATGACCAGAAACAGGTTCAGCATCACCCCAGCTTTCCAGGAAATTATGATCAGGAATCACAAATTTACAGAGCTGAGTGGTTTCATCTTCTTTATCATTAAAGGAAACAGAAACTTTTACTTTCTTTAGCCCATCAGTAAATCCTTTTGCATCATAATAATCGTATGCAGGATTAACTCCATGAATCAATACAGCTCCGATAGCACCAGCATTCATATCCTTCACTAACTGCACCATCTCTTTATCCGATCCCTTAGCCGTATTGATAGTTGCACCCCAGTTGATCGTTTTGCCATAAGCCCCGATAGCCTGGTTGATTGCATTCACCAGAATCTGAACATGAACATCATTGCTACCACTTACCACCACTCCATTACCACCAGCTTGCTTCAGCATGTTGGCAGCCATTTCCAATCCTTTCTTCAAACGAGCATCAGCTACTGTAGAAGCCGATACCCCGCCACCCAAAAGGGATAGCAGATTCAAGGCTACCATGCCTATTTCAGACGGACGATGAATAAACCGATCATCTGCATTTGCTCCAGTAAGCGACAAGCGACTTTCAAACTGAATGTGCTTGCTCATTTCTGGTTTTTCCGGATTTACTTTACGCCCAGTACTATATTGACGGGCGAAAGTTACCGGAGCGAGCCAGGTACCCAGAAAATCCGCATCCAAGCTCACAATAACTTTAGCAGCATCTAAATGATACATAGGAATTTCCTTACGACCGAAGGTTGCCTCGTTCGCCAGGAGCATCCCACTATAAGATAATGCTTCATATTCGACATGACGACTTCCAGGATATTTCGCCAGGAATTCACCGATTACTTTCTTTGTTGATCTGGAAGTTACACCTGATGTCAGCAATACTACCGGTGCATTTCCGATACCTGCCATAGCATCACCTACCAATTTATCGAATGCCTCAAATGTAGTCACCTCTTTGAACCCTTCACCACTAGCCTGCATTGGATAACGCAAACGAGCAGTATCGTAGATGCTCAGTACAGAAGCTTGAACACGAGCAGAAGTACCGCCTTTTGTCCAGCTAGACAACTCATTACCTTCAATTTTTATAGGTCGTCCATCACGCACTTTTACTATTACAGGTACAACCTGATCATCTTGCACATATGTGCTCGCGAAATAATCGGCAATACCTGGCACCAAATTGTCAGGCTTATTTAAATACGGAATAGCCTTTTTTACAGGGATTTCGCAGCTTGCAGCAGCCATTGCAGCAGCTGTGCTGAATCCGAGATATTTCAAAAAGTCGCGTCTGGGCGCTTTAGCCTCCAAAAGAGATTCATCTCCCTGCTCTACAGGCAGATCCTCAGCGAATTCGTTCTGCAAACTTTTCTCGTATGCTTCACTATTCTTCAGCTCACCTAAGGATTGCCAGTACTTTTTTTGATCCATATTGCTGTTGTAGATTGAAATTAGATTCAGTTATTTTTAGCTACGATATATTAATAATGACACTTCATACACTCTGTACCACCAATCTTTTCCACGGTCACACTATCCATTTTCTTATTCTTAAGATCTTCATGGAATTTCTCATATATACTGTAGAACTTATTATCGGTAAACTGCACTTTAGATTCTCTATGACAGTTGATACACCAGCCCATGCTTAGATCAGCATACTGATATACTTCCCCCATTTTTTGAATTTCACCATGGCAAGTCTGACAGTTCTGCTGCCCTACTGTTACGTGCTGTGCATGATTAAAATAAACGTGGTCTGGTAAGTTATGGATGCGAATCCACTCAATGGGTTTTCCTTTTCCAGTATATACTTTCTTTGTAGGATCCCAACCCGCATAATCATATAGTTTCTGAATCTCTGCTGTTCCATCTACCTCAGAACCATCTTCACGATATAACTTAGGACCTTTCGCGTATTCATTGATTCCCATATGGCAGTTCATACAAACATTCACGGAAGGAATATTAGCATGCTTACCCTGCATGGCACCATTGTGACAATACAAACAGCTGATCTGGTTAATGCCAGCGTGAACAGTATGAGAATAATAAATGGGTTGTTCAGGCTGATAATTTTTGCTTCTCCCTAACCCGCTTGCTCCCTGGAAAGTATAATAACCGCCTACTAGAAAGAGTACGATCGCAATCAATGCGATGTAGGCTTTATTACGATAGAAAGGAACTGCTGCCTCAGAGGCTTGTCCAGTACTGTCGTCAGATAATCGCTTCAGATTGCTGTTCACCTGAAGAAGGATCAACGCAATAACCGCCAGGAGCAGTGTTAAAATCCCAAAAATTAAGGAATTGTCGTCACTTGCTGTTTGCTTTGCAGCACCTGAATCCGCTCCTGATGCACCACCCGCCGCAGAACCTGCAGCTTTTGCAGCAGCAGCCTCATTTACATAGGCCAGGACAGCATCGATATCTGCATCCTTTAATTCAGGGAAGGCTGGCATTTGGATTTTGTTGTACTCATTGTACACAGCTACTGCACGAGGATGGCCAGCTTTGATCAAGGCTGCACTATTCTGTACCCATTTGTACAGATCTGCCTTGGCAGGCCAACGTTCCTCTACTCCTTTCAGAGCCGGGCCGGTAAGATTCTTGTCAACGGCATGACAAGCCGCACATTTTTGCTGAAAAATCGCCTTTCCGTCCTGCGCAAAGCCTTTTGCCGAAAAACCGACAAGAAGAATCATGGCGAACACCTTCGAAAGGGATGTAAAAATGGATCTACAATGACTCATAATCACAGTTGGATTGAAATAAAGTGGATATTTTCCACTTTGGCTGCAAAAATAAGTTACGCAGCCTAGAAAATATCAACATTGTTTATTTTTTTTTAACACAGACCAGTTCTGAGTTTCAGCGCTTTGAAACCTAATTCGACTAAAATCTGTCATAAAAATGTAATCGATCAGAAATTCTGAACTTTCCTATGATCTATTGGTTCTATTCTAAATAATTTTCACTCAATTTGCGACATGTTCGAAAAATTAAAAGCAAAGTGGAAGGTTAATGGTACTCAACTTTTCCTGATCCTATGCACATTTGCCGTTACAGGTACAACAACAGCCTATATCTCGCGTACAATCCCGGAATGGGTTGGCTTTACCGATCAAACCTTTTGGCTGTGGAAACTATTTCTACGCTTATTTATCCTGATATTCGGATACCAAGTCATTATCCTTATCGTTTCCCTATTTTTCGGTCAATTCAAATTCTTCTGGAATTACGAAAAAAAGATATTGAAGTGGATTTTCCGGCTAAAAAAAAAGGATAATAAACGGGTATAATTTTTTTCTACCTTTTCGCACCTACTTTTGAATATCAATTCAATATATCTTGACAGGCAAAAACATTATCATATTCGCGTCTGGAGCGGGTTCTAATACCCAAAATATCATCAATTTTTTCAGAAACGATCCTTCCGTAAACATCAGCCTCATTGTTTCTAACAAGCCTGAAGCTGGTGTTCTTAAAATTGCTGAGGAAGAAGGAATACAATCACTCATCATAGAAAAAGAAGCGTTTTTCAGAGGGAATGCTTACGTAGAAATACTTAAACATTATTCTCCTGATCTGATCGTTCTGGCTGGCTTTCTCTGGAAAATTCCGTCTAAATTGATCGAATCTTTCCCCGATAAAATCATCAATATCCATCCGGCTCTTTTGCCTAAATATGGAGGCAAGGGCATGTACGGCCATTTCGTACATGAAGCCGTTAAGTCAGCGGGAGAAAAAGAAACCGGGATCACCATCCATTTTGTTGACGAATTATATGATCATGGTGCGTATATATTCCAAGCTAAAGTTGCTATTGAAGACCAGGATTCAGCAGATTCCATCGCTAAAAAAGTACATCAATTGGAATATAAATATTTCCCTGAGGTCATTCGGCAAATTTTATCAAAAAAATACTGAATGCCTACATGCTGAGAACGCTCTTCATATTGATCATTATTATTCCTTGCTCAGTCAAAGCACAAATACTAGTAACCGGAATGGTTATGGATTCGACAAGGCAGTTTATACTCCCAGCTGTTAAAGTAGCCGCAACTAACGGTCAAATAACGTACACAGATACTACAGGGCATTACGCTATCCTCGTTTCTTCAAATGATTCTATTCATTTCACCTACCTGGATAAATCAACCATATGGTTCCCGGTAAGAGAAATAAAAAATACTAGATCGTTTGATATATCTCTTCAGGTTACGTTGAAATCTGCTTACAAAACCTTAAAAGAAGTAATAGTTGTAAAAAAAACATACAAACAAGATTCGGTTGAGAACAGATTAAAATACCAAAATATTTTTAACGCAAATACAGGCCAAATAGGCATCACTTCCGGAGGTGGACTATATGGTGGCGCAGGACTTGACCCTAATGATATTATCAATCTCTTCCGATTTAGGAGAAATAGAAGTCTGAAAGCCATTCAAAACCGACTTGTGCAGGAAGAACAGGAGAAATTCATTGATTATCGATTTAATAAAGATCTGGTCAAACAAATTACTGGTTTTACTGGTTCGAACCTTGATCGATTTATGAAAATCTGGAGACCCGACTATGAATGGGTTGTCATCACTTCAGAACTAGAATTTCATACCTGGATACTTGAAGCCTCTAAGGCTTATACCAGAGGAGAACTTCCCTGGATCATACGGTAAATAAATTACAGATCTTTCATTATATTTAGAAAAAACTCATGCGCGCCCTTAGCTTATTTTTCTTTATAATACTAACTCTATCGGTTAGCGGTCAAAATTCAAAAACTTTATTCACTAAAGCTACTTCACCGGCGGTAGCGGGATTTTCTGAAGAAAGGATAAAAAGAATTGATCAAACACTTCAAAGTTGGATCGACCAAAAACAAATGAATGGTTGTGTAGCATTCATTTCAAAAAATGGCAAGATCGTTTATAATAAAGCATTTGGCTATGATAACATGGAAAAAGGTACCCCAATGCGAACCGATCATATCTTCCGCATCATGTCGCAGTCTAAGGCAATCACCAGTGTAGCTATCATGATGCTTTTTGAAGAGGGAAAAGTTTTGTTGAATGACCCAATTTCTAAATTTATCCCAGAATTCAAAAACCCACAAGTAATCAAGTCCTTCAACCTGAAAGATACCTCGTGGGTAGCTGAACCGGCAAAACGTGAGATCACCATTAAAGATCTGCTTACACATACTTCTGGACTTGGCTATGCGCAAATAGGAAGTGCTGAAGCAAAAGCGATGTATCATAAATACCAGGTGCCCGGAGGTATTGCTTTTCATGGTATGGTTTTGGGCGATGCGATGAAAAGACTTGGGAAACTTCCACTGTTTCATCAGCCTGGTGAGAAATATACTTATGGTTTAAATAATGATGTACTGGGCTATGTTGTCGAAGTTGCATCAGGCATGTCATTCGATAAATTTCTTCGCACCCGCTTGTTTGAACCTTTAGGTATGAAGGATACTTATTTCTATATTCCTAAGGATAAACAAAACAGGTTAGTTAGTGCATATCATCAGTATGCGGAGGGACTTACCATGATGCCAGAGAAGATGACAATAGTTGAAGATGTTTATCGAGACTATCCAAACCTGGATGGAACCTATTTTTCAGGAGGGGCTGGATTATCATCTACTATCTATGATTATGCCCTTTTTCTACAGATGCTGTTGAATGGTGGTAGTTATAATGGGAAACAATTCCTTTCACGAGCTACCGTTCGGATGATGATCTCTAACCAATTGGAAGAATCCGTGATTGGAGCAGATGATTTTGGATTAGGATTTGGGCTAACTAATGAAAAAGAAGCATCCTCTACCCCGCTTAGCGAGGGCTCGTTTGAATGGGGCGGAATGTTCGCCACTACTTATTGGGCAGATCCTAAAGAAGGTATCGTTGCTTTAATTTTTCGGAACATCTGGCCAAGCACATTTGATGCAGCTACCCGATTTAAAATCTTAACCTATCAGGCATTGGCAGATTAACATGAAAACCTATACATTAATCTCTTTTTTATTGCTGTTTCAAATGGCCGCAGGCCAATCGCGTTTTCACCAACGTACCCTGCTTATCGATACACACAATGATTTTATTAGTGTCAGCCTGAGTAATAAATTAGCCTTTGATACTGACCTCTCTGGTCGCACCCATTCAGATCTTCAGCGAATGAAAAAGGGAGGAGTAGATGCACAATTCTTCTCCATATTTGGCGGGCCTGATATTGGATTTGCACATGCCATGCAGGAAATCGATTCTGTTTATGCGATTGCCAATAGAAATCCTTCTACCATCTCGCTAGTGAAAACACCACTTGAACTCAGTAAAGCAGTAAAAGAAAAAAAACTCGCCGCCATGATGGGCGTAGAGGGCGGACATATGATAGATAATGACCTCGAAAAATTAGATATCTTATTTCAACGAGGTGTCCGTTACATGACGCTAACCTGGAATAATAGTACCCCATGGGCCAGTTCAGCAGCTGAAGAGACCAGTAATAAAATCCCAAAAGAAAAAAGAGGGCTTACTGATTTCGGGAAACAAATAGTTCAGAAAATGAATCAACTGGGCATGATGGTTGATCTTTCACATGTAGGCGAACAAACATTCTGGGATGCAATGAAGATCGTGAATAAACCCGTTTTAGTTTCACATAGCAGTGTCTATCATTTTGCGCCCGTACCACGCAACTTAAAAGACGAACAAATAGATGCTATTGGGAAAAACGGAGGAGTGATCTGCGTAAATTTTTTCTCAGGATTTCTGGATAGCACATTTGATAAGAAATCGGCTCGACCTCCATTATCGCTACTCATCGACCATATTGACTATATCGTTCATCGAATAGGCATTGATCATGTTGGCCTGGGCTCAGACTTTGATGGCATAAGCTCCACCCCTATGCAATTAGATGGTGTACAAGATTTTCCAAATTTAACAACGGCTTTATTAGAAAGGGGTTATTCTAAAAAAGATATCCGTAAAATTTTAGGTAAAAATGTGATGCGGGTATTTAGTGAAAATATGGATTAGCGGATTAGGAATCTTCGTATTTTCAATTCATGAGAACTCTTCTGATTTCACTGATCTGCCTGATCAGCTTGCCCGTTATGGCACAACGCAATATCGATCGTTGGGAAAAACAAGCATCACAGGTAACCATCATCCGAGATGAATACGGCATACCGCATATTTATGGAAAAACAGATGCTGATTGCGTTTTCGGTCTTCTTTACGCGCAATGTGAAGATGATTTCCGCCGTGTAGAAGAAAATTATATAACTATGCTTGGTCGCACAGCTGAAGTAAAAGGGAAAAGCGAACTTTATGAAGATCTACTCATTCGCCTAACCATCGATTCTGCTGAAGCCCGTAAAGATTATGAACAAGCACCTGATTGGCTAAAAAAAATATTACAAGCTTACGCCGATGGAATTAACTTTTATCTGTATAAACATCCTGAAGTTAAGCCGGCATTGATCAAAAACTTTGAACCCTGGTTCCCACTCATGTACACAGATGGGAGCATCTCTGCCATTCAAACTGGGGGGCTAACAGCAGAAGATATTAAACATTTCTATGAAAACGAAAACATTACAGCTACACCCAATCAACGCCATATAGGTGAAGAAAAACTGATAGGTTCTAATGGCTTTGCTGTAGCACCCTCAAAAAGTAAAACTGGAAATGCTCTCTTCTTCATCAACCCGCACGTCACATTTTATTTCCGACCTGAAGTACATATGCAAAGTGAAGAAGGACTCCATGTATATGGTGCGGTAACATGGGGACAACCATTTATTTACCAGGGATTCAATGAGCATCTCGGATTCATGCACACATCAAGTGAAGCAGATGCGGCTGATCTTTATGCTGAAACTATAGTAACAGGCCCGGATGGGCATCTCTATTATCGATATAATGGTGAAAACAGAAGGGTAAAAGAAAACCTGATTACGCTGCGCTATATCGAGAATGGGATCATGAAATCAAAACAGTTCATTACCTACGCCACTCATCATGGCCCAGTATTAGCACAACAGGGCGAGAAATGGTTAAGTCTTAAAACAATGAACCGGTCATTGGCTGGATTGATCCAATCATGGGAAAGAACAAAAGCAACATCGATCGAATTATTTAAACAAAATTTAGATCTGCGAGCTAATCTTTCCAACAATACGGTTTATGCAGATAAAAAAGGGAATATCGCTTATTGGCATGGAAACTATATGCCCAAACGTGATCTGTCGTTCAACTGGAATCAACCTGTTGATGGCAGTACTTCCAAAACAGAATGGAAAGGAATGCATACAGTAAGTGAACTGGTGCAGGTAATCAATCCTCGAAATGGTTGGATACAAAATACTAACAATACACCTTTCTCTGTTTCCGGTGATCAAAGTCCAAAAAGCAGCGCTTACCCATCTTATATGGCTCCAGATGGTGAGAATTTCCGCGGATTAAATGCAGTTCGCTTATTCAACCAATCAGAAAAAATGGACATAGATGATCTCATCAAATTAGGGTATGATCCTCATCTTACAGCTTTTGATTCATCATTACCCGTTTTGATCGCCAAACACGCTACAATTAAAAATAGTGATCCTGCTTTATATAAAAAATTGGAAGAGCCCATAGCGATGTTAGCACAATGGGATCGAAATGCATCCGTTTCTTCCGTTGCACAAACATTAGCCATTCACTGGGCAGAAAAAATGAATGCATTACTTCGTACTGATGATCCTGAACTATTTGCTGATTTCATCACACGATATAGTTATATACTTAGAAAAACAGATGAACATAAAATTCTCCAGCCCCTGGCGGAGGTGATTGATTCACTTCAAACATATTTTGGTACATGGAAAATGCCTTGGGGCGAAATCAACCGTTTACAACGTATCCAAAATGGTAGTACTACTTTTCATTTGGATAATGTTGAAAGTATTCCTGTAGGAAGGGCTTCGTCAGTTTGGGGCCAATTACCCTCGTTTAATAGTCGCACCAGCGCCAGTACGAAAAAACGTTATGGTTATGGTGGAAATAGTTTTGTCTGCGCGGTTGAATTTGGAAAACGTATTCGGGCTAAATCAATTTTGGCCGGTGGCAATAGTGGCGACCCTAATTCACCTCATTTTTTTGATCAAGCAAAAATGTATGCAGATGGACAATTCAAAGAGGTGCATTTCTATAAAGATGATGTGCTGAAACATGCCATGCAGACTTATCACCCGGGAACAAATGTTGCTTCCATAGAAAAACATTTACCGCTTATCGATTCATTGGTAAGTCAATATGCCCAAAAAAATAATATTCCGGGATTTACATATGGAATCGTTTTGGATGGTAAATTAATTCACACAAAATATGCCGGCCTTTCGAATATCAAAGAGAATATCAAAGTAGATAGTTTATCTGCTTTTCGTATCGCTTCCATGACCAAGAGTTTCACCACCATGGCTATCTTGATGCTGCGTGATCAAGGCAAAGTAAATCTGGACGATCCTGCATCAAAGTATATCCCTCAAATGAAGAACACTAGGCTCCTAACGGATGATGCGCCTGAAATTACCATTCGTGATCTTATGACACATCGTGCAGGATTTCCTGAAGATAATCCATTTGGCGACCGACAAATGGGCAATACAGATAAACAATTGGAAGATCTCATGGAAAAAGGCGTTGCATTTTCTACTATCCCAGGTATAAACTATGAGTATAGCAATTTAGGGATATCTCTATTGGGGTTAGTAATACGAAATGTAACCGGAAAGGCCTATCAGGATTATATCATAGAAAATATATTCAAGCCATTAGGCATGAACAATACTTATTGGGACTATACTAAAGTTCCATCCAAACAATTGGCACTTGGATATAGATGGATCAACCATGTTTGGGAAGAACAAGAGCTAGAAAAAGATGGTTCATGGGGAGCTATGGGTGGGGTAATCACTACTATAGAAGATTTTTCCAAGTATATGAATTTTCATTTATCTGCATGGCCGCCAAGAAGCGGTGATGAAGTTGGACCCATCAAACGTAGCTCAGTTCGGGAAATGCATCAGGCCTGGAATTACGATAACATCAATCCAAACTTTAAATACCCAACCGGTAGAGCTTGCCCAACTACAAACAGTTATGGTTACGGATTGGGTATTATGCATGATTGTCAAAACAGAGTTTATGTAAGTCATGGCGGAGGCCTTCCTGGTTTTGGCTCACATTGGCGTATCATGCCGCAATACGGCATGGGTATTGCGATCTTCAGTAATAGAACCTATGCAGGTTGGGGCAGCATGACGTTACAAACTTTAGATACTTTGATCGCGTTGAGTCATTTGGAATCACGGAAACCCAATAGATCGGAGATCTTAGAAAAACGGAAAGAACAAGTAGTAAAACTATTTCCGGATTGGAAAAATGCAGCGCAAACTGAAATTTTTGCGGAAAACTTTTTCTCAGATAATCCGCTCGATCAATTGAAGAAGCAGAGTAGTGAACATTTTTCAAGAATCGGTACAATCAAAAATATCACCTCTGTACGTCCGCTTAATGCCCTACGTGGTGAGTTTGATATTATTGGAGAAAAGGGGAAGATAACGGTATTTTTTACCCTTAGTCCGGAGACTGATCCTAAGATTCAGGCAATGGTCATGAGTAATTAATAATCAACTATTTTCTCGATCATCGTCTTCAATCTCGACTTTGCTAAAAAATTCTTTTCTAGTTCCAAACTGAATGGAACAGGAGTGTCTAAAGATGCGCAACGCATTATTGGAGCATCTAATAACTCAAAACAATATTCGCTAATCCAGGCGGCGATCTCCCCTCCTATACCACCAATCAACGTATCTTCATGCAAGATCAATACACGACCAGTTCGTTTTACACTGGCTCTTATCGCTTCGTAATCTAATGGTAAAAGTGTTCGGAGATCTATTATGTCAAAAGATAGGTCAGGAAAGATTTCTGCAGCTTCCATCGCCCAATGCACACCAGCTCCATAGGTGATGATACTAATATCTTTCCCTACTTGGACTTGTCTAGCAACGCCAATGGGAACTTGATAATATGCTTCTGGCACGAAAGCACTCACGCTCCGGTATAATGCTTTATGTTCAAAAAACATAACAGGATTAGGATCGTCAAAAGCAGATAATAATAATCCCTTAGCATCAAAAGGAGTAGATGGGTAAACTACTTTTAATCCCGGAGTATGAACAAACCACGCCTCATTGCTTTGTGAATGAAATGGTCCTGCACCCACTCCTCCCCCAGTTGGCATACGTATCACTACATCCGCATTTTTCCCCCAACGATAGTGAAGCTTTGCTAAATTGTTTACGATCTGATTAAATCCAACGGTCACAAAATCAGCAAACTGCATTTCCATCATACTTTTGTATCCTTCCAAACTCAATCCCAATGCTGCTCCTACAATTGCGCTTTCACATAAAGGAGTATTTCGAACTCTTTCCTTTCCGAACTTCTCTACAAACCCTTCTGTGACCTTGAACGCACCTCCATATTCTGCAATATCTTGCCCCATCAAGATCAAATTTGAATGCTTGTCCATTGCCTGCATCATTCCCTCACTTATCGCATCTACAAATCTCAATTCACGATCCCCCTCTTCTAAAGGCTCTGATACTTCTGCTGTATAAGGAGCATATACATTCTGTAATTCTTCTGCCGTATTTGGAACAATGGGTGAATCAGCAAACCCAATTGCCAATTCTTTCTCTATATAATCGCGGATATCTTCACGGATTGTATTGATCTGTTCGTAACTCAAAACGTTTTCATTAACCAGATATTTTTCAAACTGTAAAACAGGATCTTTTAGTGCCCAAATCTCAAATAATTCCTTCGGAACATATTTTGTTCCACTTGCTTCCTCATGACCCCGCATGCGAAAAGTCATACATTCAATCAAATAGGGTTTCTGGTATTTAACACAATATTCACGGACACCTTTTATAGTATCCCAAACGGTTAATAAATTATTCCCATCGATACACACTCCTTCGATTCCATAGCCTTTGGCTTTATCAACCAATCGTTCACATCGGTATTGTTCATTAACAGGTGTACTTAATCCATACCCATTATTTTCAATCAGGAAGATAACAGGTAGATCCCAAACAGCTGCTACATTTAACGCTTCATGAAAATCACCTTCTGATGTACCACCATCTCCACTAAAAGCGAGTGATATCTTTCCTTTATTACTTAGCTTATGCGCAAGAGCTACCCCATCGGCTATAGCCAGTTGAGGACCCAAATGCGATATCATTCCACAGATATGATGTTCTGAAGATCCGAAATGAAAACTTCGTTCTCTCCCTTTACTATACCCTTCCTTACTACCTTGCCACTGCTTGAATAATTTGTGCAAGGGCATATCTCGCGTAGTAAAAACTCCTAGATTACGATGGAGTGGCATGATCCATTCATCATGATCCAAAGCTAATGTCGCTCCAACCGCTATTGCCTCCTGACCAATTCCACTGAACCATTTGGAGATCTTACCCTGGCGTAATAACACCAGCATTTTCTCCTCGATCATTCTCGGTTTGAGAATGCTTTTGTAAAAATGGATCAACTGTTCATTAGTAAGGGTCTTTCTGTCGAACAACATAGATTATTGTTTTTTACCTGCAGAAAATCATATTACCACAAGTTCATAATAATCTTTGGGATCCAGATAGATATTTGCCAATTCCTGAAGCTTTTCAGGACTGACCGATTTTATAGCATCTATTGATCTGTAAAAATGATCCTCTGGTAACCCATTCAAAATAATATTTTTCCAGCGAGCTATAATATGAAACGGTCCATCGAGATCTCCTAATACAGTTCCTATCAGATAGTTTTTGACCAACAATAATTCTTCTGCAGAAATTTTTTCTTCCCTAAGCACTTTCATCTCATGATATACTTCCCTGATCGTATCCTCACAAACATCCCTTCCAGCTTCAGTACTGATCATCAATGCTGAATCGTGCATATGATTCTGAACATAACTATGAATCCCATAAGTATAACCCTTATCCTCACGAATATTGCTCATCAAACGTGATCCAAAAAAACCACCAAACAATGCATTCAATACTTGCATCGGAGCAAAATCAGGATGATTACGGGTGATAAAAGGTCTTGCTATCCTAATCGCACCCTGAACGCCATTCGGATCGTTGTTAATACGATATTTCTTCTCATCAGCTCGAATTACAGGATGTGTGATTTCCGGGAAATCGTAAAGGCGGACAGGTAATTTCCCAAATTGTGCATTCAATTGCTGAAATATATCTTTTGGAAGTTGCCCCGCCACAAAGATCATCATACGGCCATTCAAATAATACGACTGATGAAAGGTCTTGATCTTATCGGTATTCAGCGCATTGTAGGTCTGCTCGGTTGAATATTTACCATAAGGGTGCTCATAACCAAACACATACTCATCAATCAGTCTGTTCCCAACAAAATCACATTTCTTTAGATTTACTTCCAGTCGCTGTTTCATATTTTGACGAAAAATCTCCAATTCTTGTTCTGGAAAAATAGAATCTACGATCAATTCATGAACGATAGGAAGTAATTCAGTGAGATGTTTGGTTAAGGTATGCAAACTGATGACTGCAGTTTCATTATAACAATTTCTATTTAGATAAGCACCGTAAAAATCGACATACTCACTGATCTCAAATGCATTTTTATGACGGGTTCCATTCTTAATCAAATGATTGGTAGCCGCTGCAATTCCATTTTGCTCTTCGTACCAGTTACCTGCATAAAAAACCCATTCCATCTGCATTACCTGCTCCGCACCAGCATGTACAGCATATACTTCAATACCATTATCCAAAACAAATTTTTCATACGGTTTTAGGGTCAGCTGAAAATCCACAGCATCCTTAATAGTAGGTGCTTGTTTTCTGTTCAATATATTTATACTATTGGTCATATAATTTATTTATTGGCGAGATAATAGAGTGTATTGCTGTTACGTTCATCAAAGATTTGACACGCATAGTGCTGTATATCAGCAGCAGATACTTCCTGGTATCGACTTAATTCAGTATTCATTAACGTCGCATCGCCTAATAATTCATAGAAAGCCAGACTATTAGCACGGTTCATCAAACTCATATCTTCAAAAGCCATCAGACTTTCAGTTTTATTTTTTACTTTCTGCAACTCCTTTTCCTCAATTAATTTTTCACAGACTTCACGAAGAATAGCATCAATAGCCTTTTCAGCATCATGTATATCTACGCCTTTTACTAGCTTACCCTCTATGGTCAGTAATCCATTATCCAAGCTGCCAAAATGAAAACACTCAATGTTGCTGAATAATTTTTTCTCTTTTACCAGAATTTGATATAAACGAGAAGATGCACTACCACCAAGGATGTCGGTTATCAGATCAACTGCGTAATATCCCTTATCCAAACGAGAGGGCATATGCCAACATTTGTAAAATGCATCTAGTGGCACATCGCGATAAACCGTTTTTTTTCTGGCTTCTATTTGAGCAGGTTCTGCAGGAATCTTCCTTATGTATTTATTCCCGGCAGGAATATCACTGAACCATTTTTCGGCAAGACGCTTTACTTCTTCTGCCTCAACATTACCGGCCACAATTAAAATGGCATTACTAGGCGTATAATGCTTAAAGAAAAATGCTTTTACATCTTCCAGCTGTGCCTCCTCAATATGCTTCAATTCTTTACCGATCGTCATCCAGCGATATGGGTGAGTGGTATAGGCCATTTCCCGCATCAGATGCCAGGCGTCACCGTAAGGTTTATTCAGATAATGTTCTTTAAATTCCTCGCTCACTACTTTACGCTGTACATCCAAACTTTTTTTACTAAACGCTAGGCTTAGCATACGATCACTTTCTAGCCAGAAAGCAGTTTCCAAGTTTTCTGCCGGCAACTGGCAATAGTAATTGGTGAGATCATTTGTGGTATAGGCATTATTCTCCCCTCCTGCCAACTGCAATGGCTCATCATAATCTGGGATATTAATTGATCCACCAAACATCAGGTGTTCAAATAAATGTGCAAATCCAGTTCTTGTAGGATCCTCATCTCTTGCGCCTACATCATATAAAATATCCATTACTACCATTGGCGTGCTGGTATCCTTGTGCACCAGCACCTTCAACCCATTTTTTAGCTCAAAACGATCAAATTGAATCATATTGCAAATATCCGTAAATCCACCGCTTAACGGCGTTTCATTATGTTTTTCGGACGAAGAATTATTTCTGCGTACTCTCCATCGCGAATAATGATGAGTTTTATCTTGGATCCAGTGTTTTGAAGTAAGTTTTTATACTCCTGGATATTATTCGAAAAATTCTTCCCAATGCCAAAAATGATATCGCCATTTTTAAATCCGGCCTGATCGCCAGGCGAACCAGGGATTACATCTTCCACTACTACTTTACCATCTATAAAATAAATACCCAGCCCTGTGTAAGAATAATCGAATACATCGCGCAAATGTTGATTGGGCGTGAGATAGAATTCCCGCTTTCGATAGTTGAGAATGGTGTTAAAGCGACGCAACAAATCATTACCGATCAGTCCGGCAAGATTCGGATAGGATATGATGTTATAGGGATCCTCGAAAATAAAAGTAGGCACATGTTGAAAGCGATAGGGACCTATTTTAACTTTTCTTACCGTAGTTAAACCCATTTGAGTCTTACCCCCCACGCCTTCTGCCTGAGTAAGTACTATGGGAGCCTTTCTTCTTCTCATCACCAGCGAATCATTGACATATGCTTTGGATAATAAAAAGCTCAAACCAGCCCCTGTGTCAAAATAAAATCGACTGGTTACAGGTCGTGCATCTGTAAAATCAGTCTGTAAAATTGGGATGATCCCAATAAATGGCTTAAGCAGAAATCCTCCTTTAGGATAGGTAATTTTACCCTGAGAGTAAATATGCATTTTAGAGCTGTCATAATCCAGTTTTATGATATATCGACTTAAAAAATTATACCCTATTATTCCATCTATTTTTAAACCATAAACACTACTCAATATTTCATAATCATTTACATGAAAATTAAGACTATCGGTGACCAGCCCATGCAAAAGAGTAAGCCTTGTGTTATAAACAAATCTCGCCTGACGAATACCACCAATACCTTTGATCGTTTTCTCGGATGATATAGGTACAATTTGTAACCTGTCACAAGTAGCCGAATCCAAAGAAATTCCACCACTTCCTGTATCTAAAATAAAATGGAGCGTATCGGTTGCATCGTTTATTTGCGCCCGTACAATGACTACCCCACCTGTAAGCACATGAATGGGCTCGGTACCCAAATATTTGGCTATGGCAGTATCCTGTCCAAAACTGCTAATGGCTGTTAGCATACAGATTAGAAACAACTTAATAGAGTTTGGGACGTTATACATGATGAAATGCTTTCCAATGAGGGGTAAGGATAGAATCAGCCTACAATTTATCAATATTCTTGTCCGCCTATGGAATCCATTAGTAAATTTGCATACTTATGGTAGAAAATAACGCACAGCAGTTGACCGATCTATTCCAAAAAGCTATAAATAGAGAATTTCTTTCGGTAGAAGAAGGTGTTTCCCTTTATAATCATGCCCCTCTGACCGATCTGATGTTCATCGCTGACGAATTGCGTAAAAAAGCTGTGCCTCACGGACGAGTTACCTGGCAGATTGATCGCAACGTGAATACAACCAATGTGTGCATCGCCAATTGTAAGTTTTGTAATTTCTATCGAATTCCTGGACATGAGGAGGCCTATATCACGGATATGCCTACTTATCGGAGGAAGATTGAAGAGACATTAAAATATGGTGGAGACCAACTTCTTCTTCAAGGTGGGCATCACCCTGATTTGGGATTGGATTTTTACACTACGTTATTCCGCCAACTTAAAAACGAGTTTCCTGATATCAAACTTCATGCACTTGGACCGCCTGAAGTGGCACATATCACCAAATTAGAAAAATCGTCGCACCATGAAGTATTAAAAGCATTGAAAGAAGCAGGGTTGGATTCATTACCCGGAGCAGGTGCAGAGATTTTAATTGATCGAGTTCGACGGCTGATCTCTAAAGGCAAATGTGGTGCGCAAGAATGGTTGGATATTATGCATGAAGCACATAAGTTAGATATAACTACTTCGGGCACTATGATGTTCGGTCATGTGGAAACGATCGATGAGCGATTTGAGCATCTGGTTAAATTAAGAGAAGTTCAAAGCCGCAAACCTGATCATGCTAAAGGATTCTTAGCCTTCATTGCCTGGACATTTCAGGATGTGGACACGTTGCTAACCAAGATTCGTGGCGTACAAAATTTAACTACATCGGAAGAATATATTCGTATGGTCGCATTGAGCCGCATCATGCTACCAAATATCATCAACATACAAGCGAGCTGGCTAACGGTAGGCAAACAGATCGCACAGACTTGTTTGCATGCAGGAGCTAATGATTTTGGTTCGATTATGATCGAAGAAAATGTGGTAAGTGCCGCTGGAGCTCCACATCGATTTACGTATAAAACCATACAGGAAGCAATCAAAGAAGCGGGATTCATTCCGCAATTACGCAATCAGCAATATGAATGGCGCGATATCCCGGCATCCATAGAAGAACAAGTGATCAATTATTAAGTACTTAGCAAAACGTTCATCACGATCAGACTAATGATAAATAATTAACTTCCTATCACGGCTTGAATACTCAACCAGCCGGTTGCAATAATAACTAAGCCGCCCATTATGTAAAACCAAACTGGATGTTGATATCCCTGTTTACGCATACGCCATGCTGCAATCAAAATGATCAGTAATGCGATAGGTAAAATAAATCCATTTAACATTCCTGCCATTACCAGGATCTTCACTGGCTTTCCTATGAAAAAATAAATCATTGCTGAAAGCATAACAAAAACAGTTATTATCCATTTTTTATTTTCTGCAATTGAAGAATGAAAACCCAACATAAAACTATACGATGTATATGCAGACCCTACTACAGATGTAATGGCTGCACTCCACATTACCACCCCAAATAATGTATATCCTAATGGCCCTGAAGCCAATTTGAAAACTGATGCCGCCGGATTGTTTTCTTGTAGCTCCAAGCCACTTGCTACTACTCCCCATGCCGCCAGAAATAATAATATTCGCATCCCAGAAGCCAGTAAAATACCCGTAGCAGCAGATTGCTTTACTTTAGGCAATGATGAGGCACCAATTAATCCATCTTCCATTAACCGATGCGCTCCAGCAAAACTGATATACCCTCCTACCGTACCACCTACTAATGTGATGATCGCTTTGGCATCTATTTTCTCCGGAATGATGGAACGATATATCGCTTCTCCGATCGGTGGCCTAGCTTCAAAACAAACATAGATGGTTAACCCAATCATCAATATACCTAATACCTTGGTGAACAGATCTATCCATGACGAAGAGCGATCTGACCAAAACAACGTTATAGATAATATTGCACTGATCAATGCACCCCATTTATCCGGTATGCCAAACAACACCTCTAATCCTAATCCACATCCAGCAAGATTGCCGATATTAAAAGCTAATCCACCCAATACGATCAGCAACGCTAACAAAAATCCTAATCCAGGCAAAATATCATTAGAAAGGTCTTGCGCTTTTTTCCCACTCACCGATAATATGGTCCAGATATTCAATTGCGCTCCAAGATCGAGTAAAATAGATATGAGTATTACAAATCCAAATGAAGCACCAAGTTCTTTTGTAAAAAAAGCGGTCTGTGTCAAAAAACCAGGGCCAATAGCAGATGTTGCCATTAAAAATGCTGCACTCAGTAATATCGTTGAATATCTATTTTTCATTTAATACGATTGGATCGTATAACCTTCAGCACTTAAAATTTCTTTTAGTGTGCGCGCAAATTCAGCTGCTCCTTTATGATCACCATGTATGCAAATCGTTTCTGCTTTGATCGGCACCCACTCACCCGTAATGGATCGAACCCTCCCTTTTTGTATCATGGATAGAACCTGCTGGATCGATTCCTCTATATCCTCAATCACTGCACCGTTCATCGATCTGGGTGTTAAAGATCCATCATCTAAATACCTTCTATCTGCAAACACTTCACTACAAGTTTTCAATCCCCTTTTTGCGGCAACTTGTATTAATTCACTTCCTGCCAATCCATATAGGATTAGACGTTCATCAATTGTCTTGACCGCATCCACAATTGCTTCCGCATAATCATTCCGTTTAGCAGCCATATTATATAATGCACCATGTGGTTTTACATGATGCAGTGTTAAATCTAATGAATGCATTACGGCATTTATAAGACATACCTGTTTATAGACGAGGTCATAGATCTCATTGTAGTTTAATTCATATTCTCTTCTACCAAATCCTTCCCTATCGTTAAAAGAAGGATGAGCGCCAATTGCTACCTGATACTTATGAGCAAGAAGAATCGTTTCTTTCATGATCGATCCGCCCCCACCATGATACCCACAGGCAATATTCGCAGAACTGATGTACGGCATTACTGCAGGATCATCGCCTACGATTTTGTCTGGCCAACTCTCGCCCATATCACAATTAAGATCGATCCTATTCATATAGTAAATTGAAGTCGAATGGCCTGCTGAAGTTCGGAAATATATTGATCCATAAAACGATAAGCCTCTACGGCTTCCTCTATGCCGATCATCTGAAATTTTATGACCGTATCCCGTCGGCATTGCGCTAAAACAGGTAAATCCGTTTCTATTACTTGTGCTATACGCGGATATCCACCTGTAGTTTGTGCATCAGACATTAAGATGATGAGTGATCCATTAGGTGTGAGTTGAACCGTACCAGGCATCACTGCCGATGAGATCATCGTTGCTGGTGATTGCATGTTTAGTTTTGCACCCATCAATATATAACCCATTCGGTTAGATCTATTTGAAACCATATATCGTACCTCTTCCCATAAGCGCTTCGAAAGATCATCCAACAAATCCCATTCCATTCCAGGTAAACAACGAATGGTCCGTTTACATATAGGTGGGTTTGCCCCCCAAGATGCAATGGATAATCCCGATCCAAGTGAAGCTATTATTTTAGTGGATAAAATAGTGCAATCACCTGTAGGGAGTATTGTTCCAGAAATTAATTCAGGCATGGATAGCACAGAAGTAAAACTTCGGCTTCCCATAAACATTGGCGTATCAAAACCCCCAGCCACAGCTATATAAATACGGCATCCTTTTGACGCATAGCGCAGATCAATCACGGCACCAGCAGGAACGAGTATAGGGCGATATAAAGGTACTTCGGTATCGTTTATAAAAACAGTGGCTCCAGAGCCCGTGAAGGCCAGCAGATGAATACGATCCGTACAAACCTTTGCACCATACATCACGATCTCCAGTACAGCATCACTTAGCGCGTTCCCACATAAAATATTAGCAACTTGAGCTGCTGTCTTATCCATACACCCACTAATAGGGACTCCATATTTCCGATACCCCTTACGGCCCATATCCTGAACCATCATCTGCAACCCCGTTTTGATTATATGGATGGCCATTCCACTAAGAATTGTTTTTTTAATTGATGAAATGTATCCATACCAATAGAATAAAATTGAACCTGATCACCAGGTTGAAGCAACGTACTACCTTCCCTGAACATAGGATAGGGTGTTAAACCGACTACATGCCAACCTCCTGGAGAACTTACCGGATATATACCTGTTTGCATACCTGCAATGGCGACTGCACCTTGTGGAACAGATAATGATGGCGCTTTTTTTCTTGGCAATACTAACTTCTCAGGTAAAATGCCCAAGTAAGGAAAACCTGGTAAAAACCCAATCATGAATACATGATAGTATTCAGATGTATGAAGGTCAATGAGTTCTTCTGTTGTCAAGTTCAATTGCTCAGTAACTTGATGAAGATCTGGAGCTAATATCCCATCATAACAAACCGGGATTCTAACTATTCTGCTTTTAATTGGTTGATTAGGCTCTCTCGTTGATCGTAGGATTAAGTCAATGTTTGGTGGAGCCTGTAATGGATCAAAATAAATGGTGAGAGAATGATAAGCAGGTACATTTTCTATCCAACCAGGAAATGGGTTGTGTTGGATATGTTGATCCAATTCCATGACCAATGCATGAATAGAAACATCAATAACTGCCGGCCAGCTAATCTGGACAGCCCCTTCAGCAATACGTTGCACTTCAGGACCATACATATTATGAAGATACAGTTTAACTAAATAGATACTCTACATCTTCCCGCGAAAGTGATTTGACAAAGCTGGTATCATCGGCAACAAGATCTCGTGCCAATACACGCTTACGATCTTGCAATTGAAGAATCTTATCTTCAATGGTATCCTTACAGATCATTCTGTAGGCAAAAATATTTTTAGTCTGGCCGATGCGATGGGTACGATCAATAGCTTGTTGTTCCACTGCAGGATTCCACCATGGATCAACAATATAAACATAATCGGCAGCAGTCAAATTAAGCCCTACACCACCGGCTTTTAGCGAAATTAAAAATACACGAACTTCATTATCATTTTGGAAACGCTGAATGGCGCGCTCCCGTTCAAGGGCCGTTGTACTTCCATCAAAGTATTCATACTTTACTCCAAGAGCTTCCAATTTCTGTCGGATTAATCCCAACATTCCTAAGAACTGAGAGAAAACCAATGCTTTATGATTACTGATATTTTCTGTGATCTCCCTTCCTAATTCATCTAGTTTGATGGAGACATTAGGATATTTATCAACCTCATTCATAATGTAAGGTGAATCACAAATTTGCCTCAACTTCATCAAGCCTTGAAGAATAGTTAACTGTGATTTCTCAATACCCTGATCACTAATCACACCCAAGATCTTACTTCGGTATTCATTTCTGAATGCATCGTAAATTTTACGTTGCTCATCTTCCATTTCACAGAATAATATAGTTTCGGTTTTTTCGGGAAGATCTTTAGCCACCTGTTCTTTCGTTCTTCGTAAGATGAATGGATATAATAATTTACGCAGATGGTCTTTTTGTTCAGCTTCACCAAATTTATCTATAGGCGTAGCAAATTCATTTCTGAAAAACTCTACACTTCCTAGCATTCCTGGATTGAGGAAGTTCATCTGAGAATATATATCAAATGTATTGTTCTGCAATGGCGTACCACTTAAGCAAAGCCGATTATTCGCTTTAATCAAACTAGCCGCTTTCGTAACCTTACTCTGCGGATTTTTTATAGCCTGTGATTCATCCAAGATCATGAAATCATATTCCATCTCTGTCAATATCTTGATATCACTACGCAATGTTCCATAGGTAGTGATGATCACATCGACATGATCGAATGCTTTCTTTTCTTTCAATCGATCTCCACCGTGATGGATTAAATAACTGAGATTAGGAGTAAACTTTTTGATCTCATTTTCCCAGTTGAACATAAGGGTTGTCGGGCAAACCACAAGTCCACGCATCTTCCCAAGCTTATCTTTCAGTAATTTGATAAAGGATAAAGCCTGTACAGTTTTACCCAAACCCATATCATCTGCCAATATCCCGCCCCATCCTACTTCACTCAGATAGTTCAACCAATGGTAACCAGCCACTTGATATGGCCGAAGGATATGTGCCAATTCCTTTGGGGGATCTACCTCCTGAATACGATTATGTGACCTCAATCGCTCATATTTTCCCTCCAACTCAATCATCACTTCTTCTTCATTACGTTTATCATACAACTCATCAATGATACTAAGATGATATTTTGATAATCGGAGATCTTTATTCTTCCCTTCCCCTACTTTAAATAGTAAACCATATTTTTTCAACCATTCCTCTGGAAGAATACCCAGTGTTCCATCGTTCAGTTGAACGAATTGTTGCTTACTAGCTAAAGCTCTTTTGATCTCTGCAATACTCACATGCTGATCACCAAATACTACATCTACTTTGGCATCAAACCAATCTACACCACTGGAGATACGGATCATGGTAGAAGGCTTTGCTGTATTGAACTTAAAATTTTTCAGCACATCAAAACCAATGACTGGAATATTCATTTCCCGCATCGCATCCACAAAAAGAAAAAACCAATTATTTTTCAATACATCCGCCCCTTTCAATACTAATGCCCCGTTATCTGGACGCATGAAATTGCTATGAAGTCCTTCCAGCTTTTTGACAAAACGATACTCTGCTTCAATATTCCTGTTCACTACCATAACCTTCCCATTCACCGGAACATTGATCGTATGCTTATCCTGTTGTCTTACCTCATAACCCTTGTAAGAAAATACAGGCTGGAATAGAAGAAAATCACCCTTTTCCTGGAGTTGAATAAATATATCCGGATCGCCATCTCGAACTTCAATAATGAATGAACGATCAAATTCTACTTGATAATTTCGGGATAGTGTGGTTAGCTTTTTTTCAAGGTATGATGGAAATGCTGCTGGGTCAATTTCTTTTATTCCTTTTGGAAGAAAATCCTGTACTACTTCAAAATCATCTTCCTTCTCCCAGGTATATATTACCTGATTGTATAGCATCAGCCACTGACTTTCCCACTCATTATCCTTTATGTCAATTTCAAGTTCGTTTACTCTGGCAATACACTCTACATGAATTTGATCAGCTGCAGGATATACTTTAAATGATGGTCGCAATGCAGATGAAGAACATTTGATTGGCTGGAGATTTGCCGTTTTAAACCCTTTTCCTTTGGGTAAAACATAAAACCGATTTGAAGTTTCCAGATCAATAAAGATTTTTTTCAGTTTTGGCTGAAGATATTCTACAATCAATGTTTTTGTATCTGGAGTAAGGTCGTCTTCTTCATGATGAATGATATTATCCCATATTTCAGAGAACGGAGAATTGCGACTGATGTATTTATTGATCTCCGTTTGTTGAAGTTTTCTTATCTGCTGTAAAAGCCCTGCGTCTTCAGTTGATAAACTATCAATAGATACAAATTTGGAAAGATCAAGCTTTTCTACAAGCCCTGTAAATCCAGATTCTTCATTGTATTCACCTATGAACAGGTCAATACTGAAACCAGGGAATTGTTTATAATTATTGTTGAATACCATTCCAAGTTGCCTACCAGGAGCTGCAGCTATTTCTTTAGGTGCAGGATCCTCTTGCACCATTTGAGGTTTCTCAAATCGAGGTTTCGCCTGAGCAGAAGTTGGCGTAACACGTTTAATGGTTGGATCAAGAACTCTTAAAAAGGGTTTCCCATCTTTATAGGTAAATTCAAATTTTTCTTCCCAGTTAGCATCTTTTGTGCTATACCCATATATCTGAAGCAGTTTATCCTTTTCTTTTTCCCAATTTCGAATCGTATCAAAATAATTTGCTCCGTATGCATTCAGTAATTGAACAAAAATGATCACTTTATGTGCACAAAGCGGATGATTGTCCTCCGTACATTTACAGGAAGTATCGAAATTACGTTCTTCATTTTTTTGGATGGCGATAGGATAATTTTCTCCATCCAGATCCAAAGAGGCTTCAACACGCTCATCCTTGGCTTTTAGAATATTAGCCTTATGGGTACGAAGATATTTTTCTGCCATATCATACGCTTCCGGAGAAGATAACATACGGATCGTTTTTAGATCGATATGTTTCATTTTGATAACCGTATGACGCTGGTGATACACAATACCCTTTTCACCTAAAATATTACGATCGAGTAGCTCCTGAAGTTGAAGAAGTGCTGCAGCTTCATGTCTGCAAATATCTCCCAGGTTGTAGGGACAAGTACAGCGAAGAGATAACGTTTTAGGATCCTTATATTTCTGTATAAATACTTTGTAGTATGTATTATAATTATCGTCTTTAACCCTGAACGTAACCGTATGTAATAGTTCATCGTGTTCAATGAACTCAACATAACCAATAGCATGGATCTTTTTGCCTCTGCGGATCACTTCATCCGTTCCGCTATTGTATATAAACTTCAACAGGTGCGATAATGCCATACGTTATCAATACCCCGGAGGGTAAAAAAAGGGTAATTGACAAAAGTAAGGAATTTAGTAATTCGCTATTTGGTTAATTCACTGATCGGACTAATCTGTCTCCCACAAAAACAGGCAATACATTAGCACCATCTGCAGTAAGGCAGTACTGCATATCCTTATCCAATCCGAAATTGGTCAACCGATGGTAGTGAGTGGCATTATTTGCCTTCATAAAGCCAAACAGATCAGGCTTTGCTGACTTGTAAAGATTTAAGGCGACGTGCGAACTATCGCACATGATATTAAATTCGTCATATAGTTGTTCGATTACAGCCCCGGCAAATAGCGTGTCTTCAATATTCACCCGGTTTTTCCAGGCAGAACAACCAAGGATTACATTACGATTTTGCTTACGCAGATGCTTCACTACAGCAGATAAATTGGGGAATGAGCCCGTAATGATCTCTTTAGCGCCATTATCTAAAGCCATATGTAGAAGCTTGGTGCCATTCGTTGTGGTGAGTACTAAAATTTTATCTCGTATAAAGGCTTCAGGATATTCAAATGGAGAATTACCATAAGTCAATCCTTCCGCTACTTTACCATCACGCTCACCGGCCGTAACACCTCCATATTCATTGCCCAATTCTATACAACGTTGCACTGTAGCCACTGGAATAACCGCTGCAGCTCCATTAAATAATGCCGTTGCAATGGTTGAAGTTGCCCGAAGTACATCGATGATCACCACAATTGAATCTGAAACATCGTATAAATTCAATAATGCTGGAGATAGAACGGTATGTATAGTTGGCTTCATATATTGACCTATTGACTAATGTGCTGATCAGCCATTAGACATTCTTTATTCAAAAGGAAATTTAACCACTTTCGCTTTAATTAATTTATCGCGGATCTCTATAAAGATTTCTGAATTCAATACTGCATGTTCTGTCATCACATAACCTAAACCGATAGCCTTATTCAGGCTTGGAGCTTGAGTTCCTGAAGTAACCCTACCTATTAAATTTCCTTCTGCATCTTTAATCCGATAATCATGACGAGGAATACCTCGATCAATCATTTCAAATCCAATCAACTTTTTCTCGACTCCATTTGCTTTTTGCTTTTGCAAATATTCACTGGAAGTAAAGTTCTTAGTGAACTTCGTGATCCAACCTAATCCCGCTTCAAGTGGAGTACTAAAATCATCGATATCATTTCCGTATAAACAGAACCCTTTTTCTAAACGTAACGTATCTCGAGCACCTAGCCCTATCGGCTTCAACCCTTGAGCTGTACCAATCTCAAAGATGGCGTTCCAAATCTTTTCGGCATTACCTTCTTTATCCTCAAAATAAATTTCCACACCTCCTGAACCGGTATATCCTGTTGCACTAACCAGCACATCTTCTACACCAGCAAAAACTCCTTTGGAGAAGGTATAGTATTTCATATTGAGAATATCCATATTGGTTAGAGGCTGAAGAATTTTGGTGGCATTAGGCCCTTGAATGGCTAGTAGGCAGGTTTTGTAAGAAATATTATGCATTTCAACATTTCCTGTGTTATGCTTCATGATCCACTCCCAATCTTTTTCGATATTGGAAGCATTCACAACCAGCATATAGACTTTATTGAATTCGATGCAATAAACGAGCAGATCATCTACTATCCCTCCATTTTCATTAGTCATACAGCTGTATTGTGCCTGACCATTGGTTATCTTAGATGCATCATTAGTGGTCACTCGTTGAATTAGATCCAGAGCGCCCTCTCCTTTAAAGATGAACTCTCCCATGTGGCTCACATCGAAGATCCCTGCGTTCGTCCGTACAGCCTGGTGCTCATCATTAATACCGGAATATGAGATCGGCATATTATACCCTGCGAATTCCGCCATTTTTGCACCTAACGCAATATGTTTTTCAGTAAAAGGAGTTGTTCTCATATTTTACATCGATTAAAGATGCAAATATAGTCATTAGTCATGGCTAATTGACTTAATATGCACTTCCCCAATTACCAATGTCTATTGACCAACTACCATCTAATCAGATCACTCACCGAAATCATAGGTGCTAAAAAAGTTCCTCTTCCTCTATCAGCTTCACTTTCACTTCCTTTTTTGGAAGTATTTATATTGATATTGACAATGGTATCCTTTTTTGAGCTCGAGTCCATCTTCTCTTCTACAGGTTCTATTGGCCTGTCAGTCAATTCTGGACCTCTATCAGTCATGATAAACCAGGCTCCAGTGGAAAGATCATAGCCTTCATGATCATCGGTCGACCGATCTATCACAAAGCCACGATTACGGCGATTATTGCTTGCTTTCACGGTGAACCAATCAAAATGATCGACATGATCACTAATCTTGATTTGCTTTCCTAAAGGAACTTCGACATATACAACTACTCGTTGATTTCTGAACTGTGTTGCCTTATCAATTACAAACCCCGCAGGCAATAACAGTACAGAGTCCTGTTGTGTAATTGGGAAACTGATCTTAGACGCATTTGATTCTGCCTCTTTTATTGTTTCGGCGCGAGACTGTTTCGATGTATATACATGATACTGTGAATCCATACTTTTTAACACCACTACTCGAATCGTATTCAATAAAAGACTGTCCCCATTTTCTGTGATCCTTGGAAATTCCATTTCATCTTCTTCATCAAAGCCAGTCAAATTATAAAATTTACCATCAGCTTGCTTTAGATCAATTAACAACTTATTATTACTTGGATTTACAATAGTTACATCTTGTTCAATAGAACTTGTTTTACGAAAATTTCTACTGATCTGTGCTGCAAGAAACGTGGCACAAACTAAACCTATTGTCCATAATCCTCCGAAAGTCCAACCTAAATAACGACTACCGGCTCGACGATTGGTGATTCTACGAATGATCCAAACCATGAACCCAACTGTAGGCACTACAATCAACAAAACAATGGAAGCATAAAAGAGCAGATTACCTCTTGTTTCGCTTATAATGTAGGGTTTTAGATCATAAAGCGGGCCGCCACCGGTGAATACGATAACCATTAATGCGGAGAACAAGGCAAATACGACTAGTATAGCAAAGAATAAAAAGAATATCTTGAAAAGACTACCGATCAATTCAACAATTCTTACTCCCAGTGATTTAGTAACCGGAGTAACCGTATTCATCATATTGGTCCCTGCTTCTGATACATCTTTACCCATTGCTTTCACCTCCTGTTCCCAATCTTTCACTTTAGTACTGAATTCATCACTCATATCCTTTGCACGCCCTTTAAGATCATTCAATTCATTTTTCACACCTTTTCGAATGCTCTCCAGATCTACTTTTTCGCCACGCATCTCTAATTTTTCAGATGCGGTTTTAGCTTGTGGAATGACGATCCAAAGGATTAGATAAGCTAGAATAAATGTTCCGCCGAAGCCGCTGAAAATTATACTCCCTATAATGAAATCCCCAAATATGGAATTGAAGGCAGCAATGATTAATGGAAAAACAAATAACAAACGGGGAATGGTAACGGATATATTAAAATATGCAGCTAAACCACTAGCTACACCACCCAATACTTTATTATCAGGATTTCGATACAAACGCTTACGTGTATTGGGTTGCAAATATGCTGCAGGCAATACTAACCACAGTATTATATAAATTAGCAACCCTGTACCAAAGGCACCAAAAGCCAATAAAGCAAATAGGATTCGAATAATAGTAGGATCTAATTTAAGATAGTGTGCCAACCCACTACAAACACCACCTAATACTTTATCATTTTCATTTCGGCAAATAGAAGCACGTGGACGCTTGAAACTATCAGAACTAGAAGATGATGCATGCGCATGATTACTTGTAGAGCCGGATTCTTCCTGATCAAAATCTTCCGGACGACCAATACTTTTTATGATCACTTCCATATGAGTATCTGTTATACAAGGACTACCTTTTTTTAATTCTTCATTTAAAAGTTCAGCAATCCGATTCTCTATATCCTGAATGATCTCATCACGCCCAACCTCATTCGCAAAATAGCTCTTAAGGCTATCCGTATAATTTTTTAGTAATTCATAGGCCGATTCCTCAATAGGAATCACTCGACCTTGGAAATTAATATTGATGACCTTCTTCATGGTTCTTCTATTTTAGATGTTTCAGATTTTTCTCCGTTTTGTGTGATCTGGTGAACAGCATTAGCTAGTTCCATCCAGGTACTTTCTAATTCTGTATAAAAATTTGCACCCGACTCGGTTAGTGAAAAATATTTGCGGGGTGGCCCTCCCGAACTTTCCACCCACCGATAACTGAGAAAATCAGCATTCTTCAACCGCGTTAACAGCGGATAGAGCGTCCCCTCCAAAATGTTCAAATTGGATTTCTTCATCTCTTCAATTATATCCGAAGGATATGCCTCCCCTCTACGGATAATCGATAAGATGCAGAACTCCAACACCCCTTTTCGCATCTGACTCTGCGTGTTTTCTATATTCATAATGTATCATTGTCTAATTGAGTAAATAAGCATCAAACCCATTCATATAGCAAAGCTAATGTAAAATACAATACTATGCAATACATAGTACATTATTTTTTATAGTAGCTGTGGTTGTAAAGTGCTGTCTAAAAACTAAAACGTTGTATATCAATGAAATAAAAAAGCTCCTGTAAAGGAGCTTCAGTAAAAAAATAAGTACATCCGGGTCAAGCTACCACATATATGCATATAGCGCGGCAATAATGGATATGATAGAGACTGCCATAACTATATGCACGGGCTCTAAGCGGAACATCTTTGAATCGATCTCAAATACTTTCTCATTCTTCGCTCCGAGCAAACTAATAACGACCATAACTAAAATAGTGAATACAAAGGACCAACCCATATTGATCAGGAAGGGGATCTCGTATCCACCTTTGCCATTCGGAAAGGCAGAATATAGAAGCGTCTCATTCCCAAATACACTAATGGCAAATCCGTTGAAGAAAATAGCCAAAATAAAACCAGTCAATAAGCCTGCAATAGCTGCAGTGCCGGTTGTTCTTTTCCAAAACATTCCTAGAAGAAACATCGCAAATACGCCTGGACTGATAAATCCGGTATATTTCTGAATGAACGTAAATCCACCTTCACCACCAATGCCTAAGAGATCTTTCCAGGTGAATGCCAATGCCAGAACCATCGCTGCTAATACAGCCAACCGACCTACCCAAACTTGTTTTTGTTCATCAGCATCTTTATTTATGTATTTTTTATAGATATCTAATGTATAGATGGTAGAAATACTATTCAGTTTACCAGCCAATGAAGCCACGATCGCTGCCGTAAGTGCCGCCACAGACAATCCTTTTAAACCCGAAGGTAAAAATGCCAATACCGATGAATACGCTGTATCCTTTACTCCATTAAATCCTTCCAGTCCCCCATTACGATGCAATACATATGCGGCAATACCTGGAAGCATTACGATGACAGGCATCAATAATTTCAAAAATGCAGCAAATAAAATACCCGTCCGGGCTGTTTTGAGATCCGCTCCCAATGCACGTTGTGTGATGTATTGGTTACAACCCCAATAATTCAGATTCACTATCCATTGTCCAGCAAAATACATCGCAATACCGGGTAATAATAAATACTTGTTGATATAGGTTTGTGCTGCTGCATCTCCTTGCAAAGCAAGTTGAACAGACTCATCAGTAGGTTTATCCAATATCATTTTAAAATGATCTGGTGAGTCCTTCAACAACATTTTAAATCCTGCGATTGCATCTGATCCCAATCCAAAAGTTTCACTCACTTTGGTCAAGGCCAGATAGGTTGTCGCTAATCCTCCAATAATCAAGACCGCTACTTGAAATACATCCGTATATCCAATCACCTTCATTCCACCAAGCGTGATGACCAATCCCATTATGGCTAATAGCACCATAATGATATGCAGATAATTTCCTCCGGCTAATCCGTTAATGGCAACTGCACCGAGATACAATATTGAAGTAAGATTTACCAATACATATAAAAACAACCAAAACACGGCCATCACTAACGCTACTGTTTCATTGTAGCGTGTTTTCAAAAATTGTGGCATGGTATATATCTTATTTTTAAGATATATCGGCATAAACCAAATAGCGATGATAACTAATGCTAATGCTGCAAACCATTCATACACCGCAACAGCGGTACCTACAAAAAAACCATCACCACTCATTCCAATAAATTGTTCAGCAGAAATATTGGATGCGATCAACGATGCGCCAATCGCCCACCAAGTAAGTGATCCTTCAGCAAGGAAAAAATCATGCGTTGCAGATGTCTCTTTTTTCTTCTTACGCAGATAAATTGAATAGCCGTATGCAACAAGTAAAACGAAGTAGATTCCAAATACAATGAAATCCAGAAGCACTAATTTGTTGTTCATGTTAAGGGGTATAAGGGAAGCAAAAGATACGGCTTATTTTTTTGCCATAACCTTTTTTACCGCTGCAACAATGTGCTTGGCAGTCAACCCATATTTCTCCATCAGCTGCGCAGGTGTTCCGGATTCGCCGAAACTATTGTTCACTCCAACCAGTTCAACTGGTGTAGGATGTTCTCTACTTAATAACTGACAAACCGCATCTCCCAATCCGCCATTGATCTGATGCTCTTCTGCTGTTACCACACAACCTGTTTTAGCAACAGATCTCAAAATAGCATCATTGTCTAATGGCTTTATAGTATGTATATTGATGATCTCTGCATCTATACCTTCTGCTTCCAGCATTTCACCTGCTTGAATAGCTTCCCAAACCAGATGTCCGGTAGCCACAATCGTTACATCTTTCCCTTCATTCACCATCCATGCTTTCCCGATCTCAAATGGTTGATCCGGATCGGTGAACACCGGTACTGCAGGACGACCAAAGCGAAGATAAACAGGCCCCTCATGATCAGCTATCGCCTTCGTGGCTGCTCTTGTCTGATTGAAATCGCAAGGATTGATTACGGTCATGTTTGGCATTGAACGCATCATGGCTAAGTCTTCTAAAATCTGATGCGTGGCTCCATCTTCACCAAGCGTTAAACCGGCATGAGATACGGCGATTTTTACATTCTTATCTGAATATGCCACACTCTGACGAATTTGATCATACACACGTCCTGAACCAAAGTTGGCAAATGTAGTAGCATAGGGAATAAAACCTGCTGTAGCCATTCCTGCTGCCACACCAATCATATTGGCTTCTGCAATTCCGCATTGAACAAATCGCTCCGGATGATCTTTTATGAAAGCATCTAATTTCAATGAGCCTACCAAATCCGCACAAAGTGCTACGACATTAGGGTGCGTTTTACCGAGGTCCGACATGCCGGCGCCAAAACCGGAACGGGTATCTTTTTTTTCGGAAAATGTATATTTTTTCATGATACTGTTCTGAATGGAGAATGGATTAATTAAGCCTGGTAATCACCAAGTGTTTCAGGTAATTGAGATAACGCATTGGCCAACTGCTCATCATTAGGAGCAGAACCATGCCATTTATGTGTATGCATCATGAAATCGACACCAGCACCCATTTCTGTTTTCATCATGATCGCTACCGGCTGCCCTTTCCCACTGGCAGCTTTTGCAGTAGCAAGCGCTTCAAGCACCTGCGGCATACTATTTCCATCTGCTAATTCAATGGTCGCCCAACCAAATGCTTCATATTTCGCTTTTAGGTCTAGATTGGCCATTACTTTTTCTGTAGGCCCATCGATCTGTTGCCCATTCCAGTCAACGATCGCGATCAAATTATCTAGTTTATAATGCACAGCAAACTGAACCGCTTCCCAAATCTGGCCTTCCTGCTGTTCTCCATCTCCCATCAACACATATACAAAACGATGATCACCTTTAAGCTTTTTCGCCTGTGCCATACCTGCTGCCACCGATAATCCTTGCCCCAATGAACCTGATGCAATGCGGATCCCTGGCAAATGCTCATGTGTGGTAGGATGCCCTTGCAAACGGGAATGAATACGACGGAAGCTTGCTAATTCAGGTACTCCAAAATATCCTCGGCGAGCCAACACGGAATAAAATAATGGGGAGATGTGCCCATTCGAAAGGAAGAAGACATCCTCGCCGATACCATCCATAGAAAACTGTATGAAACCCTCACTATTTCTGGTTTCATTCATTTTCATCACGTCAAAATAAAGGGCCGTAACCAAATCAGCACATCCCAGTGAACCGCCTGGGTGGCCCGACTGGCAAGCGTGTACCATACGGAGTATATCCCGTCGTACCTGGGTGGCAGTCTGTTCAAGTAATTCAATAGTCATTTCTTACCATTTGCTTTCAGAGTGCAATGTTCGGTCAAAATCCTCAGAGTATTGACCTATACTTTGTAACAGTTTTATACTTTTCCCCAGGTTTCAGCACCACTGTGGGAAAATTGGTCTTATTTGGGGAATCAGGAAAATGCTGTGTTTCTAAACATAGAGCAGCATGCTTCTGCAAAATATGGCCTCCATTGGCCTTTATCGTTCCATCCAGGAAATTTCCACTATAGAATTGAATTCCGGGCTCAGTAGTATATACTTCAAGTTTTCTGCCCGATGTACTATCGCTAAGTAGTGCGATTTTTTCGAGTGTTATTCCTTTTCGATTCAGCACGAAATTATGATCATACCCTCCGCTAACTTCTGAGATCCGTTCACCAATTTTATGCGGTGAAGTAAAGTCAAAAGAAGTTCCTGTTACCGGAAGTATGGCACCGGTAGGAATAAGCGTACTATCCACAGGTGTATAAGCATCCGCATATATCTCTAGCTGATGATCTAAAATAGTGTTGCGGACATCCCCACTTAAATTGTAATAAGAATGATTGGTCAGATTTACAGGAGTTGCTTTATCCGTTTGCGCCGTGTACTCAATCAATAGCTCATCCTCATTTGTGAAGGTATATACCACTTCTACTAAAAGATTACCCGGGTAGCCTTCCTCTCCATCAGCACTACGATATACCAACGTAAGAGACGCTATCGAATCAAGGGTAGATTTAACATCCCACACAACTTTATCAAATCCCTTATTCCCCCCATGCAAATGATTTCGACCATTATTAGTCGCCAATTTATAGGATTGATTATCTAACGTAAATGTTGCATCTCCAATCCGGTTAGCATATCGTCCAATGATGGCACCAAAGTACGGATGGCCAGACAGATAGCCTGTAAGAGTATCAAAACCGATTACAATATTAGCTCTAGTACCCTTTCGATCAGGCGTCAACCATGACGTGATGATACCACCATAATTCGTTATAGAAACGGAATTCCCTTTTGAATTGGTAAGCGTATATAAATAAACTTTCTTGCCTTCTACTTCGCCCCATTCCTTTACGTGTATTGCTTTCAATGCTGCATTATTTTCTTTGTTATGGCAAGAAATTAATAAAACTAATACTATCCAAATTAGATGTTTCATATGATCCATTCGCTAATTAATTATCTGCCTGTTTTATGGTAGGTCTCCGGTCTGACTTATCTCTTTCCTCATACTGTATATTCTTCATCCCTAATTGAGTTTGAAATGCTCTTTTTCTTTTCAATTCAAAATCATAGATCAGCCTACCTAATTCGCGTAAAAAAGGGAAACCCATCGTTTCTTCATCATATTTAGAATCATTTACTACGCCATCACTATTCACATATAGAGTAGCCGACAAAAAATAATCGACATGATGCAACGTATCAAGGACATATGAAACATCGGTTAAAAAACCATATGCCCATCCTACTTTATTAAAGACCCGGACATGTTTGGGCATGGAATGGCTCGAATCATGGAAAAAGAATTTCACATAGCTGTCGTAATAAACGCTATCATCATATTTGGGATAGTTTGTTTCAGAAGGATATTGAGAAAGATATTGCAACAAGAAATGTCGATCCTCCTCTCTTAGATCAAAACGCTTTTGTATGGGAACAGATTCAGGGAAGATAATGGCCTGTAACATTTGCTGCATATCTTCAAGGGAGATATTATTTTGTTTGGTAAAATCGAATGGCGCATGCACGAGTTGATCATCCTTATTCATATGTGCCCGTCCAACCAAAATTGATTTTGCCGGATAAGCAATCGGCACATTATTGTAAGTAGGAGGTTGAGCATAAATGATTTCTCCTTGATTGTTTAAAAACGTAATGCTATTCGTATGCCTATTTTCTTCTTCCGTGAACCCCATGAATTGTCGGGCAATACGAGAGGATGTATATCCCTTTTGGTGGAGTGATGCATTTATAGGCCCTTGCCCGAGAAACTGATACAATCTATTATACGGATCATTCTCACTGATCAGCAGAACGCGTTTAATCAAATGCGCAATGGATGCAGTACTATCTTTTGATGTTGCATCCATTACCATTGGCTTCTGCCTGGGATAACTGCTATCAAATTGCATTGCTGCATATTTATCCAACTTCAGTTTTTTCATTTTTTCAAGAGCAAGAAATGCCAGTGGCATTTTGACCATAGAAGCTGGATTGAAATAGAGGTTTGGATCTACATGGTAATAATAGTTTGTAAAATCAGGTTTTCCCGTTTTATCGCGATTGATTTGGGTGTAGATGATCTGTACCCGAAAAGAATCGGGATTAGATAAAACAGATTGTGCAACACTCGATTTTGTTTGAGACAAAACTTGAGTTAGTAGTGAATCAAATTTACGCTGACCACTCAGGTTGAGCGATAGCAATAAATAGAAAAGAACAATCAACTTTTTCATTAAAGGAAGATATGAAATTGATTCAAATCTGGAGATATTGCTAAAAGTTTTAAAGGTACCTGGTCATTATGAAATCTTTACCAATTGCCCAGCAACCATAATCTTTTCCCTTGCGTTAAATAGGGAAATATGATTTTTTATGAAACGAGTTGCGTTATTAGGATTCGCTATGGCTACATTAGTTTCGTCATGCACCATTGTGCGTCAGGGAGAAGTTGGGGTTAAAAGAAGATTAGGTAAAATTGATGAAACGTATGTAAAACAAGGACCAAAATTATACAATCCGATCACCACTACTATCATTCGGGTATCTACCAGAACTGTAAATATAGAAGTAAAGCCTGATCTTCCTTCCAAAGAAGGATTGACCATCCGATCTGAAATATCGATCCTTTATCGTATTAATCCAGACGCTACCCCTAAAATATTACAGAACATAGGTTTAAATTATGAAAGCGAGGTTATCCTTCCTGTTTTTAGGTCAGCTTCTGCTGATATTTCATCAAAATTCTTCGCAAAAGATATGCACAGCGGAGAGAGATCTCTCATTGAAGCCGCTATTCGAAAACAAATGAACGAAATTCTTGAACCCAGAGGTTTTTTTATAGATAATGTCCTATTAAAAAGTATTCGTCTTCCTGATGGATTGGCCAGAACGATCGAGGAGAAACTTCAAGCCGAACAAGATGCACAGCGAATGGAATTTGTAAAAGAAAAAGAAAAGCGTGATGCTGAGCGCCGAATAATTGAAGCAGAAGGTAAAAAAGAAATTGCCCGTATTCAAGCAGAAGGCGAGAAAAATGCTGCCATTATTCAGGCAGAGGCTAAAAAACAAATGATGGAAATTGAAGCAGAGGGTCGGGCAAATGCTATGAAAATTGAGGCAGATGCAACACGAAGAGCTAATGATACCATCAATAAAACACTTACGCCTGCTGTATTAAAACTCAGACAAATTGAAGCTTTTCGACATTTATCCAATAGTAATAATAGTAAGTTAATCATTACAGATGGCAAGGCTCCGTTTTTATCCGTACCTGATAAATTTTAACTCATATTGTTTTGGTTTTTAGTTGTGAAAACGCCGCTATCGTAAAGATGGCGGTTTTTTATTTCCCAAAACTTCGAACAGCATTAAGCCGGGCAGATCAAATCCCATAAATTCCCATAGAGATCTGCAAAAACAAGAACTTTTCCAAAATACTCAACACTTGGTTCTCTTACAATACGAATATTATGTTTCATTAAATGTTCATAATCCCGATCCAGATCATCCGTATGTAAAAAAAGAAACACTCTGCCACCAGTTTGATCTCCTATTCGCGTTTCTTGATGTTCATTTGCCGCTTTGGCTAATAATAACGCACACCCTCCGCCAGATGGACGAACCACAACCCATCGCTTGGTCTCACTCATCACCGTATCCTCCTGTAAAACAAAACCCAATTTGTTGACATAAAAATCTATGGCTTCATCATAATCCTTAACTACGATGGAAATTTGTGCTAATGTATGTTTCATAAATAATTCAATCGAATCGGTACCGTCTGACCAACTTGTATATTCAGATCAGAAGTAAATAATGAAAATAGTTCACCTTTCACTTGTATATCAATTTCATATACATGACCTAAAAATCTTTTAGCTATAACATCTGCATATACCCCAGTATCAACTAAACTAATTTCAAATTGCTCTGGTCTTACATATATATAACCATCTTTACCTGTAACAGAAAACCCTCCACTCATTGCTGAAGCTAATCCTAACGATATACGATAGTACTTGCCTAACAACCCTGCAATGTAGTCATCTTGTGGATTATGATAAATATGATCCGGAATTCCATCACATACTATTTTCCCATTCCGAATAAATACTAATCGATCTGCCCACTCCAGTACATCCTGAGGTTCGTGTGATACTAAAATTGTACTGATGCCATATTTCTTACTAACATCTTTCAGCAATTGCTTCATGATTTGCCGATGAATCAGATCTAAATGCGAGAACGGTTCGTCTAATAATAATAATGTTGGCTTATTCACCAGTAATCTCGCCGTTGCGATACGCTGTCTCTCGCCACCAGACAGATTCCCATTAGTTCTTCGATTCAATAAATGGTCAATCTGACAAATACGAAATAATTCATCAGCTTCCTGTTGATCTAATTTATTAGCATACTCCAGGATCTCATGTATCCAGTAATGGTTTCGTAATTCAAAATGTTGAGATAAATAAGCGATCTTGGCATGACCAGCGATCAATTGCTCATCCGGACCTAAAACTTTTTCGCCATAATAGTCCACACGACCTTCATCAGGCTGCAGAAATCCGGAAATGACCTTTAGTAAACTGCTTTTACCCGATCCAGTTTCCCCCATAATGGCTAAGCGTTGGCCTTCTGGTTGCTCAAATGAAATATTATGCAGTATATATTCTTCCCCTTCCTTCTTTGTTATATGTCGAACTGCCAGCATCAAGGTAAAGGTACATCAATGGCTGATGACTAATTTCCTTTCTTAAGAAAACCTATAAGTCCTTTCATATACGTTTCCTGATCATCCCACATTGCGCAATGGCTTCCATTCTTACAAAGTAAAAAATCACCATTTTTAACTTGTTTCGACATCCATTCCATATGCCCCGGATCCATAGTGTCGTGCGTAGCACCAATAACTAAGGTGGGTATAGTTATGTTCGGCAGATCACTTGAACGATCCCATTCTTTTAACGAGGCATTGCCCGTAATACCAAATTCACTATATCCCTGCATCGAAATATAAATACCTTTACTCATATGTTTGAATGAACGCATTATAGGATCTGGCCATAATGCTGGTTTCATGCGCAAAACATGTTCTGTATAATAATGATTCACCACTAACTCTTCATATTTAGGGTTAGTAAAATCGCCTTTTGTTTCAAAATCTTTGATCTGCTTTAAAATAGCAGGATCCAATTTAGGACCAAGTACTTCCTGCGCATATCTATTGTATGCTGGAATGCTCGACATCATATTAGATATGATCAACCCTTTCATATTTTGCTGGTATTTCAAAGCATATTCCATAGCCAACATACCACCCCAGGAGTGGCCAAGCAAATAGAAATTATCTTTTGTTAAACCTAATGCCTGTCTTACTTGCTCTACTTCTTCCACATAATGATCAATATTCCATAATGTTGAATCATTTGGCTGATCACTATATGCAGATTCAAGTTGATCGTAATAGATATACTCAATACCTTCAGAGGGAAGCCATCCATCAAAACATTCAAAAGCCTCATGCGTTCCCCCTGGACCGCCATGTAAAAGAAGAAGCTTGATCTTGGGATTATTACCTACACGTTTTGTCCATACCCTGAATTCACCCTTGGGGGTTTTAATGGGAATCAATTTTATTCCGCCGGTATATTGATCTTGTTTTGAATAATTGAAATAATCATTCTTTCCTGATGTTGAGGCACATCCGGCGAAGGCAAATAAAGCCAACATGGCAAGTATAATTCTCATAAGCTTGATTTTACATTA
The DNA here is from genome assembly GCA_964441425.1 of uncultured Sphingobacterium sp. GTDB lineage: Bacteria > Bacteroidota > Bacteroidia > Chitinophagales > Chitinophagaceae > Pollutibacter. The sequence goes on along the minus strand of CAYTXC010000009.1, from coordinate 52,360 downwards.
CTTCAAGCTACGAAACTTTACAGATAATGGATAATTAGATCAGATAAAAGAATTAGCTAATCAATTAATTAAACTTGAAAAGTAACGGGAATAGAAATGTTACCACCATTGTCCAAACGGCAAATACGGGTAGAAATTTAGATACGACTGCATCCACTTCCAAAAGATCGCCATCTTTGAATACCGCTTTATACAATTTCAGTCCAATCAGGATCAACACTATCAAAAACAACACATTTCCACCTAACACTGCTAACCGATTAGGTGTGATTCCTCCTTGTAAACGGAAAATAATGGCAGATAATGCAACTGAATTCACAATAATGGTTACCATCGATAGTGAGAATAGGACTATTCTTCCAAATACAGAAGCTCCACTTCTGCTCATTTCACTTACAGAAAAAAAGATAATAGCCAATACGCCGATCAAAAGAATATTGAACATCAACAAAAATTCGCGATCATTATAAGGGTCTTTATTGGATACCAATACGGCAATCAAATAGATGGATAACATGACCAATACTATCGGGCTGAATAGTCTGGCTATAACAGGAGAAACCTTATCTACTAACTGCGGATTTTTTTGAACTAAATAGGTAGTCGCTATAGGAACAGCAGAGGCTCCAACTAATCCAATGTTTTCCATATACAACTCTGCAATATCAAATCCAATTAGATTAAATAATACAATGGTTATTGCGCTCATCAAACCACCTGCGATCATAATGATGGTGGACATCACGATCAAGTCTCCGTTAAAACGTAAATATGCTACACGATTATTTTTCTTGTTCTCAAAACCATATCCAAGTATCGCCCAAAGAAATAATGGAAGATGAATACAGGCTAACATCAAAGTATCGCTCTTATTATTATTCGGTAAAAAATTAATATATAATATGGAAACGATCATGGCAGCCAATGCAATAGCCCATCTCCTTACATCAGCATTATGCTTCCATAAAAAATAGGCTGTTAGGATTGGAAAAACGATAAAGCCAAAATTTCTCGGATAAAAGAACTCTTCTTTTATATAAAACAATTGTGGAAGCTTAGCAATAAAACCGGCTAATAACCCTCCGATGATCACCAAGATCAATTCTCGTTTACTTCCCCAGCTGATATTTTCCGATGGAGTATAATGGAGGCGAACCGCCCAAGCATCAGCAATCGGTTGACCTTTCAATTCTGGATAGACTTCATCAAAATGCTTTTTGAATTGCCCTTTATTTTCCCGATAAAGTCGCTCTAAATAAGCTGGATCCTGTAAATGTTCAGATATATTCATAAAAAAAAGTACTTTCCATTGCAAAGTAAATGAAAAATTTAATACCATTTTGCCTAAAAATGGGATAAGCGGTCATCGGATTGGATATATGAACTATCTTAAGAATATGAGATTCTTGTTACAAGCCATTACTTTACTCATTTCAGTAACGACGATCGGTCAAAAACAACGTCCCAATATTATTTATATGATGAGCGATGACCATGGTTATCAAGCCATTAGTGCTTATGGATATGATCTGAATAAAACTCCTCATATAGATAAACTGGCCGAGGAAGGCGTGCTTTTTCACCGGGCATTTGTAACCAACTCCATATGTGGGCCTAGTCGGGCAGTGATGCTGACCGGCAAGCATAGCCATATCAATGGGTTCAAAGATAACCACAGCACTTTCGACGGGAGCCAGCAGACAGTATCCAAACTTTTCAAAAATGCCGGTTACCAAACAGCAGTTGTGGGTAAATGGCATTTGGTTTCTGAACCTCAGGGTTTTGATTACTGGAACATTGTTCCTGGACAAGGAGACTATTATAATCCGGATTTCATAGAAAATGGCATTCGAAAACGAGTGCCCGGTTATGTTACTAACCTTACCACTGATTTCGCGATAAACTGGCTGGAGAAAAGAGATAAATCCAAACCTTTCTTTTTGATTTATCAGCAAAAAGCGCCACACCGCAATTGGATGCCAGAACCCAAATATTATCACTTATTTGATAGTATTCAATTTCCTGTTCCTGATAATTTCTTTGACGATTACAAAACACGTTCAAGCGCTGCAACTAAACAAGAGATGGAAATTGCTACAGATATGCATTATGCCTATGACCTTAAACTTGCATTTGATATTTCAGAGGAACAGAGAAAAGGATTAGCAGGAAGTTGGCACTCCATTTTTAATAGGATGACATCTTCGGAAAAGCAAATATATAAAGAAGCATATCAACCCTCTATTGATGTATTTTCAAAAGCAAATCTTTCAGGTGAGCAACTAGCGATCTGGAAATATCAACGATATATGCGTGAGTATTTACGCTGTGTGCAAAGTGTAGATGATAATGTAGGGCGATTAATGGATTATTTAAAAGCAAACGATCTAGATAAAAATACCATTGTCATTTATACTTCAGATCAAGGGTTCTACTTAGGAGAACATGGTTGGTTTGATAAAAGATGGATGTATGAAGAATCCTTCAGAACTCCACTGATCGTAAAAGGACCAGGTATTGCAAAAGGAAAGCAGACCTACTCAATGGTTCAAAATCTTGATTTTGCAGAAACACTTCTGCATCTTGCCGGATTACCAATCCCGACGGATATGCAGGGTAAAAGTTTTGTCCCAGTGTTAAAAGGTAAAAAAGGTGGACATGATGCTCTATACTACCATTTTTACGAAAACCAGGAGCATCGTGTAGCCAAACATATTGGAATACGGACAGCTCGCTATAAACTCATCTGGTTCTATGAACTAAATGAATGGGAATTATACGATCTGGAAACAGATAAACGCGAAATGCATAATCTCTATGGTAAAAAAGAATTTGCGGCAATCGAGAACATGATGAAAGCACAATTATCATCACTACAGCAACAGTATAAGGACAATACAGCTCCTCAACTGTTACGATAAAAGAAGATCATCATGCCCCTAACACTAATAAAAAGTCGTGATCAATTGGCATAACCCAATCAACTAATTTTTGAGAGGCGCTCTACGGCCCTTTCAATTGTTTCAGGTTTTTTCGAGAAACAAAAACGTACTACTTTATCATCTTTGCCATTTTGATAGAAAGCAGATACAGGAATCGTGGCTACCCTATACTCTTTCGTAATGCGAATGGCAAAGTCTTTATCTGATTGATCAGATATCATTTCATATGTACCACAAACAAAGTAGCTACCATAAGAAGGTTGTAAACTGAACTTTGTTTCTTTCATCAGATCAAGAAAATAATCTCTGCGTTTTTGAAGATCAACAGATAATTGCAAGTATGCATCTTTATTTTTAAGAAACTCTGCCAAGGCTACCTGTGTTGGAGTAAAACAAGAGAAGGCATTAAATTGATGGATCTTTCTGAATTCTGTCATTAAATGAGCAGGTGCTACACAATAACCTTGCTTCCAACCTGTGCAGTTATAGACTTTGCCAAATGAAAAACATACAAAACTTCTTTCCAACAAATCAGGATATCGGAGAATACTTTGATGTTCCAACCCATCAAAAATCAAATGCTCATACACTTCATCACTTATGATAAACATATTGGTGCCAGCAACAATTTCTCGCAATGATTCAATATCATCTGCAGTCCAAACAGTACCCGTGGGGTTATGAGGCGTATTAATGATAATCGCTTTTGTTTTTGAAGTCACAGCATGCTTAACACTAGTCCAGTCAACCCCGTAACCAGGTACTTTCAGCGGAACCAATACGGCTTTTGCACCATTTACTTCAATATTTGGCACATAGCTGTCGTAACAGGGTTCCAATACAATCACTTCATCACCCGGTTCAAGTATAGTAGTGAATGCAGTGTAAATAGCATAAGTTCCACCTGGTGTAATGGTTATATCTGTATCTGGATTTACTTTGGTGTGATATAGGTCTTCTATTTTTTCAGCGATAGATTCACGTAGGGTAAGTAATCCAGGCATGGGTGCATATTGATTATGCCCATTAGCCATGGCCTTAGCTACGAGTTGATGCAATTCTGCATCCATTGGATAGTCTGGAAATCCCTGTCCGAGGTTAATGGCCCCCACTTCTGTTGCGAGGCCTGACATTGTGGTAAAGATATTTGTACCTACAGAAGGAAGCTTTGAGTTGAGCATATTCAAAATTAGCTAATTGACGAATTGGTCAATTTATAAAAATTTTTCGCCCTTATTGCGCTTAACTTCCGCAACAAATTCTTTGATCTCTTGCTCTTTTTCTTTTTTACAGATCAACATGACATCATCCGTATCCACCATAATGAAATCATCCATACCCTGCAATACATATAATTTTTCATTCCCGGTATGCACCATGCATTTAGTGGCATCGATGACCATCACATTATCTCCCGACACGGCATTGCCTAAATAATCCTTCTCCATATTCTCATATGCAGATGCCCAGGTGCCAAGATCACTCCAACCAAAACTTGAAGGGATGATATATACATTATCAGCTTTCTCCATGATACCATAATCAATAGAGATATTTGTACATTGCGGATAGATACGTCCTATCGCTGAATGTTCAGCAGTGCCACCAATAAAATGCTGCTTTTCCATTTCAAATATTTCAGCCATTTCAGGTAGATAGGCTTCAAATGCAGCTACTATATTCTTCACCTGCCAAACAAAAATGCCGGCATTCCAAAGAAAATCACCGCTAGCTAAAAATGTTCGGGCTAATTCTAAATTAGGTTTCTCTGTAAATGTTTTAACCTGATACACATTAGCTGCAACACTTTGCTGTTCATATTGAATATATCCATAACCGGTATTAGGATATGTCGGCTTTATACCAAGTGTGATCAATGCACGATGTGCACTCACAAAACCAAGTGCTTCATGACAAACTTTTTGAAAAGCAGTATCATCTAAGATCAGATGATCCGCAGGCGCACAGATCAGAGAAGCTTCACTATTGAGCTCACGAAGCTTATATGAAATATAGGCAACGCAGGGAGCAGTATTTTTTCTGGAGGGTTCGCAAAGAATATTCTCCAATTTCATTTCGGGAAGTTGTTCAGCAACAATATGCTTATACTCCTCTGCCGTTACAACATAGATATTTTCCTTTGGAATAAACTTTGCAAAACGATCGAATGTTGATTGTATCAGTGTTCTTCCCGTACCCAGAATATCGAGAAATTGTTTCGGATAAGAGGTACGGCTCATAGGCCAAAAGCGACTGCCGATCCCGCCGGCCATTATCGCCACATATTGATTCTTATTCATTTAAATAAGCCCTTCTTTGATAAGGTCATGCAAATGTATAACTCCTAAATACTTCCCACTATCTAAGACCAACAATTGTGTGATATTATTTTTCCGCATCAGATCCAATGCATTAACAGCCAGTGAACTAGCTTCGATGGTCTTGGGATTTTTGGTCATAATCTCTGCTGCAGACACTTTATGAATATCCAAGTCCTTTTCCAACATTCTGCGTAGATCTCCATCAGTTATTACCCCTAATAGATAGTGATCCTTATCTACAACAGCCGTTACGCCTAATCGCTTTTTGGATATTTCTACGATGACATCCTTCAAGGTACAATCTGAACCAACAAAAGGTCGCTCGTTCTGTAAATACAGATCTGCTACCCTTAAGTATAATTTTTTTCCTAATGCACCACCCGGATGAAATTTGGCAAAATCTTCTCTTCCAAAACCTTTCATCTCCATCAGTACTACGGCCAGTGCATCACCCATCACCAATTGCGCTGTGGTACTGGTTGTTGGAGCCAAATTATTCGGACAGGCTTCCTGCGGCACCGTGGTATTTAATACATGATCTGCATGTTGGGCAAGATAAGAACTCATGTTTCCAACCATACCTACTAATGTATTCCCAAGATTACGGATTAACGGAACCAACACTTTAATTTCAGGACTTTCACCACTTTTAGAGATCACCATGACCATATCCCCTTCCTGAACCATTCCCAGATCGCCATGGATGGCATCGGCAGCATGCATAAAAATGGCCGGTGTTCCCGTAGAGTTCAGTGTGGCTACGATTTTTTGACCGATGATTGCACTTTTGCCAATACCACTTACCACCATACGCCCTTTTATCGCGTAGAGCTTTTCTGCAACCGCAACAAAGTCATCATTCACAGATTCCTTAAGTGCTTGAATGGCAGTTGCTTCAAGGTCGATAGTACGCAGTCCTATCGTTTTGATTTCATTTTTTTCCATGAGTATTGCTACAAAATTAGTATATTAAGCATGAAGCAAAGCTTCTAGGCCATTAAATGGTTGTATTACGATAATGAAAGCAGATTAAATGCATTCGCCAACCGGCAATTTCTTACTTTTGCCGCCTGATTTTGAATCATTTAAATCATTGCCTTCAAATATTGCAGTCAATATTGAGTGGTGGAAAAAAGCATGACATGGCTACTGCAAAAAAATCTACATCGTCCAAAAAGAAATCATCATCCGAAACGCAGGTAGGAATAGATCTTGACGCGGCATTATTGGAGCATTTCGGACATAAGTCGTTTAAGGGAAACCAACGCGCCATCATTGAAAACCTGCTTGCCGGGAATGACACGTTTGTAATCAAACCCACCGGAGGGGGGAAAAGTCTTTGTTATCAACTCCCCGCTTTGATCAGCCCAGGTTGTGCAATTATTGTATCTCCACTGATCGCGCTCATGAAAAATCAGGTTGACCTCATCAGAAGTTATTCCAGTAAAGACAACGTGGCTCACTTTCTGAATTCCACACTAACCAAAAAAGAGATCAGAGAGGTACACGATGATCTGCAATCAGGAAGAACCAAAATGCTCTATGTGGCCCCAGAAACCTTAACTAAACAAGAAAATCTGGATATTTTTCGAGACCTGACTATTTCATTTTTCGCTGTTGATGAGGCGCATTGTATTTCAGAATGGGGGCATGATTTCAGACCGGAATATCGGCGCCTGCGTGAAATGATGGAATTGATCGATGATAGTATTCCTATGATTGCGTTAACAGCAACGGCAACTCCTAAAGTACAATCCGATATTGTCTCCAACCTTGGATTGCGCCATCCTGAAATTTTTATATCGTCCTTCAACAGACCAAATCTTTATTACGAGATACGTCCGAAAGTTAACCGAGACAGCACACTGAAGAGCATGGTCCGTTTCATTCAGGAAAGTCGCGGCAAAAGTGGAATCATCTATACACTAAACAGAAAAACTACCGAAGAACTCGCCGAAACACTCAAAGCTAATTCGATCAAGGCCGTAGCTTATCATGCTGGTATGGATAGCAAGATCCGTGCAGACCGACAAGATCAGTTCATGAACGAAGATGTGCAGGTGATCGTAGCTACTATTGCATTTGGCATGGGTATCGATAAGCCCGACATCCGTTTTGTGATTCATTATAACATACCAAAAAGTATTGAAAATTACTATCAGGAAACGGGACGTGCAGGTAGAGATGGGCTGGAAGGAAAATGTATTTTGTTCTATTCTCATAAAGATGTTTCTAAGCTTGAACATCTCATGCGCGATAAACCTCTGAGTGAACGGGAAGTGGGAGCTCAACTCATCAACGAAACGGTTGCTTATGCAGAAAGCGGTGTATGCCGAAGAAAAATATTGATGAGTTATTTTGGCGAAAAATATCCCGATGAAAATTGTGGCGCTTGCGACAACTGCCTGCATCCGAAAGAAAGAATCGAGGCAAAAGATGGCGTGGTTAAAATGCTCAAAACCATTCGCAAATTAGATGAGCGTTTTCCAGCAGAATATATACTATCCGTTATTCAAGGTAAAGCCACCCCTCAGATCCAGATGTATCGCCACGATTCACTGGATGTCTTTGGATCAGGTGCTGATCAAGATGACCAATATTGGAATTCATTGATCCGCCAGATGCTTTTGGAACAATTATTGGAAAAAGATATTGAAGAATATGGCGTGCTGAAGATCGCAAAAAAAGGAGATGCCTTTTTAAAGAAACCATCATCCTTCAAAATTGTCCTTAATAATCTGTATGAAGAGGCGAATGAAGATGATGATGAGGGTGTTGGCAATTCAGGGCCAGCGGCATCAGATCCCGTATTATTTGAAATGCTGAAAAGTCTTCGTCAGAAAGTAGCAAAAGAAAAAAAGCTTCCTCCCTTTGTAATATTCCTGGAAAGTTCGCTTGAAGATATGGCCACACAGTTTCCTTGTACTACGGAAGAATTGGAAAAAATAAGTGGCGTATCAAAAGGAAAGGCGCTGAGATATGGTAAGCAGTTTGCTGATTTGATCGCTAAATATGTTGAAGAGAACGATATAGTGAAGCCAGATGATTTTGTCATGAAATCAGTGGTCAATAAAAGTGGAAACAAAGTGTTCATCATTCAACAGGTAGATAAGAAAATTCCTCTAGAAACAATTGCTAAATTAAAGGATATGAAGCTGGAGCAATTATTGGAAGAAATGGAAACAATTGTAGCAAGTGGCACAAAGTTAAATCTGGATTATGCCATCGATCAAATGGTTGATGAAGATGATCAGGAAGAAATACTAGACTATTTCAAAAGTTGCGAGACGAGTAGTCTGCAGGTTGCACATGAGGAACTTTCTGATCTTGATCTGGAATGGGAGCAATTGAAAATCATGCGAATCAAATTTCTAAGCGTATTTGGAATGTGATCATCCTATTTAAAAAATAAGAAAGGCTGCCGGGGGAAGGCAGCCTTTTATTTTCCACAACATCAAATCACACATATACTTATTTCGTAAGGGTAATAGTTGGGAGCTTAGTCTCCCTCCCTTTGTTAACCGTGATATTGGTGAGGGTAGCTTCTTTATACCCATTTGCACTGCTTACTAAAACAGTATAAATACCTTCTTTCATTGCCCGAATTTTATAACGGCCTTCGGATCCAGGAATAGCGATAGCGGTATCCGTACTATTAAACAGTTTCACTATAGCTTTAGCATCAAGTGGCAAAATCGTTCCTGATACTTGACCAGATGTAAGATCATGGAATGGCTTCAATACGGGAAGCAGATAAAATTTACCATTCACTTCTTTAATGGAACGAGCCACATCAAAATCAAGCCATATTTTTTTGGTTCTGCTGCTATCACGCATATGTTCTTTACGAACATGGATATAGATATAGTTGTTTTGATCCAATTTCAACTCAACTGGATATGTAACGCCGTTTTTTACTACACTCACTGAACCAACAGTAAGTCTGATTTTGCGTATAGTCCCAGTAAGGGTGCCCGTAGCTAATAAAGTATCCACACCATTACGAAGCGTAAGGAGGTCGTATGAGCCGGCACGGAAGCTTAATTCCTGCCATTGACCAAATTCATCTTTTTTCCCTTTTTGATGATCATCATGATCATGATCGAAATCACCAGGCTTATCCCCATGATCATCATCATGACGATGCTTACTGGTATCTACCTTAGCCTCTACTTTATTGATCTGAATAAATACATTCTCGAATTCAGCTGGATGATCTGTAAGATAAACGGCTAATTCTTGCGAGTCCTGATCATACATTCCAGATTTTTGACATGCAGAAAAGATAAGCGCACCCACCATGATGGCGGTAAATGAGGTAAAGAGGGCATTAAATGATTTGTACATACGAGTTCATTTTAGGTTAATACTATTGGATTGAAGTCAATACACATTTTTATGTAGATAGACATGAATATGTTTTGGTTGGGTGTAAAATTTATACATCATGGTTATTAACCAGACCTTAACGTTTCGTATTTTCGCCGGAATAATCTACGTGGCAGATCTATAGGGATAAGGCAAAAAATATTTCAAAAAAATGTTAACATGTCCCAACCTTTTTTAACAATCTGTCATCTACTATGTCTGGTTTATTACAATATGATAAAAAAGATCTGGAAGTGCTGATAAAAAAGGCCATTTCCGGTGACAGGATAGCTCAGAACAGGTTATACGAAATGCTTGCGCCTCGTATGTTTCCTGTCTGTCTGCGTTATTCAACCGACCATGATGAAGCCCAGGAAATTTTACAAGAAAGCTTTATTAAGATGTTTACCCATCTGAAACAATATAGGAACGATGGAGCTTTTGAGGGTTGGGTGAGAAGGATTGTGGTGAATACTGCCTTACAAAAGATCAGAGAAAAAGCCAGAATGTATCCGGTTGTTTCTGATAAAGATGAAGTAATTGAACACCAATTATCAGACAACGAAACATACGCTAATATTGGTTATAAAGTCCTTTTGGAACTCGTTCAAAAATTACCTCCTACTTACCGAATGGTTTTCAACCTCTATGTCTTCGAAGGAATGAAACACAAAGAAATTGCTGAATTATTACATATTTCAGAAGGAACCTCTAAGTCTAATCTTTATGACGCAAGAATGATCCTTCAGAGGGAAATCAAAAAATTAGATTCTTCACCTTCAAAAATAGCCAGTCTATGAAAAAGGAAACTAATCGAATAGACGATCTTTTCCGGGAAGGAATGGAAGAACATCTGGAAATGCCATCACCAATAGTTTGGGATAGAATTGAAGAGGAATTGGATAAAAAAGATAAAAGAAGACCTCTTATACTTTTTCTATCTTCTTATAAAAAAGTGGCTGCAATTTTAATAATTGGAATAATCAGTGCCAGTTTATTTGCGGGGGGTTACCTACTTATGAAAAAACTATCCAATCAAAATAAAGAGGATATCGTCGAATCAGAAAAAGTAAAGTCCGAAAAAAATACTTCCATTGGCCAACCAAAAGAAAATACCATACATCATATACCTGTCGATTCTGGCACACAGATTTTGAACGTTGACCCCGTTAGTGAAAAAGACTTTCAACTTACGGATAATTCGAAGGATCAACTGATAAAAAAGTATCCTTCAAATGAAGCCGTTGCTAGCCTACCCTATGTTCAAAAATCCGTACCATTTAAAAACAAACCAGAAGTTGCAGGAAGCCAAAAGATTGACAATTCTGCTGGCAATATGAACAACAATGCATTACCTGTTCCAGCTACTGAAGAACAAAATAAGTTGGCATCAAATGCCATAGTTCAACAGAAACAGCAAGAATTTGTACCAACAGAAGAAAGTGTAGTCCCTAAACAACAACCTATCTCAGAAAAAACACCAGCTACACTTTCGGCTCCTGCAACTACTGATACTGCTAACTCCAGTGAAATTCCAGCACAAATCCCCGTGCTGGATAAGAAAAAAAATAAAAACATATACTTCTCTATTACCCCAATCATACAAATACAGTATGGGGATAAGCGAATTGTGGACAAAGCGCCCCCGCCTGCACCACCTTCGCCATTACCAGGACCAACCCCACCAATCGTAACAACATCAAACTATAAAGTTTTACCTACCACATATAAACCCAATGTAGGTATTCTATCCTCCCTACATGTTGGAAATACATTTAGCGTACAAACTGGATTCTCTCTCGTTAGCCAATACTTTGAACTGGAATCCAATGATCTTGTCGCTGAAAAAAGGCCCGATGGGAAAACAAAATACAGATTGAATTGTGGTATAGGTTCATTTTTCATAGAACCTAAATCTGGCAGATCTATAAATCCTGGTGATATCGAAGAATTGGAAAATATAAAAACAACGTATAACCATATTTATATCCCAATTCAAGCAAACTACTTTTTTGGTAAAAGAAAAATACACCCCTACATAACTGCTGGAACAGGATTACATTTTCTCACAGATCTAAACGTTGCTGGCGTAATGGCTGATTTGAACGAAAAACATAAAATCAAAGATCAGGAGCTATTCCTCCGATCAAGTTTTATGAATGGAACGATTGGTGGGGGAATCAAAATAGATCTCTCCAAGCAGGTATCATATATTTTCGCTACTCAATATCAATTTGCACTTACACCTGATTTCAAGGTTGAAAAATTGAAGGCATTCCCCAACACGATCAATATTCAAACAGGTTTACAATTCTCTTTCCGGAAATAAAAAACAGCAACTTCATAAAACACAAAAGACCTTCATAAGAAGGCCTTTCGTGTGATTTTCTCTTCTTCCTTCGCCAGCATTACCTGGATCAGGTTTTCAGGTATGATCTCAGCTCCATTTCAGAAGCACCCTGTCCGAGAAAACTTTTGAACTAATCAAAGGTTTTACCCCGTAACTAATTCTATATATCTCTTACAATTTAAATACCAATAAATTAACTTAAGAGCTAGGTAGCACATAAACCATTTTTTAGGGCGAATTAGTGTACATATTTACCCAGATTCCACAATTAGACAATCAGCTAATTCCCTAAATTCTGTACATTCGACTTCCTTAAATACATGTATATGCAACTTAAACAACTGTTGATCGGCGGATTTATCCCATGCGCTTTATTGTTTGCCTTTCACCATAATGAACAACAAGATGCTGAATTCATTTTTTCAACAACTTCAGACTCTACCAAAAAAGATAGTCTTCCTTATACCCATTTTAAAGACCTTCCCTTAAAACCTACCCGTAACATCTCATTCACCACCACTGAGGGCTCATGGATGTCGGTAGATGTACATCCGGATGGTCAAACCATTGCTTTTGATCTTATGGGTGATATCTACACTATTCCAATCACAGGTGGAGTAGCTACTCCGGTTACCAAAGGAATAGCTTTCGAATCTCATCCTCGTTTCAGCCCTGATGGGAACAAGATCTTGTTCACCTCCGATAGAAGCGGATCAGATAATATCTGGATCATCGATAGAAAAAAAGAAGATACAACTCAACTCACTAAAGAACGCGTAGATGACTTCCCTGCGGCTACCTGGACTCCCGACGGCGATTATATAATCGCTTCGAAAGGCAGGCGTACACCAAAACTGGTGATGTACCATAAAGATGGTGGTGGTGGGACGCCGCTTATTGAACAACCAGCTAATCTTAAAACAATAGATCCATTTGTGGACCCTAAAGGTCGATATGTATATTTCTCCATGCGCACGGGTTCTTGGAACTACAATGCTGCATTACCTCAATACCAGATTGGTTATTATGACAGGAACAATGCAAAGATGACAACGCTTACATCAAGATATGGCTCCGCATTTACCCCTACACTTTCTAATGATGGAGAATGGATGGTGTATGGATCTCGCTATGAAGAAAAAACGGGGCTCGTTCTGCGCAATATGAAAACAGGTGTTGAAAAATGGCTGGCATATCCAGTTCAACGTGATGAACAAGAATCAATTGCTCCGCTTGGCGTATTGCCTGGCATGGCATTTACTCCAGATAGTAAGTTTCTAATCACCAGCTTCAATGGTAAACTCTGGAAGATCAGCGTACCTGATGGACAAAAAACAGAAATTCCTTTTACCATTAATTTGAATTTGGAATTTGGTCCGCGACTGGATTTTAAATACCCAGTATCAGATACTTCTCATGCCTTAGCTACTCAAATACGCGATGCAGCACCTTCACCCGATGGAAGTAAATTGGCATTCACAGTATTGAATCGTTTATACATCATGGATTACCCGAATGGAATTCCAAAAAGAGTTACTACAAATGAATTTACTGAAGCCAATCCTACCTGGAGCCCGGATGGTAAGCAACTAGCTTTTGTTACTTGGGATGATGACAAAGGTGGTGATATATATAAAGTTAATTTCCCTGATCCAGCTGCAAAATCAAAAGTGAAAACACCTGTTCTTACAAAACTCACTACAGAAGCAGCTTTTTATGTTGATTTGGGATGGTCTTCAGAAAATAAGATCGTATTCTCCAGAAGCTCTGCACGACTATATCAGGAAACCATCAGCCCATTCATCTCTGGTTCTGAAATGGAACTCTGCTGGATATCGGCTTCAGGTGGTTCGATTACGGTTATCGACAAAGCTAATGGAAGAGGTAATCCACATTTCTCCGTTGAATTCCCAGATCGTATTTTCCTCAATGGAGGCGGAGGAAGCCTAATCTCGATGAAATGGGATGGAACAGATGAAAAAACGCATGTAAGCATTTCAGGTATCACCCCTTATGGATCAGTGGATGATGAACATGAAGATATCATGAATATCAAACGTCCAGTATATGCACGAAATGCACTCAACTTCCTCAATCATTGTATGCTTAGGGAACCTAAACACGAAGCACGTGAAATGCAGAATCCCTCTAGTGCTTCGGTTTTAACACTGGCGCCTAAAGGATTTAAAGTTCTTGCACAAGTAAACAACGATATCTATGTAGCTACCATGCCGATTACGGGTAAGCCTGTAAGTATTTCAGTAGCTGAACCTGCCAGTAGCAAATTCCCTTCACGTAAATTAACCGAGATCGGTGGAGAATTTCCCTACTGGGAAGGAAATGGACAAAAAGTACATTGGTCCATTGGAAATGGTCACTTCGTATATGATCTTGTTAAAGCAGAAGCATTTGATGATTCTGTTAAACTGGCAAAAAAAGCAGAAGAAAAGAAAAAATTAAATGGTACTAAAGATTCATCTGTAACAGCCAAAGTGGACTCTGCTTCAAAAAAAACAGCAGATAAAAAACCTTCCAATTATGAACCTGAAGAATTCCAGGTGAAAGTTTATTATCAACGTGATATCCCTTCTGGAACAATCTTACTTAAAAACGCCCGTATCATAACCATGAAAGGAGAACAGATCATTGAGAATGGAGATCTACTCATAGAGAAAAATCGTATTGTGGCAATGGGTAGTTCAGGAAGTGTGAATACACCTTCAAATGCTCAAGTGATAGATTGTTCAGGCAAAACAATTGTTCCCGGATTTGTTGATATACATTCTCATATGTGGCCATATTGGGGACTACACAAAAACCAGGCATGGGTATATGGCGCAAATTTAGCTTATGGTGTAACAACCACTCGTGATCCACAAACAGCAACTACGGATGTACTAACCTATGGAGATATGGTTGAAGCTGGACAAATAATTGGTCCGCGCATTTACTCTACAGGCCCTGGTGTTGGATTTTGGATGTATAACTTGAGAGATTTGGATCATACACGTAGAGTCTTGAAACAATACTCTAAGTATTACAATACCAAGACAATCAAAATGTATCTCACGGGAAACCGTCAGCATCGCCAGTGGATAATCATGGCATCAAAAGAACAGAACCTGATGCCGACTACTGAAGGTGGTCTTGATTTTAAATTAAACATGACAAACCTATTCGACGGATATCCTGGTCATGAACATTCTTTACCGATCTATCCATTATTTAAAGATGTTACCAAAACCATCGCTGAATCTAAGATGACCGTAACACCAACATTACTGGTTTCATATGGTGGACCCTGGGCAGAGAACTATTATTATGAAACCGAATCTCCTTCGAAAGACCCTAAACTGAGTTTTTTCACCCCATACGAAGAACTAGCTGAAAAAAGTCGAAGAAGAAAAGATGGCTGGTTCCGCCCGGAAGAACATGTCTTTCAAAAACATGCTGAAACCATGAATAGCATCGTGAAGCAAGGTGGTTTAGCTGGTATCGGCAGCCATGGTCAACTACAGGGGCTGGGATATCATTGGGAACTATGGTCGATGCAAAGCGGTGGTATGAGCAACCATGATGCATTGAAAGTAGCTACCATCAAAGGTGCTGAAGCCATTGGATTAGATAAAGATCTGGGATCACTGGAAGAAGGTAAATTAGCTGATATCGTTATTCTTGATAAAAATCCATTGGAGAATATTCGTCATTCAAATACAGTTAAATATGTTATTATGAATGGCCGTGTTTATGATGGAAATACAATGGATGAAATCTACCCTGCTCAGAAGAAGTTTAAGAAAGAGTGGAAAGACGAGAGGCCAAAATAATATATCTACTTATTAATTGGCTAGTTGGAACTTCCAATTAGCCAATTTTTTTATGGTGGATTCAATTTCTGCTTCTGTTGTAAATCTCCCTAAACTGAAGCGCAACGCACTGGAAGCTCGTTCATTACTCAATCCCATAGCACGTAATACATAGGAAGGTTCCAATGTAGCAGATGTACAGGCAGATCCTGAAGAAATAGCAATATCCTTATTGAATTTCGTCAGTAATACTTCTGAATCCGAACCACCAAATGAAATATTTATGGTTTGGGGTAGTAAAAAAGAATACTCCCCATTAATGTTAGTATTTTCTATTTTCAGAAGTCCTTTTACTAATTTATTTCTCAATTTCTCTAAACGCGACATTTCATCTAACATTTCTTTACTACAGCATTCTGCAGCTTTGCCTAATCCAACTATACCAGGAACGTTAAGCGTTCCGCTTCTCATACCCTTTTCATGACCACCGCCATATTGCAATGGGTTTAATTTTATACGAGGATTTTTTCGCCGAACATATAATGCGCCCACACCTTTTGGCCCGTACATTTTATGCGCTGATAAACAAAGTAGATCGATATCATCATGTTTTACGTCAACCGGAATTTTTCCTACTGCCTGAGTAGCATCACAAAAGAAAATGACACTATGCTTTTTAGCTACTGCACCGATTTGCTTTATCGGCATGATTACCCCTGTTTCATTATTGGCATACATGACCGAGATCAATATTGTATTTGATCGAATAGCTGATTCAATTGACGCAGGATCTACTCTTCCACTTTCATCTGGAGAAATATAGGTTACCTCAGCACCTATACTTTCCAGAAAAGCACATGTATCCAGAACAGCTTTATGCTCAATACTTGTCGTTATGATATGGCCGCCATTCGAAGCATACATCTCGTAACAACCTCTGATTGCGAGATTGATGGCCTCAGTAGATCCGGATGTGAAAATAATTTCTGCTGACTCAGCGCCTATCAATTTTGCAACTTGTTCACGTGCAAAATCTACAGCTTCTTCAGCCACCCAACCATAGGCATGACTTTTACTTGCCGCGTTTCCAAAATCGTTGGTGAAATAAGGAAGCATCGCCTCTACTACGCGAGGATCACAGGGCGTGGTAGCGTTATAATCAAGATATATAGGATACAATGATTATAGTTTATACTTTAAAAGGAGCTTGTTCAATAAAAGGTTGTTTACGAACACGCACTCCCGTAGCTTTAAAAATCGCATTGGCCACAGCACCACCTGTTGGAGGAAGAGCCGGTTCACCAAGACCAGTGGGCTCTTTGCCATTATCAATAAAGCTGGCATCAATTGCTGGAATTTCTTTCATGCGGATCAACCGATAGCGATTGAAATTTTTTTGCTCAGGTTCACCTTTCCGAAAACTGAGTTTCCCATACATTGCTGTTCCTAATCCATCCGTAATGGCCCCCATAACCTGCTGCAATGCTCCACTCTGATTGATAACCACACCACAATCAGATACCGCTACGATTTTCTGTACCGATGGCTTGCCCTCTTTCATCACCACTTCTGCTATCTGTGCAACATAAGATGCATGCGAAAAATAGACACTAAAGCCTTGATGTACACCCGTTTTTTTACCCCATTGTGCTTTTTCAGCAACAGTCCGAATTACCGTTTCCATTCTTCCGATATCATACCGAATTGCACCAACTGGTTTTTCTTTAGCCCGCTTCAATAGGTCCAAACGCATCTGCACAGGATCTCTCCCTGCCTCTTTAGCCACTTCATCTAAAAAGCTTTGTTCTGCAAAGGCCAGGAAGTTCGTAACAGGTGCTCTCCATGCACCAGTAGTGATTGCAGAATTATGATCAGCATATTCAATGAGTACATGATCAATGGACCCGGATGGGAAATTATCTGGACGTGTAGAATTACCAACATTTATTCCGGCACCTCTGCATTTATATCCAATGATCTCTCCTTTTTCATCCAATGCTGCTTCAAAACGATATCGAACAGCAGGGCGATAACTGCCTCCCGTCATATCATCTTCTCTGGTCCACATCAACTTTACTGGTTTCTTGATGATGGAAGAAAGTTCTGCCGCTTCCAACACATAATCCCACTTTAATCGCCGCCCGAAACCGCCTCCTAATCGGGTGATCTCTACGGTGATATTACTCTCCGGAATTTTTAGCATATCTGATACAGCTTTACGCGCAGCCTGTGGCGTTTGCGTGGGTCCAACCAACTCTACTTTATCCGGCTTAACATCAGCAAAGAAATTCATCGGCTCTAATGGATTATGCGGCACGAAAGGACATTCATATTCTGCCTTCACAATTTTTGCCGCTGCTGCAAAAGCTTGTTCAACATCACCATCTTTTCTTCCTATTCGCACTTCTTTTGCATTCAATAAATCGGTAAAGATGCGGTCATGATCTGAACTACTTTCCAATGCTTTTGCCGACTCATATTCTGCTTTCACTTCACCCTTGGCACGAAATACATCCCAGGTTGACTTTCCAACGATAGCAACATTATTCTTGAATATAACCACATCGGTTATACCTGGTAATTGTTTTAATTCATCAACGTTAGCTGACTTTAACGTTAATCCAAATGCAGGGGGTCGCTCCAACGCTGCAAATACCATCCCTTCTCTATATACATCAATACCAAATAAAGGTTTCCCAGTAATGATACTTTTATTCTCTACATTTTTAACCGACTTCCCTATAAGCTTAAAATCCTTTGGATCTTTAAGCTTTACATTCGACGGGATAGGTAATGCTGCTGCCTCCATAGCCAGATCTCCATACCCTAATTTTCGACCAGAGCCTTTATGAATAACAAATCCCTTTTCGGCATGACACTCTTCTTCTGGCACATTCCAACGCTTTGCTGCTGCAGTAATCATCAATTGCTTAGCTGTTGCACCAGCAGTACGTAAACGTTTCCATGAATGCGGAATGGCACCACTACCGCCTGTTAGCTGACGATCGAATTTGGTAGTATCCAGATGCGCTTGTACAACTTTCACCTTTGCCCAATCGGCTTCCAATTCATCTGCGACGATCATGGCAAATGATGTTTTAATGTTCTGACCCAATTCCGGATTGGGAGAAAAAATCGTGACGATACCATCAGTTCCTATCGAAACATAACTATTGAATCCTTTTATTTCAGCAGCATTTTTACCAAGAATGATAATGGCTTCTGCAGCTTCAGCATCAAACAAACTGAAACCTAATAATAACCCACCTCCCGACAAGGAGATATTCTTCAGAAAATCTCTTCTGCTATTATTGAATGTCTGGCTCATGATCATTTGATTTTAGTACTGGCTAATTTTACGGCCTCACGAATTCGATGATAAGCAGCACAGCGACAAAGATTGCCGTGCATAGCATTATCGATCTCTTCCATCGTAGGTTTAGGATTTCGTTTTAAAAATGCAGCCGCAGTCATGATCTGACCAGCCTGACAATACCCACACTGAGGCACATCCATTTCATCCCATGCCAGTTGGACAGGATGGGTTCCTGTAGCTGATAACCCTTCAATAGTAGTGATCTTTGCTGCACCCACACTGGAAACAGGCAGGATGCAGGATTTCATGGGATTGCCATTAAGATGAATAGTACATGCACTGCACTGCCCAATTCCACAACCAAATTTGGTTCCCAGAAGTTGAAGATGATCTCTCAAAACCCAAAGCAATGGCGTGTCTTCAGCAACATCTACTTTGTGTTGTTTGCCATTAATCATCAAGGTATAAACGGGCATAATTTTTCTTTTGAAGATACAAAAGAATAACAACAGGATATGCTCTATTGTTGAGGAGGACGAACTGCCTGACGAGCGAGCAATTTCCACTCGCCATCCTTTTTAGTTCGTTGCCAAACCTGCATGATCACTAATCTCACCTCACCAGGTTTGCCTTTATCGTTGGTTTTAGCGTATAGTTTATGCCTCACTATGGCTACATTACCGCTAATCGTTAAAGTTTGATCGGTAATATCAATGGTAACAAAATCACTATTCCCATTTACTATATTCTGAACAAAAGCGGCTTTATCTTCTACTGCACCTAATGAATGTCCATATACCAGCTTATCTGATGTAAGGGATTTCAGCATATTTTCATCAGCATCGATCATAGCTTTTATCAGCTGACTAACTTTATCTGCTACTTCTTTTTCTGATGGATTTGACTGTGCGTTTATCACTAATGGGAAAAGAAAGATTAATAAATATTTCATATATGTTGATTAACGATCTACTATTAGCCATTTAGCTAACTTTCATGACTGCCCTTACTTGCTGAATCGGACCATTTTGCAGACGGATATAATAAATCCCTGCAGGAAGAAAATCTCCATTAAATTCAATGGTATGTTGGCCCTCTGAAGAATATGTTCTTTCTAAAATCACTTTCAACAAACGACCTGAGGTATCGATGAGCTGAAGCAGTGTATGTCCACCCTTTGTTCTGTAGGTGATCTTGGTATAGGTGCTGAATGGATTTGGATAATTGAACACCAGCAGTTTTTCATCACTAAAATTAGGTGGTCGGTTATTTGTTCCACATTTAGGATTATTGATCAAAGGCAGCGATTGGAAATTCTTCAACATCACTTGCTGCAATGTGGTATCGGGGACACAGAACCATTGTTGCAATACGGAAGCATAAATACTTCTGAAATCATACTGATATGGAATATTATCGCCTACAGTAGAATTGGCTGGTATAAAAGGATTATTACCCGTTATGCCACCCATCACGTGTTTCCCAAATAAATATAACGGTGCAGATGAACCATGATCTGTACCTATACTAGCGTTAGATTTAATTCGACGTCCAAATTCTGAAAAGGTCATTCCCAAAACTCGATCGTCCACACCTAAACCTTTGAGATCATCCATAAAGGCTTTAATAGATGATGAAACATTGTTCAGCAAATTAGCATGGTTACCCGTTGTTGTATCAGATGCTACCACCTGATTAGCGTGTGTATCAAATCCTCCATAACTCACCATGTAAACGCGGGTTTTCAATCCTCCTTTTATTAACCTTGCCACAATTTTAAGTTGAGCAGCAAGCGGATTATTCGGATATGTCCCCTGAGTAGGAACAGCCGCTGCAGCTTGTCGAATACGATCTCCGTATTTATTCGTCTGACGTGCAATTTGTCGAACAAACTTCAATTCATTGCCCATCGGTGTATTCGGCGTATCATCAACCTGGTTATCCACTAGTTTATAAAAACTGGCCGGGTCTGTAAGGCTCATGCCCATGCTAACCGAAGGCCCTTGGCAAGTGAGAGAAGTAATCGCACCAACTTGTAAGGCCAATGGGTCTGGCATTTCAGTAGTTGGATATCCATTGGGAAAGCCAGGAAACTCCTGATCAAGATATCTGCCAATCCATCCACTATTCACCATTTGATTACTATCAGAGGCACTCATCCAAATATCTGTAGCACGAAAATGAGAAAAGTTGGGGGAAGGATAACCTACTGCCTGAATGATGTTCATCTTTCCGTCATTATACAACTGTTGAAAAGGTGCTAAGGCAGGATGTAATCCTGTACGATCAATTCCATCTAATCTCAGTATCTTATTTTCCGGGATAGCAATATTTTTTCGCGCGTTTACATAATCACCATACGTTGAAATAGGAATCACGTTATTCAAACCATCGTTACCACCACTTAGTTGCACAATAACCAATACCTTATCGGTATCAATTCCGGGCATCATCGCTGTTTGAAGGAAACTATTTTCAGCTCCTAATACCCGCATAGGAAAGCCATTCATCAAACCCGGTATCATGGCCGTAGCCGGAAAAGCATTCTGAATAAATTTTCTTCTTTTCATGCTACGATAATTGATATTCAGGAAGATTCATGAAATATTGCAACAGACTTTTCAATCGGGTATTCACAATATTATAATTGGCCGTAGTAGGATTATTCAAATAAATAGTCCAGGCATCACTCCAATAATGATCTTCAGATTGATTAGATAACAGGATTTGCTGTTTTACCGATTGCTTGGTTGCTGCACTTAATGGAACACGATAAATAACAGCCAGTATTTCATCGATTAACTTATTTGGATCTCCCGGATTATTCAACGTTTTTGCAAAAGCAACCGCATCGATCACAATTTTTTGACCGGATAACGTATATCCTGATCCGATCATCATATCCGTAAATCGATTACGCTTGGGTAATGTATCCGATGTTATCCAAATCTCATGAAACTGCGGCTCTTGATAATAGGCCGGCCAACCCGATACATCAGGAGGATCTCCAATATCCTGGTTTAAACTGGTAAACCAACTTCGAATATAGTTCCACATACCATAAGCATTGATATAGGATGAAGCAGGCGGGAACACTACAGCAAATTCACGGAGATGGCCAACAATTAAGTCAACAGGACTTTTTATTAAACAGCCCTGATTCAATACATCAAAGAAATGCTCACTTTGCAGTAATGCGCGCATCACCGGTTTGATCTCGTAATTATTATCTCTGAAAATTTTGGCAAGAGGCTCTATAATATTTAATTCAACCGCAGCATCGATCTTGTAATACACAAACCATCTGTATAAGCGACGACAAATAAATTTAGATACTTCGTCTTTCAGGAAAATCATATCGATCAATTCATCAGTCTCTGTAGCACCTGCTGCACCAGTTTTCCCGGTTATCGTTTTCCCACCATAAAATGATGAAAATACTTTAGCTGCGGTATCATGACGAGTAGCATCAAAATATGAAGTATAATTTGTTGTGTTAATCCTCCAACCTGTTAGTACTCTTGCTGCAGTTCGAACATCAGCTTCTGTATATTGAACAGCAGGACCTTTTCCCAGTGTGAAAAGCTCCTGTAATTCTCGAGCATAGTTCTCATCAGGTGCAGATGCCGTGTTCACATATCCATTCAAATAACGAAGCATAGCAACATCGGTAGTGACTGCCCTAACCAGTTGGCGATAATTACCCAATGCGTTTTGACGAAGTAATGTCTGATGTATATACGACCAATTGCCATTTCCAATTTCCAGAATCTCTGTCCCAAAAAAATTTACCCAGAATAAGGTCATTTTTTCCCGAAGATTAGACTCCTGATTTAACATCAATCCCGTCCACCATTTTTTCAATGAGGCTCTCCTGCCTCCCTGAATGGTTCCATCATTATTAAAATTATTGACCCATGTGGCGCCAGGTGCAACTACTGGATCCGTAACCGTGGCACTGTTATAGTCATTAACAGGAGGAGTGGGTAGAGGAGATGTTATATTCAGCAACTGATCAAGTGAAGCAGAAAGGCCTAGCTTTAAAAATTGATCCACATCTGCTTTTGGAGAACCAAATAAACAACGCTTGGCTAAATGCTGGGCTTCATTTCTTGTCCAGGGACCATTATATCTAGACAGACCGGAATTCGTCCGGGCCGCACGTTCATACAATAGCTCTTCAGGTTGAGAATTAGAATGCATTCAATGACGTATTTCGTTATTAAATGTATTTAATTTTTAAGAAAATAAGACATAGTAAGCCGCCAGAAACCCACAAAAGATGCCGAATTGGGGCTTTTACCTTAATTTTGTAGGCACATTTATGTTAACCTTAACCTTTCTTTAACTGGTTGAGGGATAGTTTTATCGACTTAATTTATATCATGAAGAGGATCATTGCTGCACTTTTATTCATTTTTGCCGGAACAGTTGTATTAGCTCAAGACGCTACAAAAACAGAAAAAAAGGATCGTAAAGCCAAAAAAGAGGCTAAAGTAAAAGCTCAAAAAATAGTAAAAGAGGAAGAAGTACTTGTAGTTAAAACAAAAGAACCTAAATCTAAAACTCCGGTTGACTGGACTAAAGTGGATTTAAGTAAGCGTACGGCAGATCACTTCATGATTCAATATGGATTAGCAGGCTGGTCTGGAGGCCCGGATAATATAAAGCCTCAAGGATTTTCCCGCAGCTTCAATATGCATTTCCTATTTGACTTTCCCTTCAAAACCAACCCTAAATTATCTGTAGGAATAGGTCCTGGAATTGGAACGGATAATATTTTCTTTGAAAACAGCACCATAAATATCCGAAATCGTAATCAAGCTTTGTTTGTAAGAGATACTATAACGAAATACAAAAAGTACAAGCTACAAACTGCTTATTTGGAATTGCCTGTAGAGTTACGGTATTCATCCAATCCAGCCAATATGAATAAGAGTTTCAAATTTGCAGTTGGCGCAAAAATCGGAACACTGGTAACCGCTAAAACAAAAGCTAAAGTAGATCTTGACCAGGCGGGTGATGGTGGATATATCACAAAAACAAATGCTAAGCGCCATTTCAATGGCACCCGCCTTGTGGGTACGATGCGAGTTGGCCTCGGTAATGTATCATTATTTGGTACATACACCGTTACTGAATTATTTAAAGAAGGCTTTGGTCCTGCCGGTATTCGTCCATATACTATTGGCCTTACCATAAGCGGACTCTAAAAGCATACACCACAAAACAAAGAATTTGATCGAGAAAAAACAGTTGCTCCATCAGGAAGAGAAAGCGATTTTAGTTGGGGTGGTGACAAAAGATCAGCGAGACGCGCAAGTGGTAGAATATCTTGATGAACTGGCCTTTCTTGCCGAAACAGCTGGCGCTATTACTGTAAAAAAATTCATTCAAAAACTTCCACATCCAGATAGTCGCACCTATATAGGTAAAGGAAAATTGGAAGAGATACGCCGATACGCTTCGGGGAAAGATATAAAAGTCATCATTTTCGATGATGAGTTAAGCGGCGCACAGATCAGCAATATTGAAAAAGAAGTTGGGGTAAAAGCGATAGATCGTTCTGATCTTATCCTAGATATTTTTGCGAGAAGAGCAAAAACCGCTCAAGCAAAAGCTCAAGTTGAATTAGCCCAATATCAATATATACTGCCTCGCTTAAGAGGGATGTGGAAACACTTGGAACGCTTAGGGGGCGGTATTGGTACACGTGGCCCAGGGGAAACGGAGATCGAGACTGACCGACGAATCGTTCGTGAAAAGATCAGTTTGCTCAGAAGAAAATTAGCGGAGATTGATAAACAATCGCAAACACAACGAAAAGAAAGAGGAGAATATATTCGGGTTGCTTTAGTAGGTTATACAAACGTAGGCAAATCGACAATAATGAATCTATTGAGTAAGGCAGATGTTTTTGCAGAGAATAAATTATTTGCAACACTTGATACTACTACTAGAAAGATCGTTTGGGAAACAACACCATTCCTGTTAAGCGATACCGTTGGCTTCATACGTAAATTACCGCATCACCTGGTAGAAAGTTTTAAAAGTACATTGGATGAAGTAAAAGAGTGCGATATTCTAATCCATGTAGTCGATATCTCTCACCCTAATTATGAAGAGCAGATCGCGGTGGTGAAAAATACACTCGCCGAAATGAAATGTAATGATAAGCCGGCAATCATGGTATTCAACAAAATGGATCGCTATGAAAAGCAAACATTCGACGAATGGCTGGATCCGCAAGTAAAAGAAGATATCTTGAGAGATCTAAAAGAGAGATGGGAAAGAGAAACTGATCATAATTGTGTTTTTGTTTCTGCTATAGAAAGAAGAAATATTGACGGATTAAGAAACACTATTTTGAATAAAGTGAAGGAACTTTACCAGATCAGATATCCATATAAAACTTCTTTTTATTGATGTTCGATAAAAAATACCAGTGGTATAGATTAGCACCTGATGTTGAAACACTTCAAATAAAAGATAAGGATATTCAGGTAGCAGAAATCAATGGCAAAAGAATTTGTCTGGCGCTCCATAATGACAGGCTTTATGCATTTGCTTACAAATGCCCTCATGCAAGTGGAATAATGGCCAATGGATGTATTGATACTTTAGGTAATGTGGTATGTCCACTTCACAGATATAAGTTTAGTATAGAAAATGGAAGAAACACTAGTGGGGAAGGATATTACTTAAAAACATATCCGATCGAAATACGTGAAGATGGGATATACATAGGATTAATGAATTAAAGATTGTTAAGATCAAGATTAAAAAAAAGCTCCTATTTCAGGAGCTTTTCATCAAACAATTTTAAGATCCGCTTATATTCATCCGTCCAACTGCTTGGCTCAATAAATCCATGATCCTCTACCGGATACACAGCCAGTTCCCAATTATCTTTCCCCAATTCAATTAGCTTTTGTGATAAACGTACTACGTCCTGAAAATGAACATTCACATCCACCATACCATGACAGATCAATAAATGATTCTTCAAACCAGATGCAAAATTGATGGGTGATGAACGAGCATAGGATAGACTATCATTCGTCGGTTCGTTCAAAATATTAGAGGTATAACCATGATTATAA
The DNA here is from genome assembly GCA_964441425.1 of uncultured Sphingobacterium sp. GTDB lineage: Bacteria > Bacteroidota > Bacteroidia > Chitinophagales > Chitinophagaceae > Pollutibacter. The sequence continues at coordinate 26,154 of CAYTXC010000009.1, read as the reverse complement.
TGAGCCCAGTCTGTTACAGGCCGTAATGCTGCACCAGCCTGAAATACATCAGGTGTAGTGAACAAACCCATGAGTGTAATAAATCCTCCATAACTACCGCCATACATTCCAATACGGTTTTTATCTATACCTAATGTCGCTGTAAGATAACTGGCTGCATCAACATGATCACTCAAATCTTTCCCACCCATATGGCGATAAATCCCCGTACGCCAATCTCTACCATATCCTGCACTTCCTCTGTAATCAATATCCAAAACAGTATAACCTTTATCTACTAAGAGATTATGAAACATATACTCTCTGAAATAACTGCTCCACCAGAAATGGGCATTTTGAAGATACCCTGCACCATGTACAAAAATCACGGCGGCTTTATTTTTTTTCTCAGGAGAGGGCTCGTACAATCGAGCATATACTTGTGCTCCATCTGAAGCCGGAATAGTGATCAACTTAGCCTCTCGCCAAGGATATTGTTTAAACTCATCACTAGTAGCCTTATTGGTTAATTGATTAGGTTTTGCGCCAGACTTATTCTCTTGAACATATAATTCCCAAGGCTTGTTCATATATGAAAAACGATACGCTATATATTTTTCATCCGGCGATAAGGAAACTTCATATCCCCCTTCCATGGAGGTGATCTTCTCCTTAGCGCTGCCATCTATATTCATTCTATACCAGTGCTGCTTACCTGGGTGTTCTTCATTGGTTAAAAGATAAAATGATTTTTTTGATTTTGATAAGATGAGATCTTGTACTTCATAGTTGCCATTAGTTAATGCTTTTTTCTGATTCGTCTTTATGTCCACTATATAAAGATGTGAATAGCCAGATGCCTCACTTTGAAAATAAAACTGATCATTATTGATCCACCCCATTTTTGCACCAAAAACACTAACACCAGGTCCTGCTATCCAAGCCTCATCACGCTGACGATCGATCAATGAAAGAGAAAGTGTCTCTGGATTCAACTTCATCAACCACCTGTCTTTATTATCCTGAGCGCGTATATCCAGGATAGCTGTAGTTCCATTTGGGCTCCATAAAAAATTGCCAAAATATACAGGTCTTATTTTACCCGTTTTTTTCCCTGATACACGCATATAATCTGGCAAATCTGTAATACCTGGCAATGAATCCATACTGATCATGAATTCTTTATTCTTTTCCCGATCAAAGATCCAGCATTCATATTTACCTTGAGGGTGCCCAACTTTTGTACGCGTATTAAGATCAGCAGTAAATCCTGATTCCGTAACATAATCGGGTACGATCGTTTGCTTACCAAGTGAAGGTTGTACTAATCTATACAAAACAAATCGACCAGTAGAAGATATATCCATACCCTGCACGTTCTTCTCCCCAGTTTCAATAGGCTTTAATGATTCCTCTTTATTATTTTTTAAAAATTCAGAACGAGCATCACGTTTTTCTTTACGTTCCTTTAATACGTTAAATAATTCGAGTTGTTGATTGATTAACCAAGGCTCCTGTCCTACTGACTTACCTCCTGTTTCTGTTTTACGGGGGACTGAACCACCTCCTTTTACAAAGTTGGTGAATTGACTAATCATACCAGAAGCTATATGCCATGCATAGATATTCTGATTGCGTTGAAAACTGATCCACTCATCATTCATTATGAATTTCGGAGAAGATTCGATTTCTTCTGTTTGGGTGATTGGCCTAGATTGGCCGGTTTTTACATCGACTAAATAGAGATCTCCTTTATAGGTATAAACCCGCTTACTATAGTTACTATTAAAAATAGCATTAGCCATCGCCATATTACGCATAGCATCATTATATCGGATTCTTTCCGGTGCAGATGCAGTCAAAGAATAGACATAAAATGAATCATCTGTTGCTTTATCTGGATTCCAGTTAAATTGAATGTTACCATCGATTGTCCAACTTACAGTTGAAGGCGAACTGCCAATCCACTTTGGATCGCGCATGATTTTTTCAACAGTTAATTGTGAAAATCCAAAAACTGATATCAGCATAAAGCTAACTGTGATGGTTAGATGTCTATACATGACTATTGACTTGATCAGTTATAAAATTATTCTACCAATGCCGGCTTTTTGTATGCTCATATTCAATTCTTTTACATCAAATAAAATATTGTCTTTACGAGCTTTCAACGCTAACCATTGATTATGTAAGGTTTCAAATTGCTGCTTTTGCCCTTGAGTTACATATGGAATATTTGTATCTGCATCCCCTTTTAGGAAAATATAATCAGCAGTGATCTTATTTACGAAATTGATTATATCATCGTTTGACTTTGCTTTGTTCTGCACAATATCATCTTCCCAAGTCTGCAATGCTTTTGCTATTTTTTCAGCCTGCTGAGCAATATCCTGATTTTGCTTTAGCAGATTTGATGTTTCCTTTAACTGTGAAGCAATTTTTCTAGCATGGATCACTTCGGTATGGATCAAACTAGCTTCATCAACAATATTCTTAATGAAGGTAGCCTGTGCATCATATTCAGCTTGTGTAGCATTTATTCCCGGATGAGGCTTGACCACTATCGTGGTGGTTTGGATTTGATCATTCAAGCTAAGTTTTGCTGTGTAGGTTCCAGGTGCTACTTTGTAGCCATCATATGATCCTTCAATGAATACTGTAGGTACCCCTTTGACACTTTCTCCTCGCAGATCCCAAACAAATCGATTTAGACCTTTACGCATTGGCAACAGATCATCTGCTGAAGGCCCACCAGGATAGGAAACAAAACCTTCATCAGCTTTTGATGAGTAATGGCGAACGAGTTCATTCTTGCTATCAAAGATGTCCAGTTTTAACTCTTGATCTTTTACATCAGGCAGTTGATAATAGATCACGGCACCTGTTGCTGCATTAGTACCTGTGAAACTTGGGGTTGAAGTAGAGGGTTCATCTACATCTTTTACTTCATTTAAAGTACTGCCTCCCGAAACACGAATCACATCATTTGGAGAAAACAATTTGAATGATTCAGCTTGATTCAAATCTACTTGTCTCAATACTTCAATATCGTCTAGTATCCAAAAAGACCTACCCATGGTAGATGCGATAAGATCATGGTGATGTACTTTTAGATCGGTGATCGGAGTTATTGGAAGTCCAAATTGATTGGAAAGCCAGTTCTCACCACCATCTATCGAAAAATAAAATCCAGTTTCAGTTCCGGCATATAAGAGATCCTTACGTTTACTATCCTCACGTACAACCCGTGTATATGCATTAACGTCTATCCCATTCACCATTTTTTTCCATGTTTGCCCGTAATCTGTTGATTTGTATATACCAGGTGTAAAATCATTTACTTTATATCGAGTAGTGGCCATATAAACGGTTGCTTTATCGTGAGGGCTTACCTCAATACTATTGATCAAACATTCAGGAAGTCCAATTGGCGTAATATTCGACCAGTTTGCTCCACCATCTTTGGTGATATGAATCAGTCCATCATCACTTCCAACATACAGCACACCTTTCTCATGAGGTGATTCAATTACGTATGAGATCGTTCCATAATTCTCACCACCTGCTCCTTCGTTAGTATATGGAACACCACTTTTCCCTTGCTTACTTTTATCATTCCGTGTGAGATCACCTGATATCGCCTTCCAGCTTCTCCCCATATCATTCGTTTTGAATAATAGATTACCGGCATGATAAAAGGTATTCGGTTCATGCTGGGAATACACGATCGGTGCATTCCAGTTGAAACGATACTTCATCTCTTTCGGCTCCAATGCCTGATACTGAATAGGCACTTCCATTATATTTTTTTCTTCCCCTATTTCGGTATCCTGAATGCTTATTGTACCTTGATAAGATCCCCCCATCACATAACGAGGATTTTTAGGATCGAAAGCAAGGAATGCGCTTTCTCCACCAGCACTTGCCCACCAATCTTTAACACCAATAGAATAACCTGAAGGGTTAGTATTTTTTATTTTAACGGATGAATTATCTTGTTGCCCGGCATAAACATTATAAGGGAAAAGATCATCAGCATTTACCCGGTAAAACTGAGCTGTAGGCTGATTATCCTGAGAAGTCCAGGTTTTGGCTTGATCAAAGCTAACGGCTCCTCCACCATCGTTGGAGACTACCATATTCTTTGGATTATCCGGGTTGATCCAGAGATGGTGGTAATCACCATGTGTCCCACGGATATTGGTCCAGGTACGACCACCATCTTTACTCATTAAGCCTGGAGAACTGAATACATACAACGTGTTTTCATCTTTAGGATCCAGAAAAACTTCAATATAATACCAAGCACGTTGTGTTAAACGATGGTCTTTACTGGCAACAGAAAAATGAGCACCACCATCTGTAGAAACAAATAATCCGCCCATATCTTTTTCCGTATCACTTTCTACTAGTGCATAAACTTTTTCTGGGTTGGCGCGAGAAACAGCAATGCTCATCTTCCCCATTTTATCGGGTAACCCGGCTGTAAGCTTAGACCAGGTCTTTCCTTCATCAGTTGACTTGTATAAACCTGATCCAGGACCTCCGGAACGCACTTCCCAAGGTAATCGACGATGATCCCACATAGCGGCATAGAGTATTCGAGGATTATTCATATCCATACTCAGTTCAGCACATCCCGTATTCTCATCCACATATAATATTCTCTCCCAGGTTGCTCCACCATTGGTTGATTTATATACGCCACGATCAGCGGTTGGCCCATGTAATGCCCCTTGAGCCGCTACATAAACTATTTCAGGATTTTGCGGATGAATGCGAATACCTGAAATATGACGCGTTAAATCTAATCCTATTTTCTTCCAGGTCTTTCCAGCATCAGTACTTTTATATACACCATCGCCGTAAGATGTCATCACTCCACGAGGCGCATGTTCACCAGCTCCCACATAGATTACATTTGGATCAGACTCTGAAACTGCTATAGCTCCTATGGATCCAGTTTTAAAATATCCATCCGAAATATTGAACCAGGACTGCCCGGCATTGATGGTTTTCCAAACACCACCACCGGTAGTTCCCATGTAGTAAATCTGATCTTGTCCGCGAACTCCTGAAGAAGCAACAGAACGACCACCACGATGCGGTCCAATATTCCTCCATTGCAGAGAACGGAAATACGATTCAATATTGGTGGCTGGTTTTGCTTCAGCAGCCGGACTAGTCTTTTTCTTTTGTGCAATGGAAACTGCTGAGAGCAGTACAAAAGCAAGCAGGAATACAATTCTCATAATGTAGCATTAGGTATTACCAAATGTACTTTAAAAGAGGATTATTCCTGCTCGTATGTTGGAGGTTAAAAAAACTATTTTGCAGGCCTTATGATGATATTGCGGTAATCGATCGGACCATGATCTCCTTGTAGCATGATCGGACCCGGCTCTCCTTCTTTACTATCAAGCGCCCCACCGGTTATCCCTGGGATAGGTTGCTCAGAAATAATGGTTTGACCATTCAATACCACCGTAACAATACGACCAACCAGGGTTACATCCAATGTTTGCCACTCTCCTGGCTTTTTCCATGCCGGTCGGTTCGGGATGATAAATCCATAGATCGCACCTAACGAATCTCTGGCCGGTTCCGGTCCGCGAGTATCACAAACCTGGATTTCATAGCGGCCCCTTAAATATACACCACTATTACTCCCTTCCGGATAACGGAATTCAATATGCAATTTGAAATCATTGAACTTTGCATCTGTAATCAAATTTGAACCAGATGCAGGGCTTCTCAATATCCCACTTTCAGCAATCCACTGGTTGTTTTTTCCTGAAGCATGCCATCCATCTGTATTCTTACCATTGAAAAGGGTAATGGGTTTCCCCCAAACGGGAACATTGTTAGATAATAATAATGGGGCACGTTCACCTGAAAAGTTCCACCGACGACCAGACGGCGTAATGATCACTCCAGTTAGCTTATCATTTTCAAGTGTTGCTTCGAATCGCATATCATTATCTTCACTTTCCCACTGTGGAGGGATGGCGAAATACACTTTATTCCCCTCAACATTTACTTTTGAGATTGGACGGGCACTACCGCCATCGGCAACAAACTGACCCGTTAACATTTTATGACCAGAATGCCGTACTTCCAGCCAGGAAGGTGCAATCCGATATCCCTGATCTACCGTAAGATTCCACCTGCCTTCAATAGGCTTTTGCGCCTTAACGATTGTACTGGCCAAGAGAAAAAAGAAGAATAAAGAAAAACGTTGTCTCATCGCTACTATTTAAAGAGGGAAATTAACTAAAAGCATAAACAATACACTCAAATATTTTTTTCAGTCTATGCTTGACCAAGCGGGAATGACGATTTAAATTAGCTGCATGACTGGTATTTTCAATTCTCATGAAGAAGCCGTTCAGGCAGCTGTAATGATGGCATTAGAAGGTCATCCATGGTTGAATATTCATGTAATCGATATGGAACGGGTGATCGTACGTGAATCACTGATAGTTTGCGAAAGAGGAATGGGCATCAGGCTGACAGCCATCTATAAAGATATTTCAGGTAGATATACTGGCCACGCAGATTATATAACTGCTGAATTGCCGCTTTAAGAAAGTTAGTACATTAGCACAAAATCATCATATGCGCATTTGTGTATATTGTGCATCCAGCTCACAGATAGATCCTAAATATTTTGATGCCACAGAAAGATTAGCTATTGAATGTGTCAAAGCAAACGTCGAAATCGTTTATGGTGGTGGCTCATCGGGTTTGATGGGCAAATTAGCCGATGTAGTTTTAGAACATGGTGGCAAGATCAAAGGTATTATGCCAAAATTCATGAATGATGTGGAATGGGCGCATAAACTTGTGGCCGATATGGAGTTCACAGAAACAATGCATGAACGTAAAGCAAAATTTTTAGTAGATATTGATGCTTTAATCACCCTACCAGGCGGTACAGGCACTTTAGAAGAATTTATGGAAGCCTTTACATTGAAACGATTGGGTCAGTTCAAAAAACCAATCATCATTTTAAATACTGATGGGTATTATGAACCATTAAAAGCTATCTTACAAAGATGTATTGATGAACGTTTCATGCTTGGCAAACATATGGATATGTGCACATTTGTTGATCATCCGGAAGATGTACTACCTGCTATTAAAGCGGCCGGCGATTGGGATGATAATGCGATTCAATACGCAAGAGTATAGGAATTATTATATTCAGCGCATTAATGACCAATAAGTCTTTCTGCTTTTTTCCAGAAAGCAAAGAATGAAGGATAAAATCCGGTCACTTCAGGAAACATCCAATCTCTGCCTTCAACAATTGCTCCTGAATAGTTAAATAATGGATGTTCCTTACAATAAATATTCCCCTTTACTAATGGTTTTAGCTCTTCAAATTCACCAGTGAAAATTGTCAAGCCTGGAATATTATCCTTTAATGTTAGTATAAACTGAATGGTTTTTTCTGAAATAGGATACGTAGTAAAATGTGATGGCTCTAATAATAAAATACGATTTGCTTTTTCGTTAGCATGCCATAAGGGATCAAGATTGTAAAAATTATAGATCAATGTAGGATAATCTGGATGAATATCTAATGGATCTGATTTCGGTAGTTTGGTTTGTAGATCTAATATTGTACGCTCATGTAAATGTATTGGCAATTTCAGATTTGGCAACTCATCATATGATCTATCTAAGAATGTCCCTTTCTGAAAAGTACCTGAATATTTATTTATATTTTCCTGATTAGCCAGATATTTTTTACTGGAAAAAGCCCCACAGATCCATTGCCAGCTGCATCCATTACTGGCTACATCGGCATCCAGCAAATGATAGTACATCCATCGAGCACCCTCTTGCCAATCTCCTCCGGCAATATTAGTAACTAAAGAAGCTACATACATACGGGCATGATTATGCATATAGCCATTTTCATATAATTCGTTGATGGATTGATCAATAGCGTTTATCCCTGTTGAGGCAGTATGTATAACCGTTGGAAATCCAGATTGAATAGATATCTGCTCATTTTTTAAAGCAACCCTTGCGAGATCTTTCTTATGCTGTAATACTCGTTGAAAATATTCTCGCCAGGCCAATTGTTGTACCCACTTTTCATGTTTGAAAGATTGATAGCCCTCTTTCAGCACAGCCTGCATGATCTGCCTCGTACTGATCACTCCTCTTGATACATAAGGTGATAAACGAGATACACCACCATTAAAGAAATTTCTTGTCGTGCTATACTGAATCGGATCAATAGACGAAATAACTTCCTGTATTTGGTCAAAACGCATATTAAAATGTTGGAAGCTCCTCTACCTTTGCATAAGGAAAAGAACGAAGCGGGAATACTTTATGATAATTTTCTAATCCCGAAATACAAATACTGTTCACTTTGTGTAGATCTACATTTCCGTCTTCAGCAATACAATCTTCTGCTATGCAGAGATGTTTTATTTTACCAATCACAAGCTTAGTATCATTATGGGTGATTGGTATAATTTCCACCAATTCCATTCCTATTTTAACCAGACTTTCCTTCACAAATGGAGCAGCAAATCCTTCTACATGTTCCGGAGTTAATTTACATGCTTCAAACTCTGAGATTGCAGACTCAAATCGTGCAGAAGTATAATGTGCTTTTTCAATAAATGATTCATGCACATGATTGATCGTATATAAACCAGTTGCTACAATATTTCTAAATGTATCGCCAGAAACACCTACAGGGCGTTGAATAAATGCGATTAAGGCGGGGTCTGCTCCGAGATGAACGACAGAAGAAAAAATGGCCAGATTATGTTTACCCTCTTTATCCTGTGTGCCAATAAGCATAGCTGGTTTATAGCCCGTAATGCTATTGATCAAGTTAGCCCGATAAAAACGGGTGAGGGTGGAAAAATCAGAAATAATGGTCATTACTAATTAAAATTGGCGGATTCGCAGATTTACGTATTTGCGGAATTAAAAGAATTCGTCCATTCGATCATCCGCTAATGCGCAAATTCTTTAACAAGAAGCTCTTTGAATTGTTCAATGCCCAAATGATGATTATCCTTCCAGTCGTGCGCATCGCCACTATCACTGATGAATTTATATGCGAAAAAATCAAATCCAAAGATCCGGCATACTTTTGCAATACCATAAGCTTCCATATCATTCACTTCATATTTAGGTTTTTGCTGGAACGTATCTTGGGTTGTGCAAATCTGTCCACCCGCGTCAAAAACTAAAATATCTTTTTCTATGTGCGGATAAAAAACTTCATCTAATGGGGTGACATATTTTTCCGGAACCAATGGCCGTACATCCATATCAGCTTGCCGAAAACGGCGACATAACCATAATGAATGCAATGGGAGTACCGCTGATCCTGCTGATCCATAGTTCAGTACTTTGGTTGTTTTTGGATTTTCATTCAATAAATGTTGTGTGGCTGCGATAGATGCATTGACTTTACCAATTCCTGTATAAATCAGTTCAATATGAGGAGGGCAAAGCTCTTTTGGGAATTCAGAGGGTAGAGCTACAAATAATTTGATCTTCATGTGTTCAACGCCGGTTTATATATACAGGCCGACAAATTACACCCAATTTCGTTATCATAAATTTGGCTACTTCTCTACCTTGCCAAATTCCTTGTTCTATCGCATCGCGATAATGAATTCCGCCATATAATCTCGAAATGGAAGCCTCTGATGCGGCTTGATTGAAGGATGTAAAGTTTCGTATTGGTAATCCAAATTCCACTTCCGTATCATCTTTATATGGCAACGGCGACACAAACAATGCGGTAAGTACTTCAGCTGCTGCATTAGAGGCGACGCTGTGACCAGATACATATTCGGGGAATGGAGGAGTCTGCAACAATGGTTTCCATCTGGGATCGATTAAACGTCGAATAACCGTCTCGGGACGAATCCTATTCGAGCGATATTTTTCATCCCAGCAAGCAATAAATGCATCGGCTAAAACTAAACTTAACAATGTATGCACTCGAACCGTCTCATGTAGATCAAGGTCAGTTTGACGTGTCACAATCCCCCCAATACCAACCCAATGTCCTCCAGGTGAAATTTTCTTCAACCCAAATTCAATATGGCCTATTTGTTGAACAGCAAATGGATTACAATCCCAGAAATTAGCGATGTCCTGTTCTTCTTTTGTTGCTTTTTGACCATATGCATACACTTCATAAACTTGCTTGTAAAATGATGAAGAGGGAAGTGTATCATAAGGTGTTGGGGGCTGGACTTTGAATTGTTGTGCAGAGTCTAAAAAAAAGGGGCGAACCTTATTCCAATGTGGTTCTATAGGTGACATAAAAACAGGAGGAGTAGGTTGCCAGTATCCACCGCCCTCTTTTAAAACATATCTCGGCATATTGTTCAACGTATTGAAACGATCTGCTCGAACATAGATCATGATTTGCTTAACAACGGAATCTACCAGTTTAGATGTTTTGAAAAGATTTTTTTTTAGGGCAGGTCGAAATGCTTTGAATACCGAATCTCCAGATATTTTTAAAATATAACCAGAGGGAAGTAATTTTTCTGCTGTTCGAAATATTCCTAATAAAACTGCGAGATTCCCATCGGTTTGGAAGAGTTGTTCATTTGAAATGTTTAAACCATTATACCCATTTATATATCCTTTCAAACTGGGGTACTTTTCTGGATAATAAAGCGACTGGATTTCATATGTCGCCATTGTGATATAAGCATAATATCGACTGGCAGCAACAGGTGAGGCTACATCATTTAACATCACATCGGTCACCTGCTTTAGATTATGTATATATTGTTCGGTTAAAGAAGGTTTTTTTGCGTTGACAGTAATGACACAAATCAATAAAAAAAATGTGATACCTATTTTTCTCATTTAGTATAACTTAAAATTAATGGACTAGCATTGTTTATACCAATCATAATTTGCTTCCTTTCTTTAGTAGTCAATACTGGAACGATATCACGGATGCACCCTTTTACGGATAAACCGGATTCCAGTTGCTGTACATAACGGAAATTACCTTTCCCATCGCCAGATAGAAAGATGCCAAAGTTCGCATCGATTTTACCTATCTTGATTCGGGTCTGTTCGATATTACCACCTAATAAAATATCTGGATTACCATCCTTATTCATGTCGTCAATATGGATAGCATAAACAGGTGAAAAATTAGCCTCGATCGGTAATGCTCTTTTCCAGTATTTACCATTCTTATTCTCCAGCCAAATTGTATGTAGTTCTGTTGCCTTTAATACTGATGCTCTCTTACGCTGTTCTTCCGTCAAAATATCCGATAACTTTGCATCTGCATACGTATCATAATTCGGGAATTTTTGTCGAAGGCTGACAATTTGGTCGGTCATCTCATCACGTGTTGCCATTGGCCATGAATTCCCTTGAATGAAATAACAAAGGATTGGATCTATAAATCCATTGTCGTCAAAATCACCATAAAATAATTCTACTGGCTCTTTTTCACTCGCATGTAACTGCGAATTGTCACCCCAGTTCCCTGCAACAATATCCAGATCCCCATCTTTATCAAGATCAGCAACACTGATGCGGTTCCACCATCCTTTTAGTGTTTCTTCGAAAACAGAGCTGGTAACCTCTATCATTTTGCCATCTTTAAATCGAAAAGCTTTTAATGGCATCCATTCTCCACAAATCAATAATTCGTTCTGCTTATCTGCATCTAAATCAACCCATAATGCATCTGTTACTAATCCAAGATTTTCGAATACTGCTGCTTTTGATCCGGTCACATCCGCAAACTTCCCCTTCCCATTATTCTCCAATAATAATGCAGAAACTGGAGTAGGGTAATACGCAGGTTTCACCCTACTACTCACGAACAAGTCATTATCGCCATCAAGATCATAATCTAGAACCACTACTTGTGAAGCCGAAAATTCTTCTTCAGGTACTAGATCTGCTTTTCGTAAAAAACGACCCACGTCATTAATATATAGCCTATCTTGATAGCTATCTTTATTAGGTAGTGAATAACCGCCGCTAGCTACATAAAGATCAAGATCTCTATCTCCATCAGCATCAAAAAAAACTGCTCCGCAGTCTTCATAGTGAGCATCTTTCTCAAAATCGGGCTGAAACATCTCTAGCCACTTCCCATCCGGTCGTTGAGTGAATAAACTTCCGCGCTGTCCCTTTGGCCCGCATATATACATATCATCAAGCTTGTCACCATTTATATCACCAACAGCTATTCTAGGACCACTATAAGAAAGCATATTCGGCATGAGCGGCTGAATCTTGAAATCATTTGTCTTATCCTCTTTATGGGTATATTTTAATACTATATTTTCCGCTTTGAACAAAGGGTCTGTATTGATTTTTTCACCCGAAAAAGCTAGTCGTGATGAGGATGGTGACAAACTAATCAGTTTGTTTGTATTTCCAATATCTTTTACGACATCAAAACGACCATCAGGCCAGATTACACGAATAGAATCTATTTTTTCAGTAGGCAATCCAAAATGTATAGGGCCAGTCATTGCTGATTGAAAACCGTGAACGGGATAATGTTGTTGTACATATTGTTTGCCATCTGCATATACGGTTACAGCAGCGCCTATAGCATTTTTATTGTTTCCCGGCATTTGCAGATTGACCTTCAGAAAATATTTACCAATACCATTCTCCATAGTCTGATTTCTATATAAGGATGCTTCCTTATTCATATTATTGATAATCAGGTCGAGATCACCATCATTGTCAAGGTCAGCATATGCAGCACCATGGCTTAACCCAAATTCATCCATCCCCCAATCACCTGAACGATCTTTAAATTGAAGTCCATTTTGATTTTCAAAAATATAATTATGTAAAGGGGTTGATTTGATCGTTTGCAACATGCCAAACATTTTCTCATCTGTAGTCCCTTGCATATGTTTCATCCGTTCGTTAGCATAGAACTTCATAAAATCCCGGTTGATCATATCTCTACCATATCCATTGCTGACAAACAAGTCTTTCAATCCATCATTATTGTAATCTGCAAATAATGCCGACCAGCTCCAATCGGTATTAGAAACGCCGGCAATCTGTCCAATCTCACTGAAGGTTCCATCACCATTATTTAATTGAAGCATATTGCGCATCAGTTGATGATAAAAGCCATTTTGAAGCGTATTCTCATATAGTTCATAATTATCCGGCGCATAGAGTAATTTCTGTCTTCGGTTATCTTCTGGCAACATATCTAAAGTAAAAATATCTACCCGCCCATCATTATTAATATCAGCCACATCAATACCCATAGAGAAATTTGACAAATGGCCAAGTGATGATTTTAAAACCTCCTTAAAGGTTCCATCTTGTTGATTCAGATACATATAATCCTCTTCTACATAATCATTTGACACATAGATATCCGGCCATCCATCATTATTAAGATCTGAAATATTCAAACCTAAACCATAACCTAAAGGGTTAGATATGATACCAGCGTTTCTAGATACATCAATAAATTTTCCATTTTTGTTTTCATATAATCGATCGCCAGCATAGGGATCGACCATTTTTTTTACGAAGGCCGCATCAAAATTGCGAAGGTTCTTAATGTTGTGATTCAATACATACAAATCAAGATCACCATCTCGATCGTAATCAAAAAAAGCAGCTTGCGTGGAATACCCCATATCCGCAATCCCATATTCCTTTGCCCTATCCTTAAAAGTGAGGTCGCCATTATTAATGAGTAGCTGATTGGCCCGCATCGTTGAGTCTAAGTCACCTGAGTAGCAAACATAAATATCCAGATACCCATCACCATTCACATCTGCTATGGTCGTACCTGTTTTCCAACCTCGTCGTCCTCCTGCTCCAGAGGATCGAGTAATATCTTCAAATTTCCAGTTTCCTTTATTTAGATACAACCGATTCGGCTGAATATTGGACGTATAAAAAAGGTCAACAAGTCCATCATTATTAAAATCACCAGCCGCCACACCACCGCCATTATAGAAATACTCGTAAGTGATGATATTCAAATCTGGAGTTTCCGGTAATTTATTATTGAAGGAGATACCCGTTTCGGTAGAAGGCACTTTCAGGAACAAAGGATTTGTTTGCTGTGCCACAGCAGTCAGCTGATATAAAATACAAAGAAGGACGAGCCATAATCGACGAGATGCATTCATAAATAACAGTTAATCAAAGACAATTCAATTTAACGCAAAAAGATGCACCAACCTACGGCGTCAACATAAATATACCCATGATTTGGGTTATACTTTCGTTTTTGGTTTATTCTTGAGTCGATGATAAGTAAGGTAAAAAAGAATTCCCATTGCTGCCATACAACTATAAATAACCGGTAACAGATAGGATATTCCATAACGCTGAATGAATAGTCCGGTAAAATAATTGATCAGCATATTCCCAAGAAGAGCGATCACAAAAACAAAACTGATGGCTGTTGCCGAAATACTAGGGAAATTCTGTCCCACCATTCCGAGCATTACGGGGAAGCCCGCAGATACTCCTGCCCCACTCAAGAACAAGCCAGCGAAAACCAAAATCACAGACTGGCCATGATGCATCAATAGCATACCGGCAAGTAATTGGCCTAAACAAATCCAAAGTATAGCCGTCTGTGTCCTATTTCTGAACACCGATGCAGAAACGAACCTCATGGCAATGATCCCCATCATATGTACAGATAATCCCACTAATGCCTGACTTTTTGAAATAAACCCTTTAGACCCAATATAAGTAGTTGTCCAATTGGTAATGATTGATTCAACGCTACTTTGAAAAAATAAATAGAAAGAGATAAGCAGCAGCAATGGGCTAAACAATGATTTCCATGGAATAGTAGTTCCCTGTTCGTGTTTTGAGGGCGGAAATGGAACAAATAAAAAAACAAGTCCGAAAAGCAAAATGAGTAATCCAACAATTGATAAGATGGTCAGCTCTGGGACTTTCCCTAAAAACCGACTTAAGATAAGCGGCATACCTAATGCCCCAACACCAAAAAAAATACCCAATATACTTAAGTTCGGACCTTTATGTTCATCGCTTATGTCCACCACTATTGAATTGGTTGCCCCATTGATAAAACCAGCACTAATGCCAAAAAGCAGAACAAACAACCTAAGAAAAGTAAGATCCTTTACATAAGCGATCCCTTCGAAACCTATACCGATACCAACTGCGGCTATCAACATCATTTCTTTGTATCCTCTCCTGTCACATACCGGGCCAATGATCAGTGAGCCTAAAATCAGCCCAACAGGCAAAATAGAAAATAAGGTCCCAATCTCCAGATCATCCAATAAAAATCGCTGCTTTAAAGCTGGAGCTACCGAACCCAGGGTCACAATCGTAATCCCAAAAACCAGCATGCCTAAGCAGGAAGCGATAAAAGCTATTTTCTTCTGTTGATTCACGGTTGCCATTTGCGCGCAAACTACGAAATAAACCATTCCCGAACTTGGAGGTAGTGCATCAAGAAATTAAAAAAAATAACTGTTGAAATAAAAGATCATTATCTTTTCAATAATAAATTTCTCATCATGCCAAAAGGATTATTTATCTTTTTTCTGTTTCTGAGCATTAAGGTTACAGCTCAGGAAATTCATTATTTTAATGAAGGACTTGCATCAGGTGTTGTTCATCAATACGGAAGAGAAGCTTTATATACGGATGGATTGGCTCATGCTTTATATAGTGGTTCTTTGAAACCAATTGCTGGCCAACCCGTATTAACCGACAGTACGCAAAAAACCTGGACAATCGTTAAAGCAGATAGCAATCATAATTTCAGAAGTCCATTTTTAGGTAGTGGATATCTATACCTCACCTACCAATCTTCAAAAGCACAAAATGCCCTATTGATTGCTACTGGTCATTCCATGGTATATGTGAATGGTGCCCCTCATGCAGGTGATATGTATAGATATGGTTGGATGAATATTCCTATTACCTTGAAAAAAGGATTAAACGAGATCTATATTCGATCAGCTGGTATGGGCCGATTTGCCTCTGTTGCTGCACGACTAGAGTTCCCAAGTAAGAATATATCAATTCTTACCAAAGATCCAACACTTCCGTTTTTTATTAAAGGGGAATCTGAAGGAACTTTATGGGGTGGCATCGTAGTGAGAAATATGCTATCCTCAAATTTAAATGCCTTGAAAATAGAAGTGGAAGTCGCGGGTAAAACAGAATCATCTATACTCCCAACTATACCAGGTATGATGACCAGAAAAGTTCCTGTCCGTATTCCTGTTCCCGCCTCCATTGAAAAAGGAATTTATCTGGCTTCATTAAAATTATATAATGGAAATAAATTGATCGATACTACCTCTATTTCGATCACGGCAGTTAATTCGGGAGAGCATGCTAGCTATACCTTTATTAGTGATATCGATGGATCTGTACAATATTATGCTGTTGCCCCACAAACATCAAAAACGTCAAACCCATACCTATTCCTTTCCGTACATGGTGCTGAGGTGGAAGCGATCTCTCAAGCCAGAGCATATAAACCAAAAGCTGAAGGACCCATTGTGGCCCCTACCAATCGTCGGCCTCGTGGATTCAATTGGGAGGACTGGGGCCGATTGGATGCACTAGAAGTATTGAGCATAGCAGAAAAAAAATATAACCCACATCCTAAGCATATTTATCTCACAGGACATTCTATGGGAGGCCATGGAACTTGGTATCTAGGAGGTACATATCCAGGGAAATGGGCAGCTATAGCACCTTCTGCAGGGTATCCAACATTGGCCGCTTATGGTTCACATGATGGACGCATCCCTACGTCAGCTGCATCTCCTGTCCGACAAATGCTGATCCGCTCCAGCAATCCCAGTAATGTACTGGAGCTGGCAAAAAATTATAAAGCTTCTGGTGTATATATTTTCCATGGTGACGCAGATGAAACAGTTCCGGTTGCGTTTGCCCGACAAATGCGCGAACTCTTGGGTAAATTCCATCAGGATATGAGCTACTACGAATACCCCGGAGGATCACATTGGTTTAGTGATGAAAGTGTTGACTGGAAGCCACTCTTCGACTTTTTCCGTTGGCATAAGATCCCAGCTTCCGACGCTGTAAATGAAATTGATTTCACTACAGCATCTACTGCTATCTCACATCAATATCGATGGGTGAAAATCTTGCAACAACAAAAAAGCTTTATGTATAGTCGGGCTGTATTCAGCAGAGATCTAAAAAAGAAAACCTTGATCGGTAACACAGAAAATATATCTGTTTTGGAAATTGATCTCAGTGATTTCAAAGCAGGTGACACCATTAATCTGCAATTAGATAAGCAATCATTTTCTATCGTTCGAAATAATTCATCTATCTCGTTAGTTAATAATGGATCATGGGTACTGGGTGCTCTACCTGCTGCTAATGAAAAAGGAATAGTTCGCAATGGCGGATTCAAAGAGCCTTTTAGAAACAGAATGATTTTTGTTTATGGAACGAAAGGAACAGCCGAAGAAAATAACTGGGCATTGAATAAAGCAAAATACGATGCTGAAACATGGTACTATCGGGCAAATGGTTCTGTGGATTTTATGTCTGATACCGAATATCTTGAGCGGGCTAATATGGAAGGCAGAGGGGTGATCCTTTATGGGAATATCACTACTAATGCAGCAGCCACTGTATTGCTGAAAGATTGTCCGGTTAAAGTGGAAAGATCAAAAGTTACCATTGGAGATAAAAGTTGGATTGGTGAAGATCTTGGGGCCTATCACATATGGCCTCGATCAGACAATACAACTGCAGTAGCACTAATAGGAGGAACAGGAATTAAGGGAATGCGTGCTGCCGATGCGAATCAATATTTCAGCGGGGGTAGTGGGTTCCCGGATTTTATGATCTTCAGCTTGGATATGCTAAAGCAAGGAGATAAAGCCATTAAAGCTGCAGGATATTTCAACAACAGATGGGAATTGGGAAATGATTGGGAACAGCAGTAATATATGGCTGTTTTGACCGAACTTTACGGGTAAATAAGTCGTAACGTTTTGAGAGAACAGCTCCTTCAAATCATACCCAATGAACGTATCCGTGATCGATATATCGACAGAGTATCCTTTGCTTCAGATGCGGGATTCTATTTCATGATACCAAAGGCGGTGGTTCAGCCTGTTTCCGAACAGGAGATCATCCGTCTTTTTCAATTTTCGCAAGATCATAAAATTCCTTTAGTATTCCGTGCCGCTGGAACCAGTTTATCCGGTCAATCCATTACAGATGGCATTCTCGTTGATCTTAGCCAGTATTGGAATAACATAAGTGTTGAAGAAAATGGAATGAAAGTTCGCGTTCAACCTGGCATCACGGGGGCCATGGTGAATGCATATCTAAAAAAATACAAAAGGAAAATCGGACCAGATCCGGCCAGTATATCGGCGGCGATGATGGGTGGAATCCTCTCCAACAACTCAAGCGGAATGTGTTGTGGCGTAAAGGATAATTCTTATCACACTACAGCCTGCATTCGATTTATTCTTCCCAATGGAATGGCTTTCACCACCGAACATAAAGCAGATTATATACGATTTGAAAAAGATTGTCCAAAGCTTTATGAAGAACTCATTTCGATTCGCTGGGCCATACTCAAGAATCCTCATTTAACTGAAAAGATTAGTAAAAAATATCTAACCAAAAATGTGGTAGGATATTCGCTGAATGCTTTCATCGATCATGAACATCCGCTGGATATATTAGCACATCTGTTGATTGGTGCAGAAGGTACTCTAGCCTTTATAGCAGAAGCTGTTTTGCATACAATCCCAGAATATTCCTGTAAAGCCACTGCCCTACTGTTCTACCCTACTATTTATGCCGCATGTGCTTCTATTGTTCCCTTGACAGCATCTGGAGCCATGATGGTGGAATTGATGGATCGAGCCGCATTACGTGCGGTTGAACATATGCCGGGAATCCCTTCAATGGTGAAAAATCTTCCTGAAGATGCTGCAGCATTATTAGTAGAGTTTCAAGCCAATGATCCAAAGAAGCTGTCCGATATGGTTAGCTCATTTATGAATTTGACTGCTGACTTATCGATCTTAAATGAACCAGATTTTACAGAAGATCCGAAAGAACAGGAGCTTCTCTGGAAAGTAAGAAAGGGTCTGTTCCCGTCGGTTGGTGCAGTACGAAAATCGGGAACTACAGTAATACTGGAAGACATCGCCTTTCCTGTTGAAAAATTAGGCGATGCCATTTCAGATCTTCAACAATTATTTATTGATTTCGATTACGCAAATGCTATCATTTTTGGACATGCCAAAGATGGTAATATACATTTTGTTGTCACACAATCATTAAATACCAAAAATGAAATTGATCGATACGATCGTTTTCATCATGCATTAGTAGAATTGGTTGTTCATAAATATGATGGAGCATTAAAAGCAGAACATGGTACAGGCCGAAATATGGCGCCGTTTGTTGAAACGGAATGGGGTTCGGAAGCATATGCTATCATCTGCAGAATAAAAGAGATCGTGGATCCTCATGGTTTATTAAACCCAGGTGTCATCATCAATCAAGATAAACAGGCCCATATCCGTAATATGAAAAAACTTCCGACCGTTGAAGAGGAAGTTGATCGCTGTATTGAATGTGGATATTGTGAACACAAATGTCCAAGTCGTGATATAACAACTACTCCACGCCGACGAATCGTGATAAGAAGAGTACTTCAGCAATTATTGGAAAACGGAGACAAACAACAATATGCTCAATTGGTAAAAGAATACCAGTATGATGGATTGGATACTTGTGCAGTAGATGGACTCTGCGCTACAGCTTGTCCTGTTGACATTAATACCGGTGACCTGGTAAAAAGATTACGCAAAGAAAATCATTCATCAACGCAAAATAGAATCGCACTCATTACTGCAAAATACTTTAAGATCATCGAGGGTACAGCACGTGTATCATTAAAAGTAGGATCGTTCATCAATCAACTTTTTGGTTCAGGTTCGATGCGGTCCTGCACAAAAGCTATACGTAAGATTATACCGGCAATGCCGTTATGGAATAATCAGATCGAAGAGGTTCCATCTCTTAGCATATTGAATAGAAAAGAGGATCCATTGGCATCTATCGTTTATTTTCCATCATGCATCAGTCGTACCATGGGTACGTATGCGGGAAAAGAAAAAAACATCATGGAAACTTTTCTGAGCGTTTGTGATAAGACTGGTATAGCCGTAAATGTGTTAAAGGATTCTATGGGTAGCTGTTGTAGTCAGATCTATTCATCGAAAGGATTTGGAGCTGCGCAGAAATATACGGCACAAAAGATCTTCGATAAATTATGGATCAATAGTAAACAAGGGGCGCTAAAAATTGTGATTGATGTAAGCTCCTGTGCATATACTTTACATAATTTAAAATCTGCTTTAAGACCCGATCAGCAGGATAACTTTGACAAGTTGAGCATACTAGATAGTGTCGATTTTTTACATGACATAGTTTTGCCAAACGTAAAGAACGTCAATAAAAAAAGGAATATCGTATTACATCCAGTTTGTTCATTAACGAAAATGAAGACAACTGATAAACTTACGCGTATAGCCGAAGCGTTTGCACAGGAAGTTACGGTACCATTGAATGCCGGTTGTTGCGGTATGGCCGGAGATCGTGGATTTTTGATCCCGGAACTTACAGCTTCAGCAGCAGCAGCAGAAGCCAATGAGGTGAAACAAAATAAATACGATGGATACTACTCCTCTACTAAGACATGCGAAATGGCGATGACGGAAGCCGTAGGAAGAGAATATGAAAGCCTACTCTATCTAATTGATGAAACGATCGAGATTCAGCATTGATTGGTTACCATTCCGCATTTAGTTGATTAATCGTTTTTCCAATTCTTCTAATGCAACACCTTTTGTCTCCGGAACTTTAGTGAGTACCCATAACAATTGCCAGATCATCATAACCGCAAAAAAAGCAAAGATTGGCCAGGGATTATCTTTAAAAATTCCATTATCAGCATCCAGAAATACAGGGGTAATAAGCGTAATGATGGCGGCAAATACCCAGTGTACACTAGCTCCAAATGCTTGTCCGGCAGCACGAATTTTATTTGGAAAAATTTCAGAGATGAATACCCAGATTACTGCTCCTTGTCCAACGGCATGAGAAGCAATAAATAACAATAGGAAGAATAAAAGAAACGTTGCACCAGAATTAGCATAAAAGGCCCAGGCCACCATAGCTAAACTTATAATATAACCAACAGATCCAATGATCAATAAGGTCTTACGGCCTAAACGATCAATCAGATATAGACCTACAAAGGTGAAGACCAGATTGGTCACTCCAATCATTACAGAGTTGCCTAAAGAGTCCTTAGCTGCTAGTCCGGCACGTTCTAAAATTTCTGGGGCATAATAGAGGATGAAATTGATACCGCTCCACTGATTGAAGAAGGCTACAAAAAATGCCAACCATAATACAACTCTATAACGAGAAATAAAAATTCCGTTTACATCAGAAGAGCCAGCCTCATGATCAATCGCTTTTTGAATAGATGCCATTTCTTCATTCACTTTTTCACTACCCAATAAAGTTAGTACACGGATAGCTTCAGTTTTATCTGCTTTTGCAGACATCAGCCAACGTGGACTTTCCGGAATACGTAAAACCATTAAAGTATATATTATAGAAGGCAGAGCCATTACACCCAACATCCATCTCCAATCGTTCTCTCCTCCTACCCCTTCCAAAAAATAATTAGATAAAAAAGCTATTAAAATCCCAAATACAATATTGAACTGATACATCGCTACCAATCTGCCACGTGTTTGCGGCGTAGAGATCTCCGATATATAGGTAGGCGCTGCAACAGATGAAACCCCTATACCAATCCCACCAATAAATCGGAAAAACGAAAAAGTATAAGGATCCATAGCTATGGCTGAACCAACAGCAGATACACTAAATAAAATTCCGATCCAGAGCAAAGTTTTTTTACGACCATACCGTTCTGTAGGAACACCTCCATAAATAGAACCCAGAACGGTGCCCCAAAGAGCCATACTCATGATAAAAAAACCATGAAACCAGGGAGACGTCTGCCAAAGTTCTTTAATCGGAATATTTGCCCCTGAAATAACTACAGTATCAAATCCAAATATAAAACCGGCTAAAGCCGCTGTAAGGGAAATTCCAAATAATCCTGCTTTGTTTTGCATGCCATCGTTGAGTTTAGGTAAGGGATAACAAGAATGAACTTACAAACTTTTTTTAAAATTTGGTTATGCTCAAACAAAAAACGGGAAAAGAATAATTTTCTTTTCCCGTTTTGCTAATAAGGTACTATTGATCCTTAAAGATCTTTATAATTAAATTTTTGACCACCCACAGAAGCTTCATACATCAAGCCGCCATTAACCTGTGTGAAGATCATCACGCCATTGGTATATTTAGCTGCAGCTGCAGCACCTTCTGTGGCTACTACAGCAGATGCCTGAGCAGCAAGCTGTATTTTATCATTTTTAAAGCGTTCAAATACATCTTTATTCTCAAAGAATATTACTTCTCTGAACGATTGTGCTCCTGCCTGAAAGCCAATATTTAATTGCATTAGTTTGGCCATACCCACTAATTTTCCTTTTTCATATACGGCACCATTCCCATAAGCACCACCAACACCTAATCCTCCTTTACCAACTGAGGGAAAGATCACGTACCCATAGGCATCACGAAACATATTCTTTAAAAGCCCATCAGCTTTGAGAAAATCTTCTCTTGCTTCAGTTGCAGCATTGATGATCTTTTGATCTTTAGCGGTTTGTGAAATAACCGGTAATGCAAAAATTATACTCAAAAACAAATTCAATACATACTTTTTCATAGCCCTAAAATTAGGAAATATAAAAAAATGAGGAGTCATGAATTTGTTAAAACTAACTATGATATTACTTCTAATTAATGCTTTGCCCTGAAGTAGGGACCCATTTCATATTGGATCCAGTTCCTAATGAGCAATTCAAAAACCCATTGTCGCTGTCCCTTTTAGACTACTTTACGTTCATGGGTATCTCCATCAATAAGATCTCAGATCCTTCTTCATCTGATGTCAATATAAAAGAGGCTGTATCCCAAATACCCATGCCATCTCTTCTATGCAATGTTGAACCATTTATCGTGAACTTGCCCTTTAATACAAATGCATAAACGCCATTACCTGGCAGCTTTAATTCATATGCTGCTGAAATTCCATTATCAAAATGCCCAACATGAAACCACGCATCCTGATGAATCCAGACACCAGCATCATCAGGATCGGGTGACAACACTTGCTGTAATGTATTATGTCTATCGCCCAACTCCATGGTCAGCTGGTCATACCTCGGCTGAACATTTTGTTTATTTGGGAATATCCAGATCTGCAGAAATTTTACTTCTTCATCTTTATGCCTATTATATTCACTATGATATATTCCAGTACCGGCACTCATCACCTGAATGTCCCCTTTCCTTATAATAGTTGTATTACCCATACTATCTTTATGCTCTAGGTCGCCTTCCAATGGAATACTAATGATCTCCATGTTATCATGCGGATGAGAACCAAAACCCATTCCGCCTTTTACAGTGTCATCATTTAATACCCTCAGAACGCCAAAATGAACACGATCGGGATGATAATAACCGGCAAAACTGAATGTATGATAACTTTTTAACCAGCCATGGTCGGCAAAACCTCTTGTATCGGCACGATGTATAACACAATTTATCATAGTAACGGAATTATCTCACTAAATTAATCGAAAGCAACATGAATAGTATTTATACAAAGATACTATCTTATACATCATCATGTTGAACGGAATCTTTATCACGCACAATAGCTTCTCTATATTTTGTATATAAGAATGAGGCGATTAATAGAATGACTCCTAAAATAATCAATACTACCGTTTTAGAAATGGTACTTAATGAAGCTATATCATAGATCAATAATTTCAATAATGTTAGCCCCAATAGTACTATTGCTGAGATACGGATATATTGTTTTTGCTCACGAATCCCATAGAATAACATAGCTAGTGCATACAAACCACTTATAATAGTAAGCCCTAACTCATATTGTCCTGTTTGCCCAGCAACTTCCATCCAATGAATAAATTCATTACTTATCATAGAAAGTGAGGAGATATGTATTCCAATAATGAATGCGCGATAAACAGCCTTTTCAAAACCAGCTATAATCAAACTATTGTGCGTTAGAAAAAGTAACAGTGCAATTGCGGATATCATTAAATAACGAAACCCCATCATCGGCAAAACAGAACCAACGTGTTGTTCCAGAAAAAGATCACGCATATCAGCCAAAGCACCCATTCCAAATATCAACGAATAGGCAGTAATATAAATCGTTACTACAAACAATATGATTGACAATCCTTTATTCTTCCATTTTGATAGATTCAGATATTGCCAAATTGAAAAATAGATCAACGTGAATAATAATGCTGCTGGTATGCGAAAAGCATAAAAAGCAAGATCATAATTTCTGATTTGCCATAAATGATCCATCTCAAATACAATAGAAAAATAACCTGTCGCAATAAATAAAAGTGGTAGTGCCCATTGAACAGCCCTATCCTTTCTGACTGCCCAAATACGTTCATTTTTCTGAGCTAAATACGATAAAATACCAATAGAGGATACAGCAACTATTGAACTAATAAAATATTGATTCATGAAAGCCTTTACCCAAACTTTGGATTGTACTTGCATGAACACATCTTCCCAATCCATGACTAGACTGATTAGGGTAAGTACGATCAGTACGTTAGATAAGGTGAGATAAATACCTCGTGAACTTCTATAGGCAACTAAACCCAGTACAACAGCTTCGAAGGACCAAAAGATCGTAATCCAATTACCCTTAAAGGCAACAGGTATGGATATGGTAAGAAAACTAATGCCTAAACCCACTAAAAACAAATACAGACTCTTATCCTGTACAGGTTTGTTCAGGATCCAAAAACCTGCACTAAAATGCAGCAAGGCATTACTTAATGTAAATATAGTAACAGCTGAAACACCTGTAGTACTCGCTTTTAAAACTGCTTGTCCAACTATATAATAAATAACCGCATTGATAAGTAATACCAAAACTTCCTGAATTTTATACGACTCTTTACGCCATAATTTATAGGATATAAATGCTGCATAGAAAATCAGCATCTGTGTAGTCAAGACAAATATCTTCATGCCTACACTATATTGTTTTTGCTGCCATGGATTTAAAGCAATAAAGATCAACCAGCTGGTATAAAAAGCAATTTGGTAAATCTGTCGCCAGTCTTTACGAAACGATAAAATCAGCATCCCAATATTAACTATGCACATATATGCAAACAGAAACATCACATTTCCTGAACTTGTACTTAATAAAAAGGGAATTGCGTAAGCGCCAACTTGACCCATCAATGCAATAAAGCGATTGTTATACCAAAGCGATGTGGCTACTGACAATCCAGTAGCAATAAACATTATAAAAAATGCAAGAAGTTGAGGGAATAGTTGATAAAAATTAAATCCTATATATGTAATGAAATAAAATATAGCTATAGCACCACTCATCACTACTGCACTATACTCTTTATAAGATCTGCGAAGATAAATGGCTACACTTGCTAATGCTACCGACATCAAATAGCCAAAGATGATACGTAGTGTAGGACTGATCAGATTTTTATCGATTGCGTATTTCGCACCTATGAATACACCAATTACGGTGATGAGTATGCCAATACGATTAATGAGGTTACGCCCAATCAGATCTTCAATTGCTTTATTACCGATATTAAACCATGTTAACTTTGGTTTGGGTATGGGGATGTAAGATGATGAAATTTTTTTCCCAAAAGATTTTGAAGGCTCCATGGGTGGTGCAACAGGAGTAGGTTCTACTTGTTGCTTAAGGGCTTTTAATTCTGTGATCAAACTCAGAATTTCAGCATTTTGTTGCTCCTGTGATTGGATCACTTGTTGAATGCGAGATTCTAAAAAAGCTATACGTGCCTGGATTTGCTCCATACCAATTTAATAAGATGGTATAATATACATCTTTTTTCAAACTGATTCCACTATGCTCATTTGAGAATAATCATTATTTTCATAAACGTATGTCTGCTA